>JANNJM010000058.1:0-5170 GCA_031395645.1 Gammaproteobacteria bacterium | reverse complement strand
CAGGCGCGACCAACCGCTACTTTGACCGCGGCGGTCGCGCCTGAAGGCGCTCCGACAGCCACTACCGCTCAAAACATCGAGTTGTCACCCGGCGTGCCCGGGTCCTGGTTCCTCGTCCGGCTCGGAATGAAATCGCCGGTGATCATCTGGTCGTAGGCCATGCCAGGGCCGACCATCGGGTAGACGCAGGCGTCGGTGTCGATGAGGACTTCGAGAAAGGCCGGTCCCCTGAACCGGATGAATTCCTCGATCACGCGCGGCACATCGGCCTTGCGGTCGAGCCGCACAGCGTAGTCGAAGCCATCCGCCTGGGCCGCCTTCACGAAGTCCTTGCGATGCAGGGATTTGTCGGTAGCGGACAGGCGGCCCTGGTAGTAGAGCTTCTGCCACTGCTTCACCATGCCGTCGCCGAAGTTGTTCAGGACCACCACCTTGATAGGCAGCTGGTAGGTCGTTACCGTTTCCAGTTCGCCCAGGTTCATGCGGATGCTGGCATCGCCGTCGATGTCGATGACCAGCCGCTCCGGGTGCGCGAACTGGGCCCCGATGGCAGCTGGCAAGCCGAAACCCATCGTGCCCATGCTGCCGGACGTCAGCCACAGCCGTGGCTGGCGAAAGTCAAAATACTGGGCTGACCACATCTGGTGCTGGCCTACGCCGGTGGTGATGATCGCCTCGCCGCGCGTGTGCCGGTTAATTTCCTCGATCACGTAGTTCGGCTGGATCAGCGGGCTCTTCCGGTCGTAGTTCATCGCGAACGTGCGCTTCAGTTCCGCCACTTCCCGGTGCCACGCGCTGAAGTCAGTCGTGAACTTGTGGCGGTCGGCCCAGGCGATGAGCTGACTTAAGTCCCGGTCGAGTACGCCCACGTTGTGCCAGTGTGCCGCCTTGACCTTGCCGATCTCGCAGGGATCCACGTCGAAGTGGGCGATTCTTTTCGCCCTGGGCGCGAACTTGTCCGGCACTGCGGCCACGCGATCATCAAAGCGCGAGCCGATCGCAATCAGGAAGTCGCAGTCTTCCACTGCATAGTTGGCGGCAGGCGTGCCGTGCATGCCAAGCATCTGCAGGGAGAGCGGGTCGGTCGTGTCACAGGCGCCGATACCCATCAGGGTGGTGGTTACCGGAATCCGGAAGCGTTGTACGAAGCGGCGCAAGGCCTCGGAGGCATTGGCGTTCACCACGCCACCGCCCGCGTAGATCAGCGGCCGGCTGGATGCCCGTAGCATGTCGAAGAAGGCCTTGGCCGCGCTTGCCGAGATCTCGCTGGCCACCAGTGCATCCACCCGTTGCCGGTAGGCATCGATGGGCAGCAGCCCGGCTCCCTGGAATTCACCAACCCAGTTCTGCACGTCCTTTGGAATATCGATGACGACGGGGCCCGGGCGGCCGGTGGCCGCGATCTCGAATGCCGTGCGGATCGTGGCTTCGAGCCGATCCGGATTGGTGACGAGAAACACGTGCTTTGCAACCGAACCCATGATGGCCGAGACCGGAGCTTCCTGGAACGCGTCGGTGCCGATCACGCCCGTCGGCACCTGGCCACAGATGACGACGATCGGCACGGAATCGGCCATCGAGTCGCGCACCGGCGTGACCGTGTTGGTCGCGCCAGGGCCTGAAGTCACCATACAGACGCCGACCCGGCCGCTGGCCCGGGCATAACCTGCCGCCATGAAGCCCGCACCCTGCTCGTTGGCAGGCACGATCAGGGGAATCGGGGCGTTGCCAGCCGCGTCCCGGTGCTCGTCGTTGTAGCGAAACACCGCATCGTAGGTGGGCAGGATCGCGCCGCCGCTGTAGCCGAAGATGGTTCGCACGCCCTGGTCCACGAGGACCTGCACGATCATCTCGGCACCGGTCATCCGTTTGCCGGCGAGCGGGTGGGGAGGGGTTTCGACAGGTAGCGCGCGCGGGGTCATAGGTTCCGGACTGCAAGGCGATTTTCCCCGAGTTTCAACGAACTACTCTCGCATTGCAATAGACTTTGAACTGGGCGAATATTCCGGGTTCTTATGCGCCACATCATTTCCATACTGCTGCAGAACGAAGCCGGCGCTCTTGCCCGCGTGGCCTCCCTCTTCGCGACCCGCGGCTACAACATCGAGTCCCTGAGCGTCGCGCCGACCGAGGATCCCCAGGTTTCCCGGCTCACACTGGTGACGCTCGGGTCCGACCACGTCATCGGGCAGATCAACCTGCAGCTCCTCAAGCTGGTGGACGTGGTGAATACCGTGGACATGACGCAGGGCGACCATATCGAGCGTGAACTGCTGCTGCTGAAGCTCAAGCTCCACGACGACGGCCTCGAACGTATCCGCGAACTGGCGAAACACGAAGGAGCGCGGGTCCTCGACGACGGGGAAGACAGCTACACACTCGAACTCACCGGCGCAGCCAACCGGCTCGACACGTTTATCAGCCGGGCCGCAGGCCATGGCGACATCCTTGCCGTCGTGCGCAGCGGACCGCTGGCGGTGTCCCGGGGTGTGGTACCGGTACTCACCGCCGCCTCCTGACGCGGGCGCTCATGGCCGCGCTTCCCAACCTGGCGTTACCCGGCTCCTCAATCCAGGGGGCCGCCCGGCTGGTCCTCAAGATCGGGTCCTCGCTGCTGGTCGACAATGCTACCGGCAAGCTCAACCGCGCCTGGCTCGAATCCGTCGCCGACGAACTCGCGCGCCTGCAAGGGCGCGGCCAGCAGGTGCTGGTCGTCTCGTCCGGTGCCATTGCGCTCGGTCGGCCGTACCTGGGACTGTCGCGGGGCAACCGCCGGCTGGAAGAGGCGCAGGCCGCGGCTGCCGCCGGCCAGATCCTGCTCGCCCATGCCTATCAGGACCTGCTCGAGGTCCGCGGCATCCGCATCGCGCAGGTGCTGCTCACACTGGAGGACACCGAGAGCCGGCGGCGCTACCTGAACGCACGCAACACGCTCGAAACCCTGCTCCGGCTGAACGTGATTCCCGTGATCAACGAGAATGACACGGTTGCCACTCAGGAGATCCGCTACGGCGACAACGACCGCCTCGGGGCCCGGGTGGCCGAGATGACCAGTTCGGACGTCCTCGTACTGCTTTCCGACGTGGACGGCCTTTACGATGCTGACCCCCGCGTCAAACCGGACGCCCGGCTGATTCCGGAAGTGCGCGAGTTGACCCCGGAAATCGAGGCGCTCGCCGGCGCGTCGGCCACGGAGTTTGGTTCCGGCGGCATGATCACCAAGCTGGCTGCCGCCCGCATCTGCATGAACGCCGGCTGTGCCACGGTGATCGCGAACGGCACACGATTGTACCCGCTGAAGGCCATCGAGGACGGCGCGAATTGCACCTGGTTCCTGCCCGGGCGCACGCCCCGCCAGGCGCGCAAGCAGTGGATCGCGGGCACCCTCGTGCCCCGCGGCAGTGTCACCGTGGATGCGGGCGCGGAGCAGGCATTGCGCGCCGGCAGCAGCCTGCTGCCGGTTGGCATCGTCGAGATCACCGGGGATTTCCAGGCCGGCGACGCGGTGACCATTCGCGGCCAGGCCGGCCGGGATCTCGGCAGGGGCCTTACGGCCTATTCCAGCGAAGAGGCCCGTCGTATTCGCGGCCGGCGCAGTGACGAGTTGCCGGGACTCCTCGGGTACAGTGGCCGGGACGAGTTGATCCATCGGGACAACCTCGCACTGCTGGACGCCTGACCATGCAAGCCACTGCGACGAACGTCGATTCCCCGGACCTGGCGGCGACCATGGACTGCCTCGGAAGGCAGGCCCGCGAGGCGGCGGTTGCGCTTGCGCGTGTTACTGCAGACCAGAAGACCCGCGCGCTTAAGGCAGCCGCCGCGGCCATCCGTGCGCGGAGCGCCGACATCCTCGCCGCCAATGCGCTGGATATGGCTGGCGCCAGAACTCGCCAGCTGTCTGGTGCATTGCTCGACCGGCTGCTGCTGGATGCAAAGCGTGTCGAGGCCATGGCGAAGGGTCTCGAAGACATCGCGGCCCTGCCCGACCCGATCGGCGACGTCATCGCCGAGTGGACGCGACCGAACGGCTTGCGCATCCAGCGTGTGCGCGTGCCACTCGGTGTGATCGGCATCATCTATGAGAGCCGTCCGAACGTGACGGCGGATGCGGGCGCGTTGTGCCTCAAATCCGGCAATGCGGTGATCCTGCGTGGCGGTTCCGAGAGTTATCACTCGAGCCTGGCGATCCATGCAGCGCTGGCCGAGGGCCTGAAAGCCGGCGGTCTGCCGGCCACCGCGATCCAGATGGTGCCGACCGCCAGCCGCGATGCGGTGGGCTACCTGCTCGGCCACATGCAGCAGTTCGTTGACGTCATTGTGCCCCGCGGTGGCAAGAGCCTGATCGCCCGTGTGCAGGCCGATGCGCGCGTCCCGGTCATCGGCCATCTTGAGGGCTTGTGCCATGTCTACGTGCACCACTCGGCCGAGGTGTCCATGGCACGGGACGTTACCCTCAACGCCAAGATGCGGCGTACCGGCATCTGTGGTTCGGCGGAGACGCTGCTGATCGACCGGGCTTGCCTGGCAACCCACTGGCGGCCGATTGCGGATGCACTGGTTGCGGCCGGCTGCGAGTTGCGGGGCGATGCGGAACTGTGTCGCCTGGACAGTCGAGTCAAACCGGCCACTGAGGACGACTGGCGCACGGAGTACCTGGACGCCATCCTCGCCTGTCGGGTCGTGGCGGACGTGGACGAGGCCATCCGCCACATCACCACCTACGGATCCGCCCACACGGAATCGATCATCGCGAGCGACCCCACGGCGGTTGCGCGCTTCCTGCACGACCTCGACAGCGCCATCGTGCTGCATAACGCGTCCACGCAGTTCGCCGACGGCGGTGAGTTCGGCATGGGCGCTGAGATCGGCATCGCCACGGGCCGCATCCACGCGCGGGGGCCGGTCGGCGCCGAGCAGCTGACGAGCTACAAGTATGTCGTCCATGGCACCGGCCAGACCCGCGAGTAAATGGGGACATGCCTAATTACTGGAACTCAGGCCAGGCATGCGCGGCTGTGCCGGCCGGCGCCGAGTCGCTCGCTGCTGACTCCGTCGCGTTACACCGAATCCGTCTCGACTCCGTTCGCGCTGTTCCTTCCACCCAGAGCAACCGTCGATGAAGAGCAGAATCTTCGCCGTCGCCGTTCCACTCGCCGCTAGTGCGGCG
>JANNJM010000066.1:0-61389 GCA_031395645.1 Gammaproteobacteria bacterium | reverse complement strand
GGCGCGATCAGAATTGCTCGCGCCTGAAGGCGCTCCTACACTAGTTGCTGGTGAGCGAACGCGTGGAATCCCGGCAATGCAAAAAACCTCAACTCTGAAGCCCTTTGAAAAAGGTGACATTTTTCTGGGCTGCACCTATCTCAACGACCCCAATGACGATCACATGGGCGAGGGGCGAATCCTCCAGTTCGACAAACACTGGATCGCGAAGGGCACGTGGTACACGACCGGAACCCGCTACTTCATCGTCGGTTGCACGTTCGCGCCCGACGGTACCCTCTGGGGCTTCGACTGCCACGATCACATCGCCGTCCGGGCCACTCCCGATGCCAGGGAGTTACCACCCTGGGACTCCGGCCGCTCCTTCGGCAGCGTCAACTGGGACCGGGCCGGCAATCACTACTTCGGCGAGTATTTCATCGGCCGGGAAATCTGGAAGGGCACCACGGCCAAGCTCCTTTCCGACGGCACGCTCGGCGCAGGCCACATCTACAAGTACAGCCCGGAACTGACGCTGCTACAGGACTTTCCGGCCGACAACGCGCCCGAGCCGACCCGCTTCAAGGGCGTCACCCACTCAGCGCTGCACCCGTCCGGTGAGTTCATCACGTACACGACGGAAACGGCCCGACGGCTTATGCGTTTTGATGTCCGCGGCACCGGTCGCCAGTTGCCCGATCTGACCGGCTATCCCGACGCCGATCCCTACGATCGCACCGACAAGCGCTGGTTCATTGCCGTGGCGTACCTGCCGGACGGGCGTCTGCTCTGCACCGTGGCCGATGGCCTCGCCGTGTACGACGAAGCGGGCAAAGTCGTCCAGCACATTCCATTGCCAGGCTACGGCTGGGCCCAGGTCACGCCGGACGTGGACCCCCGCTACGCCCTGGCCGCCAACGTGTGGACCGGCGTTGCTGCGCGCATCGATCTCAACGCCGGGAAAATCGTGCAACAAATGGATACGGGCTTCACCGCGCCGTTCCGGTCGCTCGCCGGCATTGCCGTGTTCGGGGGCTGACCGTGCGCACATGCTGGTTACTGCTGGCGGTTTTCATGTGCAGCCTGTTCGCCGGCTGCGCCACGCACTCCTCAGCGGATCTGCAGCTTAAGACCATCCTCGTGGCTGGCGCCTCCGGTCGCGCGGGGCGCTACGTCGTCCAGCACTTGCGCGCTGACGGCTTGCGTTTCCGCGCCATGACGCGCAGCCGCGCAGAGGCCGTCAAGCGGCTCGGCGATGAGTACGCCGCCGTCGACTGGGTCGAATGCGACGTGCGGGACACTGCGCAGGTAGCGGCTGCCATGCGCGGCGTGGACCTCGTGATCAGCGTGATCGGCGCCAACACCGTGGGCGACGACAACAGTGCCGAGTTCGTGGACTACCGCGGAGTGCGGAACCTGGTCGACGCGGCCGTGCGGGCGAAAGTCGAGCAGTTCGTGCTGCTCACAGCGATCGGTGTGACTGATCCCGCACACCCCTTCAATAAAGCGACCAAGGGTGCACTGGGCTGGCGTTTCAAGGGCGAGGAGTACCTGCGCGCGAGCGGCCTCACCTACACCATCGTTCGGCCGGGTGGCCTCGTGAATGAACCCGCGGGCCAGAAGGGCCTGCGTTTTGAACAGGGCGATATCTGGCGCCCCCTCGTGCGCAGTACATTGTCCCGGGACGATCTGGCGCTCGTGCTGATCGAAAGCCTGCGGCAGCCTGCAGCGCACAACGTCACATTTGAGCTCATTAACGATGCCAGCTTGCCGGCCGGAGCCTGGCGGGACCGCTTTGCCACCCTCAATCGGGACGCTAATTAAGAAATCTTAAGTTGTCTGCAACGCTGCCGCGATGGGAGCCGGCCCAGTATTCAGCCGTGCCCTGGCGAGTCACCCCCTCTAAAGGCACAGCGTGCAGTGATGACTTGGACTTTGATTGGCGTACCTAGTGGCACCGGCGGGCGAGTGGGCACGACGCGACCTGAACCTTGTTCCCCCTCTGGATCAGGCGATGACGGCCCCGCCGCTCGCCGGTGTCACGAACCGGGCCAACGCCCGGGCCCGCGAACAACCTCTGCCGATTATCACTCCCTTAACGGAAATCTCAGGATCACACCCATGCGCTACCAAGTCCCTCTGGTGCTCGTCGCCGTTATGGCCGCCGTAATGCTCGGCAGTGCCCTTTCCGAAACGGCCCGCTCCGGCAGCACGCAACCCGCCCAGGTCGCGTCCGTCGCCGCGGCGCCCCCGGTCATCGCGGCACCGGTATCAGACCCGCTGCCCGGCCTCCCGAACTTCAAGGCGATCATCAAGCGCAATCAGGCGAGCGTCGTGAACATCAGCACCAAGCAGCAGGTGCAGGCGGGGGCGGGCAGGCACGGAATGCCGCCTGGGATGCCCCCGGCCATGGAAGAGTTGTTCCGGCAGTTCCGCGGCATGCCGGATCCCCGGTCTATGCCTGAATCGCGCGAAGCGAATTCGCTTGGCTCGGGCTTCATTATTTCCGCAAATGGCGAGATCCTGACCAACGCCCACGTCGTCGATGGGGCGGATGAAATCCTCGTGAAGCTGGCCGACAATTCCGAAAAGGTTGCAAAGCTCATTGGTCTCGATAAGGCGTCAGATGTGGCCCTGCTCAGGATCGATGCCGAGGGGTTGCCCTTTGTGCAGGTTGGCGATTCCTCCCAACTCGAAGTGGGCGACTGGGTGCTGGCCATTGGCTCACCCTTTGGCCTGGAGCATACGGCGACCCAGGGTATCGTCAGTGCCCTGGGCCGCAGCCTGCCTGATGGCAACTACGTGCCGTTCATTCAGACCGACGTGGCCGTCAATCCCGGCAATTCCGGGGGCCCGTTGTTCAACACCCGTGGTGAAGTCGTAGGTATCAATTCCCAGATCTACAGCCGCAGTGGCGGCTACATGGGGCTGTCTTTTGCGATCCCGATCAACACCGCAACGAGCGTTGCGCGGCAACTGGCCACCGGCGGTCGTGTGGATCGGGGCTGGCTGGGTGTCGGTATCCAGAGCCTGAACGGGGAACTCGCGAAGTCCTTCGGGCTCGATAAGCCGGCCGGTGCACTGGTCGGCCAGGTGGACAGGACCGGGCCCGCGAGCAAGGCCGGACTCAAGCCGGGCGACGTGATCATCGAATTCAATGGCCGCCCGATCAGCCAGTCCGCGGATCTGCCCCCGATGGTCGGTGAAACCAGGCCGGGAACCGAGGTGGCGCTGAAGGTGTGGCGCGACAAGAAGCTGCGTGAAATCAAGGTCACCGTCGCGCAACTCAAACCGGCAGAAGACGAAGTAGTCGCCGTCAATGAAGAGCAGAACCAGAAGCCCGGCATCCTGAACGTACAGGTGGCGGCGCTCACGGCGGAGCAGCGGGAGCAGGCTGGAATCGAGAAGGGTGGCGTCCTGGTGGTTGGAGTCGCTGCCGGGCCGGCGGCGCGCGCCGGCATAAATACCGGCGACATCATTCTCCAGGTGGGAGACGAGTTGGTGGGTAGCCCGCAGGAGTTGGCTGGTCTCGCCAGGAATCTGCCCAAGGGCAAGCCGGTGCCACTACTGATCCAGCGGAACGAGGCCCGGCTGTTTCTGCCGTTGACGATCGCAGGCTGAGTACATCGCCGCCGCGGTCAATGGGAGAGCGGCAGCTGCTACGATTCAGTGATGAATCTGCTGCTGATAGAAGACGACAGGGATGCCGCCGGGTATCTCGTCAAGGCGCTGACTGAAGCAGGTTACCGGGTGGATCACGCCGCGGACGGCCGCGACGGACTGTTTCAGGCGACAGAGCACGTCTACGATGGCATCGTGGCAGACCGGATGCTGCCATACCTCGACGGACTGACGATCGTCGAAATCCTGCGCAAGCAGGGCAACCACACCCCCGTCCTCATTCTCTCCGCCCTCGGGTCCGTGGATCACCGGGTCGAGGGTTTGCGGGCGGGCGGCGACGACTACCTGACCAAGCCGTTTGCGTTGTCCGAATTGCTGGCGCGCATTGAAGCGCTGCTGCGGCGGGGCCAGGTGGCGCCCGCGCCAGAGATGAAGCTGCGTCTCGCGGATCTCGAGATGGACGTTCTGGCCCGGACGGTTATGCGCGCGGGACGGCGCATCGAGTTGACGGCCCGGGAATTCAAGTTATTCGAGTACCTGCTTCGCCGGGCCGGGCAGGTGGTCACGCGCACCATGCTGCTCGAGGGCGTCTGGGATCTGCATTTCGATCCGCAGACCAACGTGATCGACGTGCACCTGAGCCGGCTGCGCCAGGCAGTGGACAAGGGCTTCGACCGGCCTCTTATTCACACCGTGCGCGGTGCCGGCTATACCGTGCGGGCGGACTGACATGCGCACCTCTGCGCTGCGCCTGTCGGTAGTCTATGCAGCCAGCTTTGCAGCGGCGCTCGTTGCCCTGGTCTTTGCCATCTACCTGCTGACCACGCGCTTCATCAATACCGAAGTGGACACGGTCATCGAGCGCGATGCGCTCGGAATCCTGGAGGCCTACGGCCGCAGTGGCACGCGGGGTATCGTTGGCGAGCTGGATTTGCGGGCCAGCACCTTCAGTCGGATCAATGCAGTCTATCTCCTGACCGACAGCGAAGGCTTCGTGATTGCCGGCAATCTGCCCGCCTGGCCAGTGATGAGCGGAGGTGAGGGACCGTGGGTGGAGTTCGAGATCGAACTGCGCGAAGGCGGTCGCCAAACCGGCCGGACGGTACGCGCCATGGTCATGCAACCCGGACCCGGATTGCGCCTGCTGGTCGGCACTGATCTGAGCGACCGGCGGGCTCTCGGGCAGCGGTTTGCCGTCGCGGCTGGCATCGGCACGTTGCTGGTGACACTGCTCGCCCTCGGCATTGGCTACCGGCAAAGCCAGCGCATTCTGGCCCGCGTGGAGGCCGTGAGCCGCAGCTGCAAGGAAATCGTCGCCGGGAATCTGGCGGGTCGCCTGCCACTCGCCGGTGACGATGACGAGTTTGATGCACTGGCGGGCGAAGTGAACGGGCTCCTCGCGCGGCTCTCCAGAACCACGGAAATCCTCCGGACCGCCCTGCACAGCGCTGCTCACGATCTGCGCAGCCCGATGCACCGGATGCGCTTGCGCATGGAGGAGGCGCTCAAGATCGCCGATGAGGACGGTCTGGCAGACGGTGCTCCGCGGGACACGATGGAAATGCTCCTGCGCGATGTTGACCACATGCAACGCGTACTGACGGCCCTGCTGCAGATTGCAGAGGCTGAAAGCGGGACAGTTGGGGCCAGGCCGGAGCCGGTTGGACTGGACACCATGCTGGGCGAGCTCGGTGAGCTTTATCAACCCCAGGCCGAGCAACAGGGCATCGCACTAACCGTCTCCTGCGCCCCGGGCCACTTCGTACTCGGTCACCGCCAGCTGCTGGCGCAGGCCGTTGCCAACCTGATCGACAACGCGCTCAAGTTTACGCCGGCCGGTGGCCGGGTCGAACTGCGAACCGGCGCGTCCGGGGGGCGTGTTGTCATCTCGGTCGCCGATTCCGGGCCGGGCATTCCCGCTGACGAACGCACCCGGGCTGTCGAACCCTTCGTGCGCCTGAGCAACGCACCGCCGCGCGACGGCTCCGGCCTCGGCCTGAATCTTGCGGCTGCTGTGGCGCGCCTCCACGGTGGCAGCCTCCGTCTGGAGGACAACCGGCCCGGCCTTGTCGCGCGGCTCGATCTTCCTGCAGGAGCTCCTACGGACGCCTCTACCGGTTTTTTGGGCAGGATGACGCCTAGAATTGACACCTGAAGCCATTTACCTGGACGAGCTGCATGAGTCCTGTCACTGCAAAGATCACTCCTGCGCCGACGTCGGATCCGCCGGCCGTCCTCAATGTCCGGCGCCTGATCTGGATCCGGATGATCGCGGTGCCCGGTTCAGCGTTATGCCTGTTACTTGCCAGGCAGATCTACCAGCTGCCGATTCCCGCCCTGCAGTTACTGCTCATCGTGGGCGGCCTTGCGATTTTCAATTTCTGGGTGTGGCGCCGCCACAAGGAGGCGCTGCCGGTCTCCGACCGGGAATTCTTCATCCAGCTGCTCGTGGACCTGTTCGCGCTCACGAGCATTCTCTATTACACCGGTGGTGCGTCAAACCCATTCGTCTACTTCTTTCTGCTGCCCATGATCATCTCCGCGGCAGCCTTGCCACAGATCTATACCTGGGCCATTGCCGCCATCAGCGCCTGCAGTTACACGTTGCTGATGCTCTGGCGGGTGGAAGTTCCCGAGTTCATCAACATGCATAGCAAATCGGCCATGGACCTGCACTCGGCGGGCATGTGGCTGGGCTTCATGGTGCTGAGTGTCCTGATCGCTACGTTCGTCTCGGCCATGGCCGCCACGGTTCGGGAGCGTGATCGCTACCTGGCGCGGCTGCGGGAGTCGGCGCTGCGGGACGAGCGTGTAGTGGCCGTCGCGACACTCGCAGCTGGCGCCGCCCATGAACTGAGCACGCCGCTGGCAACGATGGCCGTGGTTACGGGCGAAATTCTCCGCGAGTATCCCCGGGCGGGCTATCCGGCGCTGCATAAGGATCTCGCCATACTTCGGGAACAGATCACGCGGTGCAAGGAGGCGCTCTCGGTGATTTCGGCATCGGCGGGCGCTGCCCGTGCGGAGTCGGCAGAGCGCCTCGCTCTGGACAGCTTCATGCGGCAGATGGTGGCTGAGGTGGTCCGGCTCCGGCCCGGCAGCAGTGTCCTGCTGCAACCAGCCGGCCAGGCCGGTCCGCAACCCCTGATAGTCGTCGAGCGAACGATCCGCCAGGCACTGCTGAATGTGCTGCACAACGCGGTTGACGTGTCTCCCCAGTACGTTCGCCTGCTGTGCTCCTGGGACGCCACCACCCTCACCATTGCCGTTGTCGATCATGGTGGGGGGCTCAAGCCCGGCGCGCTGGAACGACCGGGGATCTCGAGCAAGGAGGGCGGGCTTGGCCTTGGGCTTTTTCTCTCCCACGCGGCCCTGACGCAGGCAGGCGGTAGTCTTGAGGTGGTGGATAACCATGAGGGTGGCACCACGGTCTCGTTGCGGCTGCCGCACGTCGGCTACCTGGAGAATGCCGCTTGAAAACGCTGGTCGTGGAGGATGATCCGGTATTCAGCGACGTGCTGGCCACGGCCCTGCGCCGCCGTGGCTTCGATGTGACTATAGCGTTGACCTGCGAACAGGCGACTGCCTGCATCGCGGCGTCGCCGCCCGAGCTTGCAGTGGTCGACTTGCGTATTGGCTTGGGGTCGGGCCTGACGCTGATCCCGCTATTGACCAGGGGGCCACGCCCGGCGCGGACGGTGGTGCTGACGGGCTATGGCAGCATTGCCACAGCGGTGGAAGCCGTCAAGCTGGGCGCCAGCCAGTACCTCACGAAGCCCGCCGACATCGAGGCGATCGTTGCCGCACTGATGGCGCCCGATGCGCAACCACTGAAATCACTGCCACTGACGGCCCGTCCGTTATCCGTGAAGCGTGTGGAGTGGGAGCACATCCAGCGGGTGCTGACGGAGAACCAGGGCAATATCTCCGCAACGGCCCGCTCGCTCGGCATTCACCGGCGTACGCTACAACGCAAACTCCAGAAGCACCCGGTCCGGCAGTAGGACCGCCCGCGGGACCGCCCGCAGGAGCGCCGGTAGGAGCGCCTTCAGGCGCGATCGGCCGGTTTTTTTTCAGGGGACGGGGTCGCGCCTGAAGGCGCTCCTACGGGAGCATCTTGCGGGAATGATTTAGGGAAGGCTTTCAGGCGCGTCAGCATCAGCGCCGCAAGAATCAGCAGCCCCGCGTGCACGTACAGGATCTCCGTGTAGTCGCCGTAGCGTTCCACGGCCTGGGCGGTAATGAGGGGCCCCAGTCCTGCGCCAGCCGAGTAAGCACTGTAGAACCAGGCGTACGTTCGGCTGAAGTACTTCAGGCCAAAATAGCGGCTTGCGAGGAACGCCGTCACGTCCACTTCAGCGCCGGCGGCGAGTCCGGTCAGCATGCCCGCCAGGAACGCCGCTGTGCCGCTGGCGCCGGACGCCAGCAGGATGATCCCGACAATCGGCCCGACCAGAAATGCGATCGCCACGCGTGGCGCAAAGAAGCGGTCCATCAGCATGCCGGCGGCCAGCCGGCCGACGATCAGCGCCGCGGCCACCAGCGACTGGGCCTGAGCAGCGCGCATCGGCTCCACGCCCCGCAGCGAAAGCATCGGCACCAGGTGCAGTATCAGGCTCTGTACGGCGACGCCGATCAGCAGGAAGGCGCCGAGCATCAGCCAGAAATGCGGCTTACGCATGGTTTCGGCTAGCGTAAAGCCGGTCTGGGTTGCGGGTTTCGCCGGCACCGAGGCGTTCATCGGGGGCCGCTCGTCACCGTCCGGGAGCAGGCCCATCGACTCTGGTGATTCCCGTACGACGAGGCCGATGGACAGGATGCCCACCGTCGCCACCGCCAGTGCGACGATGACATAGGCCGTGCGCCACCCGTACGCCGTGATCGCCCACTGAGACAACAGCGGCCAGATGATGCCGCCGACACCGAGGCCCGCAAGTGCCATACCGAGCGCCAGGCCACGCCGCCTGTCGAACCACACGGAAATGACCCGCGCAAAGGCGACGTGTGTGGTGCCCAGCCCGAGGATGGCGAGGGCAATATAGCGGGCGTAGAACGTCGGCAGCGATTCCGTCTGTGTCGCAAACGACGCGATCACCGCGCCTTCCATCAGGAAGCCGACGAGGATCACGCGCTTCGCGCCGAAGCGATCCACCAGGGAGCCGATAAAGGGAGCGGCAATCGTCACTGCCGCCGTGACCAGCAGCAGCCCTAAGAAGGTCTGCGATGGAGTCCAGCCGAACTCGGCACGCAGGGGTCCCAGGAAAATCGAGAACGTGGCTGTGATGACGCTGGCCAGGCCACAGGCCAGGCCGAGGCCACAGGCGATCGTCACATACCAGCCGTAGAACACCTTGCGCATAGGCTCACAATATAGTCGCTAACCCCCACGGACGGGGTACGGCGAAACTGCTAGGCTGCTTCTTTGAGATAGCCTGGAGACAGCCATGACCCGCCTGATAACGGCTCTGCTTGCCCTGCCGATCCTGACTGGTGTCCCCCAGAAGCTGTGGGCCGAGAGCGAGATCTATGGCGGCGCCGGCATTGGCTATTCGAGTTTCAGTGTCGATGCGACTGGCTTTGAAGACTCGGAGCTCGCGACCCGCCAGTTCCTCGGGCTGCGCTATGGCAGGTTCATGGGCGTCGAAGCCGGGTACATCAATCTGGGCACGGCCAGCGATCAGATTGCTGCTCCTTCCGGGCCCGGGAGCGTCAGCGAGAGGATCAAAACCTGGGGTTATGACCTGTCCCTGATCGGCCGCTATCCGCTGAACGAGGAATTGGCCGCTTTCGGCAAGCTGGGAGTCATCCGGTGGGACAGTGAGGACACCCTGGGAACCCTTGCACTGCCGAACAAAACGGATGGTGACGACCTGATTCTGGGTGTCGGTCTGGATTTTCGGGGGTCCAACCGCGTGCACATTCGTGTCGAAGCTGAGGTGGTGGATATCGAGTTCGCGAGTTCCTGGTGGGTCCTTACGACCTCAGTGCTGTACGGAATTCCCTTCGCGTATTAGCCTCGTTGCGGTTAGCCTGATTGCGGCCAGCCTGGCCGACTAAGCGCTCCGCAGGTTACCCTGGCCGTCTTCATAAAACGCCAGCCAGCCGATCCCGCAGAATTGCACGGTCACGTCCGCGGCCTTCGGCCTGACACTGATCTCCTCCAGCGTTTCCGTCTGGGCGTCGAACCCGGCGCCGATGCCGGCGATTTCAGCCTGCACCTGCGCCTCCAGATCGGCGAGTTCAGCCCGCAGCTTATCCGCACTCTCGGTAGCCCGCTCCACGTCCCCTGACTGGCGCTGCATGTTGCCCGCTTTGCGCATGGCGGACGACACCCGACCGGCCGAAGACACAGATATGGCTTTGCGGCCAAAGAGGGCGCCCAGAACTGCGGTACCCACCGACAGGGCCGTGTCGATCTTCGAGCCGGTCGCCTGTTCCTGTTCACGCGCGATGGCCTGTTCCGCCCGTCGCTGCCGTTCCTTCAGGCTCATGAATCGGGTGTCGTATTTCTGCCGGAGTGCTTTGGTGGCTTTGTCCCGTGCCTCGCGGGCCTGCTGCTGCAGATGGATGCGGAACTGACCCTCCGTCTCATCGGGCTGGGAGACCAGCTTCAGCACGGGGCTGCGCCGGAGCGTGATGGCCTGTTCGGTACGCAACCAGGTGCGGAACTGCTCCAGTGCCGCCTTGACGATTCGGGGGTTGGAAAATTCAGCCGGCAGGTCGGCGAACGCGGCCACCGGGTCGGGGTCCTTCGTCAGCGTCGCCGGATCGAGCTGGACCGCTTCGGCATTGCGCCAGTCGATTGCGCCATCGCCCGCTTCGAGGCATACCATGACATCGCGACGGACGTCCAGGTGGTACTTCGTACTGACATAGGCCAACCGCGCGGTGCCGAGCAGTCGGGGCTGGTACACGAGACGTTCGCCGGCTCCAGGGCGGGTCCTGGGCGTGGCGAAAAGCACCGGCAGATCGGGCGGCAGCACCGGTCGGAGGCCTCGTGCGGATTCAGCCTGCGCCCGTGGCGGCAGTGGTGCGGGTGCCGGCGGGATGGCCGGCGCGACCGCCGGGGCCGCGAGCCGCCGGATGTCCTCCCGCGTCAGTGGACCCCGCAGGTAGGCCATGGCCCACCGGGTCTGCATGAGCACCGGAGACTTCTCGTGAACGTTGTGCAGCAGAAAGGTGCGTTTGCCCAGCGAAGCCAGTGTGGCGTCGAGGCTGGCGGCATCCATGCCGTCGGTGGGTGCCGCCGAGATCAGGCCGTCCCGCACCCGATTGCGGTCCTGTTCGGTCTGCAGCCGCCCGATGAACCAGGTGCCCGCGTTCGACAAGGCCTTGTAGTCGAGGTCCACCGGGTTCTGGGTCGACAGCACGACGCCAAGGCCGAAGGCGCGGGCCTGTTTCAGCAGGGTGAGCAGCAGGACTTTGGATGGCGGTGCGGCGACGGGTGGCAGGTAGCCAAACACCTCATCCATGTAGAGGATGGCCCGCAGCGACGACGTGCCGGACTGTGCGCGCATCCAGGCAATGATCTCGTTCAGCAGCATGGTCACAAAAAACATGCGCTCTGCGTCGCCGAGATGCGCGATGGAAAGCACGCTGACGCGGGGACGTCCGTCGGCCGTGAACAGCAAGGCGCCGGCATCGAGTGGCGCACCCTCGGTCCAGGCCCTGAAGCCGGGTGCGGCCAGCAGGTTGTTGAGGCGCATGGCGAGCGCGAAGCGGTCCTTCGATGGGTAAAACGTCTCCAGCTCCAGTACACCGATCTTGCCGAGACCGGGATTCTGGACGGCGCCGATCAGGCCGGCGAGATCGAGACTCCGGCCTTGTTGCCAGTGATTTTCGAGCACCGACGACAGCAGGATGTGTTCGCGGCTGTCGACGGGGTCCGCCTCGATGCCCGCCAGCGTCAGCAGACCTGAGACAACGCCCTGCAGGTGCTGCCTGAAAAGTTCGGCATCTGCGCGCAGGGCTTCCGGCGGTGCGCTGAACGAACCGAGCACGGCAATGGGCAAGCCGGCCGTGCTGCCCGGCGTGTACAGCGCAAAGTCGGCGGCGGCCCGCAGCCGTGCAATCCGCTCCGGGCCCTGACCCGAGTCGGCCAGCCCTTTGCGCCAGGCCGCAGCCTGGCCGGCCGCGAAATCCGCTACGGACTGGCCGGCAGTCGCGGCGCTCTGCGCGTCCACCCAGCGCTCGAAGTCGGCCGGGCGGAGCTCGGGAAAGGTCAGCAGCAGGTTGCCGAGATCGCCCTTGGGATCGATGGCAATGACCGGCACCCTGTCGAGGGCAGCTTCCTCGATCAGCGAGATGCCGAGGCCGGTCTTCCCGCTCCCGGTCATGCCGATGATTACGGCGTGGGTGGTGAGATCCGGCGAGTCGTAGAGGACGAGCTCGTCCGCGACTTTGCCGGCGGTGGGATCCCAACGCCGGCCCAGGTAGAACGAGCCCAGTTTTTCGTAGTCCTGCATACCCAATTTCCCGTAGGAGCGCCTTCAGGCGCGACCGAGTCGTGGTTGCGCTCTGGTGCAATCCCAGCTTAACCTAATGCCGCATCCGGCCGATCTCTCCTTGAGAGCCAAGAGCCGGACCGACCATCGTTTTTCATTTTCGGGAAGAAAAAATGCTGCAGGAATTCAAGGCCTTCGTGATGCGTGGCAATGTCGTTGATCTCGCCGTCGGCGTGATCATCGGCGCGGCTTTCGGCAAGATCGTCACGTCACTGACCAACGACCTGATTCTGCCCGTGGTGGGCCTCGTCATGGGCAAAGTCGACTTCAGCAACCTGTTCGTCAATCTCGGTGATGGGGACTTCGCCACACTGAAGGAAGCGACCGATGCGGGCGCGCCGGTGCTGAAGTACGGCGTCTTCACCAACACCATCCTCGACTTCATCATCCTCGCGTTCATCATCTTCATGATGATCCGGGCGATGAACCGGATGAAGGCTGCCGAGCCGCCTGCGGCTCCCCCCGGCCCGACACCCGACCAACAGCTGCTCACGGAGATCCGTGACGCGCTGAAGAGCCGCTGAACGCCGTCACCGTCAGTCCCCGCGGCGCCAGCCGCTGGGCTGGCGGTCATCCCTGGATCTACCGGACCGACACCCGCCTGCCGCAGGGCCTGGCGACTGGCAGTATCGCGCCCGTTCAGGATGAGCGCGGCCGCTTCCTGGGCCAGGCCTGCGTCTCCCTGCAGTCCAAGATCACGCTGCGCCGGATCAGCCGGTCCGAACAGCCGGTTGATGTCAGCTTCTTTCGCGAGCGGATTGCCGCTGCCGGGGATCTGCGGCGCGCGATGTTCCCCGGTGAGAACACCTGGCGGGCGATCCACGGCGACGGCGACGGCCTGCCCGGGCTGGTCGTGGACCGCTACGGCGACTACCTGAGCGTCCAGTTCCTGATTCCGGCCATGGAGCAGCGGCGGGACATCCTCGTGCCACTGCTGGTGGAGCAGTTTGCCTGCAAGGGCATCATGAACCGGTCGGATGCCGGTGTGCGCGCCCTGGAGGGTCTCACCCAGGAAAAGGGCCTGTTGTGGGGCGAGGTTCCTGACCCGGTGCTGATCCGCGAGGGTCAGCTCGAACTGGCGGTCAGCCTCGAACACGGCCAGAAGACCGGCAGCTTCCTCGACCAGCGCGAGAATCATGTCATGGCGGGGCGCTACGCCCGCGGGCGGGTGCTCGACTGCTTCAGCTATATCGGCGGCTTTGGACTGCAGATGGCGCGGAAGGCGGAGCGGGTGACGGCGGTCGACAGCTCGGAGCCGGCCTGCGAGCAGATCCGCGCCAACGCCGCGCGGAACGGCATTGGCAACGTCGATGTTCTGGCCGCGAACGCCTTCGATTTTCTCCGCGCTGAATTCGATGCCATGCGCCGCTACGACACGATCGTGCTCGATCCGCCGGCCTTCGCCAAGAACAAGGACGCGATTGCAGCCGGCCTGCGCGGCTACAAGGAGATCAATCTGCGGGCGATGCAGCTGCTAAGCCCGGGCGGCTACCTGATCACCTCGAGCTGCAGTCACCACGTCGATGAGACCGCTTTCGAGGCCATGTTGCAGGCCGCTGCCGCAGACGCGCAGCGCGAGGTGCAGATCATCGAGAAGCGTGGCGCCGGCCGGGATCACCCGGTACTGCTCGCGTTGCGCGAGACGCGCTACCTCAAGTGCTACGTGCTGCGCGTGGTGTAACTTGACCGCTCCGGCGGGAACAGTAAGGATTGGGGTCATGAAGTGGGAAGACGGACGGCGCAGCGACAACGTCGAGGACCGGCGTGGCATGGCGAGCCGGCCGGCTTTCGTGGGCGGTGGCCTCGGTACGATCGTCCTGGTGCTGCTCGCCCTCTACTTTGGCGTTGATCCGTCCTTTCTGTTGCAGAACGCCCCGGTAGGCGTCGAGCAGCCAGCGGCACCGCCTGTCGGGCCCGATGGCACGACCGGTGCCACCGACCCGGCCGCTGACTTTGTATCAGTGGTCCTCGCTGATACCGAAGACACCTGGAATGCGCTGTTCGCGGAGGGCGGGCAACAGTACGAAGTGCCCAGGTTGGTCCTGTTTTCCGGGAGCGTCCAGTCCGCGTGCGGAAATGCGCAGGCGGCCATGGGTCCCTTCTACTGCCCGGGGGACCGCAAGGTTTACATCGATCTCAGCTTTTTCAGGGACCTCAAGGAGCGCTTCCAGGCACCGGGCGACTTTGCCCAGGCCTACGTAATCGCTCACGAGATCGGACATCACGTACAAAACCTCCTGGGGCTCTCCGACAAGGTCCAGCAGGCGCGGCAGCGGGCCACCGAAGAGGAGGGCAATGCACTGTCCGTGCGCCTGGAGTTGCAGGCCGACTGCCTAGCCGGCATCTGGGCTCACCGTGCGGACCGCACGCGTCAGATCCTGGAAGCGGGCGATGTCGAAGAAGCCCTCACCGCTGCCAGTGCGATCGGCGATGACCGGCTCCAGCAGCAGTCCCGTGGCTATGTCACGCCGGATTCCTTCACGCACGGCAGTGCGGAGCAGCGCGTGCGCTGGTTCAAGCGCGGTCTTGACGCTGGCCAGTTCGACGCCTGCGACACATTTGCCGCGCGGGAATTGTGATCCGGCGCGATGGGGCGTCCCCATATCGAGCCTTATTCCGAGGCTGACCAGCCCTACCAGCGTTTCACGCTCCGGTCGTTCCCCAGGGGCTCCTGGTACAAGACGCTCAGCATGGACGGGCATACCGGTGCCTCCTCCCTAAAGATGCGCTTTGACGCCGGTTTTCGCCGGCCGCCGGGATTTTCCTGGTCGGATCTCGAAGTGTTCGTGCTGCGGGGCTCGGTTCGTATCGGTGGCGTGCTGTGCGGAGAGGGCCAGTACTTCTTCGTGCCTGCCGGTTTTGCCCTTGGCGCCATGTCGTCCAGGGAAGGCTTCGAAGCCCTGCTGTTCTGGAATGACGGCCTACCCAGCTTCACGGAGTCCGATGAGCACCACCGTTACGCGCTGACGTCCGCCTTCGTGACCACCAACGGCTACGAGGACGCGCCCTGGATCGCCACGGCGCGGGTGCAGCCGGGCGTAGCGACGGGTTGCTGCGTAAAGCCCCTGCGCGTGGATCCGCTCTCTCGTGCCACCACGTTCCTCTACAGCATGGTCCCTGCCTACAGGCAGGACAACATCTCCTACCACGACTGCGCGGAGGAGAGTTATCACATCTGGGGCACGTCCTGGATGATGCAGTTCGGCGAGGTTCCGACCGGGGGCTACTTCTGGCGGCCGCCGTATATCAATCACGGCGCCTTTGCGTCACGGCGTGGCTGCATCGCGCTCGGTCGCACGGACAGCGAGCTGTTCAACTACTTCCACTACGACCCCTGGACGACGCCGGACGAGAACGCGGCCCGCGCGGCGGCAAACGTGTATCGCAAGCGACCGCAACTCTGGGGCTGGACGGTGGCGGAAGGCCACAACCATCCGCACGGCCCGCCCGACTTTGAAAATGGGGACATGCCTAATTTCCGTTGACAGCGAATTCCGCGAGACGAAAATTAGGCATGTCCCCATTTTCATCTACCAGGGAATGACGCGGCCGCCCTTGTAGTCGAGGAAGAGGCCGTTCTGGGCAGGCGTCAGGTTGTCGATCACCCGGATGATGCCCGCCGCGCTCTCCGTGGGCGCGATGGTGCCGGGTTGCTTGAAGCCGGTGCCGAAGCCGAGCTCGCCCTTGACGGGCTTGGTATCCACGGAGCCCGGCGAGATGGCGGCCACGATGACGCCCTTCTTCGCGGTCTCGAAGCCGAGCGTATGGATGATCATGTTCAGTGCCGCCTTGCTGGTGCGGTACTCGTACATCATCGACAGCTTCGGACCTTCCGTGAAAGAGCCCGCCTTGCTCGAAATAACCGCGATCTTCTTCTGGGTCGACTTTTGCACACTGGGCAGGAAGGCGGAGATCAGCTTCGCCGGCCCGAGTGCATTGATCTCGAAACTGTTGCGCGCCTCGGCGTAGTCGATGGTCGCTGCACCCTTCATGGCCGACATGTAGCGCGGCGTCTTGGCCGCATTGCTGAGCAGGACGTCGATTGGCTGATCCTGGTATTTTGCCGCCAGCGCATCCACGCCCGCGTGGTCGGTTACGTCCAGTTTCTCGATGCTGATATCCGGGTCGGCCTTCGCGAGAGTCTGGAGCTCCAGGGCCCCTGCCACGTCCCTCGCCGTTGCAATGATCTTCCAGTCCCTGACTGAGTACTGGCGGACCAACTCGAGGCCGATGCCGCGGTTGGCACCCGTGATCAGGAGGGTTGGCTGCAGTGTGTCAGCCACGCTGGTCGCGGCCAGCAAGCCCGTAATGACAAGAACGATAGTGCGCATTGCAAATGAACTCCCGGTCGGCGCTGGGAGCGAGAGCTTCGTTTATGCGCCGGGCACCGTCAAGCTGGTTGCGGCCCGGGTTGGTTGCTACTCTATGCAAGGGGGATAGGCAGGTGACAGGCGCAGTTCTGATCGCCGGCGCAAGCCGGGGCACCGGGCTCGAGGTGGCTCGCCTGCTGGAGCGGCGGGGCGATGCTGTCACCGCCTTCGTACGGCCCATGGCCGATATGGCCGGGATTCTCCAGTTGCGGGTCAAGCTTTTTCGCGGCGATGTGCTTGATCAGCGGTCCGTGCAGGGGGCCTTCGCATCGGGCACCTTTCGCGCTGTCATCGTCACCGTCGGTGGCAAGCGCGGCGAGCCGCGACCTGACTATCACGGCACGCGCAACCTGGTCGATGCGGCCCGCGCAGCCGGCGTGCGTCGCTTCATCCTGGTTACAGCCATCGGTGCCGGCGACAGCCGGGGTACCGTCAGCCCCAAGGTCCTCGAATTCCTCGGCGCCGTTCTCGAGGAAAAGTCCCTTGGCGAGAATTACCTGATGGCGAGTGGCCTCGACTACACCATACTGCGGCCTGGTGGCATGACCCACGATGCCGCCAGCGGTACGGCTATCCGCACGGAGGACTGCAGTGCTATGGGCGTGATCAACCGGGCCGACCTAGCCCGCCTCGTCGTAGAGTGCCTGGATGACGCCTTGAGTATCGGCAAGGTCTTCCACGCCGTTGATCCCGCCATTCAGCGCGCGGCGCCATTGCAGCGGGGGGAGGATCTCCCGGGTGGCCCTGTCCGGTGAATCCACACCGGGAATTCCGGCGAAACCCTGCCAGACCGTCGTTTTATTGAGACAGATCAACACCATGGCGCGAACTCAGGCTTCCAGCGGCGATGCCTTCGCGGCGACCCTCCTCGAGCGGAGCGCGTCCGGTTACGCTGGACTCGCCGCCTCGCTCATGCTGGAGCGGAATCCCGGCCTGCGCGACCGGCATGCACCGGATGCCCTGGCGTCCTGGCGTTCCCATCTCACCCAGCGATTACTCGAACTCGCTGCGGCGCTGGCAGCCGGCGAGCCGCGGCTGTTCATGGGCCGTGTCACCTGGTCGCGCAAGGCCTTCAGGGCGCGGGGCCAGGCCGATGGCGATCTCGGCCATGGCCTGCAGGCGTTGCGCGATGTCCTGGCGGAGCGGCTGCCCGGTGGTGCCGTGACTCTGGCCGTAGAGTACCTCGACATGGCCCGTGCCCTGCTGGCATCCCCGGCGCCGGAGCCGGATCGCTCCGAGCTTGACCCGCAGCAGCCAGCGGACCGCCTGGCACTTTCCTACCTGCAGAAGATTCTTGAGGGCAACGTGGTGGAAGCGATGGACGTCGTCACCGGGGCGGCGCAGAGCGGGTTCGGTCCGCGGGCCGCCTACACGGATATTCTGCTGCCGGCTCAGCGCGAGGTCGGGCGTCTCTGGCACGCCGGCGAGCTCAGCATCGCCGAAGAGCACATGGTGACCGCGGCCACCCAGCGCACCATGTCGGTCCTGGTCAGCCAGGCAGCCAGGCAGCCGGCCAATGGGTATACCGTGGTGGTGGCCGCTGTGTCCGGTAACGTCCATGACGTCGGTCTGCGGGCCCTGGCCGACATGTATCAGCTCGCCGGCTGGCGCGTGATCTTCGTGGGTTCGGATGTTCCGATGCAGGAATTTCCGACTATGCTGACCTTCTTCGAGGCCGACCTCCTGATGCTGGGAGCAACCCTTGCTACGCAGATTCCTCGCGTAGAACAGGCCATCCGCTCCATTCGTGAACGCTGTGAGCGGCCCGTGCGGGTAGTCGTCGGAGGTGCCGCCTTCGATGAGGCGCCAGACCTCTGGGAGAGAATCGGCGGCGATGGCTACGCTCCTACCATCGACCGGGGACTCGAGGTGGGCGCACGGCTGGTTGGTCTTGCAACCGGGCAGCCCGGTGCTCCGTAGTCTTCTGGCAGTCCTGCTGGCCATGCTGGCCGGCACGGTGGTCGTGGCTGCGGACCCGGTCGATGAGAAACTGGGCGACGCCGAACTGCAGGCCGAACTGGACCGTCGCTGTGAAGATGCCCGGCAGTTGAAGCTGGCGCCGATCCGCGCGGACATTTTCGCCGAGTGTCTGGACAAGAAGCGGGGCGACGAAGCGTTCTGCCGGCGCTATGCGGCCGGCTACAACGGCAACCGGGTCGGAGGCTCGCCCCGCTTCTACGAACTGCCGGCGTGCCAGGCCGCCTTCGAATTCCGGAATCGGCGCCGCAGCTGACACCAGGGCTAGGCAGCGCCCCAGCGTGCCAGGGCCGTGCCGTAGAGCCGATCCACTTCGGTAAAGACGTTTGGCGCCCCCTTTTCCAGCAGCGCCCGGTTGGTCGCCGGGAAATCGCTTCGCCCGCCTTCCTCGGGTCGCTGGATCGTGGCGTCGATGACAATCTTGCTGGTCCGGCCCTGCTTGGGCTGGCTCGGGTCCGTGATGATGCCCATCAGGTCCGGGATGATCTCGGAGGCCGGCGCCGGCTGCCATCGGGACCCCAGCGCGAACACCACTTGCGTGCGATCCATCACGTCGATGTCCTTGTCCACCACGATCACCACTTTGGCGATCGGGTTTCTTTCCGCCACGACGCGCCCGGCCTTCAGGCCCTGGCCCGGTCCTGTTTTGTCGATGCTGAGAATGGCGACGCCCATGACGTCCTGCGGCTGGTAGATCTCGACCAGATTCGGAATGGCCCTTCGCAGGAAGTTGTCGTACAAGGCATCCTGGGGTGAGGTGACCATGCCCCGCTGCATGCCGGTGAAGGCGTTCATGATCCAGGGATCACGGCGGTGAGTCACAGCCGTGACATTCAGGAAGAAGTTCTCTTCCTTGGAGGGGCCCATGTAGCCGAACATTTCGCCGAACGGCCCCTCGGGCAGGCCCGGCTCCTGCAGCGGTACCTCTCCCTCGATCACCATCTCGGCATAGGCGGGTACCAGCAGGTCGTTGGTTTCGGACCGCACAACCTCCACAGCCTTCCCGCGAAAGCCGCCGGCCACCGCGAGCTCGTCGACCGGTTTTCCGGAAAAGCGCGGGGCGACGCGGGTGCCGCTGATCATCCAGACGATCGGATCCTGACCCAGTACGATGGAGACCTTCGCCGTCTTTTCGCCGCGCTTTTTCGCGGCCATCAGCATTTTCCAGCCGGTCTGGTTGGGTTCCGGATTCAGGCCGAGCAGGCGTGGACCCTTTAACTGGCAGCGATACGTTCCGTAGTTGCCGCCCAGTTCCGGATCAGACATGAACACCGAGCCTGTGTTCACATAGCGGCCCGCGTCTGTTGGGTTGGTCTGGATGAAGGCGAAGCGGGTCAGGTCGATGTCATCGCCGCGCAAGACTACCTGCTTGCACAGTGCCCGCTCCCTGGAAATTTCTACCGGCTTGATCTCCGGATACAGGCCGTTGTTTTTCTTCAGCAGACCGTCGAGGAAGGTCTTTGCGTTCCGATAGCTCACCTTTGGATCGTCCGGCACGACCGGCACTCCGAACACAATGGCGTCTGTGTGCAGGTTACCTTGCAGAAGCGCCACCATCGGGCCCTTGACCCACTTACCGCCGATTTTCACAGTGTCGAAATACAGTGCCGGGACGCCGAACATCGAATAGCGATCCGTCGCGCGGAACACGAGCCCGGTGGCCTGGAATGCGTCCTGATCGATTTGCGGAAGGCGCAGCAGCAGGCCGTGTGCGTCGAGGGCCGCCACGTAGTCCCGAATCGAGTCGAAAGGCGCCTTGGGCGCCTGCGCAATCGCAGCGGCTCTCGTTGCTGGTGCGGCCGCCGCCGCGGCGGTTGTGCTGCTTGTCAAGGCGGCGAGGGCAGTGCCGGCAGCGAGGACGTCGCGCCGCGAGAGATGTGAATCGGTCATGGTGTGTGTTCCAGCAACAGAGTGCAGTCGACCCCGGTTGAGATACTAGCCGGCCCGCGCCGCAACGGCGCGGTGCGCAAGGCGTCGCAGGACGAAAATTGCTGTGGCTACCACCACGAGGGCAGGCAGCCAGCCGGATACGCGGCGTTCGATCACCTGGAAGGCTGCGCCGTGCGCGGCTAGCCAGTCATTCGGCCCCGCGGTTGCAACTGGTCGATCCAGCGGGTCGCGGCTGTGGCGAAGCGGCGCGCCGTGCGGCGAACCTCGCTCCACACGGTGACGGAAGTCACCCGGGATACCCTGCCGGGACCATCGAGTCCGTCGACCGGGTCGGCTGTCCGACGTTCGACGGCACGTGCCAGCGTTGCCCCGCTGGTTCCGTCCTGCAGTTCGAGCACCAGCGTGGCCGCTCCGATTTCGTCCAGGTAGACGTCCGTGCGGCCCGGACCCTCCGGTGGCACCCGGGAGATGACGTCCAGCAGCGAGATCTTGACGAGCAGGACGTCGGGTCCGCGCGCGTCCGTGAGCGTCAGGTGACGACTGGTGCCCAGCTCCTCACGGGCAACCTCATTGAAAATGTCGACGAGGCGCTGGCGGTCGGCCGGGGGCACCGGGAACTCACGGTCCCGCGAACGCGCCAGGTCGTTGCCCGCCCCGGGACGGACGGCCCGGAACTGCACGTCCGTCGGGAGCAGCAGGATCTGGCGATAGCTGCTGAAGTTGACGTCGGGCCTGACCCAGGCTTCCTTCATCCCTGAGTCCCTGACCGGCAACATGCTGCCGTCGGCAGAGCCATCCTGGAGAATCACGGGATTTCGCGGAGCGCAGGCTGCCACCGCAATGCACGCGACCAGACAGAGTGAGCGAAACACGAGACTTCTCATGGCATGCCCCTGAGGGTTGGCATCCGGGCTTGCATTGGAGGTTGCAACCGGCACTCCGGTTTGTCAAACACCAACTGGACGGCGCTGATCGCCCGTTCGAGGAATCCGCCTTCGCAGTAGGCCAGGTACCACTCCCACATGCGCACGAACTCATCAGGGTAGCCCAGCCGCCGGACGTCGGGTACGTGCTGCAGGAAGCGTTCGCGCCAGATCTGCAGTGTGTGGGCGTAGTCCTGACCAATGTCGTGGAGGCCCGTGAGCTGCAGGTCAGTGACGCGGGTGACGGCAGCCAGCAGGCTTCCTAAGGAGGGCAGGGCGCCGCCGGGGAAGATGTATTTCTGGATGAAGTCGACTGACCGTCGGGCCTGTTCGAAATTCCGGTCCGCGATGATGATGGACTGCAACACCATCCGCCCGGCGGGCTTCAGCCTGGCGCTGCAGGTCTGGAAATAGTCATCAAGGTAACGGTGGCCAACCGCCTCGATCATCTCGATGGAGACGAGCTTGTCGAAGGTGCCCGTCAGGTCGCGATAATCCTCACTGAGGATCGTGATGCGCTCGCGCAAGCCCGCCTCGCGCACCCTCTCGGTGGCAAACTCGAACTGGTTCTTCGAAATGGTGGTCGTGGTGACCCGGCAGCCGAAATGTTGTGCGGCGTGCAGCGCAAGGCCGCCCCACCCCGTGCCGATTTCCAGCAGATGATCGTCGGGCTTGAGGTCGAGCTTGCGGCAGGTCAGGTCCAGCTTGTGCAGGGAGGCCTCCTCCAGCGTGGCTTCTGGCCGCGGAAACACCGCAGACGAGTACATCATGGCGGGGTCGAGGAACAGCCGGAAAAATTCGTCGCCCAGGTCGTAGTGCGCGTGAATATTGCGCCGGCTGCCTGAGCGGGTGTTGCGGTGCTGCCAGTGCGCCAGCTGCAGTAGTCCGCCGCCTAAACGTGCCAGGCCGGATTCGAGGTGGTTCATCACGTCCCGGTTGATCGTAAGCAGGCGCACGACGCCCGGCAGGTCCGATACCGTCCACTTGCCGGCCATGTAGGCCTCGGCGGCGCCGATCGTGCCGCCTAAGGCAATATCCAGGTAGGCCGACAGATCACTGATGTGCAGGACCACGTCGGGCCCTGTCGGCGACGAGGCGGAGGAATTCCCGGAGCCGAACTGCCGGCTGCCAAGGGGGTCGTGCACTTGCAGCCGCCCACGGCTGATGGTCTCGAGGAGGTCATGCACGCCGCGCCGGGCCAGGCGCACGGCCATGGATGGCTGCGCCGGGATTTCGGTCTCCGTACCCGGCTCGTCCAGAGCTTCTTCCAGATCATTCATCGGGCGAGATCGTTCAGGTGACTGGTACATGATCGTACACTGGGGGCTGGCCGGCAGGTTGACCCGCACCGCGAGCGGGCACTGGAGAACGATCATGCGTAATTGGCTGCTGCTTTTAGGTCTCGGGCTGCTCAGTGGCTGTGGTACGCCACCAACGCCGCTGCCTGAGCTCAACGCGTCCTACGAGCGGGCACTGGAGAGGACCGCCCCCCTTGCTGTGACCCTTGCCCCCGGCTCGGAAGCCGAGCGCCTGGCTTTCGGTAACATCCAGCGCTACTTCGCCGGGATGACCGCGACCACGGTGCGCGAGCAGACGGCCAGCGTCTACGCGCCGGACTGCTATCTTAACGACACGCTCGTGGGCATCGACGGGGCAAACGCCGTCGAGGCCTATTTCGGCCACACCATCGAGCGGGCGACGCTGCTCACCGTCGACTTTCTGGAACGGGCTCCGGTTGGCACGGACTGGTACGTGCGCTGGCGGATGGCGGTGGCGGCCGACGGTTTGAATGGCGGCAAGGCTGTGCTGACCTATGGCGTTACCCAGTTCCGCTTCGATGCCAGCGGGCGCGTATTGATCCACAAGGACTTCTGGGATGCAGGGACGGGACTCTACGAGCAGATCCCGGTGCTTGGCCGGGTGATTGGTCGGGTCCGCGCGGCGGTCGAGGCCGGTGCCCGCGTTCCACCGGGCCAATGAGTTTATTGATCGACTGGTGCGAGCGCGGCCTCGTTCCGGATGTCGTTGCCCGTTTCGGCATGCGCCGGCTGCTGGCGACACGGCTTGCCACGGAAGGCGCGGACCGGGGTGAACGGGAGTTCGAGGAATTCCGCCGCCGGCTGGCCGGCCTGCGCGAGAGTCCGGTGGCCATCGAGACGGCAAAAGCCAATGAGCAGCACTACGAAGTGCCAGCGGCTTTTTTCAAGCACGTACTGGGGCCGCACCTGAAGTACAGCTGCTGCTGGTACGGCGATGGTGCCCGGACGCTCGGCGAGGCGGAACAGGCCATGCTCAGCCTGACCGCGGCCCGCGCCGAGCTTGCCGACGGCCAGCGGATCCTCGAGCTCGGGTGCGGCTGGGGCTCGCTCACGCTGTGGATGGCAGCGCAGTTCCCCCGCAGCAGGATCACGGCGGTCTCCAATTCGGCGTCCCAGCGCCAATTCATCCTGGCGAGGGCCGGCGAGCGCGGGCTGCAGAACGTTGAGGTCATCACGGCGGATGCCAACGTCTTTGCGACCGAAGAGCGTTTCGACCGAGTGGTTTCCGTCGAGATGTTCGAGCACATGCGCAACTACGCCACGTTGCTTGAACGAATTGCCGGCTGGCTGCACCCCGGCGGCAAGCTCTTCGTGCACATCTTCTGCCACCGCACGCTCATGTACCCGTTCTCCGTGGAGGGCGACACCGACTGGATGGCGCAGCATTTCTTCACCGGCGGCCTGATGCCGTCGGAGAACACGTTGCTGCACTTCCAGCAGCACCTGACCGTCGAGGAGCAGTGGCGGGTGTCCGGCACGCACTACGCGCGCACCGCGCACGACTGGCTGGCCAACCAGGATCGGCAGCGTGACGCCATGATGGCGGTCCTTAAGGAGGCGTATGGCCCGCTGGACGCTGCCTGCTGGTTTCAGCGCTGGCGGATGTTCTTCATGGCGGTCGAAGAACTCTTTGGCTACGCAGGCGGCACGGAGTGGCTGGTGGGCCACTACCGTTTTGTTCGATAATCCCGCCATGCTGCAGCTGGCACTGGCGGGCCTCGCGACCACCGCAGGATTGATGTTCCTGGCCTGGCTGATCAGTCTCCCGCTGCGCAACGTGGCCATCGTGGACGTGTTCTGGGGTCTCGCCATGGCAGGCGCCGGCGTCACGTGGCTGCTGCAGGCGGAGGGCAGCCCCCGGGGCGCGCTGGCCGTGCTGCTCGCGGTGCTCTGGGCCTCCCGGCTCGCACTGCACATCCTGTGGCGCAGCCGGGGCAAGCCGGAGGACCGCCGCTATCGCGTGATCCGCGCACGCAACGAGCCGAATTTCGCCTTCAAGAGCCTGTTCCTCGTCTTCGCCCTGCAGGCGGTGCTGGCCTGGGTGATTGCGGCGCCACTGTTTGGCGCGACGCGAAGTACCAGCGCGCTCGGCGTGCTCGATGCGCTTGCCGTGGTCCTGTGGCTCGTGGGGTTCATTTTTCAGGTCACGGCCGACCTCCAGCTGGCGCGCTTCCAGCAGCGGCCGGATGCCGGACGCGCTGTCATGAACCAGGGCCTGTGGCGCTACAGTCGCCATCCCAACTACTTTGGCGAGGCGCTGATGTGGTGGAGCCTCTGGCTGATAGCCGCCGCGGGCGGCGCCTTCTGGACCTTCTTTGGGCCCCTGCTGCTGACCTTCCTGTTGCTCAAGGTGTCCGGCGTGGCTCTGACCGAAAAGGACATCGCATCCCGCCGGCCGGACTACCAGGACTATATCCGGCGCACGAGCGCCTTCATTCCGCTGCCGCCCCGCTGAGGGAGAATGACGAAATGCTGCGCGTTATTTCCGCCGCTGTTCTGTTGACCCTGTTGCACGGCTCAGCGCTGGGAGCGTCGCCGCTGTGCGCAAACCCGGAACAGGCAACGACCGTCAAGGCACTCTACGCGACGGCTAAGGTGCCCCCCACGTTCATGGCTGCCGCAAAGCTCGGCCTGCCGGAGGCGCTGGTTGCAAGCGCGATCGCCGGTCAGCAGGCCATTGGCACCACCGGTGCAGGTTTCGAGGCCGTGTGGAAATCGCTGCAGGAGTGGGCGGACGCGACGGTCGTGCTGCTCAAAAGCGGCTATGTGTTCGAGGTCCGCGGGCGGATTCCTGGCGGAACGCCGTCCACGAAGAGCCAGTTCTACAACCTGAAGCAGGACTCCGCCGGGCTGGGCGGTCACCTGCGCCCGGATCTCGTGGGTGCGATCTACGCCGTGGATCTCGTCGGCGCCCAGGGTCCCTTGCGGGGCGTCACGTTCCTCGACGCGGCGGGCGAGGGGATCTTCGGCGTGTATCTCCCCGAAGGTACGGAGTCGAAGCCCGCGCTCGCCGCCCAGTTTGAGAAGACCCGCGCCGTGATCGCCGGGCTACCGCGGGTGTGCGGCGGGCCGGCCAAAGCCGATGGCTAAACCGAATCCTGTAATGGCCCTCTGGAGCAGGCTTGCGGGCCTGCCCGGCGGCAAGTGGCTGTTCAGCCGTATGATCTGTTTCAAGGCACCGTACTTCTCGTCGGTGCGGCCCACGTTCGTGGCGCTGCGTCCGGGCTATTGCGAAGTGACCATCCCGAAGCGCCGGGCCGTCACGAACCACCTCGGCACGGTGCACGCCATCGCCATGTGCAACATGGCGGAACTGGCCGCCGGAATCATGAGCGAGGCCTCGGTGCCGGGCAGCCACCGCTGGATTCCGAAGGGCATGACGGTCGAGTACCTGAAGAAGGCCGGCACCGATCTCCGGGCCGTCGCTGCCGTGGCGCCGCTGCCCGCGTTCGGCGCGGCCTTCGAACTTCCGGTCCCGGTCACGGTGACGGACAGCAGTGGCGTGACCGTCTGCGCTGCCGTGATCCGGATGTGGGTGTCACCGCGTAAAGAGGCTGATGCCCAGCCGCATTGAAATGCTGAACGCGCGGTGCGCCACGGCGGCCAGCGGCCGCAACGTGCTTCTCGTCCTGTTTGCCGCCGTGCTCGTGTTCTCCCTGTTCAACAGCTGGCTGGTACCGGCATTCCAGGTCGCCACCAACAGGCTGTACCCGATCGACATGGTGATGCCCACGACGCCGTCAGTGCTGTACGAAAATTATGCGGCTTACACGGATGAGTCGGTGCGGATCTACCGCCGGTTCGTCCTCGTGGACTTCGTCTGGCCGCCGTTGCTGGCAGTGCTCTTTGCCCTCGCGTGGACCTGGCTCGCGAAGCGCTGCGTATCGCCGTTGCCGCAGCGGATGATCGCAGCCGGCGTGCTGATGCTGCCGTTCGCCGAGGCGCTGCTCGACCTGCTGGAGAATGTGGGCTTCCTGGTGCTGCTGGAGAACTACCCCACGCAGCTGCCGGCGGTGGTGTGGGTCACGGCCGTCGTGCGCTATACCAAGCTGTTGCTTTACGTGCTGTGCTGGCTCGTCACGGTGATGTTTGTTGGGCTTGCCGCCCGGCATTCCCTGTTCAGCCGGCGAGCAGGCACGTAATCGCCCCTGTACGGATCTATACTCGGGGCATGCGTTATTTTCCGTCCACTGTGCTGCTGCTGGGGCTTATGTCCGTCGCGTTGGTAACCATGGCGGCAGATACGCCGGTGCGTGTGGTCGTGACCAACGTCGTGAAGCAGGACGGCATCCTGCTGGCCGGCGTCTACACCAAACCGGAGACCTGGCTCGGCGCAGACACGCTTGCCAGCAAGGACGTGCCCGTCGCCGGCAACGTCCGGGACGGCACACTGATCTTCGACATGCTCCTGCCACCGGGCAGCTACGCGCTGTCGGTGCTCCAGGACCTGAACGGGAACCGCAAGCTCGATACCAACTTCATCGGTATTCCCAGGGAGCCGTCGGGCTCATCCAACGACGCCAAGGCGACGTTCAGCGCGCCGAAGTTCAGGGACGCAGTCTTTGCAGTAGGCGACCAGCCCGTCGAGCTGCGCATCAGGCTCAATTGAACCGCTGATCAGTCGTCCAGTACGAACGTCACCAGCATGTTCACCTGGTACTCGACCACCTTGCCCTTGGATACGCGGACGTGCTGTTCCTTGATCCAGGCGCTCCGGATATTGCGCAGGGTCTTGTTGGCCCGGGACAGGCCCTTGTTAATCGCTTCTTCAAAGCTCTTGGTTGACGTGCAGCTGAGTTCGGAAACCTTGGCGATGGACATGTGACGCGCTCCTGTTGTTGGTATTGATCGAGACAGTGCATCCGAGGCTAGGCCGGTGAGCGTAGGGTGTCAACGGCCGGGCTACCGCGCCTCCAGCACCACCACACTCCCTGGCCGGCAGAGGTAATGAGCCGCCGTCCACTCGATCTGCGCGCCCCGTGGAATGATGTCGTCGGGCGCCTCCTGGATGGTGTCGACGGCAAGGTGCCAGCGCCGTCCGGCAATTGCCGGCAGGTCAACCGACTCGCTCCGGTCCGACATGTTGATCAGCACGTGCAGGTCTTCTTCCTCGGGCTGGCTGCCGGCCAGCGTGAACCCCAGGAAGCGCGACTCGGCAGCCCACGGCGCCTGACCTGGCGTTGCTCCGTGCCAGGTGATGTCGGGGATGCCACGTGCAGTGTCCGGCTCACCCGTCAGGAACTGCCGGCGCGACAACGTCGGGTGCCGGCGGCGGAGTGCGATCATCTGCCGCACGAAATTAAGCATGTCCCCATTAATTTCGGTCAGGCGCCAGTCGAACCACGACGTGTCGTTGTCCTGACACCAGGCGTTGTTGTTGCCCCGCTGGGTCCGCAGCACTTCGTCGCCGGCCAGCAGCATCGGCACGCCCTGCGAGAGCAACAAGAGCGCGATGGCGTTGCGGGCATGCTGGCTCCTGGTGCGCAGGGTGGCCTCGTCGAGCGTGTCGCCCTCGGTGCCGCAGTTCCAGCTGTCGTTATGTTCCCAGCCGTCCCGGTTCTCCTCGCCGTTGGCCTCGTTATGCTTGTCCCGGTAGCTAACGAGATCGTTCAGTGTGAAGCCGTCGTGGCAGGTGATGTAGTTGACGCTGTGTACCGGCCGCCGGTCGCTGTCCCGGTACAGGTCGCTGCTGCCCGCGAGACAGGTGGCGATTTCGCCCGTCAGGCCGGCATCGCCGCGGAGAAAGCGCCGCAGCGCATCGCGGTAGCGGCCGTTCCATTCGCTAAAGGCGTGACCGGGAAAATTGCCGACGTGGTACAGGCCGGCGGCATCCCAGGGCTCGACGATCAGCGGCGAGCCGGGCAATGCCTCCTCGATCGCCCAGGGGCAGGGCGGCTGCTCCAGTGGGGCGCCGTCACTGCCGCGGACGAACACGCTGGCGAGATCAAATCGAAAGCCATCCACGTGGTGTTCCTCGGCCCAGATGCGCAGCGTCTGGGTCAGCATCTGTATTACCACCGGGTGATTGGCATTGATGGTGTTGCCACAGCCGGTGTAGTCGCGCCAGGCGCCGTCCTCCCGATGGTAGAACTCCTCCGGCATGAGGCCCTTGTAGTTCAGCACTGGTCCGCCGGTGCCGCCTTCGGCCGTGTGGTTCAGCACGACGTCCAGCAGTACGCCGATGCCCGCCATGTGCAACGCCCGCACCATGGCGCGAAACTCGTCGACCTGCTGCGCTGGTTCCGGGTGCGCGGCATAGCCCGGGTGAGGACTTGCGAGGGCGATGGGGCTGTAGCCCCAGTAGTTTGCCAACCCAAGCTCGGCAACGCGCGCCGGCACGTCCTGCTCATCGAAGGCAGCCACCGGGAGGAGCTGCACGTGGGTGATGCCGAGATCCTGCAGGTAGGGAATCTTCTCGATCAGTCCGCTGAAGCTTCCCGGCTTGAGTACACCCGAAGACGGGTGCCGCGTGAAGCCACCCACGTGGAGTTCGTAGATGATGGCGCCGTCCAGGCCGATCGGTGCCGGGCGTGGCCCGGATGTGGTTGACGTTACGACGGCGCGCAGACCGAGCGGTCCGTCGGCTACCCGCGCGGCACGGTTCCAGCCGACGCTGCTGATGGCACGCGCAAAGGGGTCAAGCACTTCCACCGGTTCCACCGTGCCGTCGGCGGTCGGACCCGTCACCCGCCAGGTGTAGAGCGTGCCGACCGGCAGGCCGGCCAGCGCCACGTGCCAGAAGAATGAGTCGCGGTGATCGCGTGGCGCGAGCGTCACTACCTGGAATGGCGCTGCATCGTCCGCCGCCCGAAAAAGCAGCAACTCCATCCCTACGGCCTCGCGACTGTAGACGGCGAAATTGGTGCTCGCGGGGCTGTAGCTGGCACCCGGTGGGCCAGGCGTGCCCGTGGAAACTGCGTAGCTACTCGGCACCGAAGATCCGCAACCAGTCGTAGCGCATGCTTACCTGCAGCCAGCCATTGGCGTTGGCGGCCTTCGCGGACGCACCATCCGGTTCGTCGTAGGCGTACTCGCGCTCGAAGTCGTCGTGGCGGATCAGCACCTGAAGGGTAGGCACTCCCGGCTGCTGGCTGTAGCGGAGCATGTCGATGTCGCCCCCTGAGCGCACATTGCCCACAGCCAGGATCGGGCGCCGCCCCACGTGCAGATCGAAGGTCTTGGGCTTCACCGGACCGTCATTCAGGGCGTGGACGGTGGCCAGTCGCCGCAGCACGAGACGGCCGTCTTCCTCGCGGAGCGTGCTGACGACACTGCTGCCCAGCACGTCGTCGGCGGGCACCCCGTAGAGATCCTCCGCCAGCACCCGCACGAGGTCGATGCTGCCCGTCGTACTGATGAACACGCGGAAGCCATTGGCCTTGAGGTGGTTGATCAGTTCCCGCATCGGTCCGTACGCGAGCTCTCTGTACGGCCGCTCGAACCGGGGGTGCCTTGCCGTCGCGAAGAACTCACCGACTTCCTGCCGGAAGGCATCCTGGGTGCGGCCCGCGTAGGCCGCAGCGACCAGCTGGAACACGGCCTGGTCACTGGCCTCCTGGAGGTACTTGCTGCCGAGCTCCAGCGCGCCCTTGAAGGGGAGGTCCGTCTGCCACTCCGGGTGCTCATGGGCGATCATCCGCAGGCGTTGCAGGGCGAACATGCCCTGCGCGCGCGGCTTCTCCGGCCAGAGCGTGCCGTCGTCGTCGAAGACCGCAATCCGCGCTGACGGGGATACGTAACCCGCGCCGCCCGGCGTGGACACCTCGGTCACAAACGCCAGGAGCCGCTGGCGGACCGGTGTGTCCCGCCACCCCGGCAGGGGATCAGCGAGGCACCACCCAGGCACGCACACCACCAGTGCGAGTCCCCACACAATTGCTGCAAATCGCGTCACTGCGCGCGTTTCTCCAAGACTGGGCCGGCAGTATAGTCAGGTCCGGATCGTACGGCCGGTCGGGACTGCGCCGCTTCTGTGATCGCCCCCACAAATGTGCTGGCCAGAACCACCGCCTGCGGGACTCAGATCTCCCGGTTGTGAAGAGCGTCAACTGCACAGAGCGTGAAATGGCCCACGATCTGCCGGTCATGCGCCCCTTCGTGGACACTCCGTTTTTCGTCGCCAATCCGCTCCAGGCGAATGCGCTTGCGCGCCTGCGCCACGCGGTGACCTACCCAGGCGGGGTCGCGGTACTGACCGGTGGTCCCGGCGTTGGCAAGTCCGCCTTCGTTCGTCAGGCGCTGGCCACCGTCGACAGCGATATCCAGCTGCTGCCTGTGGACCTGCGCAGTTCAGAACCAGCCGAACTCAGCGAGGCACTGTTGCAGGGACTCGGGGCGACGTCTGCTGAGTCCGCGGGCAGACCTTCGGCCGCGCGTCTGCGTGAGGCGCTGCTGGCGCAGCGGACCAGCGGCCGGCAACTCATTCTTTCCCTGGACGTGTCCGGTCTCAACGTCGACCTGGCCCGCCGCCTGCTGCGTTTCCTGCACCTGAACGGGGAGCTGCAGACGCCGGTGTCCCTGATCCTCCAGGGGCCACATGACCTCCACCAGCTGCTCGACGTCCCCGCGCTGATTCAGCTCCGGCAACGCCTGAGTTTCCGGCTCAAGGTCCGGCCACTGACCCTCATCGAGACCGCCGGCTACCTGCGCCACTGCCTGACGGCGAGCGGCGCCAATTCGAACGAGTTGCTGGCGGTTAATGCGCCCGCCAGTGTCTACCTGTACGTGGCCGGCGTTCCGCGCCTCGTCAACACACTGATGGATGCCACCCTGGGCGAGGTACGCGCCCGCCAGGCCAAGAGGATTGATGCGGACCTGATACGCCAGGTGGCAGAGCAGCTCGGCTGGAAGCCCATCGGGAGCCTCGGGCCCGTGGACCTCGCCAGCGTGTCGGCGGCTCCGGCAACCGATGCGCCGGCGCCGGCCACACCAGCAGTCGAGCGCCGCGCTCCGCCGGTACCCATGGACAGTATCGACCCCGGGGCCACGGGCATGCTGCGCCTGGAAGATCTGGATGAGCGCTTTGCCGAGACGCTGTTCTCGGAGGACTCCGGCCACTTCAGGACACTCGTCGACGCCGGCAAGACTGACTGACCGCGCTGCAGGCCCCGCAGTTACATTTTTGCGCGTATCTTGCGGAGCATGAGTGTCACCGCCCCAGACTGTGCACTGTGCTCGACGCAGGATTCGCCGTCGATCTGGCGCGATGCCAGGCTGCGCGTCGTCAGTGCGGAAGATCCGGGTTACCCTGGTTTCCTGCGCGTCATCTGGAGCGCGCACGTGCGCGAGATGACCGATCTGGAGCCCACCGAGCGCGAGCATTGCCTGCAGGTGGTTTTCGCCGTCGAGCGGGCGCTTCGCGACACGCTGCGGCCGGACAAGATCAACGTGGCCTCCCTCGGCAACCAGGTTCCGCACGTGCACTGGCACGTGATTCCCCGCTTCGAAGATGATGCCCATTTCCCGGACCCGGTGTGGGCCGCCAGGCGACGGGACGGAATCGCCCACCCGTTCGATCCCGGTCAGTTCCGCTCCCGGCTGACGCGGGTGCTCGGCGCCTGACAGTTTCCGGCTGACTATCGACTGAAATCCAGTAGGATTGGCGCCGTGCAATTCTGGGCGCTGACCTCCTACTTCAATCCAGTTGGTTATCGCAGTCGTCGGGATAACTACCGGGTATTCCGCGAACGACTGGGACTGCCCCTGATCACCGTGGAGCTCGGCTACGCAGGCCGGTTCGAGCTGGGCCCGGATGACGCGGACATCCTGGTGCAGCTTCAGGGGGGTGCCAGGCTCTGGCAGAAAGAGCGACTGCTGAACCTTGCGATCGCCCGGCTGCCCGACGCCTGCCGGTTCGTCGCCTGGATCGATTGCGATGTCCTTTTCGAAGATGACAACTGGGTCGAGGGTGCGACCCGTCTTCTTGAGCGCCAGCCGATAGCCCAGCCATTCGACCGGCTCGTGCATTTGCGGCGAGGAGAGTTGCCGGAAACCGCGGCGACGCCGGAGCCAGCGTCGCTCCGTACCTCGTTTGCGTCCCGCTGGCGCGCGCAGTCACTGCCGTCGGACGTGTTTCTGCGACCGGAGGACACCTTTGAAAGCCGATGCACCTGTGGCATGGCCTGGGTAGCGAGGCGGGATCTCCTGGACCGCCATGGGCTCTACGATGCAATGATTCTCGGACTCGGCGACAAACACATCGCGGCTGCCGCCACAGGGCGCGCCGCGGATGCAGTCCAATGCACGGAAATGTCGCCGCTGCACGGCGAGCACTATCGTCGCTGGGCAGAGCCGTTCTGGCGCGACGTTGGCGGGAATGTTGGCTGCGTCGACGGACAAATCTACCACCTGTGGCACGGCGACCTGGCAAACCGGCGCTACCTGCAGCGGTACCGGGGTTTCCGGGACTACGATTTCGATCCGGCACTCGATCTCGCCCCGGATCCGACCGGCGCCTGGCGCTGGGGTCGTGACCGGCAGGACCTGCACCGCCACGTCGCCGACTATTTTCAATGGCGGCGTGAGGACGGCGACGCTGAGGGACAAGGGTCCGTGGCTCGCATCCTCGCTGCGGAACCGGACTAGGCATCGTGGCCGACACTGTCCGGATACTCGTGGCATTCCACTCGCGCCGGGGGCACGTTGAGCGGCTCGCCTCCGAGGTTGCGGCCGGCGCGCGCGTTGTCCCCGATACGGAAGTGACACTGAGACGCGTGGAAGAGGTCACGCGCGAGGACCTGCTCGCGAGCGACGGACTGGTCGTCGGATCTCCCGTGCACACTGGATCGATGGCCGTTCCCGTCAAGCAATTCTTCGACGACTGGCACCTGCGGTTCGACTTTTACCCTTCCCGCCCGATGCGCGACCGGGTTGGAGCCACCTTCGCTGCTGGCGGACAAGGCGATGGCGGTCGCGAAATGACCATGCTCGGCATCCTCGCCGCCATGCTGCACCACCGGATGGTCGTGATCTCCGGAGAGAGCGCCATCGGGGCATCGGCAGCCACCGAGGAGTCGCCGGTGGACCTGGATGAGCGGGAAATGCAGAGTGCCCGGGCCCTGGGGCAGCGGGTGGCTGAGCTGGCGGCAGCACTGCGTGCCGGGCGGCTGGCCGCGCCGCGCCGCGTATGAGTGTCCCGTCGTCAGGGATGGCCAAGGTACTGGGGATCGGCCTGTCCCGGACCGGAACGATGAGCCTCGCGCAGGCACTCGGGCAGCTTGGCTACCGCGCGGCCAACTTCGTGGACCACCGCGAGGCACGCCGTGGCGAGTCGTCCTGGTTCGCTGGTGATTTCGAAACGGACAGCCTGGCGGGCTTCGACGCCGCCGTTGACCTGCCGGTGCCGGCGTTTTATCCGCAACTGGATGCCCGTTACCCCGGATCAAAATTCATCCTGACGATCCGCGATCCCGAGACCTGGCTTGTGAGCGTCCGGCGACACTGGTCGGTGACCCCGATCACCGACGACCCTCAGGGGACTTATCGACGCTGGGTGCGACTGGCCATGTACGGGACATTCGGGTTCTCGGCAGCGCGGATGCGCTTCGTCTATCAGGAGCACGTCCGCGCCGTGACGGCCTATTTCGCTGGTCGGCCCCGCGATCTGCTGGTGCTGGACATTTGCGGTGGGCAGGGCTGGGAACAACTCTGCCCGTTTCTCGGCACGCCGCAGCCGACTGGCGCGTTCCCCTGGATTCACCGGGGTTGAGCAGGCCCGCCTATCCGGCAGGTCAGCGGCTGTGGGGCCTGGCCGCCTTTTTCAATCCCTTAGGCTCGCCCCGACGCACCGCAAACTATCGGGCCTTTCGCCGGGAACTCCAGGTGCCCCTGGTGACCGTCGAACTTGCCTACGGTCCCGAATTCGAACTGGGCACTGACGAAGCCGACATCATGCTCCGGCTGCGGGGGCGGGCTGTGCTCTGGCAGAAGGAGCGCTTGCTGAACCTCGCCTTGCGGGCGCTTCCGGCCGCCTGCGACACGGTGGCCTGGCTCGACGCCGATATCGTTTTTGAGCGCGGTGACTGGCCGGAGCTCGCGCTGGCAGCGCTGGAGCATTCAACAATGATCCAGCCGTTCCGGGACGTCCGTGAGCAATCCGGCACCACCGCGCGCCAGTCACTGGCATTTCGCGTCAGCGAAGGGATGCTCGCACCGACGGCCATCGCGACCGCGCGGCTGGCGAATGTCTGGCGTTGTGCGGCGGGACTTGCGTGGGTTGCCCGGCGCGAAGTGCTGGAGTTACACGGCCTCTACGACGCCGGCATCGTGGGCGGCGGAGACCGGGCCATCGCCTGTGCCGCCTTCGGCGCCTGGCAGGGTCTGCCGCGCGCCCACCGGATGAGTCGGGCCCAGGAGGAGCATTACGCCAGGTGGGCGCGGTCCTTTGCCGCAAGCGTGGGGGCGCGTGTCGGCTTTGCCGAAGGCTGCGTGTCCACGCTGGCCCACGGGACCTTCAACGGTCGAGCCTACGGTGAGCGGCACGCGGGCCTCGAGGCCTTTGCTTTCGATCCTGAAGTGGACATCGCCATCGATGAGCAGGGCTGCTGGCGATGGAATTCGGACCGACCCGCGCTGCACGATTACGTCAGGGGCTACTTCAACCGGCGGGACGACTGATCAGCGGCAGCCGCTCCCCGTCATCAAAGACCAGTTCCCGCTCCGGCCAGCGGACGGCCGCGAGGCGCCCGAGAAACGGGCTCTGCGACTGCAGCGCCCTTTCGCGATAGCGAACACCCACAGAAAAGTCCACGCAGAACGCGTTTTGTCTGGGGCCAAGCCACCGATTCGGTGCGACACCGGCAAACAGGTCGCGTTCGCCCCTGGAGAACAGCGCCGCGCTACCGGGGCTGGCCCAGCGCCAGTAGTGGCCAAACAGCACCGGCACGTCGTCCTGGTAGTGTTGCCACCACGGCACGCGGTTGACCATGCGCCACTTGCCGCTGGCGAAGAACGACTCGCCCGCCAGTTGTTCAACGCCGGAGGTTAGCACCCGCACCGGGTTGGACATCTGAAAGTACTCGTCCATCGTGCCGATTGCCGTGAGCAGGGGCACCTGCATTGCCTCATCCGCCAGGTACCGTCCCCAGTCCTGATACTCCTGCTTGAGTTCGGCCACGACCGGCCCGGTCTTTGCCCAGCGTTCGGTGACCGCCGCGTGCCGCGCATAAACGTCTAGTACCGCCTGCCCGCGCTCCTCACGGCCCAGGGCGGCGAGCGATTCCGGGTGCCAGGCCGCGTGGACCACCCGCAGGTCAGCGCGCTCGAGCGCCAGAGGCAGACCGGCGAAGAAGACCGGGAAGGATTCGCGTTCTGCCACCGAAGCGGGCTGGCAATCGAGGAACTTGCCCCTGGCCCGGTCGTGATCGCCGGCAAAAAACCAGCCATTGGCGGGCTTCGGCGAGCCGCGCAGCAGATTGAGTTCGTGGTTGCCGAGGATGCACTGCGCGCGGCCGCTGGCAACGAGGCTTGCCACCTGGCGGATCACGCCCGGACTGTCCGGACCCCGGTCGCAGAGGTCGCCGACGAAGATCAGGTGACGATGGTCTGGGTGCGTACCGTCTGCCTGATAGCCGAGTCCGCGAAGCAGCGCCTGCAGGGCCTCGAGTTCACCGTGAATATCACCGACGACGTCGAGCGGACCGGGGAGCAGGGTGCCGGGAGCGGAGCCTGGGAGGGTACTGGCCGACATTCAGACCGGCACGGTCATCGCGTTGTAACTCGCCAGGTCCAGGGACTCCCCGTGCTGTTGCGTGTCCGCAGCGTAGCGGTCGGGGTCTAACGTGGTCAGGTTGATGCCGGTTTCCCGCGAGGCCAGCAGCACTCCATTGGCGCGGCTCACCCGTGCCTGCTCATAGCGTCCGAGTGCCTCTGTCACTGACCCGGCTGCCTGGATAGCTCGCGCCAGGACCGCAGCGTCCTCGAGCGCCATCGCGGCGCCCTGGCCCAGGAAGGGCGTGGTCGGGTGAGCGGCGTCGCCCAGCAGCGTGACCCGCCCGGTGGTCCAGATCGGCAGCGGATCCCGGTCGAAAATGCCCCACTTGAAGCACTGGTCGGGCGGCGTCGCCATCAGGATTGACCGGGCGGTGGGCTCGAATTCCCGGAACTCGGACAACAGCGCCTCCGAAGTTGACGGCACCGACCAGCCTTCTTCCACCCAGGAGCTGGTGCGTGCAATCGCGAGGTAGTTCAGCAATTCACCACGACGGATCTTGTAGCGGGACAGAAAATGTCCAGGGCCGATCCACACTGCCGAGTCGGGTACCAGCATCGCGGCCGTAAGCCGCTCCATCGGGACCAGGCCGCGCCAGGCGACGTAGCCTGTGTAGCGGGGATCCTCGACACCAAACAATTGTGCCCGCACCCTCGAGCGGATACCGTCTGCGCCGATCAGCACATCGCCCCGGGCGGTAACGCCATTCGCGAAGAGTGCCGTTACGCCGCTCTCGTCCTGGCCGAAGTCCTCGAGCGCGCAGCCGGGATGCAGGCAGCCCCGATCGGCGCTCCGGACGGCCGCCACCAGTGCCTCATGCAGATCACTCCGGTGGATCTGACAGTCGGCCGTCCCGAAGCGTTCAACCTGAGTAGGGCTCCGCGGGATATCCATAAGGGTCCTGCCTGTCCGGTAGTGCTTCACTGCACACCGCTCGGGTACGACGCCAAGATCCTCAAGGACGGCTCCGAGTCCCAGAGCTTTAAGGATCACTGTGGCGTTCGACGCCAGCGTCAGTCCGGCACCCACCTCGGCGAGCACACTGGCCTGCTCGTAGATGGAGACCCTGATGCCGGCGCGCTGCAGGGCCAGGGCGGTTGCCAGGCCACCGATACCGGCGCCGACGATGAGAACGTGAAGTTGTTGCACGGTTCGCGGGTCGCCCGTGCCCCTACTGCGTGGGAGCCTGCGGCAGTGGGGTCACTTCGCGACCGACCGACAGACCCGCGGTGGCCTTGCCTGAGACCAGGCGAGCCAGGTATTCCGGTGCGATCAGGTGGCAGTACTGCACGCCGCGAAAGCGGCCGGGCATCGCGGCGAACTGCGGGTCTGTCCAGTCCACACGGAAGCCCTTGCTACGCAGGTGCAGGGCGCCGGTAGCGTCGCGCCAGGTCATCTCGTAGGGCTTCAGCCAGTCCGGGCCCGTCATGCCCGGATTTGCCGCATTCCGTACTTCCTCGGCAGGGTCGAAGACCACCGGTTCCACGCTGGCGGCGCCCAGACTGACCCGTACCCGGTCGTAGGTGAGACGGTTCATATCCTGGCAGTGGCCGTTCCCTGCCGACGTCGACTTGCCAAAGGCCTCATTGAGATGGTCGGCACTCTTCAGTTTGCAGGACACCATCACGGGCCGGGCCCGGTCGTCGTCCTCGAACCACAGGTACTGGTGGATGGTGAGGGGCTCGATTGACGCCTTGGACTTCACGAAGCCATCGAAGTCCGGGTGCAGGACGAGTGCGGGGGTGACGGCCGTGCGCACGACGACGCGCTGGGCCTCCAGGCAGAACTCTTCCAGTGGCGGAGCCGGAGCAATCTTCGCAGCTCGCTGCGTCGTGCAGCCGGCCAGCGCCGCGATGGCGACGGCTGAGATGAGGATCCGAGTGAGTGTCGACGAGGTCATGCAGTTCTGCCCTTTCAGGGTGCCAGCCGGTCGATGGTCCAGCCGGCGGTAGTGCGACTGTAGAGGAAGCGGTCGTGCAGGCGGTTTTCGCGTGCCTGCCAGAACTCGATGGTCTGCGCTGCCACGCGGAAGCCGCCCCAGAAGGCGGGCAGGGGGACCTCACCTGCAGCAAAGCGCGCCTTGAGCTCATTGAATTTCGTTTCCAGGAACTGCCGGCCTTCGACGACGCGGCTCTGCTCCGAAACCCAGGCCCCAATCTGGCTATCCCGGGGGCGAGTCAGGAAGTAGCGCAGGCTCTCGGCGGCCGACACCCGGCTGACAGTGCCTGAGATACGCACCTGGCGACTTAACTCCGCCCAGTAAAACAGCAGGGCCACGCGCGGATTGCCGCCCATCTCGCGTGCCTTGCGGCTGTCGAGGTTGGTATAGAAGACGAAGCCGTCGGAATCGAAATGCTTGAGCAGGACGGTACGCAGGGAGGGCTGCCCATCGCCCGCGACCGTGGCAATGCTCATCGCATTGACGTCCAGCACGCTGGCGTCCAGTGCCTCGGTGAACCACTGCTGGAACTGGATGATCGGGTCGGTTGCCAGGTCGGTGCGCTTGAGCGGCCGGGTGCGGTAATCACGCCGCAGGTTTTCGAGATCGAGTGGTTCAGTCATGAGCTGCTTACCGTGGCCGCACCGCGGCCAGCTTCAGGGTCACGGTGCCCAGCAACTTCACCGTGCCGGACAGCTGCAGGGGTGCACGGGTTTCCGGATCGAGGAAGAGGTCCAGGCGACCTTTAAGGCCGAGCACCTCCAGTTCGTTGTCGTCGGGATTGCCGCCGGGTACGGGCACGCCCTGCAGGGACAACCGTAACGCGCGGATCCTGCCGGTACGCTGGACGGCTCCACGGGGCCACAATTCGTCGTAGCCCACGGTGATCTCCTCGGGCGCAAGGACTTCGATGCGCACGGCTTGCGTGTCGTGGCGCCGGAACACCAGCAACTCAATGGCATCACCTGGCTTGTCCAGCGGGGCGGCTGCGATGGCGTAGAGCAACCCCGTGCCCTCGATGACCGGTTGCCTGCCCGGTGGCACAGGGTAGGTGCGCAGGCCCTCGCTCGTGTCGGTCCAGCGGGCAGGGGGCAGGGTAGTCTCACTGGCGTTGGTCGGCCGGCGTGTGCGCTGGTAAGCACCCTCGAGGCCAAAGCGATAGGTGCGGAAGCGCAACTTGCCTTCCTGGCCGTGCTGGGTGCGCTGGAGCGCCGCACCGCTGACAGGATCCATGAGTAGCGTGATCGTGGATTTCTGGCCGACACCGCTGGCCTCGTACACCAGTTCCAGGACGTCACTTCCCGGTACCAGCGGGGTGAACCTGGCGATGGTGACCGGCAGCAGATCGGGCTGCACCGTGGTGCCCGGCACCGTGCGCAGCGCGACCCGGGCCTGGGCCGTGAGAAACAGCTTGCTTGCCGTCATGCGAATCTCGGACCAGCCCACCCGGGCCGGGTCGAGGGCCAGGTCGGCCGCGCCTGCCGGACGAGCGACCACTACGGGCATCGCCGTCAACAGGAAAAGGAACAGCGATGGCCCGCGGCGGCCCGGCGTGCGAGGTCTCATTCCTAGATAATAGCGCGGGACCGCTGCCGGACATGGACTGACGATTCGATGCGACCTTCGCTACGTGGTGCCGCGCTGGCCCTGGCCCTGGCCCTCTCCCTCGCGCTGGTCGCCTTACCGGCCCGCGGCAAAGTGGAGTTCGAGGGCCTGAGCCGCACCACGGAAAAAATCGTGCGCGCCACCGTGGCGCTGGATGACGAACCCTGCACCGCGCCGGACGCCCGCGTGCGGCGCCTCTATCGTCGCGCAGACAAGGAGATCCTCCAGGCGCTGGAGGTCTATGGCTACTATGCCCCGACGATCGACAAGACGCTGGAGCGGGACAAGACCTGCTGGCGCGCCCGCTTCAAGATTGTGCGCGGCCCCCGGGTCCGCGTGCGAAACGTGCAGATCGGCGTGTCCGGGGCTGGTCAGGCCGATGCCGTCCTGACCGCTGAGCTGGGCAAGGCCAGGGACCTCGTGCCCGGCGCGGGCCTGAACCAGCGCGCCTATGACGAGTTCAAGGCGACGCTCGCCGCACTGGCCCAGCAGCGCGGTTACTTCGACGGGCGCTTCGCGGTGAGCCGGATCGACGTCTACCCGACGGAGCAGGCTGCCGACATCGCCATCGACTTCGCGGCCGGGGAGCGCTACCGCTTCGGGCCCGTGACGCTGGACCAGGACGTGGTCGATCCGAAGCTGGCGTTGCGCTACATCGACTTCAGGGAGGGCGAACCCTATGACGTGGAGCGGGTCAACGAGCTCTACACCGACCTTTTGGCCGGCGGCTACTTCCAGAATGTCGAGCTGCGGTCGACACCGCGACCGGCGCCCGACCTGGACGTAGCGCTCAAGATTACGCTCACGGCCGCGCCACCGCGAACCTGGAAAGCGGGCCTGGGCTACGCGACCGACACGGGCGCGAAAGTCCGTCTGGATTTCCTGAACCAGCGCCTGAACCGCAAGGGGCATCAGCTCGAGTACACCAGCTCGTTTTCCCAGGTCCTGGGCGAGGCCACGCTGAGCTATCGCCTGCCCAGGGGCAAGCCCCGGGACGAGTGGTTCAGCTTCGATGCTGGCTACAAATACGATAACCCCGAGGACCGCAGCAGCGACGAGCTCAGGCTGGGCGTCAAGGACGTCAGGCGGCGCCGGGGAAACTGGCGGGAAACCCGTTCCGTCGACTACGTTCGCGAGACCTTCCAGGTGGGCGAGGATGAGGGGACGAGCGATCTCGTCATTCCCGCCATCAGCTGGGCGGACCAGCCGCGGCTCCTGCCGACCCGGCCGCGGCGTGCGCATCGCCTGAGCTTCAGCGTGAGCGGCACGGATGAAGTCCTTGGCTCCGACACCGCCTTCATGCAGCTGGAATCGACCGGCAAGGTGATCCTGCCACTCTGGACCACGGCGCGGCTGCTGGTGCGTGGGGAAGTGGGCTGGACCATCAAGGAGGATTTCAAGGACCTGCCCTTCTCAGTGCGCTATTTCGCAGGGGGCGACGACAGTGTCCGCGGCTACGACTACAAGTCGCTGGGCCCGACCGACGCGGATGGCATTGTGACCGGCGGGGTGGACAAGCTTACGGGCAGCATCGAGCTCGATCAGCAGGTCTACGGCAGGTGGTCCGTGGCGGCCTTCGTCGACATCGGTAACGCCTTCGATACCTTCAATAACATGTCGCTGAAGACCGGCGTCGGTGCCGGCATCCGCTGGTACTCGCCACTGGGTCCGATCCGTTTCGATATTGGTGTGCCGCTCAATGAGGCACCGGACTCATTCCGCATCCACGTCACGCTGGGGCCTGACCTGTGAGCGTCCTCAGGGCCCTGGCGACGCTGATCGCCGCGCTCATGATCGTGGCGCTGCTCGGCCTGATGGTGCTCGGCACCCACGCCGGCAGCGCCTGGCTGATCGGGAGCCTGACCGAACTGGCGGGTGACCGGCTGAGCCTGGCCGGTGTCCGCGGGACGTTGCTGGAAGGACTCAGTGTCGACCGGCTGCAGCTCAGCGCGGGGCGAACCACCATCGTGATCGAGCCTGCCGAGCTGCGGATGAACTGGCCAGATCTCCTTCGGCGCCGGGTGCACCTGAGCACCGCGCGCGCGGACGTGGTGCGCATCGATATTGCTCCCCGGCCGCCCGACGAACCGGAGTCGGTGGTGCAGCCACTGATTCTGCCTCTGGCCGTGGTCGCGGATTCGCTGGAGATCAAGCGGCTCCTGATCCGCAACGGGGTCAATCGCGACGAGATTTCCACGGCAGAGATCGTCCCTGTCGAGATCGGTCCAGTCACGCTCAGGGGTGAGCTGGTCGATGGGGTGCTCAAGTTCGAATCCCTCCGGGTCCAGCTTTACGGGTTCACTGCCCAGGCTCGTGGCACCTTCGGTACCGGTGAACCGTTTGCGATGGACGCGCAGCTGAGCTGGCTCGGCACTGATCCGCCGGTCACCGGTTCGGGCACGCTCACGGGCGACCTGGCTGCCCTGCGTTTCGAGCAGGTGGTGCAGCTGCCGTCGCCGGTTGGCGTGGGCGGGGTCATCCGCCTCCTGAAGAACCGGCCGGAGATCGTGGCTGAGGCCCGGTGGACCAATCTCGAGAGGCCTTTCGGCAAGGATCCCGCCCTGCTCCTGCGCAGCGCGTCGGGCCGCCTCGGCGTGCGCGGCTGGACGGACGGGTACGTTGCCGACCTGACCGCGGCGCTGCGCCTCGGGGACAGGCCGCAGGTGCAGGTGCGTGCGACGGCCGCGGGTGACGCCCGCCAGATCAGGTTTCCCGGCATCGTGCTGGACGGTTTCGGCGGGCAGGTTGCCGGCAACGGCAGCATCACCCTGCGCGATGTGCTGTCCGGCAGTGTGCAGCTCCGGGGCCGCCAGATCGATCCGCGCTTCCTGGATCCGCGCCTTGCCGGCCGTGTGGAGTTCAGGAGCGAGGTGAGTTTTGACGCGGCAGGTAACTTCCGCGTGGCGGTGCCGGAGGCGCGCGGTACCTTGTTCAGCCGGCCGCTGCGGGCCTCGGGCACGGTGGCCCGTCGTGGTGAGGTGCTGTCCTTCGACGACGTGCGGATCCACGCCGGCGTCAACCGCCTGGAAGCCAGTGGCCAGTGGGGCAAAGGGATCGCCGGGCGGTTCAACATCGATGCGCCCGACCTTGCCACCCTCTGGCCCGGTATGCGCGGAAGCTTGCGTGGTAGCGGCGAGCTGGGTGGTACGACGGCGCTGCCGGTCCTCGATCTCGACCTGACTGGCAGCGACCTTGAAGCCGGCGGTCTGCGCGTGCGCGCGTTACAGGCCCGCGGCGGGTTCCGAGCCCGCAAGCGCCTCTCCCTCGACGTGGAAGTGGACGGACTGGCCTACGGCGGGACGTCGCTGGGCGATCTCACCGTCGGTATCGCGGGACCCCTTGAGGCGCAGTCGGTCGAGGTAGTGTTGACTGGCGGGGAGGTTGGCGTCGAGCTGCGCGCGGCGGGCAGTTACCAGAATGGCGTCATCACCCAGACCATCGGTACGGGCATCGTCAGGGTCGTTCGTGACCGGCAGTGGACATTGCGAGAGCCAGCCACGGTGCGCCTCGCCGGTGCGGATATCTCAATCACTGCCCATTGCTGGAACGCCGGAGATTCGGAGCTGTGCCTGGCCGACAGTCATTCCGGTTCGCGCGGCTTCAGCGGAGGACTCGACCTGCGGCGGCTGCCCCTGGCGAGCCTTGCAGCCTGGCTGCCGGCGGATATCGGCCTTGCCGGCACAGCGACTGCCTCGCTCACCGTGCAGGGCGACCGCGCCCGGCTCGAAGAGTCCCTCCGGGGGTCATTGCAGGCCAGTTTGTCGGATGCCGTGATTACGTGGCGTCAGCCCGAAGAGGAGGACTTGCAGACAGAGTTCAACGAGTTTCGCGTCAACGTGGGCCTCGCCGGCGGCACGCTCGACTTCGATGCTGCCATTGCGGAGAGTTTCGGCCTGCGACTCGCTGCCACCGGCCGCGTCACTGACCCGCTCGGCAGGTCCCCCACGATCTCGGCAAGAGTGGACGGCGGCGTCCCCGATCTGGCGTCCCTCGCACCCTTGCTCGAGCGCCTTCAGGATGTGGGTGACCTCAAGGGGCGGATCACCGTGGCGGCGACCCTGACCGGCAACGCGCGAGCGCCGGACATTGCCGGTGGCGTGCAGCTGGAGGAAGGCGCCTTCGCGGTCCCCATTGCGGGGATCACAGTGGACCGGATCAGCCTGGCGCTGCTCGGCCGGGAAGACGGTCAGCTGGCGCTCGAAGGCAACGCCCGCTCGGGCAAGGGCTTCGTCGCGCTCGACGGGACCCTGGCCTGGCGCGATCAGCTCGTACCCACCGCAGTCGCCACCGTGAAGGGCCGCGTGTTCGAGATCATCCGCCTTCCCGAAGGGCTCGTGCAGGTTTCCCCGGATGTCACCGTTGTGCTGCGGGATCGCCAGTTTCGAGTCGGTGGCGAACTGCTGGTGCCGCGCGCGGAGATCAAGCTGAAGAAGATTGCGGAGAGCGCGGTCCAGCCGTCGCCGGATACCATCGTGCACGGCAGGGACGCAGCCGTCGTCGAGAAGGCGCCGCCACTGTTCGTTCTCGACGACCTGCGGGTGCGCCTCGGGGAGAAGGTCAGCTTTGAGGGCTTTGGCCTCAAGACCGGCCTTATCGGTGGACTGCTCCTGAATCAGTCGCCCGGTTCCGACCCTTCAGTCGTCAACGGCACCGGTGTCATCACCTTGCGTACCGGCAAATTCAAAGCCTTCGGCAGGGAACTGGAGATCGACCGAGGCTCACTGCTGTTCTCGGGCATCGTGACTGACCCCGGGCTGGACGTGAAGGCCAGCCGGGAAATCGACTACGAGGGTCGCGAGGTGACGGTGGGCGTCTTGCTGTCGGGCAACCTGTCGAAGATCCAGACCCGGCTGTTCTCCGAGCCCGCCATGGGCGAGCTGGATGTTCTGTCCTACCTCACCACGGGCAAGCCGCTGTCGGCGGCCGGGTCTGGCGATCGTTTCTCTGTGGCGAATTCGGCGATCAGCCTCGGGCTCACCCAGGCTCTGCCCATGGCTCAGCAACTGGGATCGGCGCTGAAGGTGGATGAGGTAGCCCTGGACACCACAGAGTCGGGCGGCACCGCTGTGGCCGTTGGCGAGCAGCTGGGCAAGAACCTTTTCATCCGCTACAGCTACGGGATCTTCGACAAGCTCGGTACGGTCAAGGCCACCTACAAGCTCGGGCGCCGCGTCAGCATCGAGGGCGCCTCCGGAGTCGACAATCAGTCCCTCGACCTGATTTATTCAATCACCTGGTGAAGCGATCAGATCGCGGCCAGCAAACACGAGGCAAAAAAAACCCGCCAGCTCCGGGGGGACGGAGTGGCGGGCATTCATCCTGCGGCGGTCGCTCAACTCAGATAGAGGGGCAGGCCGACGAGGACAATCAGGACGGCGGTCACCGCAAGCAGCAGGTCGCCGAATTCGTACAGGAAGCCTGTGGAATCGGTGTGGGTTTCGGTGTTCATCAGGGGTCTCCTCAACGTCAGGGCCAGTTCGATGACCGAAAGATTAGACGTATCCCGGCAAGGGATCCTTTCCGGGGGGTAACACTTTGTATCAGTGTGTATCGGGGCACTGAGCCTTAAGGATGCAGTCCCGACGGTCCGGGCGCTCCGCCAAGCCGTGCACGCAGCAGCCCGAAGTCCGCCGTCGTCACCGTGCCGCTGCCGTTCATGTCGGCAGCGGCGGCCGTGGCGCTCGCCGAGGCTGGCTGGCCGAGCACCGAGCGCAACAGGCCAAAGTCCGCGGTTGTCACCGTGCCGCTGTTGTTGAGGTCGGCATCGCAGAGGTTGCCGTAGCCGTCAGCGTCGGCGTCCAGCTGGGTCGGGTTTGTCTCGAGCGTGCAGTTGTCGTTCGCGTCCGGCACGCCGTCGCCATCCGTGTCCGGGATCGTCTCCACCTGCACGAAGTCGATCTGAACCTGGTAGATCTGGTTTGCGGGAAGGTTCGCGGCGGGCTGCAGGGCGCCGTTGTAGGCAACACTGAACCCTGCACCGGGTACCCACAGGTTGAGGCGAACTTCGCTGGGGTCATTGGGTACGGCACCGAGCCGTTGTCGGATCTGCGTGCCATTGATGAACCACTGCACCCGATCCGGCAGCCAGCGAATCTCGTAGGTATTCCACGCCGTCAGGTCGAGGCCCGCTACGGTCTGATGCTGCACGTCCCCCGACGGGCTGGGGTTCTGGCTGTCGAACAGGTTGGTCAGGATCTTTTCACTGCCCAGATCGTTGGTCAGCAGCTCGAAGTCCACCTCATCGGGGATGGGGCTGCCGATAACCGCATAGGTGAAGAAGCCACCAACAATGCCTCCCGGCGGTGTGCCGAGATAGCGCATGCGAGCCTGGATGGAGATGCCGCTACCGGCAGTGAAGGTCTGCTGCGTCCGTATCTCGTGCCCCCAGAACGAATCGCCGGGCGTCAGCGCGCTGGCGTTGTAGGTGTCGAGCTGCAGGGTCACGTTCCCACCGGCCACGACTGGCCGCAGGTTCTGGCCATTGAATGACGGTGGCTTGATCTGGGTGCGGCCGAAAAACGTGCCTGGGCCCTGGGGGAGATACCAGAGCGACAGGTTCAGCGCGGAGCCCGAGAAATCGTCGAACAGCAAGGTCGCCGGCAGCCCGCGTTCGGCGACCAGCAACAGGCTGGCCACACAGCACAGGCGCGACGTTCGGCTTTGCGGTGAAGTGTGGGTTGTGGTGTTCATCTCGGTTTTTCAGATCCGGCGCGTCCTCGCTCCGCAGCGGGCGCTATCCTTCCCGCGCCGCCCCGGCCGGACCACCGGCGGACCGAGCATCGCTTCGGTCCAGGCCGGATTGTCGGGATCCGCAACCTTAGTTGCCCGGCGTTGCCGTGACTTCAAAGTAATAGTGCGCTTCATGTTTGTCAGCCCTTCGCAGGGAGATGATGTGCGGATCGCCGTCCCGATCGCTGAAGACCAAGACTACGACTTCCGCCCTGAGCAGTCCAAAGGTAACCAGCCGAATCTCGCCGTATTCCTCGCGAATATCTTCGCGCGTGACTGTGGGATTGTCCCAGATCGAGTCGGCATCGCGGAAGTCCAGGCCATGCACGCGCAGATTGCGGAGACGCTTCGCTGGGTCCCAGGTGGGCATCGCTACAGGGTAGGTGCGCCACGTGGAGCGGCGAAACCCGCATTTCCGGGGAGTTGATCCGGAAACTCACGTCCACTTGCGCCTACTGTACCTGGACGGGGTACTGCCGCGGCACAGCCAGGGGTGGGCACAGATCATGTCGGCCGTCTTGTCGACGATGACTCGATTACGCGCATCGGGCGCGCCCAGGTTTCCTCGTCGATCATGCGGTGAAGCGGCCAGTCAGCGAGCAGCAATCGCCAGCCAAAAAAAACCCGCCAGCTCCGGGGGGCGGAGTGGCGGGCATTCATCCTGCGGCGGTCGCTCAACTCAGATAGAGGGGCAGTCCGACGAGGACAATCAGGACGGCGGTCACTACCAGCAGCAGGTCGCCAAATTCGTACAGGAAGCCGGTGGATTCGGCGAAGGTGTTCATCAGGGGTCTCCTCAACTCAAGGGCCAGCTCAATAAGGAAGAGGTTAGGCCTGTCCGGGCAAAGGATCCTTTCCGGGGGGTAACACTTTGTATAAGTGTGTATCGCTAGGCGGCCCGCCTATGATGGGGTGCGGCGCCGGGCGCGCCGAGACCGAAATTCGCCACATTTAGGGAGACACCGCATGGAACTGACGAATCTCGAAGCCGTGCCTGGCAAGGCCATCATCCGCCACCTGGGGCTTGTTCAGGGCTCCACGGTGCGCAGCAAGCACGTCGGTAGGGACCTGCTTGCGGGCCTCAAGAATTTTGTCGGCGGTGAGCTCAAGGCCTATACCGAACTGCTGGTCGAGTCACGTACGGAAGCCGTCGACCGGATGGTTCAACAGGCCAAGGCAGCTGGTGGCAACGCGGTCGTGAACATCCGGTTCTCGACGTCGAATATTGCCTCCGGTGCTGCGGAAGTCATGGCTTACGGCACTGCCGTGGTGGTGGAGTAGCCATGGATCTCCTGATTCAGCTGGGAATATTTCTGGCCTTGCTGCTGATCGGCCTGTTGTTCGGGCGGATGGCCGAGAAGCGGCACTTTGCGTACATCGCGAAGCGGGAGGCGGAGCTGCGCGATATCCTGATCTTCAATGAACGGCGGTTGCCCCAGGGTACATTGTTCCGGGAGGCCGTGCTGGTTACGGGGTCGGTGGTCATCGCCGAAGACTATTTCAAGAAAGTGTCGGCGACCTTGCGCAGTTTCGTGGGCGGCAGGCTGACGGCCTATGAGTCGCTGATGGACCGTGGTCGCCGCGAAGCCATCGTCCGCATGAAGGAAGACGCGCGCCGACGGGGCGCAACGATGGTGTTCAACGTGCGCTTCGAAACCTCGTCGTTGTCAGAAACCACCGGCAGCCAGTCGCCCATGTTTTCTGCAGAGTTCATCGCCTACGGGACAGCCGTGGTTCCGCAGGCTGCCTGATGACCTACGAGAACCCGCAGGTTCCCCACGAGGTTAACGTTTCGCGGGAGAGCGTCGTCGCCGAATTCGTTCGAATACTGGCCGGGCTCGTGGGAGTCCTGGTCGTCATCAGCGCACTGCTCTACTTTGGCGGGGGCTGGCTCGCGCGGTTCATTCCTTTTTCAACTGAGCGGTCGTGGGTCGGCGATGCTGTTATTGGCGTTGCCATCGACGAATCCGGGTCGGCGGAGAATCGCAAAGTCGAGAGGTACCTGAAGACGTTGGTTGATGGGCTGGCATCGGCAATGAATCTACCGCTGGAAATGCAGCTGACCGTCCATTACACCGAGATGGAGGTGCCGAATGCGTTCGCGACGCTCGGCGGGCACATCATCGTCACCAGTGAGCTGTACCAGCGGATGCCCAGCGAAAATGCGCTGGCGATGGTGCTGGCGCACGAGATCGGCCATGTCCGCGCACGGGACCCGATCGCCGCGCTGGGCGGAACGGCGTCGGTTGCGGTTCTCTTTGCGTTGCTGAGCGGGGAGGCCGGGGGACTGACGCAACAGGTCGGCAACGTCGTGATGCGCGGGTATTCCCGGCAGGCAGAAGCCCGAGCCGACGATGCGGCTATCGAAGCACTCCGGGCTCTATATGGGCATGCCGGTGGCGCGGCAGCGGTCTTCGAAATGTTCCAGCGGGAGAGTCAGAAATCGGGAATGTCGATGCCCTCGTTCCTGTCCACCCATCCGGCCGACCAGGACAGAATTGCGCGGCTGAAGGCGGCCGCTGGCAACTGGAATCCGCTTCGCCAGCCGTTGCGGCCGGTGTTGGTCCCGCCCGGCGCTTAAATGCCGAGGGCGCCCAGGATCGGCCCGGCGAACAGGCTGCCCTTCGCGATCATGCAATAGAGAAGGATGTACAGCGTAAGGACCAGTGCCAGCATCCCGCGGACGCCGCCGCTCATCAGGCCGTGCTTCGGGTCGGCGGCGTTGCGATTGCGGCCGTAGCGGATCACATCGGGCACGACGCTGAAGCCGGCCATCAGCCAGAACGCGAAGTAGGCGTCCCAGGCCCAGGGCGTGTTGGTCAGGCCGCCCCAGTCCTCCATCAGCATTACGCCGAACAAAGGCGTGATGACCGCGGTCGGCGCCGTCACGCCGAGACAGAGCCTGCGGAGCAGGGCGCGCGCCCAGACACCCACCTCCGTGGGCTGGGTCCGGCGGATCAGCAGCGCCCAGATGTTGCTGAAGAAGGTGTGGCCGAAATAAAGGAAGGCGGCCAGCTCGTGAATGATCAGCGTGGTCGTGTAGTCGAAGACCCGGGGAATCCGCAGGATGCCCAGCAGGGGCAGGGCGGAAACCACCATGATCAGGGTCCAGACCCCGTACCAGAAAAATCGACCGGCATCTTTCTCGGCACCGGCGCTCGCCATGGCGGACTCACTCATGGGGCAACATTATCCTGATCCGTTGCCTATCGGGATCATGTCAGCCGACCGCGGATTTCCTCAAGTGCCCGCTGTAGCTGTTGGACCTGTATTTCCAGACTCTGTACTCGCTCTGCCAGACCAGAACGCGGCACCGCCGGCATTGCAACCGCGTCGTCTGGCTCGTCCGCTGGCTCACCCTGCACTTCGCCGCAGAGGAGATGCGCGTAGCGCGCGTCGCGCGTCCCCGCGGCGCGCGGCAGGCGTGTGACAAAGGGGCCGCTCTCGTGTGTGCTGAGCGCGCGGAGGGCTATTTCCAACTCGCCGGAGTCGGCAATCGTCGCCATGCGGCCGCAGCGGGTGCGAAGCTCGCCCGTACTCTGTGGCCCGCGCACCAGCAATTCGCAGATGATCGCGCGTTCGATGTCGGTGAACCTGAGTGATCCGAATTCGGTATTGCAGAGCACGTGCTTGTATTTGGTCACGCGCCCGCCGTAACCGGAGCGATCGCTAACGAGGTGTTTCTTCATGAGTCCGTCGACGACCTGCTGCACGGCCGTCTCGGCAAGGCTGAGCACCGGATCCCGGTTGCTTTTCTGGTTGCAGGCGTTGGTGAGCGCGTTGATCGACAGCGGGTAGTGCTCCGGCGTCGTGACTTCCTTTTCCATGAGACAGCCGATCACCCGGGCTTCATCGGGCGTCAGGACGATCTTCACGGCTGGTTGGCCGCGTCACGTGCGAGCTGACGGCGGATCGCCTCCTCGCGGGCATCCTCGATGGCAATGAGCGTGCTCTCGACGTCGGCCGCCGTTTCGTCCCTGACAAAAATGCCCTTCAGGACGGTTTCGGGTTGCAACAGGCCCTGCTCGAACAGCGCCCACATTTCCTCGCCGTAGCGGGTAGCCAGCAACTCCGGCGCGAAACGGGCGAGCGTGCTGGTGATGTTGTTCACGTCCCGGATCAGCATCACCCGCGCGTTGTTGTTGCCGGCGGCATTCACCGCCTGGGGCAGGTCGATGATGACCGGGCCGGCCGGCCCAATCAGCACGTTGTACTCGGACAAGTCGCCGTGGATCAGTCCGGCACAGAGCATTCGGACGATCTGGCTGATCAGGAACTGGTGAAACTCACGGGCCTGCGTGGCAGTCAGCTCGACGTCGCCGAGACCAGGTGCCGAAAAGCCTTCTGCGTCGGTAATCATTTCCATCACCAGCACGCCGTTGAAATAGCCGTAGGGCACAGGGACCCGTACTCCGGCTGCCGCCAGCTGATAGAGCGCATCGACCTCGGCGTTCTTCCAGGCGCTCTCCTGCTCCTTGCGGCCGAATTTGGTGCTCTTGGCCGTGGCCCGGGCCTGCCGGCTGCCACGCACCTGGCGGCCCTCCTGGTAGGTCACGCGCTGCTGGAAACTGCGCTGCCCCATGTCCTTGTAGACCTTGGCACAACGGATCGTCTCGCCGGAACGGACGATGTAGACGGAGGCCTCCTTGCCGCTTTTCAGGGGCCGGAGCACCTCGTCGATGACGCCGTCGTCGATGAGCGGTTGCAGGGCCTTGGGGATTTTCATCCCGTCACGTTAGCTTGGCAGCCTCCCGTGGTGCAAATGCAGATGCGTCCCGTGTGCTATAGGTGCCCGGATCTGTTGTAAATAAGGAGCCCCCATGCGTTCCCTCTACCGCAGTGCCGGCTATGCCGCCGGGGTCATCTTCCTGGCTTTCGTGGTCCACAACGTCAATGCGCTGTACGTGGAGCCCACCTACTTAGGGTTCACCAACCCCGCGGTGGATTACGCCAATGTGGACAAGCTTAAAGATGCGATCGGCTCCGTACCCTGGACGCTCTCCGGCCTCGGGCACTTCCTCAGTGGTTTTGCCTGCGTGGTGCTGGCACTGACCGGCCGCCAGATGTTTCGCGACTACAAGTCAGCCGCAGGACGGCTGCTGCTGGGTGCGGGATTCGTCGCCGCGATTGGCTTCTTCCTCACGGGGATTGCCGACGTGGCCGGCGGTGGCGCCGTGAAGCTGCTGTCGGCCCAGAACCCGGACCTCGAGCGGGGCGCCTACCTGGCGGCGAGCATTGCCCGCATCGTCTACAACTGCATGGCCCAGGTGGGGCTCGGCTGGTTTGCCTGGCAGCTCTCCTGGTGCGGCCTGAAGACCGGCATGCTGCCGAAGAGTTTCTGCTGGTTCGGCTATCTGTCGGGGCTCTCGGGACTCGTGATGGGCGTGATCTTCTTCCCGGTCTACCTGCAGCTCGTGCTGATCTGGTCCGGGTGGCTCGCCGTCATCATGTGGCGGCGGGGTGGTCAGTCGGCTGCGTAGCGCCCCCGGGCCGCACATCGATGCGGCTGGTGGCAATCGCGACCAGTTCTGAACCTTCAGGTTGGGTACGCGTCGGAACTCGCGTTCGTTGTTGGTGACGAGCAGGTACCGGGTCGTCAAGTTGGGGCGTCCGCATCCGATGGGGGTGGATCATCCACCCCAGAGAGGAAGTTCAGCGGCAACCGTGGGAGATCCCGAAGCATGGACCCGAAATCTTGTGAGGGTTCAACCAACACGATCCCTCCGCTGCGTCGTGAGATCTCGACTTCGGATGCGCTGAACCAGAACTGCTTTGGGATCTGCACCGCCTGGCTATTGCCGGATCGAAATACCCTGGTTCGAGCCACTGCTGATCTCCAAAGTTTTCGTGCTTCTACGGATACACGTAGGCGCTTCGCCGAGTGTAACCCTGTTGGCCGATTTGCGACCGAAGGCCGCGAAAGCTTAGGCAAGAAGTGGGCGCGGTTCGACGCCGGAAACTGATGTTTTTACAGAGAATTGCCTGAGCTCCGGGAAACAGGCGGATGAGCGCAGCTCCCCCTGAACCCGCCAAGCGCCAGGTGCAGCGACCAGAACGGGGTCTTTCAAATGCCTATACGCCAGCGGGTGGCCATCGGCCAGGCGCTGATTGATGAATCCGCGGATCCTGCTGATGGACGAGCCATTCGGCGCACTGGGTGCCCTGACCCGCGACCGCCACAACGTGGAACTCCTGCGCATCTGGCAGGCCGAGCAGAAGGCCGTCGTGCTGGTGACCCACAGCATCGCGGAAGCAATCTTCCTCTCGGACCGGGTACTGGTCATGTCGGATCGACCGGGCCGGATCTTCGAGGAAGTGCGCATCAATCTGCCCCGTCCGCAGGACCCGCGGAGCATTCGCGAAAGCGCCGAGTTCGGCCACTACGTCGTGCACCTGGGCGATCTGATGGGCGTGGTTTGACGCGGAGTCCAGGCCGTTCAAAGCCCACGCCCCATCACCAATGCCGCGCCCGTCGTGCCGGGCGGGCCGGTCCGCCGCCATTGCCAGCCAGGCACGCTCGCCAGCCCTCGACCACGCGCAATTGAATCAGATACCTAGAGGGGTCTGATTACATAAAGTACCGCTCACTTCCGCTGTCTTTCGCCCGGTACGACAATGATATGGCGATGGCATCAGCTGTTAATGTATGCCAAATAGTGCATACTATTGCCCATGGTCCCTACCCTCCCGCCACTCGCCCCGCTGACTTGGGTTGGGTCGTCCCGGAAAGACCTACGGGCGATGGGCAAGCCCGTCACAGACAAGATGGGGGCCGAGCTGCAACTGGTCCAGCTTGGCCTGGACCCGACGGACTGGAAGCCCATGACCGGCATCGGTGCTGGCGTTCGGGAAGTCTGCGTGACCTATCGGGGTGAGTTCCGGATCATCTACGTGGTGCTGGCCAAGGGCCGCCCGGCTGTGTTGCATGCCTTCCGAAAAAAGAGCCAGCAGACCAGCAAACGTGACATTGAGATTGCCCGCCGCTAGTAGTTCAAGTATCTAAGGAGAGAGTCGTGAGCATTGAAGTCACCACCGGGAATGCCTTTGAGGCCCTCGGGTACACCCGTGAGGAAGCAAATCTACGCGCTATGCGCGTGTACCTGGCCGCCGAGATCCGGAAGCATGTCCAGAAGAATAAGCTGACCCAGGCTGAGGCCGCTGAATTCTTTGGCGTCACGCAGCCACGCATCAGCAACGTTCTCAACATGAAGCTCGATCGCTTCACGATCGACTTTCTGGTGAAGATGCTGTCCAGGACGGATCGAATTCCGCACCTGACTTTTAGGGCGCCGGCCAAAGTCCGCCGGGCGACTGCAGCAAGTCGAGTCGCTGCGTAGCTGACGGCGCTGCACAATTCGGGAAAGCACCAGAGGCTCGTGCACGGCAAATCCTAATCCTTCAGAGTCGCTTGCGATCGCCGTCCACGTGTCTGTAGACACCCTGGAGGTGCGGCTTCGCGACGGTCGAAAGATCTCCGTCCCTCTGAGTTGGTACCCGCGCCTGGCCCACGCATCAGTCGAGGAGCGAAGCAACTGGCAGCTGATCGGTCCCGGTCTGGGCATTCACTGGCCGGATATTGACGAGGACATCAGCGTCGAAAACCTGCTGATGGGCCAGCCTTCGGGCGAGTCCAGCAAATCCTTCGAGCGCTGGTTGGGCGAGCGGTCTTGATTGGCGTTGTAAATTCCAACGGCAATGGGCATGGCCGGCCGTGCCTGGCTAGTGGGAAAAGTTCAGGTCGCAGCAGGCTGCTCCGCAGGCGGGTTAGCCCGCGGCTTGCTGGCCCCGCCCCACTGGTCCGGCACCTTGATGGTGAACGCGTAAATACTGAGCACGCATAAGGCGACCGCACCGACGATCATCGGCCCGTGGTGGCCGACGTGGGTGTAGATCTGCGTGCCGACGATCGGTCCCAGGATGGCTCCGAGGGTATTGCCTGCACCCAGGAAGCCGGCAGTGGCGCCCTGTTCCCAGGGCTCGACGCACATGCTGGCGCTGCCGTTGATGCCGGGATTCGCACACGCGAAGGAAATGCCGAGAACGCCGAAACCAAGCGCCATCACCACCAGATTCGGCGCCGTGCCAATGATGGTGAGCGCGAGGACAAAGAACGGGCCCAGCAGGCGGAGCAGCGTCTTCGGTTTCACCTTGATGGCCTGCAGCACGCCGATCTGCACGACAACGATCATGGAGGCCATGCTGATCAGCATCAGGCTCGCTTTCCGCACGAGGTCCTTGGGATCTGAGATGCCGTACTCGTCCTGGAGGTAGAAGCTCAGGATGATCTGCAGCGCCATGAACGTGAGGAAGAAGCCAAACCACATGATCAGGAAGGGCCGCAGGCGGCGGTCATTCAGCTTCATGGCGATCTTGCTGCGGGGGTCCGCATGCCGCACCGGTTCCTGCAGCAGGAACCAGGCCATCACGGCCCCGCCGATGCCGATCGCCGCCGCCACGTACATCGGCACGAGCGGGCCGAAAAATGCCAGCGCCGCCGCGAGCACCGGGCCGAGCACTGAGCCCATCCCGTTAGCCGCGCCGATGATCGCGAGGCCCCGGCCCCGGTTCTGTATATCGGTGACGTCGACCATGTAGGCCGTGGCGGCCGGGTAGATCGCCGAGGCGGCCGCGCCGTAGCTGGCCCGGGCTATCGCAAAGAGCACGAGTAGCCAGAACCCCGTCACGATGCCGCTGACGCCGAGCTGCAGGACCAGTGCCACGAGCAGCGTGCCAACGGCCGCGCCGGTGACGCCGATGATGAACACGGGCTTGCGGCCAATAACGTCGCTGCGTTTTCCCCAGTAGGGCGCACCGAAGATGAGAGGCAGGCTCGCGAGAGTCAGCGCGATGCCGAAGGCCTGGGGCGTAAAGCCCACCTGGCGCGCCAGCGGGGTGACGATGATGAAGGTGAGCGACTGCCCGATCGCGAACAGCAGTACGCCAAGCCCCAGAAGGAGACGGGCCTGGGCGGGAGCCTGGCCGGGAGTGTCGGTCATTGGAGTTCCATGCAGCGGCGATAGTCTAGCCGCCTTCGCTGCGGCGTCGCAGGCGGATGCGGACTCATGGCCGCCCGGTGGGCAACGCGAAGGCCGTAATCTGATCCCCTGGCTTCTGGTAGACGAAGGCATGGCCGCCGGAGGCAATGACGACGAATTGCCGGCCACCTACCGCATAGCTCATCGGTACGGCAAAGGCCCCGGTGGGCAGCGTGGCCTGCCAGAGCTCCCGGCCGGTGGCAATTTCGAAGGCCCTGAAGCGGTCGTCACCGGTCGCGCCGATGAACGCGAGGCCGCCCGCGGTCAGCATCGGCCCGCCAAAGGTGGGCGTTCCCCAGCGCAGCGGCAGTGGCAGCGAAAACGGCGATGCCATCGGCGGCGGCAGGCTGTGGTCCCAGACGCCGAGCGTCGAGTGCCAGAGTATGGTCCCGGCCTGCAGGTCCACGGCCACGAGTTCCGCGTAGGGCGGGGCGGTGCAGGGCATCTGGTTGGTGGGCGACAGCAACGCGGCCTGCTTCACCGCGTACGGCGTACCGAGCAGGCGAACCGGCGCGCCCAGCATGTTTTCCTGCATCGAACGGCGCACCCCGTCGGCTTTTGCCGCCGGCACGATCTGCGCGTAGTGGCCGAGGCGGATCACGTTCGTCACGAGTATCCGCGACTGCGGATCGACGGCCACGCCGCCCCAGTTGACGCCGCCTGCACTGGAGGGCCACATGATCGTGCCCTCGAAGGACGGCGGGGTGAAAATCCCGCCGTAGCGATAACCACCATAGGCTGTCTGGCAGGCACGCCGCTCCCAGGGCGTCATGCCCCACAGGTCCGCCGCCGTGAATTCCTGCGGCACCAGTGGCGGCGGCTTCACGGGGAACGGTTGCGTCGGCGATAACACCTCGCCGGGGACGCCGCCCTGGGGCACTGGCCGCTCCTCGATCGGAAAAAAGGGCTCGCCCGTTTCCCGGTTGAAGAGGTACAGCATTCCTGTCTTGGTAGCCTGGATGACGGCCGGGAACGGGCGGCCGTCGCGGGTCAGGTCGACGAGCGTCGGCTGTGCGGCATTGTCGTAGTCCCAGACGTCGTGATGGACGGTCTGGAAGTGCCAGACGACCTCGCCCGTGGAGCCGCGGAGCGCAACGATCGAGTTGGCGTAGTGGTTGTCACCGGGCCGCGTGCCGCCGTAGAAGTCCGGCGAAGGCCCCGAGGTGGGCAGGAAGAGCAGGTCGCGCCCTTCGTCGGCACTCATGACTCCCCAGACATTGCCGGCGCCGGTGTTCTCCGCCGCTGCGGGCGTCCAGCCCAGGTAGGCCGGATCGGCGGCGCTGCGCGGCACCGGGTCAAACGTCCAGCGTGGGGCGCCCGTGCGGGCATCGAAGGCGCGCACCGAGCCGTTGGGCGCATTGGCCCGATTGAAGTCCCGCACCGAGGTACCGAGTGCGACCACGTCATTGATGACGGTGGGTGGCCCGGAGAATTTCACTTCGCCCTTCACGGCGGGCGGCTGGGCATTGAGCACGGCCGGCTCGATGGCCACCCGGCCGGCGGTGCCGAAATCCGGGCAGAGCTTGCCTGAGGGCGCGTCGAGTGCGACCAGTTGCAGGTCGTGGGTCGCGAGGAAAATCCGGTACTGGCACAGGGCGCCCGCCGGCGCCGTCCGGTCCGCCCAAAAGGACACTCCGCGGCAGTTGGCGAAGCCCGGGCTTGCCAGGCCCTCGGGGTCCTCGGGCGTGGCATAGCCGCCGATGCGGGACTCCGGGTCGAACACCCAGCGTTCGGTGCCCCGGGCCGGATCGAGCGCCACGACGCGACCGAACGGCGTGCAGATCATCAGGTGCCCGCCGGCGGCGACGGGCAGCAGTATCGGATTGACCTGCACCTTGTAGACCGCCGTGTGCAGCGCCGGGTGTCGCTCCAGTTCGCCCGTGCGGTACTGCCAGGCCACCTCGAGCTTGCCGACGTTGCCTGAGTTGATCTGCTTGAGCGCCGAGAACTTCTGCCCGCCGGCATCACCGCCGTAGTGCTGCCACTGCTGCGCGTGGCCGGAGGGAGAGAAGGCCAGGGCCGCGAATAGCAGCGCGCAGGCGCCGCTGATCCGTGCTCTGCAGGTTGAACCAGGCATGTCTGATCTCCGGAAATCCCGATGAATACTACTCGTTGATTGGTCTGTTGATCGGGCACAATGTGTCCATGCATGTAGTTATCACCGGCAGCACCAAGGGCATCGGCTTAGGCATGGCCCGCGAGTTCCTGAAGCGCGGGCATGACGTGGTCGTATCGAGTCGCGCGTCGGCGGCCGTGGAAAAGGCGGTGGCCGAACTCCGTCCGGCCTTTCCGGACCGGGAAATCGTCGGCAAGGTCTGCGATGTGGCGGATTACGCCCAGGTGCAGGCGCTCTGGGATGCCGCGGCGGCGGGCCTTGGCAGCGTGGATATCTGGGTGAACAACGCAGGCCGGGATGGCGCAAAGGTGCCGTTTTTCATGATTCCGCCGGATGACTACGTCAAGACCATCAATACCAATCTCATTGGCCTGATGAACTGCAACCGGGTGGCGATCCCGAAGATGTACAAGCAGGGCACCGGCATGATCTGGAACATGGAAGGATTCGGCAGCAACGGTGCTGTGCGTCCGACCATCGGTCCCTACGGCACCACCAAGTATGGCGTTCGCTACTTCACGAAAGCCCTGATCCAGGAGCTCGGCAAGACGCCCGTGAAAATCGGCTACCTGAGCCCGGGCATCGTGATCACGGACCTGCTGGTGCCGCCACCCGAGCGGCGGGACAAGAACTGGGAGCGCTCGAAGAAGATCCTCAACATCCTGGCCGACACGGTTGAGACGGTCACGCCGTACCTGGTTGAGGGCATGCTGCGCGAACACGGCAAACACGGCGCCGCGGTCCGCTGGCTGACGAGCGCCAAGGTGCAGGGTCGGTTCCTCATGAATGTCTTCCGGAAGCGGGACGTGTTCGGCCCGCTCGGTATCTAGCGCCGGCCGGCTTTCCCGGACCCGGGGTCGAATTTCACCCGGATGCCGCTGGTCGCTGGAGCCCCGGCCGCAAACCGCCAGCGACGGACGGCCGCCAGGGCCGCATCGTCGAAGACACCCGGCGGTTCGGCGTTCCGCACGCGCACGTCCCGGGTCCGGCCGGCGGCGTCCACACTGAAGTTCACTTCCACCCAGCCGGACACCCGGCGGGCCATGGCATTGCGCGGGTACGCGGGCTCGACGTAGCGTCGGACCACCAGGCTCGAGAAGGGCACGCGTGCTGACGTGACCGTGGTGTCGGGGAGCGCACGCTCCGGTCCCGGCACCGGCTCCGCCAGCGGAGCTGCGTCGATGCGCTCCATAGCCGGCGGGTCATCCGTCGTGACTACAGTTTCCAGTGGTGCGGGTTCCGCACGGGGGCTGGCCGCCTGCATCGCAGGACGCTTAGGCAGGGCTGGCCGTGCCGCTTTGGCCACAGCCGGTGGGGCCTTCGTGCCGGGTTGTTCGACGACCGGTGCAGCCACTGGCGCAGCCGGAGGGCTGATCTTTGGCGTGATGATTTCCGCTGCCAGCGGAGGGGCTGCGGGTTGATCCCGGACCGGCGTCCGGAACCTGAACGCGGCGCCTGCTGCGAGCACGCCAGCAAGGATGACCCATGCAGGCCAGAACCGCAGCAGGCGAGGCCGGAGGTCGGCTTCCGGAACCGGCGCGGCCTCCGGTTCGATCGCGGGCAGAACGGTAACCGCTGCGGCTTCGTCGCGCGCGCCCTTCAGCTGGGCCAGAAATGTCGGGACATCCTGCTGACGCTCGGCCCGCGTGAACGCGAGGCCCCGGTCGAGCGCTCGCCATTGCACGGTGGAGAGGTTCTCGGGGCGCGCCGGACGCAGGCCGGCAAGCTCCGCGTCCCGCGCATTGCCGTCGCCGAAGGCCCGGTAGCCGCGGAGCATCCGGTAGGCGACGCAGGCGAGCGAGAAGATGTCATCTGCAGGCGTCGGTAGCGCGCCGCCGAGGACTTCGGGGCTGGCGTATTCGGGCGTGAAGCCGCGCACGGCTGGCAGGTCGCTGGCGCCGGGCCCTATGGCCACGCCGAAGTCGAGCAGCGTGGCATCACCCTGGGGTGTAACGAGGATGTTGCCGGGCTTGACGTCCGCGTGCGTGATGCGCTGGCCGTGCACGTGGATGAGAGCGCGGCAAACGCCGTCCACGATGTGCAGCGCCTGTACCCGGGTCATGGGCCGCGACCCGCGGCTGTCGAGGATGGCCGCCAGCGATTCGCCCTCGAGCAACTCCATGCACAGGAAGGTGTGCGGACCGTCGCGATCAATGCCGAAAATGCGCGGCAGGTTTGGATGGTTGAGGCCCTGGGCGATGGCAGACTCGCGGCGCAGGGCCTGCAGCGCGCGCGGGTCCCTGCCTTCCGCAGCAGTCACGACCTTGAGCGCAACCCGGGCGTCCGGTTCGCCGGCGGATTCACGCCGCCGGTCGCTGGCGCAGAACAGCTGGCTCAAGGGGCCGTCGGCGAGACAGTCCAGGAGCACGAAGCGATTCTTGAGTACGGCGCCCGGCGCGAGTCGGGAGGCCGGCTTACTGCGCCTTACGGCAATCGGGTCGATGGTTCGCGCACGCTCTTCGGACCAGGAGGTCGGAAGATCAACTTCGCGGAAGGTGCTGCCTGAGGTCATGGGCCATTGCCGCCTCGCACGTCGACTGGACGGTACCAACCACCCGGTGGTCAGGCCCCGCACCGTGTCACGTTTTGGTTCCCGTCCGGGCTATAGGTGTGACATATGCTGGTTTCGGCGACCCTAGCGCGCCTCGGCATGCAACACAATGGAGGAGACTCAGAGATGAATTCCGAACTCGTCAACGGCCTTTTTGCCGGGCGCGCGTCCGCTGCCGCAGCGCTGGCTGAATCCGGGGGTGCATCGGGCGGTGCTGCCGGCAGCGGCACGGCGCTCGACTTCGACGATCCGTACGACAACCTGTACGCGTTCGGCAAGATCTGGGGCGGCTACGACGAACCGGTGCTGAGCGGCTTCCATGGGCTGATGTACGCGCGGATCGGCGCCCAGCGACTGATTCCGCTGTTCGGCTACACCGGCACCGGCTGCATGCAGTCGAAGATCGACGCGGACCGCAACGTCTGGATCCGTGGTAAGGAGACCGGTTACTTCACCGACCTGGCCACGGGCGACATCCTCAGCACCTGGAAGAATCCGTGGACAGGCAAGACCGTTGAAGTCTTCAATTTTTACAACGCGGAGATGGGTGGCCGGCTGACTGCCGAGATGCCCCGGTTCGCCATGGGTGCCGTAAAGGACCAGGCGACCCTGATGAACGACGGCACGCAGCGCGTCCAGTCAGCAGCTGGAACGGTCCCGTTCATCCTGCCCTTCGAGACCTATGGCGACGATCTGTTGCTCGCCTGGGACTATGCCCACGAGTACACCAACCCCGTGACGCCCGAAGGCTGGCCGCAGGCGTCGACAGGCCCGCGCATCAGCCCGTCAGAGCACTTCACCTTTTGCATGTCGCTGGCAGAGATGCAGGATCGCTCGGTCCCGTCCTCGCGCTTCATGGCAGGCTTCTCCCGCCTCGGTCAGTGGTGGCCCTGGATGCGGATGGGTGGCCACGAGCTCGCGGAATCCGGCGTGGTGTTCGGGCGCATGTTCAGCCACAAGGGGCTGAAGGGTCCGGGTGATATCCCGCCGAAGGTGCTCACCTATATCGAGAAGCACGCCCCTGAGTACCTGACGGTGCCGGAGCACTGGCCCAACGTGAATCCGCACGGCACCTGGGAAGCCTTTGCGAGAGAAGTACCGAGAGAAGTGTAGGAGCGCCTTC
>JANNJM010000032.1:0-32591 GCA_031395645.1 Gammaproteobacteria bacterium | reverse complement strand
GTCTCCCGGTTCAGTGTTAGCGGCACGAGCAGGCCGAGGCACACGCCAACCGATGACATCATCACCAGGTACTCTGCCTTGGTGGCGATCTCGCCCGCCATGTGCGTATCCATGAGGTCAGGTACGCCCAGCACGTTGGCGCTCCAGACGAAGGAGAACTCGACCCAGCCGCTCCAGATCAGGGTGCCCGCCCAGAAGCCGTACCAGGTGCCGGCCACCTCGCCCTCGTGGCGCATGCCGAGAAAGAGCAGGATCGCGCCCCCAAGTCCGAGGACGAAGGCGGACTGCAGGACGTATTCGTCGCCGAAGATCGCCTCCATGCCGACCATCAGCGTGTGGCCCAGGCCCTGAACGACGAATACGATGAGGAAAGCGAACAGCCCGACCATTGGGGGTCTGGCAAGGTTCTGCAGGACGCTCTTCTTGGCGGGCATCGGGGGTGCAGGGCTGGCGGTCATTGGCGTACGCTCCATCGAGTATAAAACCACCGTACCACTTCGAACATCGGTGTTCCATGTTGCTGGGGCCTTAGGCTGCGGCAAATCGTCCTACCCCTGGCGTCCAGACCCGGAAATACCGATGACCGACTGGTTCGATGCCCTCCTCGCCGCCCTGCTGGCCACCCTTGCGCTGCCCCGCTACAGCCTGGCGACGGTCTTTGTCGTGGCACTGCTTTCCGGAACCCTGCTCCCGCTGGGCAGCGAACCCGCGGTCTTCGGCCTGATCAAGCTGAACCCGGCCCTCTACTGGCCCGTCATTGCGGCGGCGACGGCCGGTGGCACCATTGGCGGGGCTTTAAGCTGGCTCATGGGCTATGGCGCCCTGCGGGCCTTCCAGCGGGTCACTCATCACCCGCCCCGGCAACACCGGGCACTCGCGTGGCTGCAGCGCTTCGGCCCGCCGGCCTGCCTGCTCGCCTGGCTGCCCGGCTTGGGCGATCCCCTCTGTTCCGTTGCCGGGTGGCTGCGCCTGCCCTTCTGGCCGTGCCTGGCGTACATGGCCATCGGGAAGTTCGGACGCTACGTGGTGGTAGTAGCCGTGTTGCTGTGGCTGTTCCCCGGATGACGACCGGCAGGCGACACGGCGTCGCGCGCACGCTGTCCAAACTCGGGCTGGCGTCCCGGACGGTCGCCGCCGGCTGGGTACTGGACGGTCGTGTGACACTGAACGGCCGGCGCGTTCGCGACCCGGAGTGTCCCGTCCTGGCCGGTGATCAACTCACCGTCGATGGCCAGCCGGTCGCACGCACGGAACGGCTGTACCTGATGCTCAACAAGCCCCGGGGCCTCGTCACGACCGCCACCGACCCGCAGGGCCGCGACACTGTGTATCGCTGCTTCGATGGCGCCGGACTGCCCTGGCTCGCACCGGTCGGCCGGCTCGACAAGGCCAGCGAAGGGCTGCTCCTGTTCAGCAATGACTCTGAGTGGGCGGCGCGCGTCACCGCGGCCGAGTCTGGTCCGGACAAGACCTACCACGTGCAGGTCGATACGCAGCCTTCGCCGGCGATCATGGCGCAGCTCACCGCTGGCATCGATCACGACGGTGAACGACTGGCGGCGAAATCCGTGCAGCTGTTGCGCACGGGAGAAAAAAACGCGTGGCTCGTGATCGTGCTCGCGGAAGGCCGGAACCGTCACATCCGCCGTCTGCTCGAGGCGCAGGGTGTTGGCGTGCTCCGGCTGATGCGCGTCGCCATCGGCGAACTCGCCCTTGGGGAACTGGCCAAGGGCCAGTGGCGCCGACTGGCTCCCGGCGAAGCAGCCGCGATCGCAAAAGTTCTATAGTCAGGGCGTGGACTCCCCGGCCAACCTCCTGAACATCATCCACGAAGACGCCGAACTGCTGGTCATCAACAAGCCGGCGGGCCTGGTGTGCCACCCGAGCAAGGACGGCGAGCTCTCCAGCCTGATCGGCCGCGTCCGCCTGCATCTCGGCGGTGGTGGTACTCCACATCTCGTTAACCGGCTCGACCGGGAAACCAGTGGCGTGATCGTGGTTGCCAGGACTGACACTGCCGCGCGGGCGCTCCGCCGGCTCTGGGAGACGCACCGGGTCCACAAAGAATACGTAGCCATCGTCCACGGCCACGTCCGCGATGACCGCGGGACGATTGACGCGGCGCTGGGCAAGGACGTCGCAAGCCGCATCGTGATCAAGGACTGCGTGCGCAGCGACGGGGCGGCGTCGCAGACGGATTTCGAGGAGGTCGTTCGGTTCGAGCGCAGCGGCCGGGCATTTTCCCTGCTCCGCGTCCTGCCGCGCACCGGCCGCAAGCACCAGATCCGCATTCATCTCGCCCACCTCGGGCACCCCATTGTGGGCGACAAGATCTACGGCGGTGACGAGGATGCCTACCTGGCGCTCGTTGAGGACCGGCTCACGACTGAACAGCGGGACCGCTTGATGGTGCGCAACCATGCACTGCACGCCCGCGCGCTGCGCTTCGACTGGCGGGACCAGTTGACGGAGTTCTGTTGCGAACCGGAGCCGTGGTTTACAGAATTCGTCGCGACCTGAACCCTGCGTCAGGTCACCGGCGCGGCAAAGGCCGGCAGTGCTTCGGTCGGCGTCGTCTCCACGAACTGCAGTTCCGCGAGGCGCGCGTACAGCGGCTCGCGGCGTACCAGTTCCTCGTGGGTGCCCACGTCCACGATGTGGCCGTGGTTGATCACGACGATGCGATCGGCTTTCAGCACCGTCGCCAGCCGGTGCGCGATGATGATGGTGGTGCGATCGCGCATCAGGTGATCAAGTGCCGCCTGGAGCAGGCGCTCGTTCTCGGCGTCCAGGGAGCTGGTGGCCTCGTCGAGCAGCAGGATCGGCGGATCTTTAAGGATCGCGCGGGCAATCGCGATGCGCTGCCGCTGGCCGCCGGACAGCCGGGTGCCGCGCTCTCCGAGATAGGTATCGTAGCCCTGCGGCAGTTCGCGAATGAAGTCATCGGCCACGGCCAGCTTCGCCGCATCCCGGACCTCCGCGTCCGTAGCACCCGGCCTGCCAAAGCGGATGTTGCCGAGCGCCGTGTCGCCGAAGATCACGGTCTCCTGCGGCACTACCGCAATCCGCGCCCGCACGGCCTGCGGGTCGGCCTGCGCGATATCCACGCCGTCGATCACGATCCGGCCCTGCTGCGGATCGTAGAAGCGCAACAGCAACTGGAACGTCGTGCTCTTGCCGGCCCCGGACGGCCCCACAAAGGCGATCCGCTCGCCCGGCCGGATGTCGAGCGTGAAGCCGGCAAGGGCCCGCTGGCCGGGCCGCGAGGGGTAGTTGAATCCGACATTCTCAAAGCGGATCTGGCCCCGGCCGGGGCTCGGCAGGGCCAGCGGCCGTGCCGGCGCCCGGACACTGGGCTGGGCATTGAGCAACTCGATGAGTCGCTCGGTGGCGCCCGAGGCCCGCTGGATCTCACCCCACATCTCGGTCAGCGTGCCCGCGGAAGTCGCTGCAAACAGCGCATACAGCACAAACTGGCCGAGCTCGCCGTAGGTGATCTCACCGGCCAGCACGCTGCGGGCGCCCATCCAGACCACGAAGGTGATGCCACCGAAGACGCAGCAGAAGGTGATGAAGCTCATGATCGAGCGCACCCGCGTGCGCTCGATGGCCGTGTCGAAGCTGGCCTCCACCACGCCGCGATAGCGATCGGCGATGGCGCCTTCGGCCGTGAACGCCTGCACGATCTGCACCGCATTCAGCGACTCGCTGGCCATGGCGCTCGTATCAGCCAGGCGGTCCTGGGAGGCGCGCGAGAGGCTGCGCACCTTCTTGCCGATCGTCACCAGCGGCAGGATTACGGCGGGAATCAGCAGCACGATCAGTCCCATGAGCTTGAGATTGGTGATGGCTAGCATCACGAGTGCGCCGGGCAGCTGGATCATCGAGCGCAGCACCATCGACAGGCTCGTGCCGGTGATGGACTGCACGAGCGTGGTGTCGGCCGTGAGCCGGGAGAGGATCTCGCCGGTGCGCGTGACCTCGAAGAACAGCGCGTCCATACTGATCACGTGCCGGTAGACGGCGGCGCGCACGTCCGCAACCACCCGCTCACCGATCCAGCTCACCAGGTAGAGCCGGAACGCGGCCATCGCGCAGAACAGCACGATGAGCCCGGCGAAGCCAATGAAGTACAGGTTGACCATCCCGGCCTCTTTGGTCGCGAGGCCGTGGTCGATGACGAAGCGCGCGGCGACGGGCAGCGCCAGCAGGAGTCCGGAAGCAGCCAGCAGCGCAGCCAGGGCCAGCACCAGCATGCCTGAGTAGGGCTTCAGGAACGGCAGCAGGGCCGCGAGGGAACGTGGCGTCTTGCCTTTCGGGCGGTTCTTGGGGTCTTGTTCGAAGTCAGCCACAGACATCCATTATAAGGGTCCGCAGCGCGGTCAATGTGCTTCCCGGCGAATCCATACCGGCCCTTCCCGGCGAATGCCTGACAGGGCGGTCACTTGGCATCAGACCCGCCCCATCCTTCGGAACAGAAGGCCTTCACACCCGCAGGTAGGAAGCACACATGAGCCCGCCAGTAGTCTCCCTCGCCGCTCCATTGGCCTCACCGCCCACCACAAGGTCCGTTCTCGCCCCTCGCGGCCGGGCCGTCCCCGCCGAATCCGGTCTGCACCCCGAAGCCGTCGCGGTGCGACAGGCGCTGCTGGAGCGGGGGCTGGAAACGCCGATGGTCGAGAACGATCTCAGCGCCGAGGAAAAACGGCAGCGGATCCAGGCGCATTTCACCGAGATCATGAAGGTGCTGGGGCTGGACCTGAAGGACGACAGCCTCATGGACACGCCCCGGCGCATTGCCAAGATGTACGTCAACGAGATCTTCGGCGGTCTCGATTACCGGTCGTTCCCGAAGCTCACCGTCGTCGACAACAAGATGCAGTGTGACGAGATGATCCGGGTGCGCAAGATCAGCATGTCATCCACCTGCGAGCATCACTTCATCACGATCGACGGCACCGCCACCGTGGCCTACATCCCGAAGGACAAGGTCATCGGTCTGTCAAAGATCAACCGCATCGTCGCGTTCTTCGCCCAGCGGCCCCAGATTCAGGAGCGCCTGACGGAGCAGGTGCTGCTGGCGTTGCAGACCCTCCTCGAGACGGAGGACGTGGCGGTGAGCATGACGGCGACGCACTTCTGCGTGAAGGCCCGCGGCGTCCGGGACGCCAACAGTGAAACCACCACCACGGCACTTGGTGGCGTGTTCAAGACGCGGCCGGATACCCGCAAGGAATTCCTGATGGGGCTGGAAGGTTAGAGGATTGCCAAGGAGCACCCGGCTTCCCTGTTTCTGGCCGATCCGTAGTGTTTTGCAGCTGGCTCGAGCGTCGCTATGACGGCACAGTGGGACATGGCCCCTGCACGTTTTAGCCGGCAGAACCGGCGCTCAGGCTTCCCCTGTGAACCCGTGGGTTGCCAGCTCAAAAATGGCCATTTAAACTCCAGTAATGGACATTTCGATTACTGAGTTCAAACATCGCTGCCTGGAGATCGTGCGCAGTGTGGAGAAGACTGGCCGGCCCGTCACGATCCGACGGCACGGCAAGGCGGTCGCCCAGCTGGAACCGTCGCCGTCACCCCTCACTGCCGGAATGAAGCCCTGGGAGCAGCTGCGCGCGCTGGGCGGCCATCTCAAGACGGAACCCGGTGAATCGGTCCTGCGTGACGAGGACTTCGAGGCGCTGCGTTGAAGGCACTGCTCGACACCCACATTTGGGTGTGGTGGCTAACGGCAGATTCAGGGCTTACGGCCAGGGAGCACGCCGCACTGGATAGCGCCGCATCCACCGGTGCCTTGTATCTTTCTGCAATCAGCCTGTGGGAAGCTCAGATGCTCCACGCCAAGGGCCGGCTTGAACTGCCGCTGGCATTTCCCGACTGGTTGCGGCGCGCTGCCGCACCACCGGTGGTGACAGTGCTGCCCCTCGATATCCCGGTGATCACCGCTGTCGCCAACCTGCCCGCCAGCTTTCATGGTGATCCGGCCGACCGCCTTATCGTCGCGACAGCGAGAACGCACCAACTCCCCCTGGCAACCCATGATGTGCGGATTCGCCGCTCGCGAACCTCGCGGCTGTGGAAGCCTTAGCGGCGCCTTGCCGGACAACTGACGGAGCGGCTGCACGCGAGGCACGTGGTGACTGGAGTTTCCGCCAGCACCACGCACCCGCGTGCGACCAAGGCACGATCTGCTAGCCGACAGTTGCGACCTTCCTGCGGACCGAGACCAGTACAGCTAACCCGGAACCCATCAGGAACCAGGCGCCCGGAATCGGGGTGACGGTGGTCAGCACCGGGGTTTTGAAGCCGCAGGCCGCAGGGCTGCCATCCGGCCGTGCGCCGGCGCCGATACGGGTAATTGCCGCCTCGCTGTTGGTCACGCCATTGTCCCAGTTGGTGCCAACGCCCGGTGTGGCACCGTGATAACTGCCATTCTCCGCGTGATAGACATAGAACCCGCAATCCGGACCGACTGCGGCCAGGTCTCCGTAGGCACCGCCGCCTGTCGCAATGTCGCTGATCAAGGTCGGTGCGTTGGCAAAGCCCAGACCGAACTGGTACTCCGTGATCGTGCCGTCGTTGTTGTTGGCAAAGATCGACTGGGAGAGCAAGCCATCGCCAAACGTCAGGCCGTCCGGATAGTGGATGAGACTGGACAGCGTATTGATCCAGGCCCCGGCGGTGTTAATCACAATCAGGCTGGCGTTGCCCTGCCCGGCCAGCACGATTTCATTGGCCGAGGAAGCGGCCATGTCATCGATGAAGGTGTTGGCCGTGTAAATGAAGGAGTTGGTGAGAGTGACCGGATCGTAGACGTACACATCCGAGCCCCCACCGGCCGCATAGGCAATCCGTCCGTCCGACAGCGTGGTAATGCCGTAACCGGGGCCGCCAGTCGACGTCAGGTTTTGAGCCGCAGCACCCCAGTTACCCGGATCAAACCGCTGCAATCCACCACCGGTGATGGCGTAGATGTAGCCATCGATACCGTTGGTCATGCCGTAGCCGGAGCTGTTCAGCCCGGACACGGTATGGGTCGCGATCTGCCCGTGCAGCGGCGTGCCCTGATGGACCGTGTTCTGCGTCAGGTTGTATTCATAGATGTTGGATCCGCCCCGCGTTAACAGATTATTGCCGACCGTCCACGCCATTCCCGCCTCCTGCCCGACAAGCAGGGGGCCCGCATAAATCTCCTGCACATAGCCTGGATCCAGGTAGCTGAACTGAATGGCGTGCGCGGGATTTGTAAGGAGGGTGGCGGCAAACAGAGAAGACGCTGACAGCATTGACTTGTTGAAGTAGCCCATACGAATTCCTCCGGGAATGATTGGTGTTATTGGGAGAGCTCGGGGATTGTGCGACTGCAGTATAGGACGAAAAAATGGCACAAGCGTCAGCTCCCGGCCCGGCCCGGCCGGTCGGTGGTCGGTAACGCATCTGGCGTCCTGATCAGACCCGGTTCCAGCCGGCCGGGCGGCCGGAACCGGGCTTCCCATGGCGCATACTTCCCGGCTGTCGCCAACGATGGGAACTCGCACCATGACTGCCACCAGGGCCTACGCCGCTCAATCTGCCAGGTCCGGACTCGCCCCGCACGCGATCGAGCGACGTGCACCGCGGCCCGACGACGTCGCCATCGCGATCGACTTTTGCGGTGTCTGCCATACCGACCTGCACTTCGCGCACAACGATTGGGGCATGACGGTGTATCCGGTCGTGCCGGGCCACGAGATCATTGGCCGCGTTACTGCCGTCGGCGGCGCGGTTACGCGGTTCAAGGTCGGCGACCGTGTCGGCGTGGGCTGCCTGGTCGATTCCTGCCGCACCTGTTCGGCCTGCGAACGCGGCCTCGAGCAGTATTGTGCGGGCGGCATGGTGATGACCTACAACAGCCAGGATCGCCACGATGGCACGCTCACCTGTGGCGGCTACTCCGAAGCCATCGTCGCGAGCGAGCGCTTCGTGCTGCGGATCCCCGCCAGGCTGGACCCCGCCGCCGCGGCGCCGCTGCTATGTGCCGGGATCACGACCTGGTCGCCGCTAAAGCACTTCGGGGTGCGGCCAGGACACAAGGTCGGCGTGGTGGGCATGGGCGGTCTCGGGCACATGGGTGTGAAGTTCGCGCGCGCGCTGGGCGCCGAGGTGACGGTGTTCACGCGTTCCGCCAGCAAGGCGGCGGAAGCGACCCGGCAGGGCGCGCACCACGTCGTGATCTCCACCGATGCCAGTCAAATGACAGCCTCGGCAAACCGGTTCGACTTCATCCTCGATACCGTGCCCAGGCAGCACGACCTCAATCCGTACCTTGAGACCCTGACCTACGACGGCACCCTGATCCTGGTCGGCCTGCTGGAGCCCGTGCTGCCGCCGCTGAGCGCCATGGCGCTGGTGTTCCGGCGCCGGGTCCTGGCCGGATCGCTCATCGGCGGCCTGCCGGAGACCCAGGAAATGCTCAACTTCTGCGCCGAACACGGCATCGCCTGTGACATCGAACTGCTCGACATCCGTCAGATCAACGAGGCTTACGAGCGCGTCGAGCGTGGCGACGTGAAGTACCGCTTCGTGATCGACATGCAGACGCTGCGGGCGTAGCACCAGGAGGGGGACAAAGTGGAAACTGATCCGACTCGCGCAGCGGTCATTTGTCGCCGGGGTCTACAACGGAGTGGGCGGGCTCAGATCAGCAGCGCGGCGACGAAGATGCCGATCATCATGAAAGCGATCACGACCTTGGCGACCAGCCCGGCCATGATACCCAGCCAGGTTGCGACACCCACCTTGACGGCACGCTGACCGTCCTGGCGCGCCAGGTATTCGCCAACGGCGGCGCCAACCAGTGGCATGAACAGCACGCCCACCAGCCCCAGGAAGATTCCCGCCACCGTGCCGAGAGCCGCACCGATGATGGCCTGGCGGCTGGCCCCGGCGCGTTGGGCGCCCAGCAGGCCGGCCACGTAGTCGAGTCCCCAGGCCAGTACCGCCAGCAGCGTGACTGCGGCCACGGTGCCCCAGCCGACCCGGCTGAAATTGTCGATCCAGGCGCCGAGAACGACGCCCGCCAGTACGAACAGCGTTCCCGGCAGCGCCGGTAGCACCGTACCGGCCAGGCCGGCGAGGATAAGCGCAAGGCTCAGTATCCACAGCAGAGTATCGGTCACGTTGGGAGCATAGCGCGCCATAAAGTCCAGCGGCGCAAAGACCACGTGAGTCGTGCCGTCCCGGCAGGCGTTGTCCAGCCTGCGAGGAACTTCCACTGCTGGCCTCAGCTGAATTCCAGGGGGATTACCCCGTGTCTGCCCCTACCGGGTTCCCATCCAGTACAAGACCCGTTGCGCCAGCTCCCGGCCACTCATCCACGCCCCCTCCACCTTGCCGCCGTTCAGCCAGTCGCCACAGATGCCCAGCGTAGCGGTGCAATCCCAGGCGCAGCCCTTCTGCATGGGTGGCTCCGTATGGGCGTACCGCCAGCGGTGCCCGGACCAGCGCGGCGGGGTCAGCCCGCCAAGTTGCCTGAACGCGTCGAGCAGCGCCGGCCCAACGCTTGCAGCGTCTTGCTCCAGACGGGTATCGCTCCAGTCCCTGCTCCCATGTAGCAGCCACGTCTCGTGAGTGCCCCGGCCTGGCTTGCTGTTATCCCGGGCGATCCAGCTCAACGGACCGGAGTTGACGAAGGCGGCGTCGAAAGGCAGATCAACGCTGGCATCGAAGCGCAACATCAGAGCCCAGCAGCCGTGCATGCGTGCACCGCCAGCCAGGGCCGCCAGACCCGGAGCATGCGCCTGGAGCAATGGCACAGCCTGGGGTGCCGGCACGGCCAGCAGGACAGCATCGAAGCACGCTTCCAGCCAGCCGCTCTCTGCCGTACATACGTGCCAGCCGTCTCGGCGACGCTGTAGCTGTCGGATGGTGGCGCCTGTCGTTACTGCCAGCGTGTCTGCCATGAAGGCCGCCGGAGTCGTCATGCAAGGTGTGCCCACGAAGCGCTCCACCGCGGTGCGAAAATGATGAGTCGAGAGGCCGCCAAGCACGTGCAGCCGTGGCGTCCAGAGTTCCACGAGGCCAGCTCGCTTCCAGCGTGCCACTTCAGTAACAAATTCTGGCTGGCAGGCGGTGAAGTACTGGGCACCGTGATCGCATTGCCAGTCCTCCTCGCGTCGGGTGCTCATGCGGCCCGCAGGGCTCTGGCTCTTCTCGAACACGCTGACCGTGACGCCACTCTCCTGGAGGTGGGTGGCGCAGGACAAGCCGGCCAGGCCGGCGCCAATGACCGCCACATGTGTTGAGGGACTCATCAGGTTGAAAACATGCTACCGGCGAAGCGGGCTTACCGGCATGATCGATGCCCGGGGTGATGAAAGGCATTCCTCACGGCGCTCAAGGGCTGTTCACTTCGGCACAGCGAGAGACGCCTCGAGCTCGCCCTGCAGCACCGAGACCAGCAGTCCCTGGTAGTAGTCGTTGTCAGCCCTGGCCGCCGCGCTGCCGAGAAAACCGCGCATCTCCTGCGGCGTCGCCTGAATCCGGCAGCCGCCAAAGCGGCCGCGCAACACGTGATGCGGGTAACTCACTTGCGCGGCGAGCCGGCCGGCACGCGCGGATCGCACCCAGAGGTCCTCCACCTTGCAGCGGTTGGCAACCACGCCCTGCAATCCCTCGTCGATGACGTAGCCGAGTACAAACTGGGCCTGTTCCGAGCCTGCCGCGGCGGCGCGCTCGAGATAAGGCAGCGCCCTCTCCGTCTGCTTATCGTAAAAGTAGGCGCGCCCCAGCTGGTATTGCAGCCGGCCGTAGTCCGGCGAATCGGGCGCTGCCCTGGCCGCATCCGCCGTGCAGGCGGCGATCGCCCGCGGCAGGTCGACGGTACTGGTCTCGACGCCAGGGGCGACGCGATCGGGATCTTCCGGGTGCGCGATGAGGCGATCGCAGGCGGTCACCGTTGTCCCGGCAGGGCCCTCTGCTGCGGGCAATGGGGTGGCAGCCGCGGCGACGTCGGCGCTGAATGCCGTCACCACCGCATTCATGGCGGCGACCTGCGCGGCGTAGCTCGCTCCTGTGGCCTTCGCTTCGTAGCGCGACCGGCGACCCGGTTGCCCCCCCGACCCGACTGCCGCGCCTGAGGCGTCCAGCACGCCCCATTGCACTTCGAGCACGGCGCGGCCCTGCGCATCGACGTCGAGCCGGGAAATACGCCCGGTAACCCGACGCTCGGGCTGCAGGATGGTCTGGGCCGGATACTCCAGTACCCGGTCGGAGCCGAGGAGCCGGGCAACGTTCGCGGTAACGACGGACTGGAAATTGGCATCGAGCGGCTCTGCCCAGCGCTCGAAGTCGGCAACGGTCACAGCATTCCCCACAGCGCGCGTGACGATCTGCGGCCGGTCGAGGTACTCAGCCAGCTGGAACGGGCCGACGATCACTGCCCGGGGGCTCGTCCCCGTGCCAGTGCCTGGCGCTGGCTCCGCAGCAGCCGTGAGGCGGAAGTAACGTGGTGCCGGCGAGGACGCGCATGCCACCGCGAGCGCGGCCAGCACAATGACGATGCAATAACCCGGAGTACGCATTGGTTTCATCCCATCATGACCTCAGGGCTGCGACTTCCCACGGAGCAGCGCCTCGGGCTGGCGCTCCAGTGAATCCACCAGCACACGGATCGCCCGCGCCGAACGCTCGAGTTCCCGCAGAGCATCAGCGAGTTGCGCCGCCGTCTCGGGATTGCTCTCGAGCTGGCCGCGGGCGGCCTTAAGCACGGCCTCGCCTTCCTTCAGCGTAGCTTGCAGCTGCTCCATCAGCGGCACGGCGCGCTCAAGGGCCGGGTCGAGTCGTCGGTCCACACTGCCGATCAGCCCCCGCGCGTCCCGGATGGTGGCCTGCAGTTCGGTCGTCGCGCCCCGGAGGGCGGCCGGCAGGTCCTGCGTGTTGCGGTCGTTGACGAGCTTGCTGATGCCGGCGAGCGACGCTTTCAGGTCCGGTGAATTAACGAGCTTGTCGAAGCCATTGATGGCGCTCAGCAGGTCCCCGATGACGCGGTCGAGAGGTACGTTCTGCTGCACGTCCTCGAGGAACGCCTGGATCCGCTGCATCACCTGCTGGATCCCGCTGGGAATACTGGGAATCTCCGGATACGGCGGCTTCTGGCCGCGGAACACGGCCTTCGTATCCGGGTGCATGTCCAGGTCCACGACCAGCTGGCCAGTGACGAAGCTCTCGACGTCGAGCCGGGTGCGCAGTCCGGCCCGGATCATCTCGTCGAGGCGACCGCCTGCCGTGGACAGGCTGCCAAAGACCTTGCCGCCGGAGATCACGGTCACTGAGTCGGGCAGGATCTCGATCGTCACCGGAATCTGGTAGTTCAGCATGCTCTCATCAGTGGTGACCTGGATGTCGGTGACGTACCCGACCCGGACACCCCGGAAGAGCACGTTGGAGCCGACGCGCAGGCCCTGCACCGAGCCTTCGAAATAGGTGACGAATTTCTGCGTGGTCTGAAACAACTCGCGACCACCGAACACCAGCACGCCGATCACCAGCAGGGCAATGCCTGCGAGGACAAACGCACCGATCAGGGCAGGGCTGGCCTTGCGACTCATACGGTCAATTTACTCCGGCCGGCACGGCTTGCCCATCATCAGTGGCACCACGACGGAGGAAGCGGCGCACCCGCGGGTCGGGGCTGGAGTCGCGCAGCTGACGCGGATTCCCGACAGCCAGCTGCGTCTTCGCATCGGCATCCAGAAACACCGCGTTGTCGCCAATCGCGAAGATGCTGGCCAGCTCGTGGCTGACGACCACGACGGTGGTGCCCAGGCTGTCACGCAGCTCCAGGATCAGTTCGTCGAGCAGTCGGGCACTGAGCGGGTCCAGGCCTGCGGACGGCTCGTCGAAGTAGAGAATCTGCGGGTCCAGTGCCATGGCCCGCGCCAGTCCGGCCCGCTTCTTCATGCCGCCGGAAAGTTCGCTGGGGTAGTACTGCCCGAAACCGGCCAGTCCCACCAGTGCGAGCTTGTAGGCGACGATGTCGGCGATCTCCGCCTCGCCGATACTCGTATACAGCCGCAGGGGCAGGCCAACGTTCTCGGCCAGCGTCATGGAGCTCCACAGGGCGCCGCTCTGGAAGAGGACACCAAACTGGCGCTTGGCCAGTTCGCGTTCTTCATCCGTCGCGTTCCAGAAGCTCCGGCCGCCATAGAGGATATCGCCGGAAACCGGGGCCTTTAGCCCGATCATGTGCTTCAGCAGCGTCGTCTTCCCGCAGCCGCTGCCGCCCATGACAATGAATACCTCGCCCCGGCGCACACTGAAGTCGAGATCCCGCTGGATCAGGAAGTCCCCGTAGGCCATGGTCAGGTGACTGACGGTGATGTGCGCGTCGCTGGCCTCGCGAGCCATTTCAGATATCCAGTGTGATGTAGATGACTGTGAGAATCGCCGCGCTCACGATGATGAGGACGATGCCCATGACCACTGCCCGGGTGGTGGCCTGGCCGACGGCCATCGCGCTGCTGCCGCAGGCCATGCCCTGCTCGCAGCCCGCCACGGCCACCAGGCTGCCGTAGACGAAGGCCTTGAACAGCCCGCCCAGCAGGCTGCTCAGCTGCATGGAGTCTGCGGTTTGCGCCACGTACTGGACGAAACTCACGTCCAGCATCACGAGGCTCACGGTGGCACCGCCGAGGATGCCGAGCAGACTGCCGTAGAGGGTCAGGATCGGCAGCATGATGACCAGTGCAAGCAGGCGCGGCAGCACGAGGAAGTCGATGGGGTTCACGCCCATGCTCGACAGTGCGTCAATTTCCTCATTGACCTTCATGGTGCCGAGGCCCGCCGCGTAGGCGGCGCCGGTGCGCCCGGCCATGATGATGGCGGTCATGATCGGTGCCATCTCACGGACCATGGCCACTGCGACGAGATCCGCCACGTAGATGCCGGCACCGAACTGCTCGAGCTGGCGCACGCCCACGAAGGCGAAGATCATGCCGATGAGAAAGCTGATCAGGCTGACAATCGGCAGTGACTCGGCGCCTGCCTCCTGGATTGCCACGAGCAGATCCGAGCGCTGGTAAGTCGCCCGGCCCCGCGCCATGCGCAGCAGGGACTGGGAGCAAACGCCGATGAAGCTCAGCAGGGCCACGAGCGCCGCCCGGATGTTCAGCGTGGCCTGCCCCACCTGTTCCGCGAGACTCCGGTGCAAATGCACGCGGCGCGCGCCCTCCCGCTCCTTCACTGCGAAGGCCAGCCTGAGCAGTCGTTGCGCACCGGGCGGTAGCCGTTCGTCCACGAGCGGCACGCCGGCCCCTTCGGCCACCCGCCGGATCGCCACCAGCGCGGCCGGCAGTGCCGTGTCCCAGCGCCCGAGATCCGTGCACTCGAATTCGACGCGGCGGGGCGGCGATGCGCTCCGGAGCTGCTCAAGGACCGCCGAGGCCGACGGCACGGGGCAGGCGAGCAGCCAGTCGCCAGCGAGCCGGACCTTGAGGACGCCCTCCCCGGTCCGCAATAGATCGAGACTGGCCGCCTGAGCGGGCGGGCTTGACACGGTCTGCGGTTACCTTTGGGTTGCGGTTACCACGGTCCGAGTATAGAACGAACGAATCGCCGATGGGTCAGGAGCTATTCTCTGCCCAGGACCACTGGCGACTCTCCGGGGCTCAGTTCCGCCCGGTTAGTTCCCGCTGACGACGTCCGAGCATCCGCCCCACATAAATCCACAGCGCCGCAACGGGCGCCATGAGCAACGCGATTCCGGCAAGTACGATCTGCAGCTTCAGCAGGCCCAGCACGGCCCAGGCACCGAGCGAATCACCGAGCCGGTACACGAAGGTGTCGATGAAGCTCTTCGATTTGTACTTCACCTCCCGCTCGACGACGGTGTAGAGCGCTTCGCGAGCCGGTTGCGCCGTGGAGAAGTTGCTGATGCGAAGTATGATCTGGACGAAGGCCAGCAGCGCCAACTCGGGCACCAGGCCCGCAATCGTGAAACCTGCGGCTGCCCAGTCGGCGGCCTGGTACATCGCCACTGCCAGTCCCAGTGCACCGAAGAGCGCGAGCACGGGCTGCGAGACCAGTGCGAAGGTGGTGCCGAACCAGCGCATGAGTCGCGCGGTGAGGAACAGCTGCACGAGGATCGTGCCCAGCTGCGCCCAGAATTCGATCGCCGCGAAGTAGGCGGTGCGCTCATCACGGCCCGGCATCGTGGCCTCCACGAGTTTGCCCTGCTGGAAGTACAGCGCGGTGCCGAGCAGTCCGTAGAGGAAGATGTAGGCAGCGATCCAGCGCAGGTAGGGGGTGGCGGCCACCAGCTTGAGTCCGCGCCACACGTCCGCCGGCACGGCCTCAGACTGATCGACGGTCGTCGCAGGGGCTGCGTCGATCTCGTGCAGTACCACGAGTCGCCGCACGGCGAATACCGCCAGTTCGAGCAGCAGCACCGAGAAGAAAATCAGCCGGGTGCTGCCGATCAGTTCCGCCAGCTGGTTCGAGAGCGACGAGCCCGCCAGCGCGCCCAGCGTACCGCCGAGCCCGATGAAGCCGAACAGCCGCTGAGCCTGCGCGAAGTTCCAGATATCTGCCATGAAGCCGCGGAATACAGAAACCACGAACAGGTTAAAGACACTGAACCAGACGAAGAAGGCGTAGGACGCCGGCAGTGCGACGTCGGCTGGCACGAATTCGAAGACCGCCCAGAAGCCGAGCAGACAGAGCATCGACACGCGGTACACCAGCGGGATGAAGCGCTTGCGCGGCAGTATGGTGACGAGCCAGGCGAACGGCGCACTGATGAGCAACATCGCGACCAGCGTGCCCGTGAAGAGCCAGGGGTACCGGTCGGCGCCGCCGCTCAGGCCCAGCGAGTCGCGCAGGGGACGCAGCACGAAGGCGCTCGCCAGCAACGCGAAGAAATACAGGCACGACCAGCCGAGCGAGCGCAGTTCGCCAGGCTCAATGTCGATCAGGCGGCGGAGCACGAGCAGGGCGAGCGGCGGGTTCTGTGCACTCATGGGCGGCGCGAATTATGGGTGCGATGGCGCCGCGGGGATAGCGGGACTTTTGCCGGGCGTGCTCCTGTTCGAGAATCCGGCGAAAAGAGCGACATTTGTGCCGTTGACCGTGCATTGCCCACCGCGTAGTTTCGGGGACTGGTAAAGCCCGGGCTATGGCACAGCACGACGACCGAATCTGATGGTAGTATCCAGTCATACCAATCTGCCGGACGCCGGGCCCATGGCACGCACCAGGACGACGCGCTCGATAAAAAAGGCGATTTCATTGCCGCAGGACCTCGCAAGTTTTGCCGCCACGACCGCCCGCGACGAGGGCAAGACGGTCAGCGCCGTGGTCCAGGATGCGATGCGGGCCTACCGGCTCTCCCGTCTCCGGGATGAGTACAAGAACCTGCAGGGCTTCTGGTCGGCGCGCGCGCGCGACAAGGGCATACTCACCGAGCGTGATCTCGCGCGTTATCTCGGCAGCAAGACGCGGAAGTAGCCAGGTGCGCGTCGTCTTCGACGCCAATATCCTGGTGTCTGCATTGATCCTGCCCGGCGGTAGTGGCGACCGGGCGCTCACTCTCGTACTTGATGGCCGCGCCACCCTCGTCCTGTCGAAGCCTATCCTCGGTGAAACGCTGCGAGTGCTGGGCAGGAAATTCTCCCGCCAGACCGAGGAACTGGCCCGACTCGCCGTGTTCTTCGCCGACCTGGCGGAAATCGTGGCCCCCGCACGGACACTCGCTGTGCTGGCCGACGAACCGGACAATCGTATCCTCGAATGCGCCAGCGCGGGCGGTGCGGCACTGATCGTCACCGGGGATCAGGCAATGCTGGCGCTCAGGGAGTTTGAAGGCGTCGAGATCATCACGCTGCGTGAGTTTCTCAGGCGGGTGAAGGCAGTCCGGTAATCTCCTCAGGGCGATTGGTCCGGGCGCGTTGCTGCTGCCAGATCCATGCCCATCAGCCCCTCCGTCAGCTGGCAAAGCACCTTGAGCTGCTTCACCGCCAGCGCCGCATCGAATGATTCGATGCCCGGGCGCGTGGACCAGTAGGCGCTCATTTCGGTATTGATGCCGAAGGCCGGCCAGCCGCGCTCGACGGCGATATCGCCCAGACCGATCCACCGGCCCTGGCCCCTGTGAGCCGGCACGCGGAGCTCGGTACGCGGCAGGCCGACCGCGGCGATGGCAGCTTTCGCCATGCCGATCAGCTGTGGATCGTCCTGACTGAAGAGCACGGTGACCTCGGGCTGGCCGGTCTGCACGAAGTCTGCGCCCTGCTCCGCGTATTCGCGCTGGCCCAGCTGCTCCACGCCGATGCTGGCCACGATGCGGCGGGTAAGTTCCGGGTGCCGCGCAAACCAGTCCACCTGGTGCCGGCCCGGCATGTAGTGCTGGGAATCCAGCACGAGCAGCACGCTGCGGCGGCGATCTTGCCATGCTACTCGCGCCAGTTCCTGCACGAGTGCGACAATCCCGATGCCGCCGTTTTCCTGGGTCAGGTTGGGTCCGTCGGTGTGGGTGATGAGCAGGACGAACTCGTCGGCGGGCGTGCCGTAGTCGCGGCCGGGGAGCACGCCAGACAGGAACCAGGTTTCCGTGGCCTCGCGTTGCGCCTTCAGGCGCAGCGTCGCGGACCTGCCGGCGGCGGCGGCCGCGCGCACCCGCGCACTGGCCTCGCGGTCGAGATACAGACCCGGCACCCCGACCTCGCCCGGCTTCAGCAACGGAAAGGTGTAGATGCCATCCGCGCGCCCGAAACCCATGTCGAAGAGCACCAGCCCACCCGCGGCTCCGGCCTTGCGCAGCTTGTCGCCGAGGCCTCCGAAGCGGGTGGCGTAGTTGACCTGGTACCAGTGATCAGTCGAGAGGCCCCGGTCAACTCCCTGCAGGTCGCTCGTCGCAAACTCGTGGCCCGCCGGCGCAAACAGTGCCGGCGGCGGATCGCCGAGTTTCGGAATGTCGAAGGCAACGATGCTGCCCGGGGGAATATCGGCAGCAGTCTTTTCGTCGTAGAGGACGAGTGGCGCGGTGATGCCGGCATTCGGTGTCGAACCGGAGTACGCCCAGTACGACGCGACGGGCACGTCCGTGCCGTCCACCGTGAGCTGCCAGTCGCCGGGCGCGCGGTCGTCAGAGGTCCACCAGCGCGGGTACGTGAAGCGGTCGCGGTCGAGCGCCAGAACGCCGCGCTCGCGCAACGACTGCTCCACCCATTCCACGTGGGTGCGCCAGGCGGGGCTGCCGGAAAACGTGGGACCGTTGGCTGCCTTGATCTCGTGCCAGCGCTGGAGGGTCGCGGCAGTGACGAGCGTTGGCGTGGCCACCTGCAGGGCGCAACCCGGCAGCAGTCCCGCGCAGACCAGCAATACCAGCGGTCGGCAGGTCAGCCAATCACGCACGACACCCCGCCATCCACCGCCAGGATCTGCCCGGTGATGTGCTTGCCGGCCTGGGAGGCGAACAGCAGTGTCGCGCCTTTCAGGTCGTCATCATCGCCGATACGACCGAGCGGCACGGAGGCGACGAGTCTGTCCACGCCGAGCCGGTCGAGCGTGCCCTTCGTCATCTTGCTCGGGAAGAAGCCGGGCGCCAGCGCGTTGACGGTGATGCCGTGCTCGCCCCACTCGCCCGCCAGTGTCCGGGTCAGGTTCACGACGGCGCCCTTGCTGGCATTGTAGGCGGCAGTTTCGTGGCCCCTCGGATTACCGGCGAGGCCGGCAATCGAGGCCATCATGATGATCCGCCCGTAGCGGCGCGGAATCATGCTGTGCTTCGCGATGTGCTGGCTGAACAGGAAGACGCTGCGCACGTTCAGGTTCATCACCTTGTCCCAGGCTTCCAGCGGATGATCCTCGGCCGGCGCACCCCAGGAAGCGCCGGCGTTGTTCACGAGGATGTCCACCACGCCGAGGCGCTGGATGGCCTCGCTACAGACCCGCGTGACCTCGGCCGGCTCGCTGGCATCGGCCGCGATCCACGTGGCGTCGATGCCCATGCCCCGCAGATGTTCCGCAGCTTCGGCGACATCGCCCGCCTTGCGCGACGTCAGCACGAGGCGCGCACCCGCCTCGCCAAGTGCTTCTGCCACCTGCAGCCCGAGGCCGCGGGAACCGCCAGTCACGAGGGCCGTGCGGCCCGCCAGGTCGAACAACTTCAGGGTCGGCGTGCTCATGACGGGAACCACTCCTCGGCCATCTCGCGGCAGGTTGAATTGCGGCTGGCGCACTCGGCGAAGCGCAATGCCATAGCTCAGGCCCTCATTCAGGCGGTGTCAGGTAAGCAGCACTGTTGAACCGGCGCTCCTTGCTGGCCCGTAACTCGAGCCGGGCGATGCCGCGCAGATGCACTTCGTCGGGGCCGTCGGCCAGGCGCAGCGCGCGACCGCCCGTCCAGATTTCCGCGAGCGGCGTGTCCGGCCCCGTACCCATCGCACCGAAGACCTGGATGGCCCGGTCGGTGACACTGGTGAGCATCGTCGGCACGATGGCCTTGATCAGCGCGATTTCCAGGCGCGCGGCCTCGGCGCCGACCTCGTCGATCATCCAGGCTGCCTTGAGCACCAGCAGGCGGGCCTGCTCTATCTCCATCCGCGAGCGCGCAATCCATTCCGCCACCACGCCGTGCTCATGGAGCTTCCTGCCAAAGGTGCTGCGGTCCTTCGATCGCTCGACCATCAGCTCGAGGGCCAGCTCAGCCTCGCCGATGCAGCGCATGCAGTGATGGATGCGGCCGGGTCCGAGGCGCGCCTGGGCCATCATGAAGCCCTCGCCCTCCGGTCCCAGCAGGTTGCTGGCCGGAACCCGGACGTCCTTCAGCAGGATTTCGCAGTGGCCGTGCGGAGCATGGTGGTGCATGACGGGAATATTCCGCAGAACGCGCACGCCGGGCGCGTCCATCGGCACCAGCACCATGCTTTGCTGATGATGACGATCCGCCGCCGGGTTGGTCTTGCCCATCACGATCATCACGCGACAGTCAGGGTGTGCGCCGTTGGTGATGTACCACTTGCGGCCGTTGAGCACGTAGTCGCTGCCATCCCGCGCAATCACGGTCTGGATATTGGTCGCATCCGACGACGCCACGTCTGGCTCTGTCATCGCGAATGCGGAGCGGATCTCGCCATTCAGCAGCGGCTTCAGCCACTTCTGGCGTTGCTCGTCCGTTGCAAAAAGATGCAGCAGCTCCATGTTGCCCGTGTCGGGGGCGCTGCAGTTGAAGACCTCGGAAGCCCAGGCGACCCGACCCATGATCTCCGCGAGCGGCGCGTACTCGAGGTTGGTAAGGCGCGTGCCCGGCTCGTCAGAGCGCAGGGCCGGCAGGAACAGGTTCCAGAGCCCCTCGGCCCGCGCCAGCGCCTTCAGGTCTCCCATGAACGATACCGGGTAGGTACCCTGGCCCGTTTCCGCGCGCCAGTCGCGGATGCGCGGCACGATGTTCTGGTCCATGAAGTCGCGCACGCGGACGCGCAGGGCCTCGACCTTTGGCGTGTGCCTGAAATCCATTCTGAAACCCCTGTTGCCGCGCCCTAATCGAGCAGCTCGACGGCGACGGCGCCAATCTCCGCTGTCACCTTGCCGAAACGCAGAGCGTCGCTGCTCGACGCGTTGCCGTCCAGTGCCCTTTTGTAGACGCCCTGGCAGATCGCCGCGAGCCGGAACAGGCTGACGGCCAGGTAGAAGTTCCAGTTCTCGATCTCAGGCGCACCGGTACGGCGCCGGTAGGCAGCAACGTACTCCTCTTCGGTCGGGATGCCGAGTGCGGCCCGGTCCACGCCGGCCAGCCCGCGCAGCACGCCGGCCGGCAGGTGCCACTGGGCGCACTGGTAGGCAAGATCGGCCCAGGGGTGGCCCAGCGTCGAGAGCTCCCAGTCGAGGATGGCAAGGGCCCGGCCCTCGCCGTCAAAGACGATGTTGTCGAGCCGGAAGTCGCCGTGCACGACGGCGACCCGCCCGTCGTCCGGGGGCACGTGCCCGGGCAACCAGCGCATCACGCGCTCCAGATCCTCGCGCGGCTTGGTCTCGGATGCCCGGTATTGCTCCGTCCAGCGCCGGATCTGGCGCTCGTAATATTGCCCGGGCCGGCCGAAGTCGCCGAGACCGACTGCCACCGGGTCCACGCTGTGCAGCGCGGCGAGTATCCGCCCCATCTCGGCATAGATCCGTGTGCGCGCCGGCAACGGAAGCTCGGGCAGCATCGGGTCCCAGTAGATGTGCCCCGTCACGAACTCCATGACGTAGAACATGGTGCCGATAACGCTCTCGTCCGTGCACAGGTGGAACACTCGCGGCACCGGCACACCCGACCCTGCCAGCGCGGCGAGTACGCGGTACTCGCGATCCACGGCGTGTGCAGACTTGAGGAGCTGGCCGGGCGGCTTGCGCCTGAGCACGTACTGGCCGGATTCGGCCACGAGCAGATACGTCGGGTTCGACTGGCCGCCAGGAAACTTCGTCAGCTCGAGTACGCGCCCAAGCTGCGGCAGGTGGTGCCCGAGGTAGGGCTGCAGGCGGTGGATTTCTTCCCCGGTCACGGTCAGCAGCCGCTCAGGAGTGAATGTACTGCTCCAGCTGCTCGATCATCTGCTGCTGCCCCGAGATCACTTCCTTGACCACGTCGCCGATGGAGATCACGCCGATCACCTTCTTGTGCTCGAGCACGGGCAGGTGGCGCACGCGCTTCTCGGTCATCAGGGCCATGCACTCGTTGACGGTCTGGTCTGGCCGGACGCACAGGACCTTGTGGGTCATGATGTCGCGCACGCGGGTTTCCTTCGATGACTTGCCGAGCAGGACGACCTGCCGGGCATAGTCGCGTTCGGAGAAAATACCCGCCAGGCGCTCGCCATCCAGCACGACCAGCGACCCGATGTCGTGCTTTGCCATCAGCGTGAGCGCGTCGAACACCGTGGCGTCGGGCGCGATGGACAGGAGCCGCTGGGCCTTGCGCGCCAGGACCTGCTGCGCGGTGGTTGTGGTTGTTTGCATGATTCCCCCCGGAAAGCTGCTGAAGCAATTCTGAGCATACTGCTCCTGCCCGGGCCGGGGGGCTAGGGGCCAGGTGGCCAGGGGGCGGCGGGTGGCGTTAGCGGCCGGGCGCGTCGGGGCCTTTCCGGGCCGCGGAATCCCGGGTCATGCGCCTGAATTCGAGGCCCGTGAGCACGATACCGATGACCATGAGCGTAAAGACGCCAATGGCAAAATAGAGGATCGTTCCGGTACTCATGACCGTGTTCCACCCTGGGCCATCAGCTTGAAGTAGATACCAAAGCACAGGATGGAGGGCACCCAGAGTGCCGTGAACAGCCCCTCCTCACGCTGCCCCGAAAACCACAGGAAGCCCGACAGCGCGAAGGAAATTGCCACGGACAGGAGTATAAAAACGTCGGACTGTTTGATCATCGTCGTCTTCCTCAATGCAGACATCTGGTCAGAATAGCAGCCGCTGGCCATCCCACGCGAAGGCGTTGCCGGAGGCCGACACGTCCAGGGTGTCGATCACCTGCAAGAGGCAGGCCGCAGCGTGGCCGGGCGTGAACAGCCGGGCGACTGGCACGCCGGACTGGAACGGTCTGGACAAGGCCGTATCGACTGTCCCGGGGTGCAGTGCGATGCACAGTGCCGTGGGATTCCGCCGCGCCAGCTCGATGGCACAGCCACGCATCAGCATGTGCAGGGCGGCCTTCGCTGCCCGGTAGGAGTGCCAGCCACCCAGACGGTTGTCCCCGATGGAGCCGACTTTCGCGGAGAGCGCGGCGAAGACGGCCTTGTCGCCCGTCGCGAGCCCCTCGAGAAAGTGCTTCGCCAGCAGCGCAGGCCCGATGGCATTGACTGCGAAAGACTGCGCAAGCGACTGCGCCGTGAGTGCCCGCCAGCTCTTCTCGGGCTGCAACCCGCTACCGTCATGCAGGACACCGGTAGCCACGAAGACGAGGTGCAGCGCTCCGCCTGCCCGGCACCTTGCAGCGGCAGCGGCGATGGACGCCTCGTCCTCCAGCTCGAACGGGATGGACTCCACCCTGGGATTCACCAGCGCGGGCCGGGTCCGCGTCAACGCGTAAATGTGGGCGACCCGTGGCGAATCCGCCAGCAGCTCAACCATCGCGTTACCGATGCCGCCACCCGCACCGACGACTACCGCGCGCAAACCGTCGGGAAACGAAGTCAGGCTCATCGGGCGGGCAATTGCTGTTGCATACCCTCTATGCTTCGCCAGCCAGCGGCGTCAGGATTCCAGTACCGGGCGCCGTGGCCCCGAACCCCGCATGGAGCAGCCTGTGAGCGCCACTCTTGTCCCGCCCGCCTTCGACCTCCCCCGCTTCACCTGCCCCGCCTGCCACGAACTGGCCGACCAGGTGTGGCTGAGTGCCTACGCGGAACCCATCAACAACCCGGCGGGCGTGCCGCTGCGGATTGCCGGCGCAGGCCTCGAGCAGCTGAAGCAGAACCCGCAGTTTCCGCCGACCGTCCGTGACCAGAAGGTCGCCTACTGGAACCGGGTGAATGCCGGCGAGGTGTTTCTCGACCGCTGGGCGCCAGTGCAGACCAGCCTGTTCGTGGCGGGGCTGGAACTCAGCGTGTGCCGGCAGTGCATGGCGACGGCGGTGTGGCTCGGCGGGAAGATGGTGTATCCGTAGGCGCTCGAATCCGGGCAGAATCGAGCCTATGAACACTGAACCAGGCCCATGAACCAGTTCGCCACCTGGGTCGTTGATGGGCTCGCTGGCCGCCCAGGGCACACTCGGCAACCTCGTCGCCGGGATCGCCATCCTCACAGACAAGCCCTATCGCATTGGTGACTACATCGTGCTCGACACCGGTGAACGCGGTGCCGTGACGGCTATCGCGCTGCGCAGCACGCGCCTGCTGACGCGGGACGATGTGGAGGTAAGCATCCCCAACGGTGTGATGGGGCGCGCAAAGATCGTCAATGAATCTGGCAGTCCCGAACGCAAGTACCGGTTGCGGGTGCCGGTATCGTCATGCCCATCCCGCAACAGGAGGTCCAGCTCAGGGGGTCGTCAACCCAGGCAGCAGCCGAGGATCCAGCTGAGGAATCAGGGGACCTCCCAGCCACAACCACTGTGCCAACCACGCACTCGTCAGGCCCAGCAAAAGCGTTAGCGGCACACCCACTCGCAAAAAGTCACCGAAGCGATACTGGCCCGGATTGAGGATCAACAGGTTGCCGTGGTGACCTATGGGCGTCAGGAACGAAGCGACGGCGCCCAATGCCGTACAGACCACAAAAGGCTCGAGGGGCAGGCCGAGTGCGATAGCCACCGAGATCGCGACGGGACCAAGCAGAACCACCGTCGCGGAATCCGACAGGATCTGGGTCAGCAATGCGGCTACGCCAAACATCACGAGGAGCACCTCGAACGGACTCCAGCCCGTCGTGTAAGCCAGCAGCACGTTCGCAAAGACCACCGCCGTACCCGTCTTGGCCATCGCTATCCCTAAGGGAATCACCCCGGCGATCATCACGAAGATGCGGACGTCGATTTCCCGGTAGGCGCGGGCCACGGTCAGGCACCGCGTGGCGACCATGGCAACGGCGCCGGTCAGGAAGGCAATCTGCGCCGGCACCAGCTCGCTGGCAGCAGCCGCGATGGACGCCAGCATGATGCCGAGCGCGAGTGGCCAGCGGTGCCTGGGCTTCTCGTCCCCGGCGAACGGCACCATCATCAGAAAGCCCCGGTGTTCCGACAATTCCAGGAACTTGTCGGGGCTGCCCCAGAGCACCAGCACGTCACCCTGCAGCAGCCGGACGGCGGACAGCTCTTCACGAATCCAGCCTTCCTTGCGCCACAAGCCCACTACCACCACGCCCAGTGAACGCCGGAAATCAATTTCGCCAACGGTACGGCCGATGAATTCGGAGCGGGGAGCGACCAGTGCCTGAACCAGCTGCTCGCCAACACTGGTTTCGTCCTTGCTATCGCCATACTTGGCAACGGCATGCAGCGCCAGGCCGGGTTCATTCTGGATCGAGGCAATCTCATCGGGCGAAGCCCGGACGAGCAGCACGTCGTGGGCGTTCAGCGGGTCCTCCCGCGAGTGGGTATTACGGGCGCCGCCCTGGCGCAGCCACTCGACCACCTGCAGTCGCTCCTCGAACTTTGCCTCGAACTCCCGGAGGGTTTTGCTGATCCACGGGGATTCGGCCTCGATGACCAGTTCAATGTAGTACTGATCGAGCTTGAGGTAGTCCGTTTCGGCGCCGCCGCCGCCGCGCCTGGGCAGCAGCCACCGGCCCAGCAACATGTAGACGAGACCCAGGACGACGAGTGCCGCGCCGATGGGCGTGATTGCAAAGAGACTCAGGCTGGTACTGCCCTGGCGCTCCAGCAGGTTGCTGGCCAGCAGGAATGCCGGCGCGCTGATCACCGTGAGCGTGGTGCCCAGGGACGCTGCCAGCGACATCGGCATCAGCACGCGGGAAGGCGGCAGGCCCTTGTCCCTGGCGATCCGCATGAGGATCGGCAGCATCATCGCGGTAACCATCAGGTGATGGGAAAACGCGGCCAGTGCCGCGACCGCGGGCATGACGACGGCGATCGTACGCCACTCACTGCCGCCGGCCGCCCGGCCGATCAGGGCGCCGATACGCTCGGTCAGACCGGTTGCGGCCAGACCGCCGGACAGCACGAAAACCGACGCCACGATGATGGCCGGTTCACTACTGAAGCCGGAGAGCGCCTCATCAGCCGTAAGAATCCCCGTGAGCGTCAACGCCGCGAGAATGAGCATGGCGGTCACGTCGACGCGAAACTTTTCCGTCACGAACAGGACGAGACCCGCACCCAGGATAAGCAGAAAGGTAACTTGCTGGAGATCCACGTTGACGGCTTGTCCCGATGGCTGGCCTGGCGAAGCCAGTGTAGTCGGAAATCTGCCATCGGGGACGCGTCAGCGCATTCCTACATTGGCAGCCGTCACGCGTCCGCCAGCGCCGGCACCACCCGCTGCCCCAGCAGCCGGATGGTGTCCGCCGGCTGCTCGTAGATGCGCAGCGCGATCTCGGTAAGGCCGGCCTGCGCAAACGTCCGCAGCCGCTCGATCTCGCGGTCCAGGTCAGCAATCGCGCAGCAGGACGTGCAGCGCTGCGCGAGCTTGCTGAGTATTTCCTGCGGCACGCCTTCAATCACGTCGGACTTCCGGTTGTAGGCGCGGATGAAGTGGTTGATGTTCGCGTTCACGAGCGCAGCCTCGTCCGGGTCGAGCACTTCGTTGATGTAGGGCGGGTACAGCGTGCCGCGGACCGTGAGCCAGATACGCGCCTCGCGCTCGGCGTCCTCGCGGGTTTCCTTCACGTGCCAGGCCCAGAAGTTGTTCAGCTTGAACGTCCTGCGGTCCTTGCCCACGGCGTCAAGCGTGCCGTCGATGATCGCCCGGGAGCGGCGCACGTGGTCCACCACGAAGTCGCTCACCATCACCGCGTCGGCAACGCGCGGCGCGGCCTTCAGCATCTGCGGGCCGTTGGCGCCGATGTAGATGTCCGGCGGTGGGCTTTTCACCCAGGACGGGTTGTACCACTTCACCTCGAAGAGTTCGCCCTGGTAGCGGACGGGCTGGCCCAAGCCTGCAATACGCAGGATCTCGGCGCATTCCCGGACCGCACGCACCACCCGGACAGGCTTCGCGCCCATCGCCTGGGCCGTGCCACCGCCGGCGCCGATCACGATCTGCGCGCGCCCCTTCGCCACCTCGTTCAGCGTCAGCAGCGAGCTCGCCATCTTCAGGGGGTGCAGTTCGAAGGGGCTCACCGCAATCGGACCGAGCCGGATGCGCGTCGTATTCATCGCGAGTGGCACGAAGTTGATGAAGGGATCCCGGGCGTCGTTCATGTTCGACACCCAGACGCCACCCAGGCCGCAGGCTTCCGCCAGTTCGCCCAGCTCGCAGACCTGCTCGGGAGAATTGTTGGATTCGAGAATGATGTCGATGCGCATGAACAGCCCGCCCGCCCCGCTGCCAAAGATAGTAGCGGAAAGCGCCGGCCGCCCGGCGCGGCTGCCCTGGAGAACGGCGTCGGAGCCGTTTACAGGTCTCGACCGGGGCCGTTGATTATGTGTTGAAGCCAGTGTCGGCGAGCCTCATCGCCGGTTATTGCATCGCCTGCGGACAGCGCGATCTTCCTTAACGCGGAGCATTCCGAGAACCCGTTCTCAGAGCACCGGGCGGCGCCGCGCGAAAACATTTACAGGTGCCGCGAGACCTGTCGCCCGGCGCGTCCCGGTCCCCTGAAAACGCCGGGTTTCCTCGCCTGGCACGGATCGTGCTCTATCTTCCCCAAGCTCGCACTTATCCATGGAAGGACACACCGTGAAATCATCCAGTCTCCGCATGCTCATGCTGACAGCCATTGTCGCCAGCCCGCTTGCGTCCGCTCCCGCATTCGCCCAGGGCGACGGTGGGCGTGGCTGGAACCTGTGGCAACGCTTCGTCGAGTGGTGCACAACGGGCGACGGTAACTACGGAGGGGGCGACGGTAACTACGGAGGCGGGGGCCACGGCGGCGGCACACCCCTCCCCAACGAGGGCGCTCTCGGTCTGGTGGTGCTCGGCCTCGGCACCGCGGTGGTCCTCGCGCGTCGCCGCCAGCCAGTACGCAACCAGTAACCGACTACCGAACGCTTCAGTGACACGCGCGGCCAGGGGTATCCCCCCTGGCCGCTGCTGTTAGCATTTCTGCAATGGCCGGCTGCTGGTCCACCGCCAACTGCAGCGTGTTGCGGACGGCAACGCGCGACTCCTCTGGTGTGCCGGACTCCCCGGTCGAAAACGCAATCACGGCTGAGCGCTGCTCGCCCCCGAGCAGCTGGGCTTTCGCCTGGAGCAGCTTCGCGGCCCACGGCCGGCTTAAGAACTGCCCGTCGACCCAGTAGAAGTACCACACCAGGCGGCGCTCGCCGTTAGCACCGGCCAGCCTTTCGCTGACCACCCGGAGCGGTGTGCCGCCAACGACCGCGGCGTCCGTGCCCCGCGTCATGTACCGCCAGTACTGTCCGTCATAGAGACGGTTGTTCCAGGCGATCAGCTTGCTCGCTGGCCCCTGCTGCCAGTAATACGCCACGAAGAAGTCGACCGGCCGGTCATCGATGGCGAGCACGCCGTGCAGCCGCGCACCGGCAGTCGGGAATTGCGGTCGCCAGTCGCTGGCCTTGCCGGGCTGCTCCCGTACGGCGCTGACGGTGGCCGGGACGCAGAGCCGGACCGGCACGGGCGCGGCGTCGCCCTCCAGCGCAAAGCGGGCATAGGCGGGCGCGACACTGGCCAGCAATACGATACTCACCGCAGCCGCCAGGACGGGCCTGTTCACGGGCAGGCGCACAGTCGCCGCGTCGGACGGCAACTCCTCGTCTGGGCGGGCGTCGCGGAAGCGCTGGCCAATCACCATCTGCCCGACCATGGCCATCAGGAACACGAACCAGCCGTAGGTCTCGTGATCGGACGCCAGATCGAGGCCGCCTGCGGTGAAGAGAATCACGCTGGTCGTCCGCAGGATGTTCGCGAGAATCGCGACCGGCACGGCGGCCAGCACGTACAGGGTTTTCCTGCCGGTCCGGCGGTAGATCAGATTGGCGAACACAAGGGCTACCAGCAGATTGCCAAGCAGGAAATCGAGCCCCGTACATTCCTTGATGATCGAGTAGCGGGCGTCGCCGGCAATCAGCAGGTTGCCGTCCATCGTAGATGGCATGCCGACAAGCCTCAGCCCGGCGACGGTCAGCGTGGTGGTGATCTCAATGAGCGCAGGCAGCAGCAGGTCCCCGACGGGGACCATCAGCCAGAGCAGCAGCAACGGAAACAGCAGCCGGCGGCAGATGCGCCAGCCAAGGACTGTAATGAACACCGCCTGCAGCATGCCGATGGCGGCGATCTGGGCGCCGATCGAGAGTTGCGTGGCCTGTGCGAGCAGCCACAGGCAACCGAAGGGCACGGCGTAGAGCAGGCCCAGTGCGGAGGGCCGCGGACTCAGGCGCCGGATGGCGGGCCAGTGCCGACAGAAAAACCAGAGCGACACGCACGGCACCAGCAACAGGACGTGATACGCGACCGTGGATGACCACACCGCCACGAGGCTTCCGAAGCCCTCGTGGTAAAGAGCCAGCACGGCCGCCGTGCCGGCCAGCACACCGGCGATGGCGCCACGCCACGCCTCGCGGTCGCTGGCGTTGGCGTGGATTCCCTGCGGTTCGGGACTGATGGTGAATACCTCGGGGTGGTGGACGGGATTTTGGGGAATAATCCGCGCCGGACACGGCACACAGATCACATTCCGTGAGGACATTTATATGAGCGTGCTCGAAATGCGGCAGTTGGCGGACAGCTTCGCGCCAGTGATCAATGGCAATCTGCCCGAGGTCGGCGCGTTCCACGAAGCGGTGCCCGTACGGGACGGTGTCACGGCCGACGTCATCGTGCCCCGGGGCCAGGGCACGAGGCCGCACCCCGTGCTCGTCTACCTGCATGGCGGTGGCTGGGTGTGCGGCAGCGCGAGGACGCACCGGAAACTCGGCTATCGCTTTGCCGAGGCAGGCTACCTCGTGTTCAACGTGAACTACCGGCTCGCGCCGGAACACCCGTTCCCGACGCCCTTCGAAGACTGCCTCGCAGCCACGCGCTGGGCCCATCGCGAGGCGGCGCGTTTCGGCGGCGATGCCAACCGCCTCGCCGTGGGCGGGGACAGCGCGGGTGCGAATCTCGCGGCGGCCGTGGCCGCTGAGCTCGCCGGCGATCCGCAGCAGCCGAAGGCGGCGCTGCTTTTGTACGGCATTTTCGATTTCGGCATGCTCGGCAGGGATGCGCCGGGTCCGGGTGAGGATCCCGCGGCCGCGGCTACCACACGCGATGTGGAAAAGATGATGATGGATGCCTACCTGGGCGCAACGCGCAGTGACGCCCTGCTGCGCAACCCGCAGGTCTCGCCGCTGCACGCCGCTGCGATGTTGCCGCCGAGTCACATCGTGGTCGGCGGTGCCGACCCGTTGGCCGTCCAGTCAGCAGCGCTGGCAACGGCGCTTGCGGCCGCCGGCATCCCCCATGAGCACTGCGTCGACGCGGGGATGCCGCACGGCTACGCGCAGATGGAATACCTGGGGGGAGCGCGACCGGCCATCGAGCGCATGGTGGCGTTTCTGAAGCGCACTATGTGAGCGCCCGGGATCGGGTGGTCAGGTCAGCTGAAGATCAGCGTCCTGCAGCCATGCCGGGATGTCCCGCTGAGCGGCCAGCACTCGCCAGGCGTCGACGTGAGTGTCGCGCTCCAGGTAAAACACCAGGTACGGATACCGGGCCAGTGGCCAGCAGCGCAGTCCTGGCAAATTCAGTTCGTGGGCGTAGCGGGGCGATCCGGCCGCTGGCGACTGGCTGATGCGCGCACAGGCCTGTTCAACAGCAGCGATGAAGCCCAGCGCGGCTTCCGCGGCGCCCTCTTTAAGGTACCAGGCGACCGCCTCGTCGATGTCCCGGACGGCCCGCTGGCGCAGGACCAGCGGTTTCGCCTTCACCGCGAGCGGGACCTGGCCACCTTGCGTACTCCCGTGCGCACTCGCTTGCGAAGACCGTCGAAGTACGCCGCGTCGACCGGGGCTGCAGGGCTCGAGGACGCACCTTTCAGGAGCAGTCCGCGAAGTTTCAGCCGCTCCTGATCCCGGCGAATGAGCTCGCGCACGTACTCGCTGCTCGTGCCAAAGCCCCGGTCCGTGACCTGCTCGTCGACGAAGGCCTTGAGGCTGTCGGGAAGCGAAATGTTCATGGTGCTCATGCCCGCAGGCTAGACGACTTGGCAAATATTGGCAATATTTGGCAGGGTGGGCAATCTCTGGAAACCGGGCATTGGGTAGAGATTCTGTAGTACTGGCCGCCTGAGGCTGGCGTCACCTCCCGACGCGGGGCACCTCGTCGAGCACCCAGTTTTTCTCGGTGCGGCGGGCGGGGCACGGGATGGCCATGGCGACATCACCGCGCATCTCGCGCATCTTTTTCATGTCGAGACGCCAGCCGCGCTTCTCCCAGTCCTTGAGGAACTCCCGGTAGCGCACCGTCGGCCGGTCGGCTGGCATCAAGACTTCCTTCGTCAGCGTTTCCGGCGTGCGTACCGGATTGAGCCGGACCAGCAGGTTGATGTCCTCCTGGGCGATCTCCATGTTGATGCTGACGATCCGGTCGTCCATGGCGGGATCCATCAGGAAGTGCCGCATGTTGACGAAGAAAATCCGGGTACGGTTCTCGTCGATCGGCGCCTCGTAGAAGTACTGATGAAACATGTTCTCCCTGGTGAACTTCAGCCAGGTGACCACCGCATTCGGCCCGAAGTGTCCGGATCCCGCCCGCACAACTTCACTGCTCCACGAGTTCGCCTGGGCCAGCAGGCCGCCCTCCGGAATTTTCTGGGTGAACGGGATCAGGAAGCCGCTGCCCCAGTCGCCGATGTCATCCATCCGGATCGGGTTTTTCCTGAAGTCGAGCAGCATGCCCGGCGTGCCCTGCTTCGGGTGCACGAACTCGTTATGGGCGGGGTCCAGCGCGTTCTCGACGGAGCGTTCGTAATAGTAGTCAACCTCGAACACTTTCAGCTTGTTCGCCCGCCAGTCTTCGGCGGCGTACTCGGGGATCTCGAATAGCGGTGGCCGCTCGCTTTCCGGCAGGTCGCCGAGAAAGGCAAACAAGATGCCGTACTGCTCCTGCACCGGGTAGCTGTCCACCTTGGCCCGGGCCGGTGGCATTTCGTCGGCACCGAGCGTGGGAATCAGTACACAGCGACCCTCGCCGCTGAACTGCCAGCCGTGATAAGGACACTGCACGCAATCGCCCCTGACCTTGCCCTGGCCGAGCGACCCGCCGCGGTGGATACAGGTGTCGCTCAGCACATGGGGGTTGCCCGCAGAGTCGCGAAAGGCAACGAAGTCGAGGCTGAGAATGCGCACCGTCAACGGCGCCTCGTTGGTGACCTCACTGCAGGCGGCCACCGGGTACCAGAAATTCATGTACATCGGGTAAGGGTATCCGGTGGCCTGTTCAGGTCAACTTGAGGGCCGCGAACAGCAGACCGATAGCCACTACCAGCATTGAACCCGTGCGCACGACGATCGTGGTGGAGATCGTCGCGGCCATGATCTCCATGTCCTTGCGGATCAGCGCGCACTCCTGACGAATCAGCGTGCACTCCTGATGCAGCTCGGAACGGAGGAGCTGCAAATCCGATTTCGTCGCGATGGTTGTCGCCATGTCCCGCTCCATCGCATCAACGACAGCCCGAGCCTTGTCGTTCGGGACGTTGATGCTCACGAGCGCATCATACAGAGAGTAGAGGTAGTCCACGGTGTGCCTCATGGGGCCTGCAATGCCGGCGAGTCCTGTCACGTTAGCAACCAACGAGCCGATTGCACAGCAGGGTTTCCGATGACTTTGTCGACAATTGGCGGGAATCCGCGATGCGCACTTTTGCGTGGCCCGCCCATTCATACCCACCGCCGCGCCACCTCCGCCCGCCGCAGTGCCCAATCGATCAGGCTGCCCACCGGCTGCGGGTGCCAGACACCGACGAAGGGCGGACTCTCCAGCGCGGACCCACCGGGCGGGCGCGCGTCGAGCAG
>JANNJM010000029.1:0-4618 GCA_031395645.1 Gammaproteobacteria bacterium | reverse complement strand
GCCTAATTTCCCGCCAGTAAAGCGCTGCTGCGCTTTAGTCTCGGGAAATTAGGCATGTCCCCATTTCCCGTCCTACAACAACCCGGCCTTGACCAGCCGCTCGATGTTGCCTTCCTGCCGTCGCCTGAAGGCGTCACGCGGCGGCGGCTCAATGACTTTGCCGTCCCGAAGCAGGAAGTTGGGCTGGTGGTAGTCGGCATTGGCGTAGCTCTTCGCGTAGATGTCGAAGGGCTGCCGCGACATGACGTTGGCCATGGCCGTGCGCCGGCGGGTGCGGCGCAGGGCGCTGATGTCCATGACCGCGTTAGAGTTGAAGGCTTCGCCACCCTGGGCTGCCTCGGCCAGGATGTGGCCATTGAAATCGACGATCTTCGACATAGCACTGCAGGTGTAGGGCGGGATCGGGATGTCATCGATCGACGCCGTGTTGGCCGACACTACAAATACCTGGTTCTCGATCGCCCGTGCCAGCCGGCAGGTTTCCTTGATGGTGCGTTCCGCGCTACCAGGTTCACTGGTGGGGTGCAGGATGACCTCGGCTCCCCGCATCACAACGCAGCGGGTGATCTCGGGATAGAGAATCTCCTCCGAGGCGATGGTGCCCAGGTTCCCAATCTCGGTCTTCGCCACCGGGAAGACGCCCTCCTCGCCGTAGATATCGAGGTACTTGTCCCAGACGTCGTGGGGCGTGGGCTCGAAGCAGGAGGTGAGCCGCCGGTAGCGCAGGATCACGTTGCCGTTCGGTCCAATAATGAAGCAGGTCTGGAAATACAGCTCCGGGAAGTGCGGGTCGATCTCGTAGACGTTGCCGGACAGGTACAGGTTGTTGGTCTGTGCCAGCTTGCCGAGCGCCTCGTATTCGGGGCCGTTCTGCTCCAGACAGGCGCGGTCACGCCACTCCTGAACCGATTCCTTCATCGGAAACCCGGTCACGGCGTATTCGGGCAGGGCCACGAGCCGGACGGGCAGCCCGTAGAAGAAGCGCAGGAAGCCGGCAGCCGTGGTGGTGTATTCGCCGATCCGGCGGATATTCTCGTTAATCCGGACCCGGGATGACTCCCGGTCAGGGCAGCGGTTGACGCCCTTCACCGAGACCTGCAGGGCGACGCCGATGTACTCAATATTCTCTTGACTGTCCAACCCGCTCTCTCCCGGCCAAGCTTGCCAATCAGACATTATAGAGACGGCCCTGCGGCCCGCAGGAAACCGCGTAGTGCACCGTCCGCGTGACAGCCGCCCCGGCCCCCTGTGCGGGAACGGATTGGGGGAGTTAGCATGAATGCATGACTACCCTCCCCTCGCTGGCAAGGAATACCGCTTACAGGCTGGGTCTCACCCGCTTCCTGCCCCGCTGGTTCACCCGGCCGTCCGCCCAGCCCGGCTGGAGCGGCAATGGCATGGTCGCCACGCTGAACGGCACAGGCTTCATGTTTGAGGTCCGGGACCGGTTCGCGAATGCCTTCATCGCCTACGCCGGCCAGTGCGGCACACCGGTGCTGGAGGTCGGCTGTGCCTACGGCGTTGCTACATTACCCGCCCTCGCAGCCGGCGCCCGCATCACCGCGTCTGACCTGGACCCGCGGCACCTGGACATCCTGCGCAGCAAGGTGCCGCCACACCTGCTCGGCAACCTGCAGCTCAAGGCAGGCGCCCTGCCCCATATCGATTTTCCGGCCGGCCACTACGGAGCGATCCTTTGCTCGCGGGTACTGCACTTCCTGCGTGGTGAAGACGTCGACGCATCGATCAAAAAAATGGCGAGCTGGCTCATGCCCGGCGGCCACCTGTACCTGGTGACCGACACACCCTACGGCATCTGGCGGCGCAAGATCCCGGAGTTCGAGGCGGGCAAAGCGAACGGCGAACGCTGGCCAGGGCTCATGGTGGGACTGCACAACTACATTGCGGCCGGTCCGCCACCCAAGCCAATTGCAAAGCCGCCCTTCATGAACGTGCTCGACCCGGACCTGCTGACCCGTGCCTGCCAGGAAGCCGGACTCACAGTGGTGGATGCCGCATTTATTTCCCGGCCGGACTTCGGCGGCTTCGGAAAAATGGATGGCCGGGAGAATGCCGGAGTGATCGCAGTCAAGCCGCTGTAGCATCGGTGCCCGACAGCCTGATTCCGGTCCGGGGGGACTGCGAGACATGGGGGGACAATTGCATGCGTGGATTTGAGACAGTGGCGTGGTGCCTGCTGGCCTTGAGCCTTGGGCTGCCCGTTCCGGTCAGCGCGCAGCAGGGACTCGAGGAAGTGGTCGTGACCTCGCGCAAGCGTGAAGAGCGCCTGCAGGAGATTCCGTTGTCGGTGACGGTGTTTACGCCCGAGACGATGCGCGAACGAAACATCCAGACGGTCTACGACGTGGCAACCTTCACCCCGAACTTCAGCTTCAACCGTAACGCGGTGGGGCGCCGACTCGACGCTCCAAGCATCCGCGGCCAGTTCACACCGCTGGCGAACTTCGGCACTGAGGGCAACGTGGCGTTCTATGTGGATGGCGCGTCCGTCAGCGGCACCGCCAGCAGCATCACTGCCGACAACATCGAACGCGTGGAGATCCTGAAGGGGCCGCAGGCGGCCCAGTTCGGCCGCGGTGCCTTCGCCGGCGCCATCAACTACATAACCAAGGCGCCCAATGCCGATGAGCTTGAGGGCGGCATGTACCTGAAGGCCGGCGAGGAGAGCGACTTCAAGACCTCCGGCTTCCTCACTGGCCCGCTGATCGGCGACAAGCTGCTGTTCTTTGCATCGGCCAGCTGGGAGTCCTTCGACGGGGAGTGGCAGAACTCCCTGACTCCCTGCCAGGCAGGCGAATCGGAGGAGACTGATGGTTGCGACAGAATTGTCAGGCCCAACGCCACTTGGCCGGTCGGCCAGCCAGTCTCCACCGTCAAGGACGACTTTACGCCCCTGGGTGGAGAGAGCACCTGGAATGTGACGGGCAAGCTCTCGTTCAGGCCTCTGGAAAACCTCACGTTCAACGTGAAGGCGGACTACACCGAAGCCGACGACGAGCACTTTGCCTCGTTGTTCCTTGATTGCACTCGGCCGGACGAACCCTGCGAGGGCGAGATCAAGCCCGACGGCCTGCGGGCCATCATGAACATTGCGGACCTGCGGGAAGGCGCCACTTCGAACCTCGGCACGGCGGCGCCAGCACCTTTCATCGGCACCCAGACCACCAGCCAGCGTTACCTGGCCGAAGGTTTACTGGATCTCGACGGGTGGGACCTCAAGGCGATCGCCACGATGAACAAGCAGGAGCTCGAGAGTTATCGCGACCTGGACCGCTCCCCGGCCCTGGGCCCCCTGTGGATCAACCTCTTCGACTCGGGGGAAATCCAGAGCTGGGATGACTACTCCGGCGAAGTTCGCGCGACCTCGCCACAGGACAAGCCGATCCGCGGCTCCGCTGGTGTCTACTACTTCAGTGCGGACAACCTGGCCTTCCAGCGCGAGTTCACGGGCTTCTGTAACCGGGTCGAGTACGGCCTGCCAAATATCAACGGTCAGCCGTCGTGGACGCTGAAAGCCGAAAAGGAGAACCTCGGCTTCTTCGGCGGCCTCGACTACGACGTGGGCGAGGACGTGACGCTGGCAGTGGAAGGCCGCTATGCGAAGGACTCGCCCGTGCAGCACGCCGCCAACGGGATTACCGCGCAGAGAAATTTCTACAGCTTTACGCCCCGGGTCACGGCCAAGTGGCAGGCCACTGAAGATGTCAATCTCTACGCGCTAGTGGCCAAGGGCAACAAGCCCGGGGGCTTCTACTTCGGGTATTTCGATGCGCCAGTCACCGTAGCGGGAACTCAGGCTGCCCTGGCCAATGGCAAGGCACTGATCAAGGAAGAAAACGCCTGGACTTACGAGATGGGCGCCAAGACCCAGTGGCTCGATCGGCGTCTGACGGCCAACATCGCGATCTACTACATCGACTGGAAGAATCAGGCTATCAACGAGATAGACGACATTCCCTGGGAGTGCGCGGATACACTCACGTCGAGCACTGTTCAGAACAACGTCATCAAGAACGCCGGCGAGTCGCAGGTGATGGGCACCGAGGTTGAGCTGACGCTGGCTGCGACCGACAATCTCACCCTCGAACTCAACTACGGGCTCCAGGACACCGAACTTCTCGACTATGTCACCCCCAATGGCGGCGATGTCTCGGGCAACGAAGCCCCGCGTGTGCCGAAGCACACCATCACGGCTTCGGCCGCTTACCGGCGCCCGCTCGGTGACCGTGGCGCAGAATGGTTTGCGCGCGGCGACTACGTGTACAACTCGAAAACCTGGCTCGACGCCGAGAACGATAGCTACGTCGGCGCGCTCAATCTGCTGAATGCCCGGATCGGTATAGACGCGCGCAGCTGGACAGCGGCCGTCTACCTGGACAACGTATTGGCTGACGACACGCCCTTGCTGGCCACTTATTTCCCGAACTTTGCCCAGTTCCCGGCGACCACCGATGCCGTCCACATCGTCCCGCGGCGCGGGCGCAACGCAGGACTCACGCTGACTCTGCGCTTCTGATGCGTCCGTAGGAGCGCCTTCAGGCGCCGCGCTGTCCCCCTGCGCCGCCAGTTCGTTATTCGTGTCCATGACATGAATGAA
>JANNJM010000107.1:0-4384 GCA_031395645.1 Gammaproteobacteria bacterium | reverse complement strand
CCTTGTCCGAGTTCGCGAAGGCGTCCATCAACGCGGGCATCGCCGCGTGAGACTTCGCCGCCTGCGTGTTGACTTTCTCCCCAGGACCGGGCGCGCCTGGTCCGGCGCCTGATAGCCACCCTCGATGCGGGCGAGGACCATGACGCCGAGCAGCTCTGGCTCGACGAGGCCGAGCGGCGCCTGGCGGCCTATCGGCGTGGCGAGACCACCTCCATCCCCGGTGACGAGGTCTTCGGCGCACTTCTCAATTAAGCCTGAGAGTTCGCCGCAGTATTTAACCGGTCACGAAATTTGACCGGCGTGGACGACCGGACTTCAATCCCGCGCTCAAAGCACCGCGTCAATCACCAGGTCGGCGTGCTCCCGCATGCCATCCTTGATCCCGTGCCCGAGCGTAATGAGGAACAGCTGCGCGCCTTCCCGGCGGGCAAACTTCATGGCAGGGATAAAGTCGCTGTCGGCCGTAACCAGCACGATGACCTGAGCGTGCTTCTTGAGCGTGAGGCTGGCGATGTCCAGGCCGATCCGCATGTCGACGCCCTTCTGGCGGATGTTCGGCTCAGTGGACGAGCTCCCCAAAGCGCAGGGCGAAGAACGGCTCGCGCAACAGCAGCGCCTGCACCCGCTTGTTCCGGGCAGCGACCGGATTCGCGCTGAAGTCCACCTGCCCGCCGCCGAGCGGGATCGTTGCCACGTCCTCAATCGGTCTCGCATCGTAGAAGTAGATACGGTGGAGTCGCAGGGCAGCTACGCAAGGAAGTGCGATTACTCTGCTCGTGAATACGCTGATCCCGGCTGCATCCACTGGCTGTCTGGCGGTGCCCAGCTTGCGACGGAGGAATCCGCCGTCCAGCAGAATCGAAAATGAGACGGGCACTGATTTCTTCAGGACAAAAAGTGGCCGCCAGGCAGGTGGGGGACGAACCCCGCTTATATGACACCCACAAGGCAGCCGTTTCTAGGAGGAATATTGGGGCAGGAATCGCAATCGGGCAAGCCATGTGAGCACCTTATCGGCGGATGGCCCGATGGGGAACCCGGAGAAACTCGGCATTTGGTTGAGATTCTGTGACGACGTTTCCCTACTCCCACCCATTCACCACCCACGGCTGTGCCACCTCCGCGCGCCGCAGTGCCCAATCGACCAGGCTACCCACCTGCTGCGGATGACGAGTTGGAGAACCTACTGCTTCCGCGGCGACGTCGCGATCAGACCCAGAATGGCCTCGTACACATGATCGAACTGACGCCGGGTGTCCGCATCGAGCACTGCGACGGAATGCTTCAGAGTCTCCAGCTCTTGCGCGAGCTTCGATTGCGCTGCCACGGCCTGTGTTTAAGGTCGCAAATTGCGACCTTAAAGCTGCAACATCCTGATTTGTAAGGTGGATGAGAAAATCCGCGGGGAACCGTTCGGTGTTGCGCCGGACCTGCTCATTGAGCCGCTTCGTGGTTACGCCGTAGACCAGCGCGAGATCGATGTGCAGCGGAGTGGATCGATGCCAGTTGAGCAACGGGTTTATTCATGGGGAATGTCAAACAGCCCACGGCTCAATCGGGCGCTTGAGCGTAAAACACATGAAAAGACCGGGAAATGCGCAGTTGACCGTGGATTTGCCCAGGGCGTAGATTCCCACACATGGAAAACGACATCTCCAGGGTCGAGGCAGAGGCCCGACAACTTTCTCCCCAGGACCGGGCCCGCCTGGTCCGGCGACTGATAGCCACACTCGATGCAGGCGAGGACCATGACGCCGAGCAACTCTGGCTCGACGAAGCCGAGCGGCGCCTGGCGGCCTATCGGCGTGGCGAAACCACTTCCATCCCCGGTGACGAGGTCTTCGGCGCACTCCTCAAGCGCACCTGATGACGGAGTACCGCTTCCTCCCGGAAGCACGGGATGACCTCGCCTCTGCCGTCGCGTACTACGACGGCGAATTTCCCGGTCTGGGTCAGGATCTGGCTCGTGAGGCGCAGCGCGTTTGTTCGCTGATCACGGAGGCGCCGTTGGCCGGCCAGGAAGTCAGACCTGGAATTCGGCGCCGCCTGCTCCGGCGCTTCCCTTACGCCATCCTGTATTCGCGGGAAAGCTCCGGGCTCCTGATCATCGCGGTGACCCATCAGCGCCGGCGTCCGGGCTTTTGGTGGGAGCGGGTTTAGCGAAGCCGCCTCTGCGCCACCTCCGCCCGCCGCAGTGCCCAATCGACCAGGCTGCCCACCAGCTGCGGGTGTCAGGCCTCGTCCGCGCTCGGTCTCTGCAGAAACAGTGGTGAGGAGGGTGACGAGGTGAAACCTACTGCTTCCGCGTCGACGTCGCCATCAAACCGAGAATGGCTTCCTACACCTGATCGAACTGGCGCCGGGTGTCCGCATCGAGCACAGCGACGGAATGCTTCAGCGCCTCCAGTTCCTGCGCCAGCTTCGAATGCGCCGCCACGGTCTGACGCAACCGCGCGAAGGCGCGCACGACGTAGACGCTCATCTGCACGGCGCGAGGGCTGTCCAGGATAGTCGCCACCATGATTGCGCCGTGCTCGGTAAAGGCCAGCGGTCGCTTGCGTCGGCCGCCCCAACTTGAAGTCGCATTATGCGACTTCAAGATTGCAAGATCCTGATTTGTAAGGTCTATCAATAAGTCCGCGGGGAACCGCTGAAGATTCCGGCGGACCTGCTCGTTCAGCCTGCGGGTCGATACCCCATAGCGCTCAGCGAGATCGGCATCGAGCAGGACGCGCTGACCGCGCACCACGAGAATGGTCGCGGCTATCTCGGCCGGCGGCTGTGGTGACTTCGGCATGCGCGCCAGAATGCGCAGTGGACTGCATCGATTCCAGCCGGGAACGTGGTCAATTTGCGGCCTAGGCGCTGACCTTCGGCATCGCCCGAACCATCTTGGCCATCCGCTCGATTTCATTGAGCAGGACCGTCTTGCCAACACCCCGAAGCCCGGTCAGCAATATGCTTTTCTCGGACCGCCCCTGCCGGACCCGGCCGAGCAGGATCCGGGCCTGGTTCAGGATCGGATCCCGCCCTGCGAGTTCAGGGGGCGGCGATCCGGCGCCCGGGGAGAAGGGGTTCTTGATCGGGTCCATTTCTACTCAGATATAGCTACCTATAGTTAATTGCGGCTATACGGAGATAACGTCGGTATAGATGGCCGGGTCATCCTCCCCGAAACCGGTGGTTTGGGGACACACGGAAAACCCGTTACTTCATTGGGATTTTCCCCGACTCCCACCCATTCACCACCCACCGCCGCGAGTGCCAGGCTTCATCCGGTACAAGGGTCACGAATATCGGCTCGTCCTTACCGGGCAGGCAGGTCCAGGCACCGACGACCGGCGGACCGTCCAGTGCGCACCACTCCCACCCGTTGAGCTGATTGACGAGGCGCTCTGCGTCGGCCAGCTCGCAGCACCGGGGCAGCTTCAGAACGACGGCGAGTCCGTTGCCGAGCCAGGGGTGGGGCTCCTGGGTCGTCAGCACGAGCCGGCACGGGGGGAAGATGCCCGACAACGGTTCCGGCAGCGCGGGGCCGCCGGGCGGTCGGGCGTCGAGCAGGCCGGGCGAAAGTTCCACGGGTATGCCGAGTGCCGCCAGCGTGTCACGGGCTGCGGCGAACTCCTCTGGCCGCCAGGGCCGGGCGGTGTCGGGCGCGGATTCAGCGGAACCACTGCGCGAGTCCACGAAGAGGCGGGCCACGCCCGCCCCGTGATCCGGCGCACTCTGCAGGAACAGCTCGCCAAGAAACTGCAGCGTGAAGTCATCGCCCGCCGGCACCGCCGCGGAACTCAGGATGGCCAGCTCCCCGGTTGCCGGCTTGCGCACGACCGCCCCGATGCCCGCCATGAGATTGGCCTTCAGGAGGTCCGCGTCGGACAGCGGCGTGCCGGCCGGCAGCGTGGTGTGCAGCATGAGCCGTTCCGCGATGTGCAGCCCGCTGTGGGTGGTCTGGTTGATCGGTTGCACGCGAAAGACGGTGTAGCCGGCATCAGTGTGGAAACCGACGCTGTTTTCCCAGCGGTGGGCTTTCGCGTCGAGGTGGCGCATAGCCGACTCGGCGCAATCGAGCAGGCGGGCTGCTTCCGGGCGAAGAGCGGGCGGGATCGGGGCGCCGCGGGTGTTGTCCTCCGAACCGGGTTTCACAGGCATGGCGATGCCCCTAGCTCTGGTCCCACGCTTCGATCACCAGCCACTCGTCGGGCGGGCAGTCGTACAGCGAGGGCTTCTTGGGCACTGGGGGCGAAGCACCCGCCAACGCTACCGGCGCCTGGTTCCAGACCAGCCGAAGAGGAATAGCCCGCGAGTGCCGCAGAACCTTGGCCTGGGCGGTGTAGCGCATGGGATAGCCGTTGCCGCCCAGGTCGATGGCCTCGCCGGCCTT
>JANNJM010000045.1:0-15237 GCA_031395645.1 Gammaproteobacteria bacterium | reverse complement strand
AATGGAACTGCGCGGATCGTGATTGAAGTCCACCGACACCAGCGGCTCGGTGTTGTAGCCGAGGATACCCTTGAGTTCGCCCTCGGAAGCCGCCTTCAGGATGCCGTTGACTTCGTCGACGGTGGTGGCCCTCGCGGCCGTGAAAGTGAGGTCCACGATCGATACGTTGATGGTCGGCACGCGCATGGCGAAGCCGTCCAGCTTGCCGTTCAGCTCGGGCAACACCAGGCCCACGGCCGCCGCGGCCCCCGTCTTCGTGGGAATCATCGACATGGTGGCCGATCGGGCCCGCCGCAGGTCCTCGTGATACACATCGGTCAGCACCTGGTCATTGGTGTAGGCATGAATCGTCGTCATCAGGCCCTGCACGAGGCCCAGCTTGTCGTGCAGCGGCTTGACCAGTGGCGCCAGGCAGTTGGTGGTGCATGAGGCATTGGAGATCACGGTGTGGGAGGCCTTCAGAGACTGGTGATTGACCCCGTACACGATCGTGGCATCTACATCCTTACCGCCCGGCGCGGAGATGATCACCTTCTTCGCACCGGCCTGCAGATGGGCAGAGGCTTTTTCCTTGGTGGTGAACAGGCCCGTGCACTCGAGGACGACATCCACCCCAAGCTCGCCCCAGGGCAGCTCTGCTGGATTGCGCTTGGCCAGCACCCGGATCCTGTCGCCGTTCACCACCATGTAGTCGCCATCGACGACGATGGTTCCCGGGAACTTCCCGTGGGCCGTGTCATGGCGCGTTAGGTGCGCGTTGGTCTTCGCATCACCCAGGTCGTTGAGCGCGACGATGGCGATCTCACCGGTGCGCTTTGCCTCGTAGAGGGCACGCAGAACATTCCGGCCGATTCGGCCGTAACCATTGATGGCAACTTTGACGGGCATTCCAACAGCTCCTGATAGCTAAGCTACGCGCTGAGCAACTCCAGCGCTTCCTTCGTGACGCGCTCCGGTGTGAAACCGAAGTGCTGAAACAGATCCTTCGCCGGTGCCGACTTGCCAAACGTATCGAGGCCAACGATGCGGCCGGCCGGCCCCACCCAGCGGTGCCAGGTTTCGGTCACGCCGGCCTCGATGGCGATACGGCGGGCGACGGCAGCGGGCAGCACTGATTCCCGCCAGGCGGCATCCTGGGCAGCGAACAGTGTCGGGCAGGGCATGGAAACTATCCGCACGCCATGGCCCTGCGCCGCGAGCACATCCGCTGCGGCGACCGCAAGAGCGACCTCGGATCCCGTCGCAATCAGGATCACGTCGACGCGGGCAGCATCCCGCAGCACGTAACCGCCGCGCCGGATGGCGGCGATCTGCGCGGACTGGCGGGGCTGTTGCGGGAGTGCCTGGCGCGTCAGCACTAGGCAGCTCGGTCCGTTGGCGCGCTCAACGGCGTCCTGCCACGCAACGGCGGTTTCCGTAGCGTCGCAGGGACGCCAGACCCACAGGTTTGGAATGAGACGCAGGCTCGCCGTGTGCTCCACGGACTGGTGCGTCGGCCCGTCCTCGCCGAGGCCGATCGAATCGTGGGTAAAGACAAAAATGACCCGCAGTTCCATCAGCGCGGCCATGCGCAGGGCATTCCGTGAGTAGTCTGAGAAGGTCAGAAACGTGCCACCGAAGGGAATGTAGCCGCCGTGCACGGCCATGCCGTTCAAAGCCGCCGACATGCCGAATTCGCGGACTCCCCAGGAAATATAGTTGCCGGCGACGTGCTCGGGGACCACCGTCACCGCGGCTTTGGTACGCGTCAGATTGGAGCCCGTCAGGTCGGCGGACCCGCCGAACAGCTCGGGCAGGGCCGGAGAAAGGGCATTGAGCGCGTCCTCCGACGATTTTCGCGTGGCCTTGGCGGTCGTATCCGCCGCAGTTTTGGCCAGCGCCAGTTGCGCATGGGGCGGCCAGGCATCCGGCAGTTTCCCCGCCATCCGGCGGCCGAATTCTGCCGCCAGCTCCGGGTGTTCCCGCTCGTAACCGGCGAACAGGTCCCGCCACTGCTTTTCCAGTTGCGCGCCGACCGCGTGCGCGTCCCAGCCTGCCCGGATGGCGTCGGGCACTTCGAACGGCGGTGCGGTCCAGCCCAGGAATTTGCGGGCAGCGGCGGCTTCTTCAGGCCCGAGCGCTTCGCCATGGACTTTTTCGGTGCCCTGCTTGTTCGGCGCACCCCAGCCGATCACCGTCTTGCAGCAGATCAGTGACGGCCGGGCGGTCTCGGCGCGGGCCGCCTCGATAGCCTTGCTCACGGCCTCGGGGTTGTGCCCGTCCACTTCGGCGACGACATGCCACCCATAAGCACGAAAGCGGGCCGGTGTGTCGTCCGTAAACCAGTTTTTGACGTGACCGTCGATGGAGATGCCGTTGTCGTCGTACAGGCAGATGAGCTTGCCGAGCTTCAGAGTTCCGGCGAAGGAACAGACCTCGTGGGAGATACCTTCCATGAGGCAGCCATCACCGAGGAAGACCCAGGTGTGGTGATCCACCACCGCGAAACCCGGCCGGTTGAACTCGGCCGCCAGCAGCTTCTCCGCCAGGGCCATGCCCACGGCATTGGCAAGGCCCTGGCCGAGTGGCCCCGTGGTAGTCTCAATGCCGAGATGCAGATCCCGTTCGGGGTGCCCGGCGGTGTGCGAACCGAGCTGCCGAAAGCGGCGAAGCTCGTCGAGGGACAGCGGGTACCCGGTTAGGTTCAGCAGGGAGTAGAGGAGCATCGAGCCGTGCCCGTTCGAGAGCACGAAGCGATCGCGGTCGGGCCACGCCGGGTTGGCGGGGTTGTGCCGCAGAAAGTCATTCCAGAGGACTTCAGCCATGTCGGCCATGCCCATGGGCATGCCGGGGTGCCCGGATTTCGCCTGTTCGACGGCGTCTAACGAGAGCACGCGGATGGCGTTGGCGAGCCTCCGGCGCTCGGTCGCCGGGCGGGACGTTCGGGCTGTGGCTGGCATGGCACCCCCAGCGCTCCGGGACGAGTGATGAGGAAGTCTCGCGAAAGCCCGCAGCGGGCGCGCATTGTCGCGTAACAGTCCAGGAGCCGCAACGGGTTGGGCAGAAGTCCGTCTATAATTCCGGCCCCGAACAGCTACAACCGGACAGTCCATGGCCAGCCGCAAGCTCTTTACCTCCGAATCGGTCTCCGAAGGTCACCCCGACAAGATGGCGGACCAGATTTCGGATGCCATCCTCGATGCCATCCTGACCCAGGAACCGGAATCCCGGGTGGCGTGTGAAACCCTGATCAAGACAGGGTTCGTGCTGGTCTCCGGCGAGATCACCACCAACGCCTGGGTGGATCTCGAGGCGCTGGTGCGGCAGGTGGTCTGCGACATCGGCTACGACCACTCCGACAAAGGTTTCGACGGCAACTCGTGTGGCGTCCTGAACGCCATCGGCAAGCAGTCCGCGCACATCGCGCAGGGCGTGTCGCGCAAGAAGAAGCGCGAACAGGGCGCCGGCGACCAGGGGATGATGTTCGGCTATGCCGCCAATGAGACGGACGTGCTGATGCCGTTGCCGATCACCCTCGCCCACCGACTCGTCAAACGCCAGGCGGACGTACGGCGCAAAGGCAGGCTCAGGTGGCTGCGGCCGGATGCGAAGAGTCAGGTCACGGTAATTTACGAGAATGACAAGCCGGTGGGCCTCGACGCCGTCGTGCTCTCCACGCAGCACGCGCCCGACATCAAACAGAAGGACCTTCGCGAAGCCGTGATCGAGGAAATCCTGCGGCCGGTGATCGGCCGGAAGTGGTTCGGGTCACTGAAGAAGGAAAAGATCCACATCAACCCGACCGGCGCCTTCGTGATCGGCGGGCCGATGGGCGACTGCGGCCTCACCGGCCGGAAAATCATCGTGGACACTTACGGCGGCATGGCCCGTCACGGCGGCGGCGCCTTTTCCGGCAAGGACCCGACCAAGGTGGACCGCTCAGCCGCCTACGCCGCCCGTTATGTCGCCAAGAACATCGTGGCGGCCGGCATCGCCGAGCGCTGCGAAGTACAGGTCTCCTACGCCATCGGTGTCGCCCAGCCGACCTCGGTCAGCGTCGATACCTTTGGCACCGGCAAGATTGGCGCGGAACGCCTGGACCAGCTGGTGCGCCGGCACTTCGACCTGACGCCCTACGGCATCCGGGAAATGCTGGACCTGCACAGGCCGATCTACCGGCCCACGGCGGCCTATGGCCACTTCGGCCGGGAAGAACCGAATTTCACCTGGGAACGAACTGATAAGGCCGAAGCCCTGCAGCGGGACGCCCGCGGCAAGCGCTGAGTCCGCCACCCTGAATTGAACGGCCAGCCCCTACACCCTTTAAGGACGCACCGATGAGCACCAAGCCTGTATTCGCCACCAAGGATGATTTCCGCGTCGCCGACCTGAGTCTCGCCGACTGGGGCCGCAAGGAAATCGCTATTGCCGAAACCGAAATGCCCGGCCTGATGGCGTTATGCGAGGAGTTTGGCAAGTCACAACCATTGAAGGGGGCACGGATTGCCGGCTGCCTGCACATGACCATCCAGACCGCAGTGCTGATCGAGACGCTGGTCAAGCTGGGGGCCGAGGTTCGCTGGTCGTCCTGCAACATCTTCTCCACACAGGATCACGCCGCTTCGGCGATCGCCGCCGCTGGCGTACCGGTATTCGCCTGGAAGGGCGAGACCGAGGAGGAGTACTGGTGGTGCGTCGAGCAGACCGTGCGGGGACCCAAGGGCTGGGTGCCCAACATGATTCTCGATGACGGCGGCGACCTGACCGCGATCCTGCACGACAAGTATCCCGAACTGATGAAGGACGTGCGGGGCATCTCCGAGGAGACGACCACAGGCGTCGCCCGCCTCTACGAGATGGCCACCGCGGGGCGGCTGATGTGCCCGGCCATTAACGTGAACGACTCCGTCACCAAGTCCAAGTTCGACAACCTCTACGGCTGCCGCGAGTCGCTGGTGGACGGCATCAAGCGCGCCACTGACGTGATGATCGCCGGCAAGATTGCGGTGGTGGCCGGCTACGGCGATGTGGGCAAGGGCTGCGCCCAGTCCCTCCGTGGCCTGGGAGCGACCGTCTGGATCACGGAGATCGATCCGATCAACGCCCTGCAGGCAGCGATGGAAGGCTACCGCGTGGTCACCATGGATCAGGCGTGCGACAAGGCCGATATTTTCGTCAGTGCCACCGGCAACTTCGGCGTGATCAACTACGACCACATGGCGCGGATGAAGAACCAGTCCATCGTCTGCAACATCGGACACTTCGACAGCGAAATCGACGTAGCTTCCCTGCGCAAACTCAAGTGGGACAACATCAAGCCCCAGGTGGACCACATCATCTTCCCGGACGGCAAGCGCATCATCCTGCTGGCAGAGGGCCGGCTGGTGAACCTGGGCTGCGGCACCGGCCACCCGAGCTTCGTCATGTCGAGCTCGTTCACCAATCAGGTTCTGGCGCAGATGGACCTCTGGCAGAACCCCACCAAGTACGAGAAGAAAGTCTACGTGCTGCCAAAGTATCTCGACGAGAAGGTCGCACGGTTGCACCTGAAGAAGATCGGCGTGGAACTGACCACCCTGACGCAGAAGCAGGCCGACTACCTGCGCGTGCCGGTCGAGGGCCCCTACAAACCCGACCACTATCGCTATTGAGCAGGTAATGGGGACATGCCTCAATTCCCGGTTGGCCCGGCCGAGGAACGAACGATGACCGGGACGGGAAATGAGGCATGTCCCCATTAACCAGCGATAGCCAACTGCCGCGATCCTCTGTTCCGGGCCTCATCCCCACCCTGAACAACACGGGGTGGATGACAGAGACCCTGGACGACTACTCGCGCGCGTTCACGGAGTTTTCGGGAACCGTGCAGGCTGAGTGCCTCGACATCGGCTGTGCCTACGGCGTGGCCACGCTGCCCGCGCTTGCCAAGGGTGCGCGGGTGCTGGCCAGTGATCTGGAACCCAGGCATCTGGAAATCCTCGCGGATCGGGTGCCACCGGCCGATCGCCCCCGGTTCCGCAGTCTGCCGGGCAAGCTGCCGGACGTGGACTTTCCGGCGGGTAGCTTCGGCGCCATTCTCTGTGCCCGAACCCTGCACTTCCTGCGAGCCCGGGCCATTGAACTGACCGTCCGCAAGATGTACGCCTGGCTGCAGCCGGGCGGACGCATTTTTCTGATCACCGACAGCCCCTACGTGGGACCCTGGTGGAAGAGCGCACCGGAATACGAACGCCGCAAGCGCGAAGGCTGCCCCTGGCCGGGCTTCGTGCAGAACTATGGCGCCTTGCTGCCGGCAGGCACTGATGCCTCGAAACACCCTCAGTTCATTCATCCCCTCGATCCCGACATCCTCCGCCGGGTCGCCGGAGACGCCGGCTTCGAGGTTATGAACGCCAGTTTTCTCAGGGGCGGCGGACCCCGCGCCACGGGTCGTGAACACGCTGGCGTCATCGCGCAAAAGCCGGGCCGATAACGCGACCGTCGTCGCACTTCCGGGGCCATTTCCGCCGTCCGGAGCAGCGTCTGCGAAGCGCGTTCGCCGGCCGACAGGCGCCGCCGTTATAGTTTCCTCATGAGCGGGCCGCTACGCATCCTCCACATCACCGATCCGCACCTCCATGCGGATCGCGACGCGCGCATGCGTGGCGTGAATACCGACGACACGCTTGCAGCCACGCTGAAGCACGCACTGGCCAATCCGCGCCGACCGGACGTCATTCTGGCAACAGGCGATCTCGTCCAGGACGAGACCCGGGCCGGGTACGAGCGTTTCAGGGAACTCACAGGCGGTCTGGGCCTGCCCGTCTACTGCCTGCCCGGCAATCACGACGTCCCGCTCATCATGCGCGAGGTGCTGTCGCAGGTACCGTTCCAGTTTTGCGGCGAAGTACAGCATGGCAACTGGACACTCGTGATGCTCAATACGTACGCCAGCAACGATGACGGCGGGCTCCTCGCGCCCAGCGAACTCGAGTTTCTGGAACGGACCCTCGCGAGCAACCGGGGCGACCACTGCCTGGTTGCCCTCCACCACCAGCCCGTGCCGATGGGCAGCCGCTGGCTGGACAGCGTTCCACTCCGTAACGCCACGGAGTTCCTCGCTGTCTGCGACCGGCACGCCCACGTGCGCGGTATCGTCTGGGGCCATGTTCACCAGGCCTCCGATCGCGAGCGTCAAGGGGTTCGCCTGATGAGTACGCCCTCCACCTGTTCACAGTTCAAGCCAGCATCGGACAACTTCGCGCTCGACAACCGTCCACCGGGATACCGGTGGATTGATCTCCAGGCAGATGGCAGCATCGACACTTCTGTAGTCTGGGTGGAGTAGGACGGATGGTCGTTGCCACGCACCGCGGGGTTGCATCGCGGGCGCTGTTGCTCCTGGGATTATTCTGGACAACGGCCGCACCGACCCTCCCCCTCTGGCAACTGACTGGCACGAGCAACCGCATCATGGTGCTCGGATCCATCCATTTTCTGCGCGCTTCGGACTACCCGCTTGCTCCGGCAATCACGGCCGCTTTTGACGACGCGGACATCGTGTTGATGGAGATCGACATGGATGATCTCGACCCCGTCGCCAGTGCTCGGACCGTTGCCACGCTCGCCCGGGACAGCAAGGGTCGAACGTTGCCAGAACTGCTGGGACCAAAGGCCTGGCGCGCAGCTTCTGCCCAGGCGCGCGGGCTTGGACTTGATCTGACGACCATGGCGCCCTTCGAACCGTGGTACGCGGCCATCGTGGTCACGCAGCTTAAGCTTACCCAGCTCGGCTTTGACCAGTCCCTGGGAATCGAGTCGAAACTCACTGCCGACGCCAGGCGCCGCGGCAAGGACATCCGCGGACTCGAAACGCTGGAAAGCCAGCTCGGCATCCTTGATGCCCTGTCTCCGGAAGCGCAGCGGCGCTTCCTGAAGAGCACGTTGGACGAGGCCGCAGAAGTGGGTGACGCCGCCGACGGGATGATCGCAGCCTGGAAGGCCGGGAACGTCCGGGCCCTGGATGCCGACCTCCTGGACAGCGTGCGCGATCAGCCGGAGCTCTATCAGACGCTGATTGTGACGCGCAACGAAAACTTTGCGCGCGCGATCGGCAAACTTCAGAACGACTCGCAGGACTATCTGATCGTGGTGGGTGCCCTGCACCTGGTGGGACCCGACAGCGTGCTGCGCATGCTGGACCGGGACGGCATTTGCTCAGTTCAGATCGAAGGGGACTAGACCTCGATCATTTCGAAGTCTTCCTTGCCGGCTCCGCAATCGGGGCAGCGCCAGGACAGCGGCACGTCTGCCCAGCAGGTTCCTGGTGCCAGGCCGGAGTCCGGCGCACCCGCCCGCTCGTCGTACAGATAGCCACAAATCAGGCACATGTAGGTTTTCATCGGGAATCGACTTCCTATTTCTTCGTTTTCACACGACGGACGGGGCGGACCATCGGTCTCAGGAACTCCAGCCGCTCGAGCGGGTCGACAAACTCCAGGCAGCGCTGCTTGTCAGCCGCCGGCATCGGCAAAATTTCTGCCAGCCGGCAACCAACCCAGGCTGCGTCGTCGTACCGTTTCGGAACCGCATCGTACAGGCGACCCAGGTCCTCAATCACGGAGGCAAGCAGCGTGGAGAGGCCGCGATACTCCTCCGGTAGTACCTGGGGCGGCAGTTCCGGCAGGAATTCGGCCTCACCGAGATACAGGCCGTCCGCCTGCCGCGACACGCCATGGAGGCGAAACTGGCGCGTGCCCTGGGCCGTTATTCCCAGAATTCCGTCACTGCCCTGGTACCAGTCGACAATTCGGGCAAGGGTACCCAAAGTGCTGGTCTGCACGTCGCCCACGTCCGTGCCGCCAACGATCAGCACCACACCAAACTCCACCTCCTGGCGGAGACAGCGACTAACCATGTCCAGGTAGCGTGGCTCAAAAACCCGCAAGGGCAACGGGCCATCCGGAAACAGCACGGTACTCAGGGGAAACAGCGGAATAGTGGGCCAGGTCACCGCCGCGAGCCAAGCGCCTGGCACAACGTGCCGTGAATACCCTGAAAATCCCCGTTGCTCATTACGACGACAGCGTCCCCCGGCTGGCTCGCCTCGACGACACCGCTGATGATCGCGGCGATATCCGGGCACACCTTGATGCGTTGATCGGCCCGAAACTCCCCGTCCAGATCCCACTGCATGCCAGCAGGGCGCAGGACCCACGCCTGATCCGCAACCCCCAGCGCAGGAGCGAGAGCCCCCTGATAGATTCCGAGCTTCATGCTGTTCGACCGCGGCTCGAAGACCGCGACTACCCGCTGCACACCGGCACGGCGCTTCAGGCCCTCGAGCGTCCGGCGGATCGCCGTCGGGTGGTGCGCGAAGTCGTCAAAGACCTGCACGCCGCCGAAATCACCGAGCCGCTGCAAGCGTCGCTGCACCCCCTGGAAGCGGCCGATGGCCTCCAGCGCAACGGCCGGCTCCACGCCGACGGCGCGTGCCGCCACCAGGGCCGCTACGGCGTTCTCAGCATTGTGGGCACCTGACAGCTGCCATTTGCAGTGACCAACTTCCTCGCCCCGATGCAAGACGCGCAGGGTGCCCGGGGGGTCCTCAATCCCAAGCCAGTCGGCATCCAGTTGGTCGCTGCGGCTCCCGAAACGCTCCTGCGGGGTCCAGCACCCTCGTTCCAGCAGGGCCGTGACGTTCGCATCCCCTGCCGGCACGACCAGCTGGCCGTTCGCCGGTACCGCCCGGAGCAGCTGATGAAACTGGCGGGTAATGGCCTCAAGGTCGGGGTAGATATCCGCGTGATCAAATTCGAGGTTGTTGATGATCAGTGTCTGCGGACGGTAGTGAAGAAACTTGGCGCGCTTGTCGAAAAACGCGGTGTCATATTCGTCGGCCTCGATCACGAACACCGGGTCCGTACCCAGACGGGCCGAGAACTCGAAGTCCGCGGGGACGCCGCCGATGAGGAAGCCCGCCCGCCGGCCGGCGCACTCGAGTATCCACGCGACCAGGCTGGTGGTCGTGGTCTTGCCATGGGTACCGGACACGCCGACCACCGTACGATCGCGCAAAACTGCGCCAGCCAGCCACTCCGGGCCTGACACGTACGGAATCCGCCGGTTCAGCAACTCTTCGATCACGGGCATGCCACGCGTCATGACATTGCCCACGACGACGACATCGGGCGCCGGATCAAGCTGGGTCGCGTCGTAGCCCTCGATCAGTTCTACGCCAAGCCGCGCCAATTGCTCGCTCATCGGCGGATAAATATTGCGATCGGAACCAGTAACCCTGAAACCGGCCTCCCTGGCAATAGCCGCAAGGCCGCCCATGAAGGTGCCACAGACTCCCAGAATGTGTACGTGCTGCATTGGCGGGTTCCGGTTCCTGCGGGTCAGGCCGGCGCCGGCCCCAGCTGGACAAAGACCAGGTAATTCAGGAAAAAATACCCGATGGCGATCGCCAGCGCAGGCGCGAACGGCAGTGACATTGCGCGAGAAAAAATGTGGCCGTTGACAACCAGTGACCAGCTGACTATTGCCAGCAGGCCGATCGTCGGACCCAGTGCAGGCTTGTCAGGCGTGGCGGCCACATCCAGCCAGTAGTTGAACGGCAGCATGCAGATCCCGAGCAAGGCGCCGGTACCAAACATCGCCGTTAGCGTCTGCCGGTAGCGCGTGACATGACCCGTGAGGCGCAGCAAGCCCCAGACAACCCCGCAGAGCAGCAGGAGGTCAAGAACCAGGCTGCGCGCCAGTGGCAGAACAGAGTGGTACACCGATAGTCCCAGCAGGGCCTGGCCTGTCACATAGACCAGGCCGGCAGCGAACAACAGCAGTCTGGACGCCGGCAAGTCTTCCGGACCACGGCGACGCAGGGCAATCTGCAGGAAGGCGGCGAGGATCGACAGCATCTACCGGTGGCCGTGCGGCCTAGCGCAGCGCTGCTGTGACACGCGCGTAGACCTCGTCGACGGCGCCCTCACCGTCCACTTCGTGCAGCAGGTTGGCTTTGCGGTAGTACTCGACCACCGGCTCCGTCTGCGCGCGGTAGACCTTCAGCCGGTTGCCGATGGTCTCTTCGTTGTCGTCCACCCGCTGAACCAGCAGGCCACCCGCCTTCGTACACGCGTCGAGTTCGGCCTTGGGGGAAAAATGGACGTTCAGCAGCTTGCCGGTCAGCGAGCACGTGCGACGTCCGGTGAGCCGCTTCAGCAGAATATCGAAGTCCACGTCGATAAGGATGGCTCCATCGAGCGGACAACCGATCTCCGCGAGCAGGCTGTCGAGCGCCCGCGCCTGGGCGAGATTTCTCGGAAAGCCGTCGAGCACGAACCCGGCAGCGGTGTCGTCGCGCTTCAGGCGATCGCGGATCATGCCAAGGACGATATCGTCGGACACCAGCTCACCGGCATCCATCGCGGCCTTTGCGCGCAGGCCGAGCGGCGTACCGGCCGCGACCGCCTCCCGCAGGAGGTCCCCGGTGGAAAGCTGGACCGTGCCGTGCTGGGCCATCAGCCGTTGCGCCTGGGTACCCTTACCCGAGCCCGGTGCGCCAAGGAAAACGATGCGCAAGAGGATGTCCCATTCAGCCGCAGTGGCGGCGTAAGCTACAGTGACCTCGCCTTAGACGTCAAACCCGACCAGGAATGCCCATGGCCAAGCGCAACGCCTTCTATGCCCAGTCCGGTGGTGTCACCGCCGTGATCAATGCCTCCGCCTGTGGCGTCATCGAGACGGCCCGCCGGCACCGCGGACGAATCGGGAAGGTCTACGCGGGGCGCAACGGCATACTTGGCGCGCTGGACGAAGACCTGGTGGATACTGGCCGGGAAAGCGTCGCCGCCATCGCTGCACTACGCCACACGCCTGGCGGCGCGTTTGGGTCGGCTCGCTACAAACTAAAGGGTCTGGACCAGAATCGTGCTGAATACGAGCGGTTGATCGCCGTGTTCCGGGCCCACGACATCGGCTACTTCTTCTACAACGGCGGCGGCGACTCGGCGGATACCTGCCTCAAGGTGTCGCAGATTGGCACGGCCTTAGGCTACCCGATCATCGCGATTCACGTGCCGAAGACCGTGGACAACGACCTGCCCATCACGGATACCTGTCCTGGCTTCGGCTCGGTCGCCAAGTACGTGGCGATATCCACGCAGGAAGCGGCCCTCGACGTCCGCTCGATGTCCCGCACGTCGACCAAGGTGTTCATCCTGGAAGTCATGGGCCGGCACGCCGGCTGGATAGCCGCCGCCGCTGGACTGGCGGGCAGCAAGGCGAGTGACGCCCCACACATCATTCTCTTCCCGGAAATTGCGTTCGACGAGGCAGCCTTTCTGGCGCGCGTGACCGAGTGTGTGCGCCAGTACGACTACTGCGTGATCGTCGTCAGCGAGGGGGCCCGCTACGCGGACGGGCGGTTCCTGGCCGACGCCGGCACCGTGGACGCGTTCGGCCACAAGCAGCTCGGCGGCGTCGCGCCTAAGCTCGCCGCCATCGTCAGGGACAAGCTCAAGCTCAAGTACCACTACGCCATTGCGGACTACCTCCAGCGCTCGGCCAGGCACATCGCCTCCCGGGTCGACGTGGAGCAGGCCTACGCCGTCGGCAAGGCAGCCGTGGAGTTCGCGCTGAAAGGCGAGAACGCCGTCATGCCGACGATCGTCCGGCGCTCGGACCATCCCTACCGCTGGAGCATCGGTAAGGCCGCCCTGGCCAACGTCGCCAACCAGGAAAAGATGATGCCAAGGAGTTACATCACCCGGGATGGCTTCGGCATCACGGCTGCCGGCCGGCGCTATCTGGCCCCGCTGATCAGGGGCGAGGCTTACCCGCCCTACCGCCTGGGGCTGCCCGCCTACGGGTCCCTTAAGCTGATCGCGGTAAAGAAGAAGCTGCCGCCGCGCCCGTAGGAGCGCCTTCAGGCGCTCCTACGGGTAAATTCTTAATGCTATGATTGCGCGCCTTTTTTTGGCCCGCCGCTTTAAGTCAGGTAACAAAAAACCACCTGACATCAATTGAATAGTCTGGGAGGACTCGTCCATGTCAACCGACCTGGCCATCGCACTGGCCATTGGCGCTTCATTGCTTGCACTGTTGTACGGCGGACTCATGTCCCGCTGGATCATCGCGCAGTCGCCCGGCAACGCCCGCATGCAGGAAATCGCTGCGGCCATCCAGGCCGGGGCCAAGGCGTATCTCAATCGCCAGTACTCCACCATCGCCATCGTCGGCGTGGTCCTTGCTGTGCTGCTGGCCGTCGCGCTGGGGCTCCCGACCGCGGGCGGCTTCGTCGTCGGCGCCGTCCTGTCGGGCGCCGCCGGCTTCATCGGCATGAACGTGTCCGTCCGGGCCAACGTCCGTACGGCGCATGCCGCCAGCATCGGGCTCAACCCGGCGCTGCAGGTCGCCTTCCGCGGTGGTGCGATCACCGGCATGCTGGTGGTCGGCTTGGGCCTGCTCGGCGTCGCCGGCTACTTCGCCGTGATGCGCGGCTTCATCGGCGACGAAAAGGCGCTCCAGTCGCTGATCGGCCTCGCCTTCGGTGGTTCCCTGATATCGATCTTTGCCCGCCTGGGCGGTGGCATCTTCACCAAGGGTGCCGACGTGGGCGCCGACCTGGTTGGCAAGGTCGAAGCTGGCATTCCCGAGGACGACCCCCGCAACCCGGCTGTCATTGCGGATAACGTCGGCGACAACGTGGGTGACTGCGCCGGCATGGCTGCCGACCTGTTCGAGACTTACGCGGTGACCGTCGTTGCCACGATGGTGCTAGGCGGACTGCTCTTCAAGGGCGCCGATGGCGGCCTTGATCTTCGCTATATCCTCTATCCGCTGGTGCTCGGCGCCGTATCCATCGTCGCCTCCATCGTCGGCACGTTCTTTGTGAACGCGCGCGACGGCGGCAAGATCATGAACGCGCTGTACCGGGGACTGGCTGTGTCCGGAGTCCTGGCACTCGCCGCCTTCTACCCGGTGACCCAGATCGTCATGGGCGAGGGGTCGATGAACCTGTTCCTGTGCGCAATCATCGGCCTGGTGCTGACAGGCCTGCTTATCTGGATTACCGAGTACTACACCGCCACGGAATACGCGCCCGTGCGCTACGTGGCTGCAGCATCGCAGACGGGTCATGGTACCAACGTCATTGCCGGTCTCGCCGTCTCCATGAAATCCACAGCGCTGCCCGTACTCGCGGTCTGCGCCGCCATCTGGGCTTCATTCGAGCTGGATGGGCTCTACGGCATTGCCATCGCTGCGACCTCCATGCTGTCCATGACCGGCATGGTCGTTGCTCTCGACGCCTACGGTCCGATCACGGACAACGGCGGTGGTATCGCTGAAATGTCCGGCTTGCCGAAGAATGTCCGGCAGATCACCGATGCGCTGGATGCCGTCGGCAACACGACGAAAGCAGTTACCAAGGGCTATGCCATCGGTTCCGCCGGTCTCGCGGCCCTGGTGCTGTTCGCGGACTACACCCACAACCTGGAAGCATTCGGCAAGCTGGAGGTGTTCAGCCTGTCGGATCCCGCCGTCATCATCGGCCTGTTCATCGGCGGTCTGGTGCCCTACCTGTTCGCCGCCATGGCCATGGAGGCCGTCGGCCGCGCGGCGAGCTCGGTAGTGGTCGAAGTGCGCCGTCAGTTCAGGGAGATCAAGGGCATCATGGAGGGCACGGGCAAGCCCGACTACTCCAAGGCCGTCGACCTGCTGACGAAGGCCGCCATCAAGGAGATGATCGTCCCCTCACTGCTGCCGATTCTGGTCCCTGTCGTGGTTGGCTTCGGCATGAACGTACTGATGGGTCCGGGCGCCGGCGTCCGCGCGCTGGGCGGCCTGCTGATTGGCACCATCGTCACCGGTATCTTCCTGGCCATTTCGATGTGTACCGGCGGCGGCGCCTGGGACAACGCCAAGAAGTACATCGAGGAAGGCAACTTTGGTGGCAAGGGCTCCGAGACCCACAAGGCCGCCGTCACGGGTGACACCGTCGGCGACCCCTACAAGGACACCGCGGGCCCCGCCATCAACCCGCTGATCAAGATCATCAACATCGTCGCCCTCCTGCTCGTTCCGCTCCTGTAGGAGCGCCTTCAGGCGCGATCCCACACGCCGCACTCCGTGGCCCGCGGCATCCCGGTCGGGATCCCTTCCGCTACCGTGAGGACACGGTGAGCGCGGAAGGGACCGGCGACTGGTTCAGCGCGGCGATGAACAAGAAGAAGTAAACTCAGCGAGGCACCGCCTCAGACCTTTTTAGACAGAATGAAC
>JANNJM010000010.1:0-121497 GCA_031395645.1 Gammaproteobacteria bacterium | reverse complement strand
AAATGAGGCATGTCCCCATTCTTTCCCGAAGGCGCTCCTACACGGTGTCAGAACCGGATTTTGCCGGTCCACGTGTCAGCGTACATGCGGAAGTCGCCGATCAGGCTGTACAGCGGGTGGCTGAAGGTCGCGGGGCGATTGCGTTCGAAGTAGAAGTGGCCCAGCCAGGCGGGCCCGTAGCCGGCCACCGGCACCGCGATCAGCCAAGCCCAGGAGCCCGTCGCCAGGATTGCTGCCAACAGTAGAATCACGAGGCTCGTGCCGAAGAAGTGCAGCCGGCGGTTGGTCCGGTTCTGATGGGCGCGGAGGTAGTGCGGATAGAACTCTGCGAAGGAGGCGTAGGGGGTTGGCGTCGGCAATGCCTCAACTCCCGTTCACCACCGCCGCCATCACCACGCGCTTGGGCTCAGAAATCCCGTAGCCCTGCGCGTAATCCACGCCCATGCCACGGAGCATGGTGATGATTTCCTGGTTTTCCGCCCATTCGGCAATGACTTTCTTGCCGGTGAGGTGGCCGATCTCGTTGATGGAACGGACCATCTCGCGGTCGATGGGATCATGCAGAATCTCCTTGACGAAGCTGCCGTCGATCTTCAGGAAATCGACGGGGAAGTGTTTCAGGTAACCGAACGACGACAGGCCAGTACCGAAGTCGTCGAGGGCAAACTTGCACCCCAGCTCCTTCAGCGCGTTGATGAAACGGCTCGCCTGGGCAAAGCTCGCGATCGCCGCCGTTTCCGTGATCTCGAAGCAGATCTTGCTGGCATCCAGGCCGCTGGTCTGGAACTGGCGGATTACGAAGGGCAGAAACTCGTTGTCTGCGAGGCTGGCGCCCGACAGGTTGATGGAACACAGCGCCAGGCGCTCCCGCTCGTCAGCCTCCGACACCAGCCAGCGGAACGCGTGCTCCACGACCCACCGGTCGATGTTGGAGATCTGGCCGTAGCGCTCGGCAGCGGCGATGAACAGGTCTGGCGAGACCAGGGCGCCCTGCTCGTCCCGCATACGCAGGAGAATCTCGTAGTGGGAGCCCGCCTCCTCCGCCTGCAACGGGAGGATCGTCATCCGGTACAACTCGAAGCGATCGTCCTCGAGAGCGTTACTGATGCGCGCGGCCCACTGCATCTCGCGGCGGCGGCGCATCAGGTCGATGTCGTTCTGCTTGAAGGTGTGGATACGGTTACGACCGGCGTCCTTCGCGGCCTGGCAGGCACTGTCGCCGGCTGCGATCAGCGTGGCAACGGTGTCATTTTCCGCCGTGATTGGCACGACACCGATGCTGACGCCCAGCCGGAACGTGCGGTCGTCCCACGTGAACTTGTGCTCCTTGATGGCCTCGCGGAGCACCTCCGCGGTACGCATGGCTTCCTCGAGGCTGCAGGATTCGAGCAACAGGCCGAACTCGTCGCCACCCAGCCGGGCCAGCGTGTCGCGCCAGCGGATCTTGGCGGTCAGCAATGCACTGAGCTGGGTCAGCAGGGTGTCACCGGCGCCGTGTCCGCAAGAGTCGTTGATGATCTTGAACTGGTCGAGGTCCAGGTACAGCAGGGCGTAGGACGTCTCCCTGGCCTTGGCGCTCTTCAGTGAACGTTCGAGCCGGCTCTCGAATTCCCGCCGATTCACGAGGCCCGTCAGCAGGTCGTGGCTGGCATGGTAGGACAGGCGCCGGTTCAGCTCGCGGGACTCGCTGACGTCGTGGAACACGAGCACGGCGCCGGTAACGTCGCCACGATCGTTGCGGATCGGCGAGGCAGTGCTCTCGATGTAGAGTTCATTGCCATCCCGGCGGATCAGCAGCGACGGCCGCACGGACTTGACCGACCGGTTGCGCTTGATCGAACTCATGACCGGGTTTTCGAGCGGTTCGCACGTCTCCTCGTGGAAGCCACGGAAGATCTCGTCCACGTGCCGCCCGCCGGCGGCATCCAGCTTCCAGCCGGTCAGTTCCTCGGCCACTGGATTGATGTACTCGACGGTCCCGAGCTGGTCCGTCGTGACCACGCCATCGCCCATCGACTGAAGCGTGATCTGGGCACTCTCCTTCTCGCGAAACAGCGCCTCTTCGTAGACCTTTTGCTCGGTGATATCGGTCTCGACACCAACCAGCCGGCGCAGCCGCCCGTGCTCATCCAGCAACGCCTTGGCGCGGCAAATGACCCAGCGCCACTCGCCGTCCTTGCGGCGCATGCGGTGCGTGTTCTCGAAAATCTCCGTGCGCCCTGCGAGATGGTCGCGGAGCCGGGCCTGCAGGTGGGAGTAGTCATCCACGTGCACGATGCGGCGCCAGTCAGGGGCATTGCGCGCCAGGTCGTCCTCGGCGTAACCCATCATCCGCTTCCAGCGCGGCGAATATTCAACGCGGTTATTGACCGCATCGAAATCCCACATGCCGTCATTGACGGTATTTTCCAGCAGGTGTTCGCGCTCATTGATCTCGGCCAGCCGGACCGACGTGCGGCCGCGTTCCAGGCCGGACGCCAGGCTGGAGCCGAGCAGCTTCAGCAAGAGTGTGTGTTCGACGCTCCACTCCGGCTGGGGATGGCCGAAGAACAGCGCGAGGCAGCCCGCACGCCGGCCGTGAATGTGGAACCCGATCATGAGGAAGGCCCCGCAACCCATCGCCGCCAGGCGGCCCGCGTCCGTACTTTCATTGGCGCGTTGCGGGACGGCTGTGTTGACGATCCCGTGGACGCGCAGGTGCAGGAGGCGCTTCTCGAGCCAGGGCAGTTCATCGAGCGCAAGGCCCGTCAATACGTCGGGATTGCAGAGCGCGAACGGACTCCGGGCTGAGAGCACTTGCTGAATGCGGCTGCCCTCGGCATCGAGGAGGATGACCGCGATGGCGTCACAGGCCGTCTCTTCCCGAAGGGTTTCCAGGGCGGCGGCGAGTTTGGGATCGGCGCTGCCCTGCGCCAGGTTCTGCAGGTCCACCGCGAGTTTGGTGTAAACGACGTCCAGGCCCCCGGCTTTCCGGGCGCCCACGGCATCCTGCAGACCCGTCAAGGTGAGGTGGTGTTCCATTATGTCCGTTGCCCTTCGGCCACCTGCGACTCATTCTGACAGTTTTTTTTCAGAACACAACCTAAGCTGATGTTCTCCTTCAAATTTGCTGAAAAGGTACCGGACACCTGTCAACGCTCTGGCGCGGGTGGCGTTTAGGACTCCGGATGCCTTTGCATTCTTTGGAGAACGCCGATGCCCTCACCGCCATTCGCCCGGACCAGAATCCCGACTCTGCTCGCGACCCTGATAGCCACCCTGACAGCCACTCTGGTCGGTTGCGGCGGTGCCGAGGACAGCTCGAGCGCCGCCCCGGCTGCTGCCGACGGCACCGTCCTCATCGGCCTCACCGATGCCGAAGGTGACTTCCTGCACTACGCCGTCGACGTCGTCTCGCTCACGCTGGAGAAAGCCAACGGCAGCCGCGTCGAGACCCTGCCCGCCACCGGTCGACTGGACTTTGCCGAATACCAGGACCTCACGGAACTCTTCAGCGCCGCGCAGGTTCCCGCGGGCACCTACGTGGCAGGCTCCATTACCCTCGACTACAGCAGCGCCGACCTCCAGGTCGAGGTGGCCGGCGCGCCGGTAGCCGCCGTCGCCGTGGACCGGGACGGCAACCCGCTCACCCGCTATACGCTGCGGATTGAGCTGGCCAACGACCGCCCACTCGTCGTCCTCCCGGGCGTTCCCGCCCTGCTCAGCATCGACTTCGATCTGGATGCGTCCCATGACGTCGACACGACGCAGAATCCCGCGCTGGTCACCACGGCGCCCTTCCTTGTAGCCGAAATCGAACCGGTCACCGACAAGCAACTCCGGGTGCGCGGGCCACTCCGGGCCGTCGACATCTCCGCATCGAGCTACACCGTGCGGGTTCGTCCCTGGCACATCGGCCCGGGTACGCCCTTCGGCATCGCAACGGTCCACACGGCCGCTCTCACCGAATTTGAGATCGACGGCAGCCACTACACCGGCGCTGCGGGTCTCGCGGCACTGGCCGCACTGCCGGCAGCGACTGCGACCGTGGCGTTTGGCACACTCACGCTGGGTGAGCGGCGCTACGACGCCAGCATCGTCCTCGCCGGCAGCAGCGTCCCGGGCCAGGGACTGGATGCGGTCCTCGGCAACGTGGTGGCCCGCTCCGGTGACACCCTTACTGTTCGCGGTGCAACCGTCGTGCGGAGTTCGGGCGTGGTTATCTACCGTGACACGGTCTTGGTCAGCATTGGCGACAACACGTCGGTTCGCAAGCGTCCCGGCCTCGTGCTCGACAAGTCGGCCATCTCTGTCGGCCAGCGGGTTGAGATTCTCGGTACGGTCACTTCGGCAACTACGGATGCGGCTACGACACTCGACGCCACCGCCGGTCGCGTGCGCCTGCTCGTCACGCACGTGGCCGGACTGGTTGCAAGCAGCAACCCGGGCCAGGTCAACCTGAACCTGACGAGCATCGATCGCCGTCCGGTCTCGATCTTCGACTTCGACGGCACCGGCCTCTCTTCGGCCGTCGACGCGGATCCGTCTGACTACGAGGTCGCCACCGGCAACCTGCCGCTCGGTGATGTGGCTGCTGGCGATGCCGTCTGGCTGTTCGGCTTCGTCCAGCCCTTCGGCGCGGCGCCCCAGGACTTCAATGCCTTGACCGTGGTGGGGCTAAGCACCCGCAGCGCCCAACTCGCACTGGGCTGGCGACCGGAGGGCACGACAGCGCCCTTCAGCAGCCTCGGACCGGACGGCCTGGTCCCGGATATCGCAAATCCGGACCTCGGCGCCCGCCACGTCATTCTGGTGGGTGGGGTGCCCATCGACCTGCTGAGTCTGCCGGCGGCCCCCACACTGTCGCCCCCGGCCAACGGGCGGACGCGTTACGCCATCCTGGACGGCCAACGGGTGCTCGTCTTCCCGGACTTTGCGAGCCTGGTCACCGGCCTCGGCGAACGACTGAACGGCAACACCAGAGCTTACGGCCTGTGGGCCGAAGGGGCCTGGGACCCGGGCGCGAACACCTTCACCGCGCGGGTGATCAGCATGCACCTCTCGGCGGACTGACGCCGCCAACGCCCACGAGGGCCGGTGACGCGAGTCACCGGCCCTCTTCTTTTGGGCATAATCGGCCCCGCAAGTCCAACTGCGAGACCAGCAACGATGCAGAACAAGCTAAGGCTCTGGTGGACTCCTCCGGCCCGTTCTGTGGCGGACGCCCGATGACTGCCTGGAATCTGACCTTCCTCGGCGTCGGGAATGCCGCCGCCCCGAAGCTTGGCTCGGCCAGCGTCGTGCTGGAGAAGGACGACGCCCCACTCCTGATGGTTGACTGCGGCCAGGAAGCCCTGACGGCCTTTCTGGAGCGCTACGGCCGGCCCCCGCCCGCGGTCTTCGTCACCCACGTGCACATGGACCACGTCGCAGGCTTCGAGCGCCTGTTTGTCACCAACTACTTCGGCACTTCAGGCCTGCCGCGCACGCGTCTGTTCGTTCCCGCGATGCTGGTGCCCCTGCTCCAGGGCCGGGTCGCCGACTATCCCAACGTGGTGGCCGAGGGGTCTGCGAATTTCTGGGACGCGTTCGAGGTGATCCCGGTGAGCTACGGCTTCTGGTACCAGCGCCTGTGGTTCGACGTATTCTCCGTCCGCCATCACGTGCCAGGCACGGCCTACGGCATTTGCCTCCCCGGCGCTTTCCTCTACTCAGGCGACACGCGCCCGATTCCGGAGACGGTGGCCCAGTTTGCCGACGGCCTGATGCCGCTCGTCCACGATTGCGACCTGCACGGCAATCCGTCCCACACCGGTCTGCCGGACCTGCTGCGGGAGTACAACGACGAGCTGCGCCGGCAGATGGTCGTCTACCACTACGCGTCGCCGGAGGACGGCAACGAACTCAGCAAAGCCGGCCTGCGGGTGGCCCGTCCCGGCGACCGCCTCAGTCTGCCGTCACCGCGGGAAGCCGCGGCAAGCCACGCCGCCGCCGTGCGCCAGCGCCTGCAGGGCGACCGACGCCACAGCCCCTCTGCATGAATCCGCCGGCAGGAAAAGTCGTGCTGCGTTTGCTGCTCGGAGCGCTCGCGGTGACGGTTACGTCCTGGATCTGGAGCGTGGGCTTTTACGTGCTGAGTCCCGTGCCCTACTGGACAGTGTCGCAGACACTGGACGACCGGGCCGCGGGCGCCGCTCTCCTGCAGCACTTCCCGACGACTGGCACCTACATCCTGCCAGGCCGCGATAGCGGCAAGGAGGTCCGCAGCGAACTGCGCGCCAACGGGCCGGTGGCTACGGTGTACATCGACCGGGACGGCGCGCCCCAGTCATCGCCCTTAAAGATCATCCTCGGCATCGTCCAGGGTTTCGTGATCGGCCTCACCCTCGGCGTGGCCATGCTGATGCTGAATCGCTACACGACGAAGTACTGGAACCACGTGGCGATCTGCACCACCGTCGGTCTCGCCTACTCGGCCTACCCGCGCGTGGCCGACATCGTCTTTTCGGATTTCCCGCCCGGCTACCAGTGGATGATGATATTTTCAGACTTCCTGAGTTTCGTGCTGATGATCATAGTGATGGCCTGGTTTACCCGGCCCCGGCCCGCGCAGTAGGTCCGTGTGGCGCCCGCGCCTCGGCCGCGATGCGCGCGATGGCGAGGGCGCCGGCAGCACCACTGCTACCGATGTTGTAGACCCAGTCCGTACGCAAGGCCGCGGCATTCGCGCGAAAGCGGGCCGGGTCGGCCACGAGTTCCCGAATGCGTGCCGGAGCGTCGCCAATGGCTTCGGGCTTCAGCAGCGCACCCAGCCGAGTGCGCACGTAGGACTCGAAGGGCTCGATGCCCAGTTCCGGCCAGGTCGCATTGCGGGCCTTGGGCGGCACGTCAATGTAGAGCACGGGCTTCTCAAGGCCCATGCCGTAGTCCGGTCCCGCGCCCGACCAGTCCGTGATCATCACGTGGGAGTCGAACAGGGAGTCGCTCTCCCCCATCTGCTCAATCAGTCGGAAACGCGGATTGTCCCGATGCCGGAGGGCAATCCGGTCGATGACGTCAGGTGTCATCCAGCGCGTCTGAAAGTGCGGCCGCAGTGTCACGCGAAAGCCGGCGTCGAGCAGCGTGGCAACCAGCGCTCCGCCGCAGACGGGCAGGATGGTCTGCGCGCCCCAGGATGGCGCCACCAGCACGTGGATGTCCGCATCACTCTGAACAGGTGGCGGTGCGCGCCGGCTGGCCAGCAGCTCGTCGAGTCGCGCGTAGCCGTGGGGTATGAGCTGCTTCGCCGGCAGCGCGTGCAGCGCCTCCCGCCGCCGGATCTCCCGCAGCTGGTGCGGGCCGGCACAGAGGATGGTGTCGTAGTGGTCGAAGGAATTGGCCCGGTCCGCCATGTGCGTGCTGGCCAGCGAGTGAAAAACGTGGATCACGTGCACGGGATTCACGGATCTCTTCAGTTCGAGGTTGCCGAAATCGAGAATCTGGGTGACCAGCACGTCGGCGGCCAGGAACTGGCAGAACGAAATCCGCCAGAAGCCCTTGCCGATGCAGAAGCCACGGATTCGCGTTGAGGGCTGCATCAATCCGGGATCGCCGGGCTCCGAACTGACGTAGAGCACCGACTCCCCGAGGACGTCCGTGAGATGCCGGATGATTGGAGCGAAGTGGTGCCAGTCCTGGCTGCTCTCGGACAGAAAGACGATGCGGCGCTCAGTGCGAGGCACACGCCGGAAGGCGCGGTACTCCCGCCACTCGCGAAACCAGGACACGGGGTTGCGGGTCAGTCCGCCGGGCGTTCGCCGCTCAGGACGGCCGGTTGCCCAGGCTCCGTCTTCGATTCCGGAACGACTGGCGGCTGCTTGCCCTTGAGCAGGTTCTTGAGCTTGTACCAGTAGGTCTTCACGGCCAGGCCAATCGTGGCGAAAATTCCAACGATGGCCGACAGGATCATGCTGCCGGTGCTTGGGTCCAGGTAGGCCTGCGCCTCGGTCGCCAGGCCGGCCAGGCTGCAGAACACGGCCAGGAGGAGTGCGCAATTCCGGGGTACTCGCATGGACCCAATCATAACCCAGCGGCCCGCCGCAGGATCTCGGGATAGACGGTCTCCCGGACGCGGGCCAGGTGGGATGGATCGTCGATCTCGCCCCAGACGAGGTCGGGAATCACCGGGCAGGCGATCTGCTGCTCGCGGCCGGCAGCCACGAGGCAATCGGTTTCGTAGTCGACCTTCAGGGAGGTCGCGAAGGCCCGCTCGGCAATGGCGCACATCCGCGCGTAGAGGCCTGCCGAGATTCTGGAAATCCCCACCAGCTCACCCGCAACGCCAGGACCTAGCGCCTCCCGGCGCTTCGACATGTTCGTGAGATGGCCGTCGTGACACTCCACGTACACCTCATCCCCGGCGCCCGTCGGCCCGGAGAGCAGGATGGCATCGGCGGCTCCGCAGGCGAGCAGGTGGGTCAGCGCCCGGGGCTCGTAGACGAGGTCGGATTCCAGCAGCAGGAACGGCCCCGTAGCGACCGCACGGGCGCAGAACAGCGAATACATGCTGCCCGAATCCGCGAAGCGGGGATTGTGCACGGTCCGCACGACCCCGGCCCGGCGCTGCGCAAGACCCGCGTAGTGGCTGGCGCAATGGCCGGTGACGATGAGGACGTCACGAATCCCAACGTGGCCGAGCCGGTCGATCGACTCTTCAATGATTGGGAGCTCGCCGAGCGTAAGGAAGCCCTTGGGGTACTCGCCCATGTGGCCAGCCAGGCGTGTGCCACGACCGGCGGCCAGAATGACGGCCTGAGTGATGGCGGTCGTCACGCGTCGCTCGCGAGGATGCGGCGGAGCGCCGCGCACAGCCGGTCCAGATCGTCGGGCCGTATATCGCCCATGTGAGCAATGCGGAAAATCTCTGCACCGAGGTCGCCCTGCCCGGCATAGATCACAAAGCCCTCCGCCTTCAGTGCGTCGTGCAGTCGCGCATAGGTCTGCCCCGCCGGCAGTCGCCACGACCAGAGCACAGACGAATACGCGGCCTCGGGAAGCAGGGTTTTGAGACCAGCGGCTTTGAGCGTCGCCGCCACACGCGCCGCGCGCGCGGCATAGCTGAGGCGTCGAACCTCGCTGCCACCGGCGTCCGCGTGCTCCGCCAGTGCTTCCCGGAGCGCGAACGCAACCTGCACCGGCAGCGTGAACGGGGAGTAGCCATCGCGATGCTGGGTCGCTGCGTAGCTGCGGAGATCGAGGTAGAGCGCGCCGGCGCGGAATGCGGGGCCCGCCCAGAGGTTGTCCCGGGCAAGCACGAAGGACAGCCCGGCCACGCCGTGCAGGCACTTGTTAGCGGTACCGGCCAGTGCCGCGACGTTCCAGGCCTCGGCCTCAATGGCTTCGGCACCAAAGCTGCTGACCGCATCGAGCAACAGCGTGACCTGCCGCTGCCGGCAGAGCGCGCCCAGTTCGGCCAGCGCATTGAGCCGGCCGGTGGTGGTCTCGTGGTGGACCACCACCAGGTGCGAAATGCCGGCCTCGCCTGCAAGCTGCCGGGCGACAGCAGCGACGTCGATTGCGCCCGTCCAGGCCTGAGCGGCCAACCGGTAGGGCTTCCCGTGGGCGTCCAGCATGCGCGCCATGCGCTCGCCATACACGCCGTTGGCGAGGACGAGCGTAGTCCTGTCGTCCGGCGCAAAGGTCGCCAGCATGGCCTCGACGGCGCTCGTGCCCGAACCAGCCAGGGTGACGGCCCGGTACGTGTCGGCCATGCCGGGGTGTACCTGAACCAGACGCCGGTTGATGTCCTGCATCAGCGCGGCGAATTCCGGCTCCCGGTGACACCAGTCGCCCCGGGTCAGCGCGGCGCGGACCCGGTCCGTCAGCGTGACGGGCCCGGGATTGAGCAGGATCTGGCGGGATGGGGTCACCGCGCCGGGTCCACAGGCCCCAGCCAGGCGCGGAAGCGCTCCGCTACGGCGGCGGGTGACATGGACGGCCGCGGCAGTCCGGGAGCAACACCGGGCAGCACGGGCACGTGGAGGAAGCGCAGCCCCGGGCGCCGGTCGGCGAGCAGGGCCTGGACGGCCGGGGCCGTCGCCGCAGCGTGGACTTCGGGGTAACCCGCGCCGGCGGCGAGCGCACAGAAATCCACACCAGCCGACACGGTCGCCTGCCCACCGGTGGATTCGTGCTGGCCGTTGTCGATCAGCACGTGCACAAGGTTGGTGGGCCGCTCGGCCCCCACCGTGGTGAGTGCGCCGAGCCGCATCAGCGCGGCACCGTCGCCATCGATGGCAATGATGCGCCGGGTCGGCCGGGCAATGGCGAGGCCCAGGGCGAGACTGACGGCACAGCCCATGGAGCCGACCATGTAGAGCTGGTTCGGGGTATCGCCGAGCGCGAATAACTCGCGCCCTGTGAAGCCGGTGGTCGCGACCAGCAGATCCTCACCGCACGCGGCACGGATCGACGCCAAAACAGCCTGGCGCTGCACGACCGGCGTCGGGCGGGGCACGCTCACCGCCCTGACGGGTGGCGAACGCAGCGCAGTGGTGGTCAGCCGGGTTTCCGCCACACTGCCCTTGCGCATCACGAGCGCATAAGGCCGGCGTGCAGTGTTCAGGTGTGCCAGGGCCCGGTTCAGGGCAGGTTCGATGTCGGCCTCCTGCTCCGGGAACAGCGCCCAGGGAATACCCATCAGTTCAAGCAGCCGGGGCGTGATCTCGCCCATCAGCTCGTGCTGTGGCTCATCGACAGCACCCCTGGGCTCACCACGCCAGGTCACGATGATCAGAACGGGAAGCTTGAAGGTGTGGGTCAGGGAGGTCAGCGGATTGACGGCGTTGCCCAGGCCCGAATTCTGAAACATCACGACGGCCTGCCGGCCGCCAAGCTCACAACCGGCGGCGATGGCAACGGCATCACCCTCGTTGGCAGCACCCACGTAGCGCAGCGTGTCCGCATTGATGGTGTAGTTGATGAAGGGCGTCAGGTACGAACAGGGCACGCCGGTGTAGACGCCGAAGCCCCGGCGCAGCGCCGCACTGATGAAACTCCCCGCCTCGATCACGCGAAACTGCCGGCCGCGACCACGTCTTCCAGGCTGTCGACGTCGAGCCAGTGGCCGGTGGTATAGAGCGCACGCACCCGCTCCCCCTTGTCGACCAGATGCGTCAGCAGATGGTAGAGCTTGGCCTGCCGGTTGCCCGGCACCCGGGCCATCTCAGCGACCGCGGCGCGAAAGCGTGGTAGTGCCTTGGCCGAAACGCGCAGGAAGCCCATCCACTCGCCGTGGATACGGTCTTCTGCCAGGTCCTCGGCAGCCCGCTCGAGGAATACGGGCTGGTAGAAGTTGCGCCGCGAGTAGGGCTGAGTGCAGGTCACGTAGTCGGCGGCGCGACCCCGGTTTACGGAATCACGCCATTCCGTGTCCACCACGATGCTGATCTCGTCATCGCTCTCGCGCAGGGCATCAAGGATGTACCGGTTGAAAATGACGTCACCGTAGGAGACGTAGAGATCCATGCCGTCATCGGCATCGGCGTCGAGCGCCCGGCTAAGCGAAATCAGCTCGCTCGTATCGGCGTACTCGGTGTTATCGGTGTAAGTGAGCGCCGGCAGGTCCACGGCCGCAGGCATGTAGCCACGAACCACATTGATGCGCTTGATCCCTGCGGCGTTGTAGGCCGCCACGATGTGCGACAACAGCGGCCGGCCCCGGACCTTCACCATGGTCTTGGGCCGCTGCTCCGTGAGCTCCCCAAGGGCGGAGCCGCGCGACGCTGCCAGGATAATGGCGCGGGACCGCGCCTGCTGGCGCGGCAGGTAGCGTTCCTCCGCCTCCTGCAGTTCTGACGCACCCTGGAGACGAAAGAGCTCCTTCACGGGCGCAATGCGATCCTCCACCGACTGCAGGTTCTGATCCCGCGCAATCGTCCGGGCGGTTTCCTGCATGGCGACCACCGCCGAGCGCAGCAGCTGGTTGGCCCAGATGGCTATCGAGAAGCCCGCTTCGCGGAAGACGTCGGTCGGCGTGGCGTAATACTTCGTGGGGACGATGACGACGGGTGAGCGGCCAGCCCATTCCTTCTGAAAGGCGAGCACTTCGGTGGGCCGGCTGAGCGCGCTGTGGATCAGGATGCCGTCGGAGCCCGCCGCGTGATAGGCCTCGGCCCGGCGCATGGCCTCCCCCAGGCCCCAGCCGGCGATAAAGGCCTCAACCCGCGTGATGATTGCGAAATCGTCGTCGGACTGGGCATCCTTGCCGGCCTTGATGCGACTGCAGAATTCATCGACGTCGGCCAGCTGCTGCTTGTCCCCGTCGATAAAGCTGTTGGTCTTGGGGTACAGCTTGTCCTCAATGCAGACGGCCGCGATGCCCCTTTGCTCGAGCTTGCGCACCAGCCGGCGGACGTTGTTGAAGTTGCCGTAGCCGGTGTCGCCATCGAGCAGGATCGGGAGGCTGGTAGCATCTGCCATGAACTCCAGCATCTCGAGCACCTGGGTCCAGCTGGCCTCATTGGAGTCGCGCACGCCGTACTGGGCGGACATGCACAGGCCGCCGGCCCAAATACCATGGAAGCCGGCCTCCTCGACGATCTTGGCGGTGATCCCGTTGTGCGCCTCGAGCAGGAACTCCAGCTCGGTACTGGCGAGCAACTGGCGAAAGCGAGTGGTCTTACCGTTGCCCATGCCCGGCTCCTTGCAACTCACGGCCGGGAATTGTACCGGAGCGGGCAAAAAGACGGCGCGAGGCTCGGGGGGGAGCACTCGCGCCGGGTAGTTCCTGGCGTCGGGGGGGATCGCCAGGAGTCCTGGAGGACTCGGTAGGCTAGCGGTTGGCGGCGGTGGCCAGGCTGATCGCAGCCGGATCGTCGCTGCTGCACTCGATGGCGGTGCGCGCGCCGACCTTCCAGCTCACTGTTTCTCCGGCACCGCGCAATTCATGGCGGGAATCACCGTAGCGGAAGCCCGCCTTGGCAGGCCGGGCGTTTAGCTTCACGGCCTTCTTGTCGGCCTCGGCCACCCGGATGGATGATCCGGATTCCTTATAGTCGACAGTCAGGGTCGAGCCCGCGCCGCAGCTGTATTGAACCTGACGCCACTCGGAGGTCGCTGATGCGTCGCCAGCCATGAGGGGGGATGCCGCGAAGAGCACGGTCAGAAGGGGGGCAACGAGTTTCGGGTTTCGCATGACTTAACTCCAGGTTGAAGACGACTGGAGTTGATTTCGGCGACCCACAGGGACTGGATGCACCGGATTTCAATCGTTACAAAGTGTTACAAAACCCGATAGTGGTCGCCTTGCTGCAGCATGTCGTCGGTCCCAATGACGTCGTTCAGCTGCCTGAAGTCAAGCATCCGGTCCAGCATCTGTCGCGTCGTGCCGTCGGACTGGAGCGTGGCGAGATAGTTCGTGGCGGCGTGACCCACCACGCGCACCATCGCACCCGGATGTATCGCCAGCCGGAAGCCAAGCGCTCCCAGCTCCGCAATCGACAGCAGCGGCGTCTTGCCGCCCTCCACCATGTTGGCCAGCAGGGGGATCCGGCCGCCCAGCTCCCGACCTGCCCGCTTAAGCTGTTCGGTATCACGCAACGCCTCAATGAAGAGCACGTCAGCGCCGGCTTCCGCATAGGCATGCGCCCGCACCATCCCGGCCTCAAAGCCTTCGACCGCGATAGCATCGGTGCGTGCCACGATCACGGTGGCAGGATCGGTGCGCGCGTCCTGCGCAGCCTTCAGCTTGCCCAGCATCTCACCGACACTGACCAGTGTTTTGCCATCCAGGTGACCGCAGCGCTTGGGCAGCGTCTGGTCCTCGAGCTGGATCGCAGAAGCCCCCATTTTCTCCAGCAGGCGCACCGTGCGCTGCACGTTCAGTGCATTGCCGAAGCCATTGTCGCCATCGACGATGAGGGGCAGCGCGACCCGGTCGCGGATATTGCCCACCGTCTCCGCGACCTCGGTGAGGGTGGTCAGACCGATGTCCGGCCGGCCGAGCTTGGTGAACGCCACGCTCGCGCCGCTGACATACGCACAGGAAAACCCGGCCTGCTCGATCAGCAGCGCCGTGAACGCGTCGTAGCAGCCCGGGGCGATAAAGGGCTGGCCGGCAAGCAAGTCCCGCAGGCGTTGAGCAGGGGTCATCAAACAGTGTCCTTGGCCAGGCGGACCTTCAGCCAGGGCATGAGGCCGCCGGCCTCGACCATGGCCATGAGGTGCGCGGGAATACCCGGCACGGCAAATACCGCAGCCGTGCGTACATTTTCGATACGGCCAGCGACGGGCTGCACACGCAGCACATCGCCAGCCCGAACGGTTGCCGCGTTCGGGAACGTCAGAGCGGGCAGGCCGAAGTTAAGCGCGTTGCGATAGAAAATCCGCCCGAACGAGACGGCCAGCACGGCCGCCACGCCCAGGTGCGTCAGGGCCATCGCGGCCTGCTCGCGCGCGGAACCCACGCCAAAGTTACGGCCGGCCACAATGACGTCTCCCGGCCGCACGTCGCGGGCGAAATGCGGGTCCACCGTTTCGAGGCAGTGGCGCGCCATTTCATCCATCGATGACTTGAAGTAGAGGCCAGGCGCCATCGCGTCTGTGTTGATGTTGTCGCCGAACACCCAGGCACGACCCTCAATGGCCTTCATGTCAGCAGCTCCCGCGGGTCTGCAACACGGCCCGCGACGGCCGATGCGGCCACGGTGTAGGGCGACGCCAGATACACCTGGGCGGAATTCGCGCCCATGCGGCCCCGGAAGTTCCGGTTGGTTGACGAGATGCACACCTCATTCTCAGCCAGCACCCCGGCACCCAGGGCGGCGCAGGCCCCGCAGCCGGTTGGGAGAATGTAGGCGCCGGCGGCCGTGATGGTGGCGAGCGTGCCATCCGCCGCCGCCTCGGTCATGGCCTGCGTGGAGGCCGGTGCCACCAGCAGGCGCGTGCCACGGGCCACGCTCCGGTTCTTCAGCACTTCCGCCACCATGCGCAGATCCGAAAGCTTCGCACCCACGCAGGCGCCAATGTAGGCCTGGTCGATGCGCACCGTGTCGTAGGCCCCAACCGGCCCCGAATTGGCGGGTGAATCGGGCGCCGCGATCTGGGGCGGCAGATCCGTCGCGGAGAAGTCGTGGATGGCTGAGTAACTCGCGTCCGGGTCGCTGCGCCAGTCGAGGGCGTCCGCAGCAGGCACGCGCCCGGCGGTGCGCAGTGCCGCCAGAGTCACTTCGTCGGCCTCAACCAGGCCGGTCTCAGCACCCAGCTCCGCGGCCATGTTGGTAAGGACCATACGCTCCCAGATGGACATGTTGCGCACCGTCTCCCCGCCGTACTCAAGGACGCTCGCGCCGTTCTCCATGCCGAGCGTCCGGCACAAAAACAACGCAATATCCTTGGCCACCACGCCCCGGGCAAAGCGGCCAGACCAGTTCACGCGCAGCGTCTCCGGTACCTGGATCCAGATTTCACCGGTCACCACCACGCCCGTCATCTCGATGGCGCCGAAACCTGCCATGAAGCAGCCAAAGGCGCCGCCCATGCTGGAGTGGGAATCACCGCCGACAGCAAACATGCCAGGCGCGAGCAGCCCCTGCTCGGCCAGCAGGACGTGGCCGATACCGCGCATGTCGAAGAAACGCTGAATGCCGAAGTGTCGGGCAAACTCACGGGTGAGCTGCAGGATAGCCGCAGACTCGGCGTCCACTGCCGGCGTGAAGTGGTCGGAGCACAGCACGATCCGGTCGGGATCCCACACCCCGACACCAAGTTCCTTCAGTCGGGGCCAGATGCGACGGGGTCCGCCGGAATCGAGCAGCAGGGCGAGGTCCACCCGGCAGGTCACGATTTCGCCCGGACTGACGTGCGGGCGGCCGGCGGCCCGGGCGAGAATCTTCTGGGTGAGTGTGTACGGCAACGGCATCAATGCCCCCGTTCGATGGCGCGGCGGGCGAGGCGGTCGACGAATCGCGGGGCGATGAGCTTGGCCCACTGGGCAAACTTTCCCCGCGGCGTCATCACAAGTTCGCGCGAGCGCCGCCCGGTTGCGGCGATGATCTGCCGGGCGCACTCCCCGGGGCTCATCGTAAGGTTCGGGTCGAGCGGATCCACCGCAACTGGCTTGCCGTCGGGGCCGGTCGCGTTCTCCCGGATGCCGGTGGCGACAAAGCCCGGGTAGATCATCGTGACCGTGACGCCGGAACCATCGAGCTCAATGCGCAGCGAATCGAAGAAACCGCGCATGGCGTGCTTGGAAGCGGCGTAGCCGGAGCGGGTCGGCACGCCCGTGAGGCCGGTGAGGCTCGCGACGCCGACGATCCGCCCCCGCGACGCTTTCAAATGGGGCAGTGCGTAGGCCGTGCAGTACACCGCGCCCATGTAATTGACCTGCATGATGCGCGCAAGCATCCCGAGGTCGCGAATTTCATCGACGCGCGCCCACATGGTGGCTCCCGCGTTGTTGATCAGGGTGTCCAGGCGGCCGAAGCGGGCCACGGTCTGCTCGATCAGGCGCCGGCAGGCGCCTTCATCCGCAACGTCAGTCACGATGGCGACCACGGTTGCACCCAGCTTGCGGCAATCGGCCGCCACCGCCTCCAGCGCGGCGCTGTCGCGTGCGGCGAGCGCCAGTTGTGCCCCCAGTCGTGCGAACTGCAACGCCAGCTCGGCGCCAATGCCCTTGGACGCACCAGTAATGATGACCACGTTGTCGCCCATGGCTTGCTCCCGCCGCTCAGACACGCAGCAGATCGACGCCGAGTTGCTGGAAGCGCAGGCACGCCTGACGGGCGGCGTCGGCGTCGTCGGTCCCCGTGAGCACTGCCGCGTGCTCGACCAGCAGGGCCAGCTCCAGGGCGCGACCGAGCGTCAGGGCAAACTGCCGCGCTCCGCGCTGGCGCCCGGCCGGATCGCGGGTGCCCTTAAGCCAGCTCGTGGCGCGGTCGACCGCGGCGAGACTCGCGGCAGCAGCAGCGCGGAGTTCGCCGTCCGCCGCGGTATCGCCTGCTCTTGCCGCCCGCTGCCGCAGCGCTGCCAGGCCCTGATCGAGGTCCGCGCGCAGCAGCAGGTCGAGGGCCAAGACATTGGTCGTCCCCTCCCAGATCGGCAGCACCTGGCTGTCCCGAAGCAGCACCGGAATGCCTGTGTCTTCCACGTAGCCGGCGCCACCGAACGCTTCGATGAGCTCACTCGCACCGGCCGCTCCCTGTTTGCCCGTGGTGGCCTTGGCGATCGGGGTCAGCAGCCGCAGCAGAGCGGCTTCCGCCGCATCGAACTCACCGCCCTCGTCCCGACCCAGCAACTCAACGAGCAGGAAGGCCAGCAGGAAGGCGCCCGCGGACTCTGCGTCCACGTCGTCCAGCGTGGCACGGTGCAACGGCTGCTCGGCCAACGTGGCGCCGAAGGCGACACGCCGGGCGGCGTAGTCCTCCGCCAGACCGAGTCCGTGCCGCAGGAACGACGCGGCGCACACGCTGTTCCAGGTGCGGGTGACGCGCAACATCGGCTCGATGCTGCGCGTGCCGTGAGTCAGTCCGGCCACCAGTTGCGCCACCGTACCATCCAGAGTGAGTTCGGCCGTGGGCACCTTGCGCGTACCCAGCTTGTCCTTGAGCCGTTCCACCCGGATGTTGTTCAGCTGGCCGTCGGCGTTGCGGGTTTCCAGGTAGAACAGGGCGAGCCCGCTGCCGCCCGGCCCATTACCCTCCGGCCGCGCCAGGATCAGGGCCATCTGTGACGTGGCCGCTGACGTGAACCACTTCTTGCCGTACAGGCGCCACACGCCGTCGCGAAGTTCAGCGCGCGTCTGGGACAAGCCGACGTCGGAGCCACCGGTGGCTTCCGTCATCCACTGGCCGCTGGTCCAGAACCGGGCTGGGTCGCGGCTGGTCAGGCGGGGCACTGCCCGATCGATCAGGGCCTGGTTGCCGGCTGCCAGCAACGTGCGCGCGGCGCCGTCGGTCATGGCCAGCGGGCAGGTGTAGACGTCAGTCACCGGATGCAAAAGGTGCACGAGCAGAAACTGGTGCACGCGGGACCAGACGCCGTGTCGGCGTTCCCTGGCATGGGCCGTGAGCCCGTAGTGCACAGCAAGCCGCTCGGCCTCGTGCCACAGGGGCGTCAATTCAATGTGGTCAATCCGCTTGCCCCAGGCATCGAAGCGGGTCAGCCGGGGTTCGTTAAGGCGATCGGCACGCTGGAAATCCCAGAGCGGGCCGGCGGCCCGTGTGCCGAGTTCGTCGAGTTCAGGCTCCAGTGCCGCGCCCACTTCGGGCGGCAATCGGTGGCGCACGAAACTTCGCAACAGCCAGTCCTCCCGAAAGCCGTGCCGGGGCCGGGGTTCCGGCTGAACGAAGGGCTGGAAAGACAATGCTGTTCTCAGGCTACCTGGGCCACCTGGGGTGCCATGCCCGGTGTCGGCTCCCTGAGTGGCACCAGCTTGTGCACCCACTGGCCCGGCTCGCTCCGGTGGCCCGGGCACGGCAGCACGCGAATGTGCGTGTCACGGACGGCAGCCAGTGCCTGCGCATCGACCTCACCGTGTTTGGCGCCATAGTCCCGCGTGATCTTCCGGACCTGCGCGACGGTCACATCCGTCTCGACGAGCAGCTCCTCGGCCGGCGACGCCGCCTGACGCGGCCGTGTGCCCTTCAAAACGGCGTAGTCCTCGTCCATGACCTGGTCCCGCGTCATCGTGACCAGCATCTGGTGGTCTGCCGCGGAGATACCACCCTTGCCATCCGCGCCGGGCTTCGGCTGCAGCAGGAGCATGAAGATCTGCGTATTGCCCTCGTCGATCGGCGTGACGGTCGCTACCACGACGGTGGCGGGATAGCCGGGCTGCTTGTTTGTGTTCCGCGACACCATGCCGACGACGTCGAACTCCATCATCAGGCCGCGGTCGGGACTGGTTAAGCCTTTGGCATCCCAGGCGGCGTGAAACGCCCTCACGTAGGTGTCGGTCACTACCAGCGTCTCGATGGTCACGCCCTTGGGCAACCACTTCGCGAACTCGTGGACGTAGTGCACGTGGCAGGGATCGTTGTAGTTCTCGGCCATGCGCACGTAGTTCACATCCTTCTGCCGGGACAGGATGCCAACGTGCCAGCCGTCCGGGTCGGCGTACTCGGGCAGGATGTCGCGGAGGGCCGGACGCTCGGCCTCGCCGAGGTCGCCCAAGAACACAAACACCAGACCGTAGCGCTCCTCGACCGGGTAGGCGGGCACCCGCGCTTTGCGGGGTGGGGCTGCGGGATCCCTGATGCCAGCAGGCACACGGACGCACGTGCCGCTGCCCGCGAATTCCCAGCCATGCTGCGGGCAGATCAACAGGTCTTCACGGCGCTTGCCGAGACTTAAGGATGCACCCCGGTGGCAGCAGGCATCGCTGAGGCAATGCGCAACGCCGGCCCGGTCGCGAAACAGTACGAGGTCGCAGTCGAGCATGCGGACCTTGCGTGGAAGCTGGGTCAGTTCACTGCCGATGCAGGCCGCGTACCAGTTGTTGATAAACACCGGGTCGCCTCAATGTAAATCTGGTGCGTCCAGTATGAACCCCCGGACGCCAGTCGTTCTAGACTGCCGCCATGGCCAACGTTCTCAATAACCTGCTGCCGCGGGACGACCTGCTCCGGGACACAACCTACCGCCGGCTCTGGATCTCCATCCTTATAAGCTCCCTGGGTGGACAGCTGACCCTGCTGGCCGTGCCGCTGACCGCCGCAGTGCTGTTGCACGCCACGCCGACCCAGATGGCCTGGCTCACGGCCACCGAAATCAGCGCCTTCATCCTGCTCTCCCTGCCGTCGGGGGTGTGGCTGGACCGGGTGCCCAAGCTGCCCGTCTACGTCGTCGGCGAATGGTTGCTGGCCGCAGCCGTCGCGAGCGTGCCGCTCGCCTGGTGGTTCGATTGGCTGTCCATGCGCTGGCTCTACGTGGTCGGCTTTGCGTTTGGGGCCGTGCACACCGTCGCCGGCAGCGCCGCACAGATCGTGCTGACCCAGATCGTGCCCCGGGAGCGGCTGGTGGAGGCCCACGCCAGAAATTCACTGGCGACCTCAACGGCCGAGGTCGCCGGCCCTGGCGCAGCCGGCGTGCTGATCAGTCTCACGAGCGCACCTGTCGTGCTGGTGGCAGACGCCATCATGCTCGCGATTTCGGCCCTGATCCTCCGGGGCCTGCGCATCCAGGAGACGCTGCATCCGTCTGCGGAGCGCTTTCACGAGGCGCTGCGCGCTGGTCTCGCCTTCGTGGCGGGCAATCAGTTGCTGGTGACGATGGCCTGCATCATCGGCGGCTGGCAGCTCTGCCACAACGCGGCCCTCGTGGTGCAGATCCTGTTTGCCACCCGGGAGCTCGGACTCTCCGCCGGCGGGGTAGGCCTGTGCTACATCGCGCTGGGCGTCGGCACTATTATTGCCAGCACTCTCGGCCACAGGCTTGCGAGCCGCATCGGTCCGGGACCGACACTCGTACTGGGAATGGCCATCTGTGGCGCTGGCTGGCTGGTGGGCGCCGCGGCGCCCGCGAATGCGCTCGGACCGTGGCTGTTTGCCCTGATGCTGACCGCGTTCGGGATTGGCGCGACGCTGGTGTTCATCACGTTCCTTGCCCTGCGCCAGGCGGCAACCCCCGCGCCCCTGCTCGGGCGCATGACGAGCACGATGCGCTGGCTGATCCTGCTACCGGCCGCGCCGGGTGCGCTGCTGGGGGGCTGGCTCGGCGAACACGTGGGCCTGCGCTACGCCCTGGTCTTTGCCGGCGTCACGGCGCTGGTGTTCGCCATCGTGGCCTGGCGGCAGCCGGTTATCCGGAACATGCGCAAGCTGCCGATGGCGTCCGGGGTACACCGGGCCGCGGATGCTCAGGGAGTGCCGGATTCACAGCCGGGCGAGTTCGTCCCGTGAAATGGGGACATGCCTAATTTCCAACCGGAAATTAGGCATGTCCCCATTTCCCCTACCAGAGACCTTGCAGCTTCTCGGCGAGCTTCGCGACTTCGGCCGGATCCGCCTGACTGACGTCGGCGTATTCGGTGAAGCGCTCCGGGATCTTGATGGTCGCGTCGATACCCATCTGCTCACCCACCGTCGGGAAGCCCTGGGGACCCTTCGGCGCCGAGGGGTCCAGCACGAAGGCCTGGCCGGAGCGGTTGATGATGATGTCGCTGTAGGGCTGCACGCGCGTCTGGATGGCCCACTCGATGGACGAGAGGTCGTACGGATTCACATCGGGACCGACGACAACCGCGATTTTTGCCGTGCGCGGCCACCGGCCTGCAGCACCCCACAGTGCGTGTAGTACGTACTTGCCGAACTCCGGGTGCGGCTTGCTCGCGCCATCCACGTTGAGCTGCACCACGTAGGTCATGTTCGGGGTGACGACGCAGTCCTTCACTTCGGGAATCTTGCGCTGCAGGTCGGAGAGCATCTCGCCCTCGATGGGGATCAGCGCCAGGTAGTTGTGGTCGAAGGGCGGCATCATCTCGATGGTCGCGTACCAGAGCGGGTTCTTCCGGTGCGTGATGGTGGTGACATCCAACAGCGGGAACACCTGGTGCTTGTCGTAGTAGCCCACGGAATTGGAGTGCCAGCCGATGATCTGCTGAGGCACATCGGGCTGGAACACGCCTTCGATGACGTACTCGGCGGTCGCCGGCACTTCGAGATCCACCGTCTCGCACTTCACGAGTTCCACGGGTGAGCCGCGCAGGCCGCCGGCGTAGTCGTACTCATCGAGGCCATAGGGAATGCCAGTGGCCGCAGCCATGTGAATTGCGGGATCGCACTGACAGGCGATGGCGATCTCGAGCGGCTTGCCCATGCGCTGCGCCTTCGCGAGGTGCAGCCCGACGTGGTTCATCGGCGGATTCCAGAACGCGAAGATCGACAGCTGCTGCTTCTGCTCCTTCTCGCTGTAGGTGCCGCCCTGCGGATGCTTGCAGTTCCAGAGGCTCGTGAGCCGGTACCAGCCCACGTTGCGGACGCCGGTTTCCGGGTCCTTCGTCACGACGACACCACCGCAGATATAGGACGCGCCCTCCTTGCCCAGCCACACGTGCGGGATCTGCTTGTCGAGGGAAATCTTCTCGCGCGGGATCACCACGTCCTTGCAGGGCGCCTTCGCCCGTTCAACCATCTTCGGCTTGTGCCAGGTCGTGCGATCCGCAAGGATCGCGGTGTGCTTGAGTTTGGCCTCGATCGGGTCCGTCACCCCAATGGTCATCGCCGTCCGTTCCCGGGTGCCGAACGGATTGAAGATCACGGGGACGTCCGGGGTGTTGTAGCCCTGCAGGTTCTCAAGAATCAGGCCCGGCCCGTTCGTCTCGGCGAGCAGGCGCATCAGGCTCTGCAGTTCGTTGGTCCCCTGGGCGACGTTGATGGGCGTCTTGACGTGCTTCAGCTGCCCGATTTCGTCGAGTTTCGCGAGAAACTCGCGCATATCCTTGAAGGCCATTGACCGGTGCTCCCGTGCTCGCGCGGCTGGTTTTTCTGGACCCAAACCTTAGCATGGGGAAATGGGGACATGCCTCATTTCCAGTGGAGCGACCATGGGGCAGGTGCCGCTGCTCAGGTTGGCCCGGAAAATGAGGCATGTCCCCATTTTTCCATGTCCCCATTTTTCCAGACTTTGCAGTAGGCTAGCTGCCCCGCAAGCCACCGCTCATCAGGAAGACCCGCCATGCCCGCATCGAAGAAGAAAGTTGCCATCGTCACCGGCTCCGCCACGGGCGTCGGTGCCGCCGCCGCCATCCTGCTGGCCGAGCATGGCTGCAACGTGGTGATCAACTACACCCGCAGCAAGGTTGAGGCCGAGGAGACGGCCGCGGCGTGTCGGGGCAAGGGGGCAGAGACCATCGTGTTCCAGGCAGACGTGTCGGACGACGACGCCTGCCAGGCGATGGTGAAAGCCGCGGGCGACCAGTGGGGACGCATCGACTACCTGATCAACAATGCCGCGCGCACCAAGTTCAATCCCTACAAGAAGCTCGACGGCGTCAGCAAACAGGACTTCCTCGACATCTACGCCGTGAACGTCGTCGGCGCATACCAGATGGTGCGGGCAGTGGCTCCGTGGATGAAGAAGCAGGGCCAGGGCTCGATTGTCAATGACTCATCCATCGGCGGCGTCACGGGCATCGGCTCATCCATTCCCTACGCGGCGTCCAAGGCGGCGCTTAACCTGATGACGAAATCCCTGGCGCACGTGCTGGCACCGGAGATCAACATCAACACCGTCGCGCCGGGCATGATCCAGACCCGCTGGCTGAAAGGCGGCATGGGTGACGAGCAGTACGCCGCGATGATCAAGACCCAGGGCGCGCTACTACCGCTGAAGAAAGTGGCGACTGCCGAAGATATCGCGGCCGTGCTCGTCTGGTTCCTGGAGTCCGCGCACCTGATCACGGGAGAGACCCTGATTGTGGATAGTGGCATCCACATCGGTACCTTGCCGCCCTACTCCAGCGGCGATGCCTATTAGAGACATGGGGAAATGGGGACATGCCTAATTTCGATCGCCGCCTTATCTCGCGTTCCGAAATGAGGCATGTCCCCATTTTCCCCATTTCCCGCCTCGTTGCTCTGTGTGCGCTGCTTGCACTGCCCTCCGTTTGCGGCGCCAGTAGCTGGGAGGACCGGCAGGCCGAGAAGCGGGCCGATGACCTGCGCATCGAGACTGCAGCCAGGGGAACGCTCGACTACCGGAAACTCTCCTACGTCAGTACGGATGGACTGCCAATCCCGGCCTACCTGTTCAAGCCGCTAACGTCAGTGCCGGGCAAACGAGCAGCCATCATTTACGTCCACGGCAGCCAGCACGGGCAGTTCAATTCCCGGTCCTTGCCGCGCATCGCCGAACTCGTCAACCGAGGCTATGTGGTACTGGCGCCGGACTACCGGAGTAGTTCCGGGTACACGCAGGCATTCCACGACGCGGCCGACTACGGCGGCAAGGAAATCGACGACATGCTGGCGGCGCGGACTTACCTCGCCGCACTGCCGGAGGTCGATACCCAGCGCATCGCCATCCTCGGACTCAGCCACGGCGGCTACAACGCACTCATGGCTTTGGCGAGATACCCGGATCGTTTTGCTGCAGGCGTCGATTTCTTCGGGCCCACGGATCTGGTCTGGCGACTCACCGCGACACCAGAAGAGAATCCCAATGCGGAACCCGGCGACCGGGAGTACTTCGAGCGGATGGTGGGCAAGAGCCTCACGGAGGCGCCAGAGCTCTACCGCGCCCGCTCACCCCGCTTCCTGGCCGATCAGATCGAGGCACCCCTGCTAATCCTCCACGGCGAGAAGGACAGCGTCGTGCGGGTGCAGGAATCCGTGTGGCTGGCTGATGCCCTGAAGAATGCCGGCAGGACAAATTTCCAGCTGCACATCATCAAGGACGGGGAGCACGGCTACCCTGCCGCCCAGATGGACGAGGGCTGGCAGCTGGCGTTCGCGTTCCTGGAGAGAGTGCTCAGGCCACCGGCGGAGAAATCAGGCGTAGCGAAATGACGCACGAGTGCCGCAGGAGCGCCTTCAGGCGCGACCGCATAGACGTTGCGGTCGCGGCTGAAGCCGCTCCCACGGGGAAACCTGTGTCCACATCGAGCTGGTACATGGCATAGTTAAGGCTGCGTATCCTCCCCGCCTCGTCCAAGTCAGAGTGAGCGTCCACCATGCAAGCCCTCCGCAACACTGCCCTCTGCCTGGCCATCGCCATCGCCATCGCAACAGCCCCGCCCTCTGCAGACGCCTGCACCCGCGCCGTCTACCTCGGCCCCGAAGACACGATCATCACTGTGCGCAGCATGGACTGGAAAACGGATCTCGGTTCGAACCTCTGGGCGTTCCCGCGGGGCATGCAGCGAACCGGTGCGGCGGGCCCGAGTGCCATTCGCTGGACATCGAAGTACGGCAGCGTGGTCGCCTCGGCGTTTGAAGCCGCCACCGCCGACGGGATTAACGAAAAGGGACTTGTTGCCAACCTTCTCTACCTGGCCGAGTCCGAGTACGCGACCCCGTCACAGGGCGACAAGCGGCTACCCCTGTCGATCTCCGCCTGGACCCAATACGTGCTCGACAACTACGCCACCGTTGCAGAGGCCGTCACCGCCCTCCGCAAGGAACCTTTCTATGTCATTCCCGTGGTGTCGCCCGATGGCGCGGCAGGCACCGTGCATCTGGCAATCTCCGATACGAGCGGCGACTCGGCCATCTTTGAGTACGTGGGCGGCAAACAGGTGATTCACCACGGCCGGGAGTTCCAGGTGATGACCAACTCGCCGGTGTACGACCAGCAGCTCGCCCTCAACGCCTACTGGCAGCAGATCGGCGGGACGACCATGCTCCCGGGCACGAACCGGGCGGCAGACCGGTTCGTACGCGCCTCCTTCTATATCAATGCCATCCCCAAGACCGCTGATAACGCTGAAGCCATCGCCAGTGCGTTCTCGGTGATTCGCAACGCGTCGGTCCCGCTCGGCATTTCGACGCCTGGCCAGCCCAATATCTCGTCCACTCTCTGGCGCACCGTGTCGGACCACAAGAACCGGCGGTACTACTTCGAGTCGGCACGCAGTCCCAACGTGTTCTGGGTAAACGTCGCCGATATGAACTTCGCGACGGGGCAGCCCGTCAAGCGACTCACGCTGACCGGCGGCGCCATCTACGCCGGTAACGTGGCAGCGCAGTTCCAGGTTGCCGAGCCCTTCGCGTTTCTTCCCGCCACCGTGCCGTAGCCCGGACCGGCCATGGCGTTCATGCTGACTTCCCGACTGCTAAGGCGCTCTGTCGCGTCGCTGACCCTCCTGGGCTCCAGCCTGTTGTCTGCGGCGCCGACGGTACCAGTGGATGCGCCCCGTGGCGCGCCAGGTGCCATCACCGTTTTCGTCGCCAGGAAGGTCATCACCATGGACCCCACCCGGCCGGCCGCCACAGCCGTCGCCGTACGCAACGGCCAGATCCTCGGCGTGGGCTCGCTTGAGGACCTCAACCCCTGGCTAAAGGACAACCCCTACACGCTCAACGAGCAGTTCAAGGACAAGGTACTGATGCCGGGCCTGATCGATCCGCACATGCACCCACTGCTTGGTGCCCTTCAGTTCGGGACGAAATGGATCACGCCGGAGTCCTGGGATGTGATGGGCGAGAAGACCCCCGCCACACTCGGGCATGAGGCGTACATGACTGCCCTGAAGGCGGCGTTCGCCGCGGCTCCAATGAGCGAACCCATGTTCATCACCTGGGGCTACAGCCAGAACTTCCACGGCGAGATGTCCCGGGCCCTGCTGGACACCATCTCCAGCACCTACCCCATCTTCGTCTGGCACCGGTCGACCCACGAGGCGTACTTCAATACACCGATGCTCAAGTACCTGGAGAGCAAGGGCCTCACAGAGGCCAGGGTCCAGGGCAATCCGCAAATCGACTGGGCCACCGGCCACTTCCTGGAGGACGGCTTCTTCAAGACAGCGGTGCCGGCGCTGGCCAGCTACCTGCTGGCACCGGCACGAGTGGACCAGGGCTTTGCCAGGACGCGGGACTACCTGACTTTCAATGGCGTCACCACCGTGGCCGACATGAGCACCGGCGTGACGAGCTGGGACCTGGAGATCAGCGCCCTGCAGCGGACTTTTGATCGGGATGACTCACCGGTCCGGGTGCGCCTGACGCCCGACGTTGGAGCGCTTGGCGCCACGCTGAAAAGCGCAGATGCGGCCTTTGCTTTTGTGGGCAAGGCGGGTGAAAAGAACACCAGGCATCTCTTCACCAACGGCGCCATCAAACTTTTCGCCGACGGCGCGTTCTTTTCCCAGGCCATGCAGATCTCGGCGCCCGGCTACATCGACGGGCATCAAGGTGAGTGGATCACGCAGCCGACCGTGTTCGAGAACCTCGCGCGCCGCTACTGGAATGCCGGCTATCAGATGCACGTGCATGCCAATGGCGACGCCGGCGTGGCAATGGTGCTCGACGTTCTGGAAAAACTGGAGAATGAAAAACCCCGTGCGGATCCCCGTTTCACGCTCGAGCACTACGGCTACGCCACCGACGGCACGAGCCGTCGGGTCGCGCTGCTCGGCGCGCTGGTCTCGGCCAATCCGTTCTATCTCTACGACCTGGGCGATAACTACGCGGAAGTGGGCCTGGGCGCTGACCGGGCCGCGCGGATCGCACCGCTCGGCGGGCTGGTCCGGCGAGGCGTACCTGTGGCGCTGCACTCGGACTTTGCGATGGCCCCTGCGGCACCCCTGTTCCTGGCCTGGACAGCAATCACCCGGGAAACCCAGTCGGGCCAGGTGTTTGGTCCTGAGGAGCGCCTGACGGTGGACCAGGCCATGCACGCAATTACCATCGACGCCGCGTACATCCTCCATCTGGAAGACAGCCTCGGCAGCATCGAAGCGGGCAAGCTGGCGGACTTCGCCGTCCTCGAGCAGGACCCCTACGCGGTGGGGGCGGCCGGACTGCGGGGCATCAAGGTCTGGGGAACAGTGTTTGAGGGGCGGGTGGCGCAGGCGAAGGCAGCAGCGCACTGACGTTAGCGAGGGTCGCGCCTTAAAGGCGCTCCTTCAGGGGGAGATTCGTTTCCCACTTCCAGCCGAAGCCCCTGGTGCTGTCGATCAGCCGGATCCAGCCGGGCGTGAGCCGCCAGAACGGCGCACGCTGCAGGCGCCCCGCGATCAGCTTCTCGTTGTCATCGCGGGGCCGGTCGAACAGACGGCGCACATCCGGGAACCTGTCCAGGTAGGCCGCCAGCGCCTTCAGTCGCTCTTCCCCTTCGAGAACCACGGCGCGGCCCTCGATCTGCAGGCCGATCACCTCGCTCCAGGTGGCCACATCGTGATTGATTGCGCCGGTCACGTGGGCGTCATGATGCATTTCACGTCCGTGCCTCGTTTTCAGATCGGACACGAAGTAGAGATTGAGATCGGCGTCGCTGGCGTAGAACACGGTGGCCGCCCATGAGCGGCTGTCCACCGCTGTCGCCAGCGTGATCGTGCTGTGCCCCTCCAGCAATTCACGAACGCGCTGCAGATGGGCTTCCGGCACTTCAGGCCTTCGGCTGCCGGGGCTTGCGGGCGGACTCACGCCCGCCTTTCCAGCGCTTCACGAGGCCACTCTCGATGTCGAACAGATCGAGGACCCGGCCAACGTTATGGTTCAGCAGGTCGTCAATGGTCTGGGGATCGTTGTAGAAGCCCGGCATCGGCGGCGCGATGATGGCGCCCATTTCTGCGGCCTGCAGCAGCAGCCGGCAATGGCCAACGTGCAACGGTGTCTCCCGCGGCATCAGCACAAGCTTGCGCCGTTCCTTCAGGATGACGTCGGCGGCGCGCACGATCAGCGTGTCTGCGTAGGATGCCACGATGCCGGACAGCGTCTTCATCGAGCAGGGCGCGACGATCATGCCGCCGGTTCTGAACGAACCGCTCGCAATCGTCGCTGCGAGGTTCTGGTCGCTGTGCACCTCGTGGGCCAAAGCCTCCACGTCCTTCAGCGCCCAGTCGGTCTCCAGGGAAATGTTGAGCTTGCCACCGTTGCTCACGACGAGGTGGACCTCGACGTCGGGCACTTCCCGCAGCGCCTCGAGGAGGCGTATGCCGTAGATGGCGCCACTGGCGCCGGTGATCGCGACGATGAGCCGCATGGCAACTCCCGGAGAACTCAGTCAGTGGCATGATACTGGCCGGACCACGGGGGCACCAGTTGAAGCGCGTCTACACTACGGCCTCGCTGTGGGAAGCCCGCGAGATTGTCACCCTGCTCGAGCAGCAGCGCATTCCGGCAATGCTACTTAATGAGCACGTGGCGGGGACGCCCGGCGTGCTGCCCTTCAATCAGGGCATGACGGTGGACGCGGAGGTCTGGGTGCTGGACGACGAACTGGCGGACCGGTGCGCCCGCCTCATCGTCGAGTTTCAGGCCGCCGCCTCGCCGCAGGTCGCCGGCGGCGACGTGGCCTGGCAGTGCGCCGCGTGCCGGGAGGATAACCCGACCGGATTTGAACTGTGCTGGGCCTGCGGTCAGTCGCGCTGAATGTCATCCCGTCCCATGCGTCGCTCTGTGCTCGCCACCTGCCTGCTGTGTCAGCTCCTCGCTCCGACCGTCGTCCCGGGTGCAGAGCGGGTCCTGACGATTACCGAAGGCACCAACTTCGCGGTGACCGTCGGGCCGGACGGCACGACGGTGCTCGACCTGCAGGGCGCACTGTGGCGGCTGCCCGGGACGAAACTCACCGACGGTCACGGCGACGACCGTCTCCCGCGCTTCAGTCCGGACGGCCGCCAACTCATCTTCCAGACGTTCCGGGCCGGTGACTTTGATATCTGGCAGATACCGGCGGCGGGTGGCCAGGCGCAAGCGCTGACCGAGGGTCCGGACGACGACCGCGAGCCCGTCTGGTTTCCGGACGGGCTGCGCATTGCGTTTACGTCGGACCGCAACGGTAACCTGGACATCTGGCGGCTGGATCTCGCGACGGGCACGCTGACGCCGATGACCAACGATCCGGCGGATGACTTCTGGCCCGCCGTGTCACCGGACGGCACGCGCCTGGCCTTCGTGTCGGACCGTGGCGGCATGGTGAGCTTGTACGTCCAGTCGCTGACGCGGGACGCAGCACCGCCGGAACTCGTGGCGAGCGGCAAGATGGGACGCCCCGTCGCGCCAGCCTGGTCGCCCGACGGTCAGACACTCGCCTTCGTACGCGCCGTCGAACAGATCGGCTTTCCCGCCATTGCCCGTTACGAGCTCACCCTGCTCGAGCTGGCGACGCGGACGACACGAGTACTCTCGGCCACCGGGGATGACGTGTTTCCGTTTGCACCGGCGTGGCTTAAGGACGGCGGGCTCGCCTGGACCGCCAACGGCGGCATCCAGCGCTGGCACTCCGGTGCCGCGCTGCAGACGCAGGCTTTCTCAATCTCGCTGCCAGTGACGACTGCCGACTATCGACAGAAGCAGTTTCGTCCGGCGGAAAGGTCGCAGGCAGCACTCGGCATCGTTGAGCCGGTGACAGCACCGGATGGCGGCGTGATTTTTGCCGCGCTCGGTGATCTGTGGTGGCGCACCGCAAGCGGCGACCTCCGGCAACTGACGAACGATGCCTTCGTCGAGCGGGACCCTGCCGTCTCCCCGGACGGTCAGTCACTGGCGTTCATCGGCGACCGGGGCGGCAGCATGCAGGTCTGGCTCCGGGACCTTAACTCAGGCAGCGACCGGCCAGTCACGCGAATGCCGCGCGGCGTGCGCTACCCGGCGTTCGCGCCCGACGGCCAGTCGCTCGCGTTCTTCCAGGCAGGACCGCGCGGCAACCAGGATTTCACGCTGCACCGGCTGGCGCTGACGAGCGGCGTAGTCACGGCCATCAGGGCACCGCCGCTCTGGCCGGGACGCATGGGCTTTAGTACGGATGGCCAGCACCTGCTGGTCGCCGCACTCACCGCCAGCTCGGCGCGCTTCCGGGAGGGCCGTAACGGGCTGCGGGCCATCGACCTGCGGACGGGCTCGGCAGCCACTGTGGCGCTGCCGCCTGGCCTCACCACTGACACAGGTCCGGTGCTGGCCACCGATGGCGGAACGGCGGCCCTGGTGATCGACGGCGAACTGTGGCTGCTCGGACTGCAGCCCGACGGGTCCGCGGCGGGCCCGCCCAAGCGGCGCACCTCCGGGCTCGCGGACTACCCGTCGTTCAGTGCCGACGGGCGGACGCTGACCTGGCTCGCTACGGGGGGACTGCGGCAAATCGACGTAAAGAAGGGTCGGCCGCTCGCCCTCTCCGCGCCGCTCACGTGGAGGCCGGCGAGTGGAGCGGGCAAGGTGCTGATTCGCGCCGGGCGGCTCTTCGATGGCACCGCCCCGGAGTACCGGCGCAACGTCGATGTCCTCATCGACAGGAACCGCATCACTGCGGTCGGTGCCGGCCTCGTCGCAGCGCCTGGCACTCGCGTGATCGACGCACGCCACGCCACGGTCATGCCGGGCCTGATCGACCATCACGCGCACCACCAGGCCCACGACGGCGCTTGGGTCGGGCGCGCGTGGCTCGCCTTCGGCGTCACCTCCGTGGTGGAACCTGGCGGACTGCCCTACGAGTCACGGGAAAACTACGAAGCCTGGGCGTCCGGCCGGCGGCCCGGGCCGCGGCTCTTCTACGCGGGCCCTCAGCTGGATGGCCGGCAGCGCTTCTTTCCCTTCGCGAGCCACGTCACGTCGGACCGGCGGCTGGCGCTGGAACTCGAACGCGCGCAGTTGCTCGACTACTCACTGATCAAGACCTACACCCGGATGCCGGTCACGCGCGAGTCCCGGACCATTCGTGCGGCACACAGGCTTGGCCTGCCGGTATCGTCCCACGAGATCTATCCCGCCTTCGCCCTTGGCGGCGATCGCGTCGAACACCTGCGCGGCACGAGCCGGCTCGGCTGGTCATCGAAACAAAGTGACGGACTGCGGATGTACGGCGACGCCCTACAGATCGTGGGCGCCTCCGGCGCAACGATCGTACCAACGCTGGTCGTGGGTGGCGGCTTCCTCGATGTGCTGCTCCGTTATCCGGAGATCGACGCCGTGCCGCAGTACGCCGCGTTCTATCCGGAGGCCGACCGGCGGGCGCTGCGAGCGCTGGCAGGACTTGCGGGGCGCAAGCGGGCGCTGTTCGACTCAGGTCTCGAGAATTCCCGCCGGGCCATACGCGAGCTTGCCGCCGCGGGCGCGCGGATCATTGCCGGCACGGATGCACCGATCTTTCCCTACGGCTTGTCCCTGCTGGCGGAGTTGCGTGCGCTCAAAGATGCAGGCCTGTCTGGCGCTGCCGTGCTGCGGTCCGCGACCGCCGACGCCGCGGCCGCGATCGGCGCCGCGGATCAACTCGGGCGAATTGCGCCCGGCATGCTGGCAGACCTGCTGATCGTCGATGGCGATCCCCTGGCCGACCCGCTGGAACTCGTCCGGCTCGAGATGGTCTTCAGTAACGGCGTCGCCGGCTCGCATGGTACGCTGCCCGCCCTTCTGGCAGCGCCGCCAGAACCACCTTAAGTTCTGAACATAAGTTATTGATCATGATTGAACTTTTGACCCAACCCGAGGCCTGGATAGCGTTCCTCACCCTGACCGCCCTGGAACTGGTCCTCGGCATCGACAACGTCATCTTCATCTCCATTCTGGTGGATCGCCTCCCCAGGCAACGTCGCGAATTCGCGCGCCGCATCGGCCTGTTCCTCGCGATGTTCATGCGTATTGCCCTGCTCCTGGTGCTGTCCTGGATCGTCGGCGCCACGGCTCCGCTGTTCACGGTCCTGTCCATGGACATTTCGTGGCGCGACATCATTCTGATCTCCGGCGGCCTCTTCCTGCTCTGGAAGAGCACGAAGGAAATCCATCACCTGATGGAAGGCAGCGAAGAAGGTGGCGGCAACGCCGTCGCGGCGACGTTTGGTGCCGTCATCTTCCAGATCATCCTCATCGATATCGTCTTCTCGCTCGACTCCATCATTACGGCAGTCGGCATGGTCGACGAAGTCGAGATCATGATTGCGGCCGTCGTCGTGTCCGTCGCACTGATGATGGTTTTCGCCTCGGCCATCGGCAATTTCGTGTCGGAGCACCCGACGATCAAGATGCTGGCGCTGTCCTTCCTGCTGGTCGTCGGCGTGGCGCTGATTGCAGACGGACTCGATACCCACGTACCGAAGGGCTACATCTACTTTGCGATGGCCTTCTCCGTGATCGTGGAGATGCTCAATATCCGCCTCCGCAAGAAAAAACCAGGCACGGTCATCCAGTCATGACGAAGGCGCGTGCTGCCATTCCGCTGCTGCTGTTGCTCGCTGGCAATCCGGTGCCTGGCTGGGGCGCACCGCGGCTTGCGCTCGACGTGGATGCACGGGAGGCAGCACGCCACCTGCTGCACGCACGCCTCACCATTCCCGTCGCCCCGGGGGCGCTGACCCTGGTTTACCCGAAATGGCTGCCAGGCAACCACGGCCCGACCGGCCCGGTGGCGGACCTGGCCGGGATACAAATGAGTGCCGGCGGCCAGCCGGTTGCCTGGCAGCGCGATAGCGTGGACCTCTACGCCTTCCACCTCACAGTCCCTGAGGGCGCCCAGCGTCTCGATGTCGCGCTCGACTTCCTGTCGGGACTCCCGGACAGCGGCCTGTCATCACTGGCCTCACTGACCACTGAGCTGGCACTGCTCAAGTGGAGCCACCTCGTGCTCTATCCGGCCGGTGCAAACCCCGATGAGCTGGAGGTGGAAACCTCACTGCAACTCCCGGCGGGCTGGCAGTTCGCTACGGCGCTCAATCGAGCTGCAGGCGATACCACAACTGCGGCCATCCGCTTCGCGCCCGTCAGTCTCTCGACGCTGGTGGACTCGCCGCTGCTCGCGGGGCGCTATTTCCAGGAGATCACTCTCGATGACTCGGCGCGGCCAGTGCGTATGGCGGTCGCGGCTGACAGCGCCGCGGCCCTCAGGATTTCTCCGGAGACCGTTCAACAACTGCGCCGCATGGTCACGGAGGCGGACGCGCTGTTCGGCGCCCGGCATTTTCGCCGCTACACCTTCCTGGTGGCGCTCTCCGACCAGGTTGCCCAGTTCGGTCTAGAGTCGCACGAGTCCAGCGAGAACCGCATCGCGGAAAATTCGTTCACCAATCCGGCAGTGGGCATGCTCGAGCTCTACGTGCTGCCCCACGAGTACGTGCACTCGTGGAACGGCAAGTACAGGCGGCCGGCTGGCCTCGCGACGCCCGACTTCCAGGCGCCCATGCGCGGCGAACTGCTGTGGGTCTACGAGGGACTGACGCAATACCTGGGCCATGTGCTCGCCGCCCGGAGCGGCATCTGGAGCGCCGCCCGCTACCGGGACAGGCTCGCCCAGTCCGCCGCCTACTACTCGCTGCAACCAGGGCGCCGCTGGCGGTCTCTGGGTGACACCGCGATCGCCGCCCAACAACTGAGCCGCGCATCACCGCTGTGGCGGAGCTACCGGCGCTCGGCTGACTACTACAATGAAGGCGCCCTGGTCTGGCTCGAGGCTGACATGCTGATCCGGCAGGAAACGCGCGGACGGCGCAGCCTGGACGATTTCTGCAAGGGCTTCTTCGGTGGCCAGAGCGGCCCACCGGCCGTTGTCACCTTCACCGAAGATGACATCTACACAGCCCTCAACGCGGTCCTCCCGTGGGACTGGCGACAGTTCTTCACGGCGCGCATCGCGGCCACCAACCCGCCCCCGCCGGTCGGTGGCCTGACGAGCGGCGGCTGGCGCCTTAAGTTCGGGGCGGAACGCAACGGCTTCCTGCAGGACATTGAAACCCTTGATTCGTCAGGCATGGTCGAGCTGGCCTACTCCCTGGGAATTCGCCTGAACGGCACGGGGCTGGTCGATGATCTGATGCCCGGCACGGCAGCCGATGCGGCAGGCCTGGCCCCCGGGATGTTTATCCGGGCCGTCAATGGCCGCCGCTTTACGGTGGGCCGCCTGCGGGAGTCCATCGCGGCCGCTCAGGAAGATGCCGAGAGCAACGGCAATGGCAGCCCGATTTCGCTGCTCGTGGAAAACGGCGACCGGTTTGTAACCGTGGATGTGCGCTACGCTAACGGGCTCCGGGAACCCCAGCTTGAACGGCTCCCGTCCGGACCGGATCGGCTCGGCGCGAGCATCGAGCCCAGAACTCACTAATACAGCCCACGGACACTATGGACGTCGCCCGCGAACTCTTTTCCTACCGCAAGCACTGGGCGAGCCGGCTCACGCCGGCATCGGTGCTGCCCATGTCCCGCGCCGAGATGGACGTGCTGGGCTGGGACGCCTGCGACGTCATTATTGTGACCGGCGATGCCTACGTGGATCACGCCAGCTTCGGCATGGCCGTGGTGGGCCGACTGCTCGAAGCCCAGGGCTTCCGTGTGGGCATCATTGCGCAGCCAGACTGGACATCCACCGCAGCGTTCACTGCCCTGGGTGCACCCACGCTGTTTTTCGGCATTACGGCCGGCAACATGGATTCCATGGTGAACCGCTACACCGCGGATCGCCGCATCCGGTCCAACGATGCCTACACCCCGGATGGCGAAGCGGGCCGCCGGCCCGATCACTCGGTGGTGGTCTATGCACAGCGCCTGCGGGAAGCGTTCAAGGGCGTCCCACTCGTGGTCGGTGGTATCGAGGCCAGCCTCCGGCGCGTGGCCCACTTCGACTACTGGTCGGACACCGTGCGGCGCTCCGTGCTTTTCGACAGCAAGGCCGATCTGCTCGTCTACGGCAACGGCGAACGCCAGATCGTCGAAATCGCGCACCGTCTCGCGAAGGGCGAGTTGATCACGGCGCTCACGGATATTCGCGGCACCGGCTTTCCGCGTACCGGCCTGCCGGAAGGCTGGGCTGAGGTCGACTCCACCAGCGTGGATGAGCCCGGCCGCATCGAGCCGCCGAAGGACCCCTACGCGGACCAGCCGGCTCAGGCTACCACTGGCGCCGCGTGCACGACCGCGCCAGGTCAGGCCGCGCCAGGCCTGGCCGCACCCGGCGAAAAGGTTATCCAGTTCCTGCCCCGCGCGCCGAAACTCGACCGCAGCCGCTCAGTCGTCCGCCTGCCGTCCTTCGAGGCCGTAAAAAACGACCCGGTGCTGTACGCCCATGCCTCCAGGGTCCTGCACCTTGAAACGAACCCCGGCAACGCGCGGGCGCTCGTGCAGCGCCACGGTGACCGCGACCTCTGGCTGAACCCGCCACCCATCCCACTGCGCACAAAGGAATTCGACGCGGTCTACGAATTGCCCTACACCCGCCAGCCACATCCGGCCTACGGCGAAGCAAAGATTCCGGCGTGGGAGATGATCCGTTTCTCCGTCATCATCCAGCGCGGCTGCTTCGGCGGCTGCACCTTCTGCTCGATCACCGAGCACGAGGGCCGCATCATCCAGAACCGGTCGGAAGACTCGATCATCCGGGAGATCGAGAACATCCGCGATCGGACACCAGGCTTCACCGGCGTGATTTCCGACCTGGGCGGACCGACTGCCAACATGTACCGCCTGGCCTGCAAGAGTCCGGAAATCGAATCCGCGTGCCGGCGGCCATCCTGCGTGTTCCCGGGTGTATGCCCGAATCTCAACACCGATCACTCGGCGCTGATCGGCTTGTACCGTCGTGCCCGGACGCTGCCCGGCGTGAAGAAGGTGCTGGTCGCTTCCGGCGTGCGCTATGACCTGGCGGTGGAATCGCCGGAGTACATCAAGGAACTCGTTACGCACCACGTGGGCGGCTACCTGAAGATCGCCCCGGAACACACCGAGAACGGGCCGCTCAACAAGATGATGAAGCCCGGTATCGGCACCTACCACCGCTTCAAGGAGCTCTTCGACAAGTATTCAAAAGAGGCTGGCAAGGAGCAGTACCTGATCCCGTACTTCATTGCCGCCCATCCGGGCACGACGGACCGCGACATGCTCAATCTTGCCCTGTGGCTGAAGAGCAATCAGCTGCGGGTGGACCAGGTCCAGAACTTCCTGCCCTCCCCCATGGCGACCGCCACGGCCATGTACCACACCGGCAAGAATCCCCTGCGGCGCGTTACCCGGACGAGCGAGACGGTCGATGTCCCCAAGGGCATCAAGGTGCGCCGGCTGCACAAGGCGTTTCTCCGCTACCACGATGCCGAAAACTGGCCGGTGCTCCGGGAGGCCCTGAAGCGCATGGGCCGGGCAGACCTGATTGGCAACGGCAAGCACCACCTGGTGCCGGCCTGGCAGCCGGCTGCCACGGGGCTGCGGAACGCCCGCACGGCTGGGAAGACTGCCAGATCTGGCAAGACTGGCATCGCCGGGCGACGGCCGCAGCGACCCGCGTGAATCTGATCCTGACAGCGCCGCGAAACCGATCCATAACAACCAGTCCGGGGGCCCTCCACCATGCAGCAACGAACCGCCACCGAGGGAGTCACGAGCAGCGCCGGCGGAAGCTCCATGCTGGCCCCTGCCGGCAACACGACGGCCGCCGACCCCCTCAAACTGTACAAGTCCGTCGATGGCTACCGCGCCATCATGGAGTGGTATGAATCGCTGGTGGAGAAGATCGGGGTCCCCTTCGAATCCCTGTACGTCAACACTCGTTTTGGCCGCACGCACCTGCTGGCCGCGGGACCCAAGGACGCGCCACCGCTGTTCCTGATTTCCGGGGTCGCCGGTTGCGCACCCTTGTGGCGCCGCCAGCTCGAGAGCCTCAGTGCCAACTTCCGCGTTTACGCGGTCGATATTCCCGGCCAGCCCGGTCGCAGCGATCCGAACCCGCCGTCCTTCCTGAACGACGACTACGCCAACTGGCTGCTGGACGTTCTGGGCGATCTGGGCATCGAGCGCGCGCACTTCGCCGGCATCAGCGCGGGGGCCTGGATTGCGATGCGCTTCGCCAGCCTGCACCCCCAGCGGGTCCTGAAAGTCGTGATGCTCGGCCCGACCGGAATCTCCGGCGCCCGGCTCCCGGTAAAAATCTGGCTCGGTCGCGTGGCCCAGAAGTGGAAAAACGCCGACGTCCTGCAGGATGACCTGACGGCCCGCTCGGTCTCGTCGAAGAGCCCCGGCGGAACTTTTGGCACGTTCGACCGGCAGCTGGCCCGCGCGATGGCGCTCTGCACGCGGCACTACCGGGTGGACCGGTCGCTGGGCATCTACAACGAGGCTACCGGAAAAGTAAATATCTGGGAGGGGCTGCGGGTGCTGGGCAAGTTTTTCCTGCCCGAGCCAAAGGCCGTGCTCCGGCAGTTCGCGGTGCCCGGCCTGCTCATTTTTGGAGAGCATGAAGTGCTGTACGATCCCACGACCGTCGGCCGGAAGGCCCAAAAGTATATGGGCGACATCCGCGTGGAAATCGTGGCTGGCGCCGGCCATGCGGCGATCTACGACAGACCCGAGGTTGTGGACCCCATCGTCACGACGTTCCTGCTCGCGTAATGCGACTCCTCCTGCTGCTCCTGCTCGCCCCGCTCAGTGCCAGCGCGCACGAAGGCTCCAGCCTGCCCTATGGTTCCTTCATTGCCGGCCTTGCCCACCCGGTACTGGGCGTGGACCACTTTCTGGCGATGGTCAGTGTGGGCATCCTGAGCGCCCAGATCGGGGGACGCGCCATCTGGACGGTACCCGCCACCTTTGTGGCAGTCATGGCCATCGGGGGCGTGCTGGGCTGGCGCGGCGTCGGCCTTAGCTCGGTTGAGATCGGCATCGCCTTTTCGGTGCTCATTCTCGGCATTGCCATTGCGGCGGACCGGAAGCTGCCGGTGCTGGTGGCGATGGGCGCTGTCGCGATCTTCGCCGTTTTTCACGGCTACGCGCACGGTGCCGAGATGCCCAGCGTGGCCAATGCTCTGCGTTACGCCGCGGGCTTCATGACCGGCACGGCCACCCTGCACATTGCCGGCCTGCTCGTCGGGGATATTTCCCAGCACTACACTCGTGGCAAACTGCTGTTGCGCATCGCAGGCGCCGCCATCGCCGGAGTCGGCACGTGGTTCCTCGTCAGCCTTGCCAGCTAGGGAGAACATAGAGTGTCAACCGATAAAGCACCGACGGGCAAACTCAAACTGGCGCTGTGGGACATCGGCACCGTCCTCTGGGTGTGCATCGCCGGTTCCACCCTCCACTTCGCCTTTGAACTCAGCGACTACTGGCGGCCGATGGCGCTGTTCGCCGCCGTCAATGAGAGCGCGTGGGAACACACCAAGATGTATTTCTGGCCGGGCCTGCTGGCAGCGCTCGTGCAGTACACCTACACCCGGAACGTTGCCAACAACTACTGGCTCGGCAAGGCAGCGGCCCTGTCGATCACGCCAGTCCTGATCTGGCTGACGTATTTCGCCTACATGGGCTGGGTGGTGTCATCGGGCGGCAAAGCGTCCCTGCCGACGATGCTGACCATCATGGTGTTTGGCATCAGTGCCGGTCAGGCTGCGAGCTATTACCTGCTCACGCGCCCACCAATAAAGCTTGCTGCCCGCCCCTATGCAGCCGGCGCGCTGGCCACGCTGACGGCGGTGTTTGCCACGTTCTCGTTTTTTCCGCCCAAGACGTTTTTGTTCGAAAATTTCTTCTGCTACCAGTACACGGGCGACTACGGCATTCTCGATGACTACGGTCCCTACCGGGTGTTCATCAAGGTAGCCGCCGATGGTTCAACAAAAGACGGCGGCGGTGTCAACTACTGCGCCGGCAAGCAGCGTGCCGCAGCACTTGCCCAGCAGAAAGGCAGCTTCTGACAAATCCACGCAGACGCTGAGGCACGATCTGCGCTAGTGTAGTGAAAACGGCCGGAGAGCCGCATGCCTATAACACTGCAAATAGCCCCCGCATTAGCCGCCGACGTTCAGGTCATCGCCGAGATGTCGCGGCGGCTCGTTGAAGTCGGTCTGCCCTGGACCTGGACCCCCGCCCGGGTGGCCCGGCACCTGCACCACCACGACTCGCTCGTCCTCGCCGTTCGCGCCGGCGGTAGCCCGAACTCCACGCTGGCCGGCTTCGCGATCATGCATTTCGGTGATGACATCGCCCATCTGAACCTGCTGGCCGTTGACAGCCGCTGGCAGCGCCGCGGTCTGGGTCGCCGCCTCCTGGAGTGGCTGGAACAAACGGCCATCACGGCGGGTACGTTCTCGCTCTGCCTCGAAGTCCGGGCGCGCAGCCCTGTCGCACAGCTGTTCTATCGGGAGATGGGCTTTACCGAGACCGGTCGCGTACCGCGGTACTACAGCGGCCGCGAGGATGCGCTGCGGTTAGCCAAGGACCTGCGCCACCCGCTGGCACGCAGCTGGCCGGAACTGGAAGCAGGGTCGCCGTTCGCCCCTGACAGCGGGACGCCGTCAATCGGACCGTCGGCTGCTGAGTGGCTGGCGACGCACTTCAGGAAGCAGGAACCGCAGCGGTAGCGGCCCTGTTGCATCAATGACTCTGCGTCGCCGCGCGCCGCCGGAACAGCACGAGACTGCCAACTATAAAGACCAGGAGTGCGGCAGATGCGGAATACCGGCTCAACGCGTGCCCCCCGGCGCTGACCGGCTTGTCCAGAAAATCTCCGACGACCGCCCCTACAGGCCGCGTGAGAATGAACGCCGCCCAGAACAAGGCCGTGCGCGACAGCCTGGTTCCGTAGTGGGCAGCGACGATCAGGGCAAACAGCCCGCTGAACACCGCAGCGGCGCCGGTGTAAACCAGGCCTGCGGTATGGACCTTGATTTGATGGTGCCGGAGAGAGGAGTCGAACCTCCGACCCCCGCATTACGAATGCGGTGCTCTGCCAACTGAGCTACCCCGGCGACCGCGCGGAAGTATAGGGAATCGACCGCCGCCCATCAAACTGGGGGCTGTCGCGCCTGAAGCCGCTCCTACGGGCGGTCCGGGCGCCGGCGCACGCGGATGATCACTTCAACGCTTGAGGTCTCCATGCCTGCCGGCAGCTCCGGGAGGCGCTGGAGCTTGATGTCGTCCGGGCCGATGTCCACGAGCTCGCCCGTGTCTTCGTCGAGAAAGTGGTGGTGGTGGGTCGTGTTGGAGTCATAGACGAGGCGACTGGGATTCACGGCGACCTCGCGGATGATGCCGGCGCGGGAAAACAGGTTAAGCGTGTTGTAGACCGTCGCCTTGGAAATGCGACTGCCCGACCGGCGCAGGGTCATGAGCAGCTGGTCAGCCGATACGTGGCACGGGCGGGCCAGCAGCAGCATGCCGAGCTCGACGCGCTGGGGCGTGGGCTGCACCCGGTGGGCGCGCAGCCTGGCTTCCACATCGGCCCTTAAGGTCATGGCGGAATACTAGCGCAAGTCGCGAAACTGCACGGTGCGCCCGGTTTGTGCGCTGGCCGCATCCACTGGCGGCCACTAAGGTAGCGGCCCTTCGCCCCTGTCAGTCCCGAGTGTTTCCATGCACCGCACCTCCGGCTTCACGCTGCTCGAACTGCTGGTCACACTGGCCATCGGCGCCGTGGTCCTCACACTGGCCGTCCCCGCCTTCACCAGTCTGGTGCTGGATTCGCGCCTGACGACCGCGGTCAACCGCTTCGTCCACGGCATGTACGTCGCCCGGCACGAAGCCCTGAAATCCGGGGCGGACGTGGCGATGTGCCGGAGTCAAAGCGGCCGGCAGTGCACGCACTCAGGAAGCTGGGAGGACGGGTTTATCGTCTTTGTGAACCGGGATCAGGACGACCCGCCCCGGGTCGACATGGGCGAACCCATACTCCAGGTGGAGCGCACGCTGCCGACTGCTGCCATCGTCGCCAACCGCGTCGCCTTCGTCTTCCGTCCGTGGGGGCTGCGCTCGGTCAATGGCACGCTAACCTTCTGCGACCGGCGGGGCGACGCGCAGGCCAGGGCCGTCGTGGTGAGCTACACCGGCAGACCCCGCGCCAGCTCCGCAGCCGCAGCTAACGGCGCACCGAGCTGTCCGGCCTAAGAATCTGAATGACATACAGATTCTCTGCTCGTCACCAGTATCCAGCCGACTATCGGCGCGGATACTTATGTCTGCCGGATGGCCGCACGATAGAGGCCGTTGACGTGACCTGTAACCGGCGGCTGCGGTGCGGATCCCAGAAGAAGAACAACAACGGGGTTTCAACCTCATTGAACTCATGGTGGTACTCGGCGTCATGGCCGTTGCCTTGGGCGTCGGCGTACCCGTCTTCGCCACCCTGGCGGCCAACAGCCGCATGAGCAGCGCTACCAACGACCTGTTGGGGAGCCTGCGGGCGGCGCGCAGCGAGGCGCTCACGCGGCGAGCCCAACGGGTGATGATCTGTCCCACACCGGACGGAGCCGGGGACTGCGTCGCCGGCGGCAACCTGGGCGCCGGGTGGACGGTCTTCCTGGATAACGATCGGGACGAGTCAATCGGTGTCGACGACGTCGTCCTGCAACGGCACGACGCCCTGGAGGCGGATCTCGTCGACGGGTTGACGATTGCTCCGAGCGCTGACGACCTGTTGTTCAACGAGAAGGGCGAACTCGAAAATGTGGACGCCATCGAAATCCAGCTCTGCGATTTCCGCGGCGACATGGACACCGGTGGTGACGTGGCAGCGGGCCGCTGGATCCGGATCGGCAAATTTGGACAACCGCAGCTGTCGCGTATGCGGGCCGACGTCCAGTCAGACAGGAATTCCCTCGGTGGGTGCTAGGCACAAAGGCTTTACGCTCGTCGAGGTGCTCGTCGCCCTGGTGGTCATGTCGGTCGGCATGCTCGGGATCGCCGCGCTGTACCTGGAGGGCATCCGGGCGGGTCGCACCTCCCTCTACAGGACCGCCGCCGTGAACCTCGCCTCAGACATGGCCGACCGGATTCGCGGCAACCGCAGCGCCGGAATCGCGTATGCGGGCACGGGTCCGGGTGTGGACGGCGACTGCGTCAACGGCGCCCTTGACTGCACGCCCGAGCAACTTGCCGATGACGACTGGCTTGACTGGAGCACACAGCTGGACAACCAGCTGCCCGACGGAGCCGGCGGTGAGGTCGAGGTTGCCGGTCCGGCGCCACTCACCTACACCATCCGGGTGGCGTGGCCGGAAATCGGCCAGCCCGTCGACCAGCCGGCGACTTACACGCTGATGGTCCAGCCGTGAACCGATTCCGCACTGGACGCGGCATGACGCTGATCGAGCTGACGGTCGCCATGGCCATCGGCCTGTTCCTGATCGGTGGCGCCCTGTATGTCTACGCCCAAAGCAAGAACAGCTACCGCGCCGGCGACAGCCTGGCGCGTCTGCAGGAAAGTGCCCGGTTCGCGCTGGATACGCTCGAGCCGGATATTCGGCTGGCGCGATACTGGGGCCTGAACTCTGAGCCGGCACGAATCGTCAGGCCGCCGGGCATTGTCGTCACCTGTGGTGGCGCCGACGTGTCGGACTTCGCTCTGGGCGTCCCCCCGACCGCCCCCCTGCCCGTCGACGCAAACGACGATATCTACAATCTGCCTTGCGTCTCGTTCAACGACACGCCACGAGCCGGGAGCGACGTATTGATTCTGCGGCACGCAGACCCGTGGAAGGGCGGCAATCGACCGCTTGCCGACGGCAACCGCCTGCAGGTCCAGACCACGCTGGCCGAGGGCCGCTTGTTCAAAGACGTCAATTTGCCGCTCGGCCCTGCGGCCAGCACCAACAGCACCAACGATGTCGCCGTCAATGCCTACTACGTCAGCAATGCATCGAGTTTTGATCCGTCACTGCCCTCGCTCCGCCGCCTGAGTCTCGGTGCCACGGGGAATTTCAGGGACGAGGAAGTTATTCCGGGTGTCGAGAATCTGCAGATCCAGTTCGGGGTGGACACCGACAACGACGGCGATGTCGACCGGTATGTGGACAGCAATCATGCGCTGCTCGACCCTGCCGCAGCTGGCTTCGACCCCGACGGCCAGGTGATCGCGGTGCGCATGTGGTTGCTCGTCGGGACCCCGGCCGACGACCCCGCCTGGGTGGACGAGCGGCGTTACACCACGCCGGATGCCGACCTGGGCGATCTGGTGGGCGGCTCCGCGGACTATCCGGCGAACTTCCGCCGCCTGCAGATCTCCAAAACGATCTTCCTGAATAATGAAGGCGCCTAGATGACGGACAACAGGCAAGCCACGCACCCGGCACGTACCCCACGCCAGCGGCAGGGTGGCGCCGCACTGATCATCAGCCTGATTCTGCTGATGGTGCTCACGGTGCTCGCCATATCAACGATGCGCACAGCCAGTCTGCAATTGCTGATGGCAGGCAATGTCCAGTATCGGGAAAACGCCTACCGCCTGGCCCAGACCGGTATTGACGAGGTGCTGCGCCGGCCTCCACCGGTGGTCGGTGACTGCGCAGCGCCGTTAGTGGCCGAACCCGCCGTGGCAGTCCCAGAGCTCGGGGGGCGGTACGTGACCGCGATCTGCTCCCGCGGCGAAAGTCTCGGGATCAGCTCGAGTCTGAAAAACCTCAACTACGAAGTGACCTCCACGGGCATGACCGATCAGCGTGACGCCAGGGCGCGTCTGGTTCAGGGCTACGCGTATCAGGTGGTGAAGTGATGAAGTACTTTCAGACACCGGTTGGCAGGCTCGCAGCGGCTGCGCTGCTCGTGTTCAGCGTCTCACAGCAGGCGTCAGCCACCCTGCGCGTGATCGAGCAGGCCTATGAACTCACCCGTAACCAGGTGCAGCTCCCGACCACACCGGAAGGCGGGCTGACCGTGCGCCCCTGCCCCACGTGCCGCCCGGTCAGCCTGCGCGTCAGCGCTGCAACCACCTGGTTCAACCGCCCCGGCACCCGGCAGCCCGCCGGCCAGGCTGCCGTCCTCGAGGCCTTCCGGGCTGCCGCCACCAACCCGAAGACCCTGGTCTATGTCTACTACGAACCCCAGACCCGTCGCGTCAAACGCGTGGTGCTGGATGCGCCCACCCCGCTTCGTACGCTGATACGAAGCAAGGCACCGCAGCGATGACCAACCCTCCGTCTAATCCGGTACTGAAGAAGTCGCTCCTCGCGACAGTAGCGCTGCTCGTACTCGCGACCACGTCCCGCGCGGACGATGCCGAATTGTTCTTAAGCGACCCGGATGCCAGCAGCGCCCAGGCCAATGTGCTGTTCGTCATCGACACCTCCGGCAGCATGGACACGCTCGTCGCAACCCAGTCGCCATTCGACAGCGCCCAGAACTTCAGTGGCTGCTATCGCAGCGACGCGCTGTACTTCTCCACGGGCGGCACACCACCAGCCTGCGACAGTGCCGACCTGCTGCCGAAAACCGTCAATCGCTGCGCGGCGTCCCGGTCTCCGCTGGCACAAGTCGGGTACTACGCGGACAAACTCCTGGGCTGGGATGCCAGCCGCGAGCGCTGGGATGCACTGTCACCGGACCGGCCGGACGGCGAACTCGAGTGCGAAAGCGATCGCGGTATCGACGGCGATGGCTCTGGCAGTGAAAGCTTTGCCGCCAACGGCATTGAAGGCCCGTGGGCCGCCTCGGATGCCACTGAACCGGCCTGGTCCACGCAGTACACCGTTTACGACGGCAACTGGCTTAATTGGCGCAGCAACCCACCGACGATCCAGAAGTCCCGGCTCGAGATCGTCAAGGAAGCCGTCTCGGCTCTCCTGGTCGGCCTGCGCAACGTCAACGTCGGCGTAATGCGCTTCAACAGGAACGACGGCGGCTCAGTGGTGGCAGCGATGGGCGACATCGAGACATCCCGCGGCGCCCTGACTACTACCGTCAACGACCTGCAAGCTGGCGGCGGTACACCTTTGTCCGAAACATTGTACGAAGCAGCTCAGTTTTACCTCGGTCGCAATGTCGACTACGGCAGTCTGGGCCCGATCCTGAGTGTGGCCGGATCGCGCGTGGGTAACGACATCACCTCGTCCACCTACCTCTCACCGGTCACGGAGTCGTGTGGGAAGAACTTCATAATCTTTCTCACGGACGGCGAACCCACCGAAGACGCTAGCGCCGTCAGCAGGATCCTGGCCCTTCCGGACTTTGGCACAGTCGTTGGTCCCACCTGCGACGGCGACGGGGACGGCGAGTGCCTGGACGACCTGGCGGCCTACCTGGTTGGCCGGGACCTGAATGACACGCTGCCAGGCGTGCAGAACGTGGTCACCCACACCATCGGCTTCGAAGCGGATTTTCCGTTGTTGGTCTCCACGGCGGCCCGGGGCGGTGGCGAATACCACCTGGCTGATGACACGGCGTCGCTGTCCAGCGCCCTGAGCGGCATCGTGCTGTCGATCTTTGACAGCGCCGGAACCTTTGCCGCACCCGCCGTACCGGTTAACGCCTTCAATCGCACACAGAATCTGAGCGATGTGTTTGTTTCGGTTTTCCAGCCCACGGAAACCGCTCGCTGGATCGGCAATCTGAAGAAGTACCGCCTCGCGAACGGTGCCCTGGTCGGCCAGGACGCAGAGCCAGTCATCGACCCTGTCTCGGGACTGTTCGCGCTGGATGCATTCAGCTTCTGGTCTGCAGCGCCGGACGGTGACCGCGTCAGCGAGGGTGGCGCCGCGAGCCGGTTGCCCTCACCCGCAGCCCGGCGGGTTTTCACCAACCTGGGGGCCGATGACGACCTGTCGAGCACCGCCAACCGGGTCCGACCGGACTCCGTCGGCGTGCTGGCCGAGTTGTCTTCGGTGCCGGCAGCGGACCGCGAGGACGTGATCAACTGGGCGCTGGGCCGCGACGTGCAGGACGTTGATCAGGACGGCGACCGTACCGAGGCCCGCCGCGACATGGGCGATCCATTGCACGTTCAGCCGGTCACCGTGCTTTATTCCGGTACGGTCGACGACCCGGTGGCGTCAGTATTCCTGGCGACCAACGATGGCTTCCTGCACTCCATTGACGCAGATACCGGTAACGAGTCCTGGGCCTTTATTCCCCGCCGATTGCTCAACAAGCTGTACCCGCTCTTGCGCAATGAAGCCGCCGCCACGAAGTCCTACGGCCTGGACGGCGAGATCAGCCTGGTCGTTCAGAATGACGACGACCGCCCCGGTCTCTCAGGCAGTGAGCGAGCGATCCTGCTGTTTGGCATGGGGCGCGGCGGTGAGACCGTATTTGCCCTGGACGTCACTGAGCGTAATGCACCCCGCCTGCTGTGGGAGATCAGCAGCACGGACAGCGAATTTGCGGATCTCGGCCAGACATGGTCGCCGCCGCGTGCAGCCCGGGTCCGGATCGGCGGCACGGTCAGAAACGTGGCCATCTTCGGTGGGGGTTACGACCCGGGACAGGACAACCGGGCATTCCGCGAGGACACCATTGGCAATGCCATCTATATGGTCGACCTCGCAACGGGCGAGCGCCTCTGGAGCGCCGGAAGCGCCGACGCCGTCGGCCCGCACGATCTCGTGCTGCCAGGCATGCGGTTTTCCATTCCCGCGCCCGTGCGGCCACTGGACCTGAATGCGGACGGGCTGGCCGAGCGCTTCTACGTGGGCGACATGGGTGGGCAGTTGTGGCGCTTTGATATCGTGAACGGCGAGAACGCCGGCACTCTGGTCGAGGGTGGAATTCTCGCGTCGCTGGGCGGTGCCGCCGGCACCACCCCGCCGACGGCTGATCTGCGCCGCTTCTACGAAGCACCAGACGTCGTCCAGACACTGCTGGACAGAAAGCTGCTGATCACGATAAATATCGGGTCCGGCTATCGGGGCCACCCGCTCGACGTAAACATCGAAGAGGCATTTTTCTCCATTCGTGACTTCGACGTGTTCGGCGTGATCAACCGCGACGACTATCCCGCGTCACCCGTTTCGGTTGGCCAGCTGGTCGACGTCACCAGCGATGCAGAGGCTGAGGTGCCGTTTGCCTCGGCAGGCTGGCAGCTGCGTCTCGTGGCCGGGGCCGGCGAGAAGGTGCTTGGCGAGGCCCTGACAATCAATAACACGACGTTCTTCACGTCGTTTACGCCCGGGGAAACCGCCAGCGAGTGTAGCGGCGGCGCCGGTACCAACCGGCTGTATGCCGTCAGCATCTTGGATGGCCGACCCCGCACCAACTTCGACAGCCCCGTTGGTGAGCCGCTGACCGTGGCAGACCGGAACCGGACGCTCGCCACCGGCATCCCGGTAACCGACGTGAATTTCTACCGGACCGAGGAAGGCCCGACAATCTGCGCCGGAACGGAGTGCCTGACAGCGGAGGAACGAGAGCGCCTCGAGGCGAGTGGGTTTGGTGGCAACCCCGTCAAGCGCACCTACTGGTTCCAGCGCGAGGGCAACTGATTGAATAGCGAACCATGAGCGAGCCCGCGTCGAAGCAAACCGGCTTCACGCTCGTTGAGCTCATGATAACGCTGGCGGTCATCGCGATCATCTCGAGCCTGAGCGTCGTGAGCTACCGCCAGTACGTCCGGCGGGCCAACCGTGTGGATGGCACCAGCGCCCTGCTGCACCTGTCCGCTGCCCAGGAACGCTACTACCTGCAGCACGACCGGTACGCGACCACGGGTGCTGAAGTGGCCGACCCGCCGCCAGCCGGGCTCGGCATCTCCGGCACTCAGCAGGGGCTGTACGACCTTACGGTAGCGGCAGCGGCCGATGGCGCCACGGTCGGCTACACCGCCACAGCCACGGCCTCCGCTACCGGCTCCCAGCAGGATGACGACGACTGCCAGGTCTTCACCATCGACCAGAGCGGCCAGCGAGGCGCCAGCGACGCGGGCGGCGCGGAGAGCGCGGCGATCACTACCCGTTGCTGGCGGTAGGCCCGTTGCCGGCGCCTGGCCCGTCGCTGGCGCCTGGCCCTCCCCCGGCAAGCGCAGCGCGGCGTCCCTCAAGAAAGAAGCCGTCGAACAGCAGCAGGGCCACACCGACCGTGATGGCGGAGTCGGCCACGTTGAAGGCAGGGAACGACCAGCGGCCGTAGTAGAACAGCAGGAAGTCCACCACGTAACCGTGCTGCAGCCGGTCGATGAGGTTGCCAATGGCGCCGCCGAGGACCAGCACGAGGCCCAGCGGCACCACGACACGCCCGGCAGGCTGCCGGAACAGCCACCAGAGAATCAGCGCGCTCACCGCGACCGCGACTCCGGTAAAGAACCAGTTCTGCCAACCCGACGCGTTCGCCAGGAAACTGAACGCGGCACCGGTATTGTGCAGGCGGACCAGATCGAAGGATGGCAGTACGGGCAGGCGATCGAACAGCGCGAACTTCGTGGTGATGAGCCGCTTGGTGTACTGATCCGAAACGATGACCACGAGCGTCACCAGCAGCCAGGTCCAGGTGGGTCGATTGTTCATACGAAGCGTCGTGCCTCCCCACTGCCATCCAGATTCACTACACACCGGCCGCACAGCTCCGGGTGGGTCGGACTCAACCCGGTATCGGGTCGCAGTTGCCAGCACCGGACGCATTTGGTGTCGCTGACTGGTGCCGCCACGACCCAGTAATTCTCCGTACCCACCTGACCGGCCAGCGCTTCGGCTGGCCGGTCGGATGCGGCGCGAACCTCTGCAGCCGAGGTAATGAAGAGGAACCGCAGCTCCTCACCCAGCTGCTCGAGCTGCGCACGCAGACTGCCATCTGCATAGATTGTGAGGCCGGCATCGAGACCGGAGCCAATCGCGCCCGCATCCCGCTGGGCTTCCAGCGCGCGGGCGGCTGTCTCCCGGACGCCCTGCAGGCTTACCCACGCGACATTGCCAGACCCGAGGTCTGGAACGTCGGGCAGTTCGTGCCAGGTGGACAGCAGGACCGACCCGGGCCGCTCTCCGGGCAGGAAGCGCCAGATCTCCTCGGCCGTAAAGCTCAGGATCGGGGCCAGCCAGCGCACCATCGCCTCGGCGATGTGCCACAGGGCCGTCTGGGCCGAACGTCGCGGCAGCCCTGCGGCCGGCGTGGTGTAGAGCCGGTCCTTGATGACATCCAGGTAGAAGGAGCCGAGATCGACCACGCAGAAATTGTGCAGCTGCTGGTAGACCCGATGGAACTCGTAAGTCCCGTAGGCGGCAACGATCTCCTGCTGAAGTTCGGCGGTCCGGTTCAGTGCCCAGCGATCAACAGCCACCAGCGATGCCACGGGCAGCGCGTCCCGGGTCGGATCGAAGCCGTCGAGATTGCCCAGCAGGAAACGTGTCGTATTGCGCATCCGGCGGTAGGAGTCCGCCATACGTTTCAGGATTTCCTGCGACACGTTCATCTCGCTGCTGTAGTCACTCGACGCCACCCACAGTCGCAGGATGTCCGCGCCCAGTGAATTCACTACGGACTGCGGTGCCACCACATTACCGAGCGACTTCGACATCTTGCGGCCCTTCTCATCCACCGTGAACCCGTGGGTGAGAACGGCGCGGTAGGGCGCGGCGCCATTGATCGCCACCGCCGTCAGTAGTGAGCTCTGGAACCAGCCGCGGTGCTGGTCAGACCCTTCGAGGTAGAGGTCCGCAGGGAAACCGATTTCCGGACGGGTGCGTGCCAGGCAGTGATGGACCAGGCCTGAATCCATCCACACGTCCATCGTGTCCATGACCTTGTCGTAGTCAGCCGCCTTCGCGCCCAGCAACTCGGCCGGGTCCAGCTCGAACCAGCCGTCGATACCCTGCTTCTCCATGCGCAATGCGACCGACTCGAGCAGCGCTGGCGTGTCGGGATGCAGTTCGCCTGAGTCGCGATGGATGAACAGCGGAATCGGCACGCCCCAGGTGCGCTGGCGCGAAATGCACCAGTCAGGACGGCCCGAGATCATGCCCTCGATGCGCTCCTCGCCCCACTGGGGAATCCATTGCACGCCTGCAATCGCCGCCAGGCTGGCTTCGCGCAGGTGTTGCTGGTCGAGGCTGATAAACCACTGGGGCGTGGCACGGAAAATGAGCGGCGTCTTATGCCGCCAGCAATGCGGGTAGCTGTGCTGGAATTTTTCGGCGTGGAGCAGCCGCCCGCTCTCCCGCAGCAGTTCGACGACCCGGTCGTTGCCCTCCTTGATGTGCACACCCGCCAGCAGCGGCGTTGCCGCCACGTACACACCGCGCGCGTCCACCGGGTTATCCACGGGCAGGTGGTAGCGCAGGCCCGACTGATAGTCGTCCTGGCCGTGGGCCGGCGCGGTGTGGACCGCGCCGGTACCGGCATCGAGGGTGACGTACTCCGCGAGGATCACGGGCACCTCGCGCGGAAAGAACGGGTGCCGCAGCCTGAGGCCCTCGAGCACCGCGCCGTTGAAGCGCGCGAGCGTCGTTGGGCTGCTCGCGCCATAGCGGGTCAGCGCGGCTTCCGTCAGGGCCTCAGCCAGCACCAGCACCGTGGGCTTGCCGTTGAGATCCACACTCACGAGGACGTACGGCAGCTCGGGACCGAGAGCCACAGCCTGGTTTGCCGGCAGTGTCCAGGGCGTGGTAGTCCAGATCGGGATCGACACGGGAGCGCCCGCTGGCAGGCCAAGGCGCTGATAAAACGCCGATGCATCCACGACCTCGAAGCGGGCGTCGACGGCAATGGAGGTCTTGTCCGCGTATTCCACCTCCGCCTCGGCCAGTGCCGAGCGGCAATCGAGGCACCAGTGCACAGGCTTGTAGCCACGCAGGAGATGACCGTTGCGGACGATGCGGGCGAAGCCGCGAATCTGCTCCGCCTCGAAGCGGGGATCCAGGGTCAGGTACGGACGATCCCAGTCGGCCAATACGCCTAGGCGACGAAAATCCCGACGCTGACTGTCCACCTGCGCAAGGGCATACTCCCGGCACGCCTTGCGAAATTCTGCCGCCGTGAGCTTCTCGCCGACTTTCCCCAGCTTCTTCTCGACCTGGTGCTCGATGGGAAGGCCGTGGCAGTCCCAGCCGGGAATGTACGGCGCGTCGAAACCCGCCAGCGTCTTCGACTTGACGATGATGTCCTTCAGGACCTTGTTCACCGCATGGCCGATATGGATGTCGCCATTCGCATATGGCGGGCCATCGACCAGCAGGAACCGCGGCCGGCCGGCAGCGGCTTTGCGGATCTGGCCGTAGAGATCCCGCTCGTTCCATTCGGCGAGCATCTGGGGCTCCCGTTTCGCCAGATCACCCTTCATGGGGAAATCCGTCCGCGGAAGATTCACCGTGTCCTTGTAGTCCGTCACTCGCTGATCCTTTGAATCGACAGTCGTCGCCGCTGCTTAAATGGTCGCCAGCACCCGCCGCGCCTCTGCGGCATCTTGTTCCATCCGCCGGCGCAGCGCATCGAGATCATCGAACCGCGTCTCGTCCCGGAGCCGGGCGATAAAGTCCACGCTGATCTGCCGGCCGTACAGGTCGCCGTCGAAGTCGAACACGTGCACCTCCAGCAGGGGTACGACGCCTGCGACCGTCGGCCGCGTGCCAACGCTCGCCACCGCATCCCGCGGGCTGTCGGTCACGCCGTGCGCCCGCACGGCAAAAATACCGTTCACCGGGCTCACGTGGCGCTGCAGCCTTAAATTCGCGGTGGGAAAGCCCAGTTGCCGGCCGAGTTGCTGGCCGTGGCCAACCCGCCCGACCATCCGGTAGGGCCGGCCCAGCAGCTGCCGGGCAGTGGCGAGATCACCGCTGGCCAGGGCACTACGGATCGCTGTACTCGAAACCCGCAGACCGCCTGCCGTAACACTCCCGACCTGCTCAACACCAAAACCGTACCGCCGACCACCCTCTTCCAGATGCGCGACGGTACCCGACCGCCCTTTCGCGAAGCGAAAGTCATCGCCAACCACGAGGTGCCTGACGCCCAGGGTACGCACGAGCAATTGCTCGATGAAGGCTTCCGGTGGCAACTCCTGCAGGGTCCGCTCGAAGGGCGGGCAATACAGATGGGTAATGCCAAGTTCCTGCAGAACGAGACACTTCTCCCGCAGGCGCGTCAGGCGGGCCGGCGGCTGCCGCGGGCTCATGACTTCCTGTGGCGTCGGTTCGAAACTGAACACCAGGGACGCCACACGCAGCCGCAGGGCCTCATTGAGCACCCGCCCAAGAATCTGCTGGTGCCCGAGGTGGACCCCGTCAAAGACACCGATGGTCGCCACGCACCCCAGGGGCAGCGCGGGAACTCCCGACCGTGGCCGGCGGAAAACGTGCATGGGTCGCAGCGGGCCAAAAGCGGCGATTATAGGGTCGCCCGAGCGGAAGTTTTACAGGCGCAGCTGCGCGGGCCGGATACCGACCGCGAACAGGGTGGCGAAGTAGGCCAGCGCGGCACCACCCACCGCGACCGCCAGCCAGAGACAGCGGGTCAGCGCACTGGCAGCGAGCCAGTCTGCGGTTGGCGGGGCGAGGGACAAGAGCAGCGCGGCCATCACCCCGGCGGCCACCGCCACGCGCAGGAGGAAGCGCGGCCAGCCCGGCGCCGGCGTCAGCACCTCAGTCCGCCGCAAGCCCCGGTAGAGCAGGCCAGCATTGATGAAGGAGCCCAGCGACGTGGAAGCGGCCAGGCCGGCGTGGGGTGCTTCCCCGCCGGCGAGTGCCCAGGGCACCACCAGCACGAGGTTCAGGGCCATCGAGGACCCCAGGGCGATCAACCCGACGCGCACCGGGGTGCCGGTGTCCTGCCGTGCAAAGTAGCCTGGCGCCAGCACCTTGACCATCGTGAAGCCCATCAGCCCTGCGGAGTAGGCGATCAGGCTGAAAGTGGACTGGTCTACGTCCCGGACGCTGAACTCGCCACCGTAAAAGAGCGTCGCCAGCAGTGGGCCTGACAGCAGCATCAGTCCCAGGGTGGCCGGCGTCACGATCAGGACCACGAGCCGCATGGCCCATTCGAGCGTCTTGCCGAAATCAGCCCCGGCCTTTGCGGCATGCTGGCGCGACAGGTTTGGCAACATGACGGTCGCGAGCGCGATACCGAAAACCCCCAGCGGAAATTCCATGATGCGGTCGGAGTAATACAGCCAGCTGATGCTACCGGTCACCAGGAACGAGGCAATCAGGGTGTCGAGCAGGATGCTGATCTGCGCGACCGAGGAACCGAACAGGCCGGGCACCATCAGCTTCAGTATCTTGCGGACGCCAGGGTGGCTTAGGCCCCATCGGGGCCGCGGCAGCAGCCGGATGCGCGCCAGGGAAGGCAGCATGCACGCGAGTTGCACGACCCCGGCAGCAAATACGCCGGCGGCCAGTGCCATACCTGGCCGGGTATACAGCGGCGCGATCCAGACGGCGAAGACGATCAGCACGACGTTCAGCAGGACCGGCGAGAACGCGGCAGCAACGAAGCGCTGGTAGGTGTTCAGCACGCCGCCGGCCAGGGCGGCCAGCGACACGAACAGGAGGTAGGGAAACGTCCAGCGCAGCATGGCAACGGCCAGCGCAAAGCGCTCTGCATCACTACCTGAGGCGGCCGTCGCGGCCGTCGCGAAACCGGGCGCAAAAATCGTGATGAAGGCCGGGGCCGCGATGGCGCCGACGGCCGCAAACACCGATAGAATCACGCCCAGCGTCCCGGCCGTCCGGCTCACCAGTTCGCGAACCTCCGCGTGTTCGCGGGACTGGTCGTATTCGGCAAAGACCGGCACGAAGGCCTGGGAGAATGAACCCTCGGCAAAAAAACGCCGGAAGATGTTCGGTATCCGAAACGCGACGAAGAAGGCGTCCATCACGAATGACGCGCCGAAGAGCCGGGCGTAGACCACGTCCCGGACGAGGCCCAGGATGCGGGACAGGAGCGTCCAGGCGCCGACCGTGCCCGTGGACCGCAACAGGCGGCGACCGGTGGGGCCGCTGGTCTCGCCGTCGGACTGAGGAGCTTTACTCATGCGGGCGAGAGTCTACGCACCTTGACTTCACCGGGGCTAAACCTGAAGAATAGCCGGCCGTCGCGGGGGTCCGCGGCTCCTCCCCATCATCAATCAGTCTGGAAGTACCCGTGGCGAACACCAAGTCAGCAGCCAAGCGCGCCAAACAAGGCGAACGTCGTCGTCAGCATAACGTTGCCCTGCGCTCGCGCATGCGCACTGCCATCAAGAAAGTCATCAAGGCCATCGAAGGTGGTGACCCCGCCGTTGCGGCGACTGCCTTCCGGGCGGGCGCTGCAGAAGTGGCCAGCATGGTGAACAAAGGCCTGACCCACCCGAACAAGGCTGCCCGGCACAAGAGCCGGCTCAACAAGGCCGTCAAGGCGCTGCTTGTGAAGTCCACGTCGGACAAGTCCTCAACGGCCAAGACGGCGACCAAGGGCGCCGCGAAGAAGAAGACCGTCAAGAAAAAGTAGTCCCGGTCGCCGACTCCTCTTCAGCTAGGGCTTCGGCCGCCAGCTGTTCCAGCCGCGTCATCAGGGCGCCCGTCAACTGCACGGTGCCGGCTCCCGTCAGCGCGCTGATCCTGAAAACCCGGCGGGGGCCTCTGTCCGGAGCATCGCTCTCCGCGGCCATACCGAGAGCGGAGCACACAGCCTGCTCAAGACGGGTCGCCTCGTCTTCGCTGACCAGATCCGTCTTGTTGAGCACGAGCCAGCGCTCCCGTCCAGCCAGCTCAGGACTGAAGCGCAACAGTTCGCCGACCACCACCCGGGCGTCGTCGCCAGGATCGCTCCCGTCGAAGGGCGCGAGATCGACCAGATGAACCAGCAGCCGTGTGCGGCCAAGGTGCCGCAGAAAGCGCGTGCCTAGACCAGCTCCCTCTGCAGCACCCTCGATGAGACCCGGGATATCTGCCATGACGAAACTGCGCTGTGGGCCGACTGAAACCACCCCCAGGCCCGGATGCAGGGTGGTAAACGGGTAGTCTGCGACCCGGGGCCGGGCGGCGGACACCGCCCGGAGCAGCGTGGACTTGCCGGCATTCGGTTTGCCGAGCAGGCCGACGTCGGCCAGCAGACTGAGCTCGAGCCGCAATGTGCGGTTCTCGCCGGGAGTGCCGGGAGTGGACTGGCGCGGAGCGCGATTGACGCTGCTCTTGAAGCGCGTGTTGCCGCGCCCGCCTTCACCACCGGCTGCGACGAGCAGGCGCGCCCCGTCTCGCGTGAGGTCCCCGAGCAGCTCGCCCGTCTCGGCCTCGAAGACCCGCGTGCCGGCAGGCACCAGCACTTCCAGGGGCAGGCCGCCACGACCCGTGCAGTCAGAGCCCGAACCGCCCTCGCCGCTTTTGGCAGCAAAGCGCCGGTTCACCCGAAAATCCGCCAGGGTGTTGAGCGCACGACTGGCGACGAGCCAGACACCGCCGCCATCGCCGCCATCACCGCCGTCAGGTCCGCCGCGGGGAATGAATTTCTCCCGCCGGAAACTCACGCAGCCCGGACCACCGTTACCGGCGGCGACCCGAATGCTGGCTTCGTCGACGAATTTCATGGCTGCTCTGAATGCTCGTACGGAAGCCGCTCCAGAGACGAAAAACCCCGCATTAGCGGGGTCTTTCCATCGGCCTGGCCATCGGCCTGGCCATCGGCCTGGAAGCGGAGCCTACGCCGCTGCAGGAATGACATTCACGATGCGACGGCGGAGCGCGCCCTTGACCTCGAAGAGCACCACGCCGTTCGCCTTGGCAAAAAGGGTGTGATCGCGACCGAGGCCGACGTTCTTGCCGGGGTGGTATTCCGTGCCCCGCTGGCGCACCAGGATATTGCCGGCAATCACGGCTTCGCCGCCGAACTTCTTCAGACCAAGACGCTTTGACTCGGAATCGCGGCCGTTGCGAGTACTGCCGCCTGCCTTCTTATGTGCCATGACTTAAATACCTTGGTAGCGTTTGCGGGCGTGTGGGCGAAGCCTAAACGGTCAGCGGAACGTCAGGCGCCGCCGCCAGCAATTCCTGTGATTTCTACCAGCGTGAACGCCTGCCGGTGACCGTGCATGCGCTTGTAGGTGGTACGACGCTTGAACTTGATCACAGTGATCTTGTCGTGGCGATCCTGCGCCACCACTTTGCCGGTAACTTTGGCGCCAGCGATCAGGGGCTTGCCGACCCGCACCGAGGCGCCCTCGCCAACCATGAGCACGTCGCTGAACTCGACCGTGTCGCCGGCCGCAGCATCGAGCTTCTCGACCTGCACCTTCTCGCCCTGGCTGGCGCGGTATTGCTTGCCACCCGTCTTGAATACTGCGTACATCGGTTGTCCCTGGTTGACGAGCGCTAATCGTTGGGGTGGCCTAAACACAACCCCTCGAAAAGCCGGCGAATTCTAGAGGTTCGCCATCCGCCTGGCAACCACTAGTGGGCACAACCGTCCGGTGGGCCCACTAGGGCATTCAGGCGTCCGGCCAGCCGGACCCCGGCCTCAAGCAACCGCTGGTCCACGAGGCTACGGGCGCCGTCCAGATAGGCGTCCGACAGTGCCACAGGCCGGGCGCCCTGCCGGACAAAGCCATAGACACGGGGCCGGAGGGCCCTGGACTCCTGCGCCCAGGCGAGCGGGCTCGCCTTCTGCCAGCGATTGACCTGCAGCGGGGTGGGCCGTGGCAGTCGTCGCGCCTGCTCCCGGGGGCTCGGGTCGGCAGTGCGGCGCAGCGGCTCCCCGTCCCAGATCGCGTGCAGGTTGGTTTCGCGGCTCGCCGTAAGGACGGGCACGAGATTGCCACCGCGATCACTCTCCCGACCCACGTGCAGCGGTTGGTGAATATCGACGACAAAATGCACGATGAAGCGCAGGGCAAGCCCCCGCTGGCGGTTGCTCCGCGAAGAATCCGCGAGCTCTTTCTCAAAGCGGTCCAGGGCGGAGATCACGTTGTCCGGCCCACGGGCGGCCCGCACCACTGAGCCACGATCGCTCACGTTGAGGTAGTGCCAGGGCTTGGTGTGCTCCCACTCAGGCCGGCGTCGGATCGTGTCGGGCCACAAACCGGCCTCGGCGAGCGTCATGCCGGCGAGCAGCGGTGCGAGCGCCGTACGGGTTTCGGGACACAGTTCCCGCTCGGCAATATGCGCGGCAACCCGGTGCCCGGATGGTCCAAAAGCGCGGCCCGGGGTCGACCAGCCCCACACCAGCAGGACAATGAGCGCCAGCCGCCACTGGGGCCCAAGCCGTATTGCATGGTGTACAGAGCTGAGCATCGCGGGCATTATTCTTCCCGTAATGCATCTCGTCCAACCGGAATTCCCGCGATTTGACCTGGAAGCAGTGCGCGCCCTGCTGGGTGACGACTGGCCTGCGGTGAATCGCGAGATCGCCGCCCGTCTGCGCAGCGACGTGGCCCTCGTAAACAGCGTCTCCCACTACATCGTCGGGGGTGGTGGCAAGCGGCTGCGGCCCCTGATCACACTGCTGGCGGCGCGGGCCTGCGGCTATCGGGGCGACCGGCACATCATCACGGCCGCCATCGTCGAGTTCATTCACACCGCCACCCTTTTGCACGATGACGTGGTGGACGCCTCTGATCTGCGCCGCGGCCAGGACACTGCCAACAGCGTGTTCGGCAACGAAGCGAGCGTGCTGGTCGGCGACTTCCTCTACTCCCGCGCGTTCCAGCTGATGGTGCAAGTGGGCCAGATGCGCATCATGGATGTGCTGGCCGATGCGACCAACACCATCGCGGAAGGCGAAGTGCTGCAGCTCATGAACTGCAGGGATCCGGAGACCACCGAGCAGCGTTACATGGACGTCATCTACCGCAAGACCGCCCGGCTGTTCGAGGCCGGGGCGCAGATTGGCGCCATTCTTGCCGACCAGACGCGCGCAGTCGAAGAGGCACTGGTCGACTACGGTCGCGAACTGGGCCTGGCGTTCCAGCTGGTCGACGACGCACTGGATTACAGCGCGAACCAGGGCGAACTCGGCAAGCAACTGGGCGACGACCTGGCCGAGGGCAAGCCAACGCTGCCCCTGATCTACGCGCTCCAGCGCGGGTCTCCAAAGGAACAGGTGATGATCCGACGCGCGATCGAGCGGGGCGGCCGGGAAGACATCCGGGCGATCCAGGCGGCGATTCAGTCCACGGGCGCCCTGGCCTACACCGCAGCCAAAGCCCGGGATTGCGCGCTGCGGGCCCGGACGGCACTCGGCCCGGTGCCCGATTCACCCTTCAAGGCTGCCCTCTCCGACCTGGCGGACTTCGCCGTGGAACGGCGTTACTGACGCGCCACGCCGGGCCCGTATACAATTCCCGCCCCGATCGGGGTGTAGCTCAGCTTGGTAGAGCGCTTGCTTCGGGAGCAAGAGGTCGCAGGTTCGAATCCTGTCACCCCGACCAACTCTTAAAAGTTTCCTCGCCAGCTCCCTGAGCGTCTCGTCACCCGGCCGGCTTCAGGGTGCCGATGAAGGCCGCCGCACCCACCAGCAGCCACATCAGCAGCGCCGCCACGATGGCCTTCTGGCGGCGGACGCGCAGCAACTCCTCGCCGATGACCAAGTCCCCCGCCTCGAGGCGCTGGATCGCCGGCCGCCACTGGCTGCTGATCCAGCGCAGCACGATACCGTCACCGATAATGGCGGCAAACAGCAGAAGCTTGACCGCAAGCCAGCCGGGCACACTGCTGTCAGCTGCTAGCCCGCGCACGCCGAGCACCAGCATGCCGGCAAGGATCAGCACCCGCAGCGCCAGATCAGCGCGCAGGACGGCGCCAATGGCGGGATGACCGTGGGCAAAGTGCACCCAGAGCAGTACGGCGATCCAGAGCGCAGCCGCGAGCCACAGGAACGGCAGGGCCGCAGCCGGCAACGGGGCACCCCAGGCGATGGCCAGGCTGAAGCCGACCGGCAGCATCAGCACCAGCGCGATCCGCGGTGCGACGTCGATGGCCATGACGAGCTCCCGGATACGGTTGCGCTCAGCGACCGACAGGCCCGGTCGGGACATCCAGCCACCGCCGAGAAAGACACCGAAGTCTGCGCCCAGCCAATAGGCAAAGAGCAGGATGTGCACGAAGCGCAGCAGATTGTGGGTGTCAGCGTCCACCGCGTCCCTGCATTTGTCCTGTTGTTACAACCATAGTACGTCTGCTGTTCCGTTCCAATCCGCCCAGAAAAAAGCCCCGGCCGCTTGCGCGACCGGGGCTCTCTGGTCGTTGGTACTGCGTTTGGTTCGGCCGGTTTCTAGTTCGGCTTGTCGCAGTCGGTGCGCTTCAGGACCACACGGCGGTTCTGGGCGCGGCCTTCCTTGGTCTTGTTGTCGCCAACCGGTTCGCTTTCGCCCGCGCCCGATGACGACAGCCGACCGACGGCGATGCCCTTGCCTTCCAGATAGCTCGCCACCGTCGCGGCGCGGCGTTCGGAGAGTTTCTGGTTATAGGCGTCGGCACCGGCACTGTCGGTGTGGCCAACCACGGAGCCAGCGACAAACTTGAGGCGGTTGAGCTGCTCGACTGTTTCGTCGAGCGTGGCCTTGCCCTCGGCAGTGAGCGCGGCCGAGTTCGTCGCGAACTGCACCTCGCGGCTAACGTCACAGGAACAGCCCTGCGGACCCACCCGGTCGCCCTTCGGGGTATCAGCACACTGGTCACTGGCATCCACCACACCGTCGCCATCGCTGTCAGCCGGCGGCGGAGGCGGGGGCGGCGCTACGGCGGCGACCACGGGCGCCGCAACGACTGCAGCAGCGGCGGGTACTGCCTTGCTGCCCAGCGCGAGGCTGAAGCCGACATTTACCAGCACGTCCGCCAGGCTGGGGGATGAATCCTGGCCGCGCGCGAGCACTTCCGTGCGCAGCGCGAGGCGGCTACCCATCAGTCGGGTGAGCACGCCAAGGCCAAACTGGCCCTGCAGGTCGTCAGAGTCGGAACCGGCCGAGTCTGTGTTCACTACACCGACACCCGCAAGGATGAAGGGCGAAAAGAGGCCGTCACGGTTGTAGATGTTCATCAGGCTGACGTTGATCGCCGTCTGGTCCTGGTCTGGAAAGACGGTGGTAACAGGACCGCCCTCACCGCCATCGACGGTTTGGGTATCGCCATCCAGATTCAGCCTCTGAAAATCGAACTCCACATTGAAATGCTCGCTGAGCGCGTAGCCGAAGCCCACGAGCCCGCCGGCAACTTCATCTTCAACCTGCCGCTCGCTGTCGGCGCTGATGTAGGTGCCGAGGCCCTTGAGGTAGGCCTGGCCCACTTCTTCGGCGGCCTGGGCCACCGCGTGGCCGAGCAGCAGCGAGGCGCCGAGCGCGGTGGTCGTAATCGCCTTTCGTCGTAGCATTTAGGTATCCCCTAGAGAGTGTTTCTATATGTGTAGATATCAAGACGTGTAGATACAAGTCCGGGGCACGCCACAGGGGACGGGCCAGCTTGTGGGGCGACAATTTAACGCAGCGCGGATCGCTTGGCTATGGCCCCCCGGGCCACCGTGGCGTCCGGGAAGCGTGAACCGCTTCAACGTCCCGACCGGGGGGGCTGCCTATGCTCGGCGCATCGTCATTGGTCTCGGATCGGCGCCGCATGCAGAACTCACCTACCCGCCCGGGTCCGGGCACCCAGCGGGGCTTCACCCTGGGCGAGGTGCTCACGACGCTCGCCGTCGCCGGGGTGAGCCTGTCCCTGGTCGTCCCGAGTCTTGCCAGTGTCACGCGCAGCAACCTGCGGGCCGGCGCCATCAACGAGCTGGTTGGCACCCTGCATCTGGCCCGCAGCGAGGCCATCACCCGGAATACGCCGATCGTGGTCTGCCCCAGTAAGGACAGCCGCACCTGCACACCGGTGGCCTGGGAGTCGGGCTGGATCCGGTTCGTGGACGGCAATGGCAACTTCAAGGCCGACGCGGGCGAAACGGTGCTCGGCGACTCACCGCCGGTGACGGGTTTGCGGATCGAGACAGACGCCTTCGCCCTGGCCTTCGGCTTCGGGCCAACCGGCCGGGTCGGCGCGCCCGACGGGTTCGAGGGCGGCGGAGACTTCACGTTCTGCGGCGAAGCTGACGGCACAGACGTGCAGGTCGTCGTGGTCTCGGCGCTCGGCCACCCGGTGCTCGCGGACCGGCGGGCTGATGGCGGGAAAGTGGAGTGCGCCCCAGCCTGATTCGCTCGCGGGCCTGATACCGATCCCCGTCCGGGGACGCTGACTCCAAATCCCACCACCAGTTTTGTGGCTGCCTAGCAACAGGTCGGCGCCCTAGCACCGAATCTCCCACGTCGAAAATTGGGCGCCGGATTGCGTCTGTGGTTTTTATGCGGCTATGATCCACCAACGGCGATGTATTTGACGCGGGTCCGCATTGCTAAAACATCCGAATCAAGGGGCACACGATCACCATGAGCAGCAAGCAAGATTCCGAACGGAACGGGTCACTGGCCCAGCGCGCAGCGAACCTGGCCATGTTGACCGGCGCGGTCGCAGGCGTGCAGCAGACCACAGCCGTGGCGCAGGACGCCACTGCCGAAGATGCCAATGAGATCATCGTTACCGGTTCGAGAATCCGCCGCCTCGATGGCGAAACCGCCAATCCTGTGCAGATCGTCACGGCGGCAGCCATCAAGGAGTCGGGTGTCGCCAATATCGGCGAACTGATCCAGAAGCTGCCCTCCATCGGCGGTGCCGCGACTAATCCTTCAGTCAACAACGGTGGCGGCGACGGCGCCAGCACCGTCGAACTGCGCGGCCTTGGCGCGGAACGCACCCTGGTGCTGCTCAACGGCCGGCGCTACGGCGCGGTGGGCAATACCTCCAGCGCCGTCGACATCAACTCGATCCCGATCAACATGATCGAGCGCGTGGAAGTCCTCAAACAGGGCGCTGGCGCGATCTACGGCTCGGACGCAATCGGCGGCGTGGTGAACTTCATCACGAAAACCTCGATGGAGGGTGCCGAGATCAGCGTCGACTACGGCGAGTCGGGCGAGAGCGACGGCGAGCGCAAGGGCGTGTCGCTGTCATGGGGCGCCAATAGCGACACCGGCAATCTCGTTCTGGGCTTCAACTACAACCAGCAGGAGGCCATCTCCGCCGGCGACCGTGCGTTCTCCCGCAACGCCATCTACTTTTACGGCTCCGTGTTCGAGGGCGGTTCCAGCCGCGTACCGACGGGCCGCGTGTTCTTTGACACCCAGACTGCCATCGATGCCGGCCTGGATACGACTTTTGCGCCCTGTGCAGGCAGCACCGGCGTCACCCGGAGTGCCGGCACCGCAGGAGCCAGCCTGGCTGATTTCCGTTGCTTCGTGGGTTCGGGGCCGGGGAACGACACGTTCAACTACCAGCCCTTCAACCTGATCCTGACTCCGCAGGAGCGGGCCAGCGTGTTTGCGCTGGGCAGCCACAAGATCAGCGAAGACGTCGAGATGTACGGCGAGTTCCTCTACAACAGGACGACGTCTGGCTTCCAGATCGCCCCCCTGCCCTTCGACTCACGCAGCGACAATACCGTGATCTCGGCGGACAACATCTACAATCCCTTCGGCATCGACTTTGGCGGGCAGGCCGTCGATCTGGCGGGGGATGTCATCAATCCGAACGCCACGTTCCGCCTACAGGCACTCGGCAACCGGCGTAACGAGGTGGAGACGTGGCAAGGTCAGATCACCGGCGGGCTGAAAGGCAGCCTGTTCGACACGGGCTGGAACTGGGACGCGAACATCGGCTACGGCCGTATTGATCAGGACCGCAAGAACAGCGGCTATCTGTTCAAGACCGGCTTCCAGAACGCGCTGGGGCCGTCCTTCCTGGCGCTGGACGGCACGCCCACCTGCGGGACCCCGGCAGCCCCGATCGCCGGTTGCGTACCCGTGAATATCTTCAACCTGAATGATCCGGCCCAGCTCGCCGGGCTTGCGACGATCACCGGGGCGTCCACCGATTCCTACGAGTTCTCGCTGAAGACCGCCGCTCTCGCTATCGATGGCAAAATCTTTGACCTCCCGGCCGGCGCCGTGCAGCTCGCTGCGGGCTTGCAGTTTGGAGATCAGAGTGCCCAGTTCGATACTGACTTCCTGACTCAATCGGCCGGCCCCCTTTACAAGGATTGCCTGCTCTCCAGCGAGACCTGCTCCGGCGACTCGGACGGCTCATACGACACCAAAGAAATCTACGCCGAGGTACTGGTGCCAATACTCAAGGACGCGCCCTTTGCGCAGTCACTTAACCTGACGCTGGGGGTGCGCTACTCCGACTACTCGACGACCGGCGGCACCACCAACGGCACCTTCAAGGTCGACTGGAAGCCCATCGACGACCTGCTCGTCCGGGTTTCGTATGCGGATATCTACCGAACCCCGACCGTCTACGACATATACCAGGCACCCACGGCGGATGCGGCGACCTTCACCGACCCCTGCGTTGGCCTCACGTCTGCGGCCATCATTGACAACCCAAATCTGGCACTGGCCTGCGTCAACGTGGACCCGGACACGGACTTCCAGCAAGCCAACGCCCAGGTCGATGGACTCCTGCTCGGCAACAACTTCCTGGTGGGTGCTGCCCCCTTCGAGCCTGAAGAGGGTCAGGCATTGACCTTCGGCTTTGTCTACGAGCCGCAGTTCGCGAAGGGCCTGTCGCTGAGCGTCGACTACTGGGATTACTCGATTGATAACGTGATCACACAAGTCGATGTAAACACCACGGCGCAATTGTGCGTGGCGAGCGGCTCCCCGCAGTTCTGCGGCTATATCAACCGCTTTGGCGACGGCTCGATTCTGCAGATCCTTGAGCCGACCATCAATCTGGGCTCGCGGGATACCAGCGGCGTGGATTTCGGCGTGGCCTACGCACTGGCCGATACCGGCTTCGGCGATTTCCGGTTCGGCATCGACGGTACCTACACCGACAAGTACGACAGCACAGTTGCCGGCATTCCGGTTATCGAGGTCGCCGGCACCTACGATCGCCAGTACGGCAACCTCGCCGAGTGGCGGACGGCAGCCAATGTCGGTTGGGAGTTCCAGAACTTCACTGCTCAGGCGATCTTCCGGCATATCTCCTCGATCCGCCTCACAGATCCGGACGGTGCGCCGGGCACCCAGCCTGACCTGAAGATTCCACATCAGAATTACATCGACTTGACTCTCGGGTACACGCTGGAAAGCACCGACACCCGCTTCCAGCTCGGCGTGAACAACCTGGGCAACAATTCGCCACCGATCCTGTTCCAGAACAACGTGACCAACGCGAATACCGACGTCGAGACTTACGACACGATCGGCCGGTTCTTCTTCGGTGCGATCACCCAGAAGTTCTGATCGCGACCGGACGTGCAGATCAGGGGCCGCGCGGCGCAAGCCGCGCGGCCTTTCCTTTGGCCCGCTCAATGAGCCTGTCAGCTACGTGCTGAACGACCCAACTGATGTCGAGGCGCTGGCACGGCTTGGCTTGTCGCTTCTCGCCCAGTCGCGTGACGGCGAGGCTGTGGCCGTCTACCGGAATCTGACGCAACTCCAGCCCCGACACGCCGCCCACTGGGTCAACCTGGGTACCGCGCTGCGGCGGCTACAGCGGCTTGACGAGGCCCTGTCTGCCTACATCGAGGCGGCGGCGCTCGGCGAAGGCTCCGCCAGTTTTCTCTACAACGTGGGATTGCTCCACCAGGATCGTGGCGACTACGAGTCTGCCCGGCGCGTTCTGGCGGATGCGATGGAGAAAGCACCGAAAGATACGGAGATTCGCCTGCAATACGCCCAGTGCTGCTACGAGTCACTGCATATCGAGGCCGCGACCAGCGCACTGTCCGACTGGCCCGATCTCGAGGCTGTCAGCAGCGAGCAACTGGCGGCCCTGGCACTACTTTTGCTGAACCTGGGTGAAAGCGAGGCTGCGGCACAGGCGGCGTCCAGGGCGGCGACTGGCCCGAATCCGTCTCCTGCGACCCTGTTGCGCCTTGCGCAGATTCAGGAACGCAGTAATCGTATTGTCGAGGCCACGGCGACGCTGGGACGGCTAAAAGCGCTGCCAGACGCCACCGCTCTGGGCGCTGACCTGCAGTTGCTGGAAGCCCAGATCGATCTGCGGCAGGGTCGCCACGAGCAGGCGAGCCAGCGATTCCAGAAGCTCGCGGCGGTCTGCCCGGAGCCCCACCGCAAGCACCTCTACCTGTTTCCCCTCGCGAAGGCGCTGGATGCCCGGCAGCGCTATGACGAAGCCTACCGGTGCCTCATGGACGCTCACGATGCCCAGCTCCTCCACCTTGGCCGGACCAACCCGGACGCTGCGAACTTAAGCGAACCGCCCCTGCTGATCACCCGCTACGGGTGCAGCAGCGCCGACATCGCAGCCTGGGACGAGTCGGACGCACCTCCGGCCGGGGAAAGCCCGGTGTTCATCGTCGCCTTCCCGCGCTCGGGCACGACCCTGCTGGAGCAGATGCTCGACGCGCATCCGGCCCTCGTGAGCATGGATGAGCAGCCGTTTCTGCAGCAGGCCATCGACCAGATCGCGGGTTTCGGTGTCGAGTACCCGGCTGCCCTCGCCCGCCTCACCAGCACGCAGCTGGCACAGGTCCGGGCACACTACTGGTCACTGACGCGGCGGAAAGTGCAGCTGTCCCCGGACCAGCGTCTGATTGACAAGAATCCCCTCAACCTCCTGCGGCTTCCGGGCATCCGCCGGCTGTTTCCCAATGCCCAGATCCTGCTCGCGATTCGCCACCCCTGCGACGTGGTCTTGAGTTGCTTCATGCAGCACTTCCGGTCGCCCGAATTCGCATTGCTGTGCCGCGATCTGCCCACGCTGGCACGCGGCTACGTGCGCTCCTTCGACTTCTGGTACGCGCAGCTCCCACTATTGCAGCCTGCCGTTCGTGAGATCCGCTATGAGAAATTCGTTGCGGACTTTGAGGCCGAGTCCCGGGCCATCACGGCCTTTCTCGGCCTCGACTGGGACGATGCACAGCTCGCGCCGGCGGCGCACGCGCTGGCCAAGGGCTTCATCAGCACGCCGAGCTATGCCCAGGTGATTGAACCCGTAAACCGGCGTGCGGTGGGCCGGTGGCAACACTACGCGCCTTTTTTCGTCGAGGCGCTGCCTGTGCTGCGGCCCTACCTGGATCGCTGGGCTTACTCGGGCTCCGCGACCGATTCAGAACAGGAGGTAGGTTGAGAGAATGTACTTTGCCGACGAATGCGGCGGCAATCCTGCGTGCTGGTACATCCAGTACGGTGGGAACATCAGCAAGCGCCCTGCACGCGCGCTGACCTTCAGGCCCAGCTGAGGAAATTCCGTTTCCCCGCCAGACTCGACGTCGTTCAGGTACCAGAGGAACACCAGGTAGCGGTTTGACAGGTCGTGCACCGAATCAAAATGCGGCTGGAAGCCTTCGCCTGCATCGGGCAGGTAGCGCTTGAGGATCAGATCGGCGGTCCTGGGTGAATCGGGGATCGGGATAGGTGCAAGACCGATATCACCGTTGTAGCGTTCCAGGGCGACCGTAATCCGATGCCGAAAAAACCCCAGCAGGTTTGGCTCGGAAAGCTGGCTCACATTGATTTCGGTCCAGGCCGATTCCTCGAGTCCGGGACGCACTGTCCGGCCATTCAACTGGTGAAATCGCGGTAGCCCATCGAACGAAGCGATCATCCTTGTACAGAGTGCGGTATCCAGATCGGCATCGTAGGTGCGAATGAAGTGCTGCAGGTTCACTGTACAATCATAAGCCTTCATCAACTGGCTGGAATACTCCAGTGACTGATGCCTCACAGGAAGCCCGATGGCTGCTCCGGTCCGGACGCGTTGAGGAGGCCGAACAAGCCTTTATGCGCGTCCTGACCGAGTCGCCGTTCGACCTTCAGGCGCTCAATATCGTCGCGCTGGCATCGATTCGTCTGGGACAATTTTATCGCGCCCGCGACCTGCTCAATCGGGCCGTCGCTGTCAGTCCGGAACACGCCACCAGCCATCACCACCTCGGGCGGGCCGCGGAGCTGATGGGCGATCTCGTAAGTGCACGCGCAAGCTATGAACGCGCCACCCGACTGAGCACCAATCTCCCGGCGGCCCGCCTGCACCTGGCGGCACTGCTGGAGCGGATCGGTGACGGCCATGCCGCACTTCTGCAGTACTCGCGCGTGATGGCCGATATGCAGCAGCAGGGTAAGTGGCTGGATTCGGCGACCACGCCACCAGCCCTGGTATCCGAAGTTGCACACGCGGCACAGGTGGTGCGCGATGGGCGCCGGGCGCTCTATTTCGGCCTCCTCGAGCCACTCGTGGCGGAGTTCGGGCGAGCCGGCCTCACGCGGGTTGAGAAAATGTTGCGCATCTATCTGCACGAGGAACAGCCGGTCTACCCGGATGCGCGCCAGCAGCCGACCTTTCTCTACTTCCCGGACCTGCCGGCGACGCCCTACTTTGACCGCCACCTGTTTCCGTGGATCGAAGCATTTGAAGGCCAGACGAGGGCTATCCAGGCCGAGTTGCAGTCGGTGCTGCGCGCCGACGCAGGCAGCGAGGACGTTTTCGGCTCGCCGGAACTGGCCGCGCAGAATCTGCACAACGCCCGTGGTGCTCCGAGCTGGACCGGCCACTACTTCTGGCGCCACGGGGAGCGGCGCGAAGCCAATTGCACCGCCTGTCCTGCAACCAGTGCTGCACTCGATCGGCTACCCCTGTCGCACGTCGCAGGCCACGGCCCTGAAGTCCTGTTCTCCGTCTTTACGCCAGGCACGCACCTGCTGGCGCATTGCGGCGTCACCAACGCGCGCGTGGTCGCGCACCTGCCGCTCGTGGTACCGCCCGACTGTGCCTTGCGCGTCGGCGGCGAGGAGCACGTCTGGGAGCAGGGCCGTGTCGTGGTCTTTGACGACACCTACGAACACGAGGCATGGAATCGCAGCGAAGCGGTCCGGGTGGTCCTCATCCTCGATCTCTGGAACCCGCACCTGACTGAGCTGGAACGCGCCGCCGTCGGCCGCATCATTGTTGCCATCGGTGAGTTCCGCCAGGCTATGGAAAAGGCCTGAAGCGATGCGGCTTCCCCGGCCCTTCTATCGGCTACCGGTCAGGTTCGACGTCCTGCGCCTGGCGGCCGAAGTTTTCCGGGTGCCGGCCAGCGCCTGGGCGCCGCATCCGAACGAAATTGACGGCAACTCCTCCGTGCGCCTGATCAGCGTCGAGGGCGGCGAGAACGATGGCGTTGCTGGCCGGATGTTGCCCACGCCGCACCTGCTGGCGGCGCCGTACATCCGCCAGGTCCTGGCGAGCTTCGGCGTCGTCTGGAGCCGCTCCAGGCTGATGCGCCTGGCACCAGGCGCAGTCGTCCCTCTCCACGCGGACATCGACCATCACTGGTTTTCGCGGGTGAGGGTGCATATTCCGGTGCAGACGCACCCTGATGTCGCGTTCTACTGCGGCAGCGAACGAGTGCATATGGCCGCCGGTGAGGCCTGGCTGTTCGACAACTGGCGACTCCATCGCGTGGAAAACCTGACGACTGTGGAGCGCATTCATCTCGTGGCAGACACGTCCGGAACTGCGCCCTTCTGGCGCTTTGCCGCGCAGTTCGAGACTCCGGTCACTCAGTGGCGTCAGCACACGTTCGACAGCGAAGCCGACCCGCAACTGATGACCGAGAGCAACACTCCGGAAGAGATCATGCCGGCGGCAGAGGTCCAGATGCTGCTGCGCGACCTGGGCAGCGAACTCGTGGCCATCGACAGCAGCGCCGCGTCGAGCAGCGCTGTAGCCACGTACCAGATGCTGCTTGAGGATTTTTGCCACGACTGGCGGCAACTCTGCGCATTGCACGGCCAGCGCGGTGACGGCCTGGCCGACTTCCAGAGCGCCTGCGAAGCACTGCGGGCCGGCTCGCGGCAAGTGGGGCAAAGACTGGTGATGCGCACCAACCAGGTGTCGGCACACCAGGTCCTCGAGGCCCGCGTACTTCGCCACCTGTTTGCCACGACATCAGCCCCGGGCACTGTCGAGACAACCGCGAGACGTAGCGCGCCCTCGCTGCGCACACCGATTTTCATCGTTTCGGCACCCCGCTCCGGCAGCACTCTGCTCTTCGAGACCCTCGCAGCTCACCGGTCGCTCGCCACGCTCGGCGGCGAAGCGCACTGGCTCGTGGAGGGCCTTGCAGAACTGCGACCGGGGGCTGCAGCCACGGACTCCAACCGGCTGACGGCAGCCGCGATGACGCCTGCTGTCGGCGAGCAGCTGCGTGCCGCCATTCGGGAACGCCTGCAAGACAGCGCTGGCCAGCCGCTGCGGGACCGCGAGTTGCGGTTCCTGGAGAAGACCCCGAAGAATGCGCTCCGAATCCCCTTTTTCCAGCGCTTGTTCCCTGATGCCCGCTTCATTTTTCTGTGGCGCGATCCACGCGAAAACATCAGCAGCATCATCGAGGCGTGGCGTTCCGGGCGCTGGGTTACGTATCCCGATCTGCCGGGCTGGGACGGGCCGTGGTCGCTGCTGCTGCCGCCTCAATGGCAACTGCAACGCGGGCGCCCTCTTCCTGAGATTGCAGCCTGGCAATGGGACAGTGCCAATCGCTGCATCTGTGACGACCTTGCCACGCTACCCAGGGAGAGCTGGACGGTTGCTCGCTACGACGAACTGAGGGATTCCGCGCCGGCAACCATCCGACGCCTTTGCGACTTTCTAGGCATCGGGGTGGACGACGGCCTTGCGGAACGGCTGGCGCAGCCACTGCCCCTGTCGCGCCAGACGCTGACGCCTCCCGCGCGCGACAAGTGGCTTACCAATGCCGGGCTGATTGAACGGATCCTGCCTGCGGTCGAAAACACCTGGCTCCGGTTGCAGAAGCTCTGTTAGCTAGGGCGCGAAAGCGTAGCCGTGCCGCCCGATAACCAGGGCATCCCGGGACGCGACGCGCTCCCGCAGAGCCTCATCGTAGTGGCTGCCATAGGGTGCGTGAGCCGAGCGATTGGCCGGCGGCGCATTGAGAAGGTGGCGGCGCAAGGCTTCGCTCACCGGCTGACGGGTGACCTCGAAGAGCCTGAGCAGCTCCTCCGGCAGATCTTCCATGCGACCGACGTGCAGTGCGGTCGTAACGCCTGTGTACAGGTACTGGTATAGGTAAGAGTAGAAGCCCAGGGCGCTGCCACGGATCGGCGCGAGCGCGAATGCGGGGAGATTTAATCCCTGTGAGCCGTATTCCTTCGGCAGCAGGTCCAGCAGCCGTGACAGCATCGCGTCGTTCTGCCCAAGATCGAGCATGTTGTTGATGGTGCCGTTGAAATCCAGTCGCCCCTCATCACTGACGACGCGAAAGAGCGCGTTACGCTGCGGTCTTTGCTGCTGGAAGCTGTACCAGGACACGTAGTAGCTCCAGGGGTTTCGAACCAGGCCGATCACCGGCAGGTGCCTGAAGGCCTCCGGGATCAGGCTGGCGGGCAAGTGGTAGCCGATCTGGCTAGCGCCTAACACGTGTTGCCGCAGGCACTCGTTGACAAAACTCCCACCCGACTTGTGCAGGTGCAGGAAGACAAAACGGTCGGTCACGATCATGTCCGCGCGCCGACGAGGTGCTGCTGTACCTCCGGATTGTGGCGACCAAGGGATCGTTCACCCTGCGCAAGGAGCTGGAGGAATGGAGGAGTGGTGACGAAGTCGCAGATCAGGTGCGTCCGTGAGTGTTCCGGGTCTGCGTTCCAGACACCGTGCTCCGTACTGTTATTCAACGCCCAGACCTCACCGGCGCGCATCTGGTAGCTCAGGCCCGCACAGAGCATGAATACCCGTTCATTGGTCGTTACCGGCACATGGATCCGGATCGTCTTGGAAAAGTACGGTGCGCGATCGATGTGCGGCGCTATCGTGGCACCTGGCGGCAGGCGCGCCAGCAGACAGCGCTGCGGTGGAGCCCCGAGCAGACCCAGCACCTGGCGCGCGTACCGCAGGCGATCGAGAACCGGTCGATCCTCGATGGGCAGTTCGCCCTCGGCCGGGGCATGGCCCCGCAGAAACAGCGCCTCGGCGGCCCTGTGCACGCCGACCCGGCCATCGGTCGTGCCCCAGACCGACCGACCCAGAGCCTCGATTTCAGCCGCCAGCCTTGCCGCGTCAATAATGACGGGCAGCCGCACGCAACCGCCAAGGAGATGGCTCTTGTCGAGAACCGGGCGGTCCGGCAGATCCAGCATGATGCCCAATAGTGACAGAACTCAGTGAGTACCCGCATGCAAAGCTTCGACCGCCCAACCACCCCGGTCACCGCACCTTCGCCCTGGGTAGTGCGGTTCTCGGGCTTGATCCCCGCCGGTGGACCGGTGCTCGATCTGGCGTGCGGCAACGGCCGCCACGGCCGCTACTTTTTGGACCGCGGCCATCCCGTGACACTGGTCGACATCGACGTCCAGGGTGTCGTGGACCTGGCAGACCAGCCCGGCGTCGAGGTTCTGGAGACCGATCTGGAAACGGGCCGGTGGCCCTTCGGGCTGGCGAGCTTCGCCGGCATTGTGATCGCCAACTACCTGCATCGACCGCATTTCGCCACGCTGCCGGGCGCGCTGCGGCCGGGAGGCGTGCTGATCATCGAGACCTTCGCCGCCGGCAACGAACTCCTGGGGCGGCCCCGGAACCCGGACTTTCTGCTGGCAGCCGGCGAACTGCTGACCGCCTTCGCCGCGACCCTGCACATCGTGGCCTACGAACATGGTCGCGAGGAGTCACCCCGCCCCGCCGTCCGCCAGCGCCTCTGCGCCGTTCGGCAGGCCGGCGGTCGCGCCTGAAGGCGCTCCTGCTGGTGCCGCCTCAGGGCCGACCCGCCACGATTCCCCCGTGCAGGATTACGCCGTCCGCGGGCTTCGAGGTCCACAACGGGTCCGCAAAGCGCGGGATTGCCATCGCGGCAATGGGGAAGCACTCGACGAGCTGCGACGGTTTGGCGGGAATTCCGTCCAGGGCGTAGCAGAAAAACTCCATGCCCTTGCGCTCCACCGTGTTCCAGAACCCCCGGATGGTCTTTGCGCTGGACGACACCGACCCGTCCGCATTGAAGTAGGTGTCAAAGCGGACTTCGCCGCCCGCAGTTTCCATCCGGTAGCGGGTGGTATTGGTCATCAGGTGATTGAAAAAACTCGGGAAGCGCTCGGCCAGCGGTCGGGTGCGGTCGATCTTCTGCTGGACGGTTGCCGTCGCGGGCTTTGGCCAGTCGGCCCCTCCGATCTCAAGCAGCATGAAGGACAACAGCGCGGTCCGATCCAATTCCGGTACGGGTTCGGGAATCAGCATCCGCGTGCCAGGAATCAGCCGTTCCGGGCCCGCAAGAAACTCCGCGAGGCGGGCTACGTCCCAATTGAAGCCGGCCCCCCGCAGTGCCGGCGATGACGCGAAGCCAGGACTACCGCCTGCCTTGCGCCCGATCAGGCCCCAGAGATTCGGGCCGAGCAGATTGCTGGCCCCATCGGCCAGCGTGTGGCAGGCGCTGCAACGCTGGAGAAACGCCGTTCGGCCTTTCTGGTAGTCGGCGGCGATAAGTTCGTCCCGCGTCGGTGCGGCAGCGGCGGCAGCCGCGCTGGTTCCGGTCAGCAGGGTGGCGGCGAGAAGGATGCTGTACATGCCCCGATTGTCCACCAGAACGTACTACGGGGACAAAGTCAGGCTCCTCGTGCATCCGCGGAGCGGTGGAGCCCAGCCACACCGGGCATCTCAGTCACGCTCGCAATGCGCTCGGCTAGCAGTGTCGGCTCGCCGAACAGGTAGCCCTGCGCCCAGGTGACGCCCAGCTTGCCGAGCAGCGTCAGGGTCGCCTCATCCTGGACGAACTCCGCTACCGTTTCCAGCTGCATCACGCGGGCCACCTCCGAGACGGCCGCCACGACGGACTGGGAAACCACGTTGGTGGTTAGATCGCGGATGAAGCTGCCGTCGATCTTCAGTGTGTCGACCGGAAAGAGTTTCAGGTAGGCGAAGGAGCTGAGACCCGTGCCAAAGTCATCGAGTGAGAACCGGCAGCCGGTTTTCCGCAACGTGTGCATGAACGTCTGGGCGCGTTGCAGGTTGGCAACGGCGACGGTTTCGGTGATCTCGAAGCACAGCATTTCAGGCGGCACCCGGCTGCGCTCGAGCTGTTGCTGGACGAAGCCCAGAAACGCCTCACTACCCAGGCTCTGACCGGAAAGGTTGATCGCAAAGCGGGCCTTCGCCGGCGCGAGCCTGGCCAGCGAGCCGCTGAGAAGTTCAAGCGTATTGGCCACGACCCAGCGGTCCAGGTCCTCCATCATCTGGTAGCGTTCGGCGGCGGACAGAAATTCGGACGGCGAGATCTGCTGGTCGTCCTCGCCCAGCATGCGGACCAGCACCTCGCAGTAGCTGTGGTCGTGCCCGTCGGCGCCAGTCTTTATCCGGACGATGGGCTGCCCCACCAGGGCCAGCCGCCCGTTGTCGATGGCGTTGCGTATGGCGCCGACCAGCTGGATGTCATCAAAACGCTGGACGATGGAGAGGTCCGCCGGCTGATAAACCTCCACCCGGCCCCGGCCCCGGTCCTTGGCCGCACCGCAGGCGATCTGGGCGGTGGCCAGCGCACCGCCATCCACCGGTGCGTCGTCATCGGCAGACAGCAAGTGGTCCGGAGCGGCGCTGCCAATCCCGGCACTGACCGAGGCCCGATAGCGGCGATCCCCCTCGCCAAACTCCAGGCGGGAGAAGCGGGCTGCGATGCGCTCAGCGACTTCGCGGGCGGTTTTCAGATCCGTGTCCACCAGAAGTGCGGCAAAACGGTCACTGGCGATACGCGTGGTGGCGTGCCGCGCAATCTCCTCGCCCAGGATCGCGGCGAAGCTCGCAAGCACCTGATCGCCGACCTCACGTCCCAGCGTGTCGTTGGCTACGTGGAGACGATCGATATCGAAGTAAATGAGCGCTGGCGCCGGGCCCGCACTGGCCGCCACCGCAGTCGCCATCAGTTTCTCGAACACGGGCCAGGCCATGAGGCCCGTCAGGCTGTCATAACAGCGTTCCAGCACCGACTCGATGTGCGATGCAATGTAGCGGCCCACGCGGGACCGACGCTTCGCGCTGAAATCCGCCCCGTTCCAGCCGGCCAGGACCAGCAGGCCGATCCGCGCCCGGTCAGCGCCCCTGATCCGAACCGTATAGAGATCGCCGGATTCGCCAGCGGGAGATTCGCCGCGATCCTTGCGCAGGAGTGTCAGCTCAGGCTCGGTGAGGGCCGCCCCGTGGACGAGCGCAATACTCTTGTCGGGAATCAGCACCGCGGCCGACCGGACCTGCAGGTAGTGGCTGCACAACGCGAGAATCCGGACCAGCATGGCCTCGCTGTCGGGCGGCCCCTGCACGGCGCGCTCCACGTCGTGCAGCAGGCGTTCTTCGGTCGCCTGGACGTTCAATTTGCGGTAGCCCTCGAGCAAACGCACCCGCAGGCTGAGTTCGCGCTGCAGCGTGCGGCTGGCCGGCAGGATGAGCTGCGCGCACCCGTCGGCGGTCATCGGCAACGCATCTGCTGGCATCAGTATCGCCAGCGCCGCGATCGCCTCGTCCTTTTCGTTGCGGAGGGCTACCAGGTAGGCAACCGCGCCCGCGAGTTCCACCCTCGCCGCGTTGGCGCTGGGCTCGTTCAGCAGCGCAGCGAGCGCCGCCTCGTAGGCTGGCGTCAGTGGCATCGTCGGGTTCGATACCTCACTCCAGAGGCTGGCACCGCCCTTGCCATAACAGTAGAAGCCCCGGACCTGCGGCAGGAAGGCCCGCAGCAACGCGGCGTAGTCAGCGAACACGTGGCTGTTGTTGTCGGCGGCTTCCATCCCCGGGAACGCGTCCTTAATGCTGCACCATTAACCCGCTGAAAGTCTGGTGGTTTTGCCGCCTGCCAAACGTGACCGTGTTCCCAGAAACGCCCCGGAACCCGCAATCCGCCAGGCTGACTTCTACTCCCGTCCCCAGTACTGCAAACTACGCCCGCATGAATGCTCCCAACGCCGCCCTGCCCTTCACCCCGGACATCGAACGGGAAACCCGCGACCTGTATGAGCGGGTCCGGCATGTCATTCCGGACGTGGAATGGCCGGTGCATGCCCCGCTGATCTCTGCAATCAACCGCCGCAAACGCGATCAGCAGGCGATTATCCTGGTGCACAACTATATGACCCCGGAGATCTTTCACGGCGTCGCCGACTACTGCGGAGACTCACTGGGCCTCGCCCAGTTCGGTGAGCGTACGGACGCGTCGACGATCGTGATGTGCGGGGTGCACTTCATGGCGGAGACGGCGAAGATCCTGTCCCCCGACAAGACCGTGCTGTTGCCCGACCTGCGGGCCGGCTGTTCGCTGGCAGCGTCGATCACAGCCGCCGACGTGCGGGCCCTTCGCAAGCAGCATCCCGGCGTGCCGGTCGTGACCTACGTGAATACCTCCGCCGACGTCAAGGCGGAATCCGACATCTGCTGTACCTCGGCGAACGCGGTTCAGGTCGTCGAGTCCCTGGGCGTTCCCGAAGTAATCTTCATTCCCGACCAGTTCCTCGGGAAATACGTCGCCGGGAAAACCGCTGTCAGGCTCATACTCTGGCAGGGTGCCTGCGAGGTCCACGAACGGTTCACCGGACCTGAAATCCGTGAGTTCCGCACCATGCACCCCGGGATTCACGTGATGGCGCATCCGGAGTGCCCGCCGGATGTCCTCGCAGAAGCCGACTACGTGGGCTCCACCTCGGCGATGATTGCGCACGTGGACAAAGTGCGTCCCCGGCAGGTGGCGATGATCACCGAGTGCTCCATGGCGGGCAACGTCGCGGTGGAGTTCCCCGAGGTGCAGTTCATCCAGCCCTGCAATCTGTGCCCTCACATGCAGCGCATCACCCTGCCCAAGATCCTCCGCTCACTGGAAACGCTGCAGCCTGCGATCGATGTACCCCCCGACGTGGCGCGACGCGCGCGGCAGTCCCTCGAGCGCATGCTGGCCGTCGGCCGCGACGCCGGCCGCGACTGATCCAGATCCCCACGTAACCCATGACGCCATCAGCCAGCTTCGACGTCGTCGTCCTGGGCGCAGGCCTTGGCGGGCTCTCCGTGGCGCTGCGCCTTGCGGACGCCGGTCTCTCGGTCGGCGTGCTCCGCAAAAAACCCTCCGGTGACAGTTCCAGTGCCTGGGCACAGGGCGGCATTGCCGCCGCCATCGAGGCAGAGGACTCACCCGCGCAGCACGCGGCCGACACGCTTACAGCGGGAGCAGGTCTGTGCCGGCCGGAGACCGTCGATTTCGTGGTCGGGCAGGCCCCGGGCGCCATCCGCTGGCTGCAGGGTCAGGGCGTCGAATTCACCACGGCTGACGACGGCCATCCCGGCGACCTCCACCTGATGCGGGAAGGTGGGCACGGAAGGCGGCGGATCGTCCACGCGGCGGATGCCACCGGCAAGGCCGTGATCGCAAGCCTTGCGGCCCGTGTCGCTGACCACGAGAGAATCCAGCTGCTGGATGACCGGATCGGCATCGACCTCATCACGAGCCACAAGCAGCGCCTGCCGGGGCCCAACCGCTGCCTGGGGGTGTACGCCCTGAACCGGGCCTCAGGTCGCGTCGAAACCATCGCCGCCCGGGTGATCGTGCTGGCCACCGGTGGCGCGTCCAAAATCTACCTCTACACCACCAACCCGGACACCTCAACGGGCGACGGCATTGCCATGGCCTGGCGGGCCGGCTGCCGGGTGGCCAACATGGAGTTTGTCCAGTTTCACCCCACCTGCCTCTTTCACCCGCTGGCGAAGTCCGTGCTGATCTCCGAGGCCGTGCGCGGCGAAGGCGGCGTACTGCGCCTGCCGGATGGCCGGCGCTTCATGGACGCCCACGATTCGCGGGCGGAACTCGCCCCGCGGGATATCGTGGCCCGGGCCATCGACGCGGAGATGAAGCGCGGCGGCCTCGACTGCGTGTACCTCGACATCAGCCACAAGCCTGCTGCTGAAATCCTCCACCACTTCCCGAACATCGCAGAGCGGCTGAAGACCTTCGGCATCGACATCACCAAAGACCCGATTCCCGTGGTGCCGGCTGCCCACTACACCTGCGGCGGCATCGTGACCGATCTCAACGCAACGACGGACCTGACCAGCCTGTATGCGGTGGGCGAATGCACCTGGACCGGACTGCACGGCGCGAACCGCCTGGCCAGCAACTCGCTGCTCGAGTGCGTGGTCTTTGGCGCCGCCGCCAGCGAGCGGATCGTTGCCGAGCTTGCCTCCGCGGCCCCGCCGGCCACGAATCTCGTGCCCTGGGACGAAAGCCGCGTCACCGATCCGGACGAGCAGGTGATCGTGTCCCACAACTGGGACGAACTGCGGCGCTTCATGTGGGACTACGTGGGCATCGTCCGGACGAACAAGCGCCTGGCCCGGGCGCGGCACCGTGTGGACCTGCTCCACGAGGAGATCGCGGAGTTCTACAGTCACTTCCGCGTGACCAACGACCTGATCGAACTGCGCAACCTGGTGCTCGTGGCTGAGCTGACGATCCTCTGCGCCCAGTCACGGCAGGAAAGTCGTGGCCTGCACTGGAACCGTGACTACCCGTCGGCCCGGCCGGACCGTGAGGCGCGCGACACCATTCTTATTCCGGGCGGTGCTGGAGGTAGGTGGGCTTGATCGCCGCAAGCGTGGTCGTGCCGGCAAACTGCATGCTGCGCTGGAATTCACTGTCGAGGATGGCCAGCACCCTGGCGACGCCCGGCTCGCCGTAGGCACCCAGGCCAAACAGGTAGGGCCTGCCCACGCACACCGCGTCGGCACCCAGGGCAAGTGCCTTGAAGACGTCAGTGCCACGCCGGAACCCGCCGTCAATCAGCACGGGCAGTCGTCCGCGGACTGCGGCCACCACTTCCGGCAGGCACTCGAGGGTCCCCCGGCCACTCTCCTCCTGTCGGCCGCCGTGGTTGGACACGATCAGGCCGGCCACGCCGGCCCGGACCGCGAGTTTCGCGTCCTCACGGGTCACGATGCCCTTGAGCAGGATGGGGAGGCGCGTGTTCGCCCGCAGCCAGTCGATGCTGGCCCAGTTCAGTGCGGCGTCGCCGACGCGTGGCGGGCCCTTGTAGCCCTCGAAGTTGCCCATGCGCAGCGGGCCCTTACGGGTCGAGGTGCGGGCAAACCAGCGCTCGCCCTCGCGGTTGCCACGGGTATTGGAATCCACCGTCAGCACTACCGCGAGACAACCGGCTGCCTCCGCGGCGGCCAGCAGGTGGCGCATCAGGCCCTGATCCGGGGATGCGTAAAGCTGGAACCACAGGGGCGAAGTCCCGGCGGACCGGATCTCACCGATGCTGTTGCTGCTCACCGTGGAGGCGATCATCAGGTGCCCGCGCGCCGACGCGGCCCGCATCGTGGCCAGCTCGCCATCGGCGTGAATGGTCTGCTGGGAGCCGACGGGCGCCAGCAGGATGGGCGAGGACAACCTCTGGCCGAGCAGCTCGACGCTCGTATCAATCCGGCTGACGTCTACAAGACGACGCACCCGCAGCTGCCAGGGATCGAAAGCCGTACGATTCGCGTCCAGCGTCCGCAGGTCGTCCGCCCCGTTGACGATGAAGTGCCAGGTCTCGAGATCCAGCACCTTGCGGGCGGCCCGCTGCATCTGGAAGACGTCGAGAACTTCATCAAGCGTCTCGGGAACCGCAAACTCGGGGCGGGCCAGCGCGGCAGGTGTCGCCAGCAGGGGCGATCGGAGCAGAAAACGAAGCAGCCGGCGCCTCGCGCCATCGTTAGCCATCGGATCAGACTCCTGTAGTGATTCGGAGCGTGACATAAACAGTGACACCCAACCCCAGAGGTTTGGGGAATCGGGTTATCCTCTGACCGTTTGGCGGTCGGCGCTCGGGCTGACCGCGGGGAGCAAGCCGGCATGGCGGTCCGACGATCAGATCTGGAGCGAAGCGACGAGGAACTCCGTGAGTGGGTCGAGTCGATCGAGTCCGTGTTGCGGAATGAAGGGCCCGAACGGGCCAAGGCCCTGTTCCGCGCCGTCCGCGACTACCTCACGGATGCCAACGTGATCGTCGAGGACGCGACGCTCAACACCCCCTACCGCAACACCATTCCGCTGGAACAGCAGCCTGCCTACCCCGGCAATATCGAGCTGGAGCGGCGCATCGAGAACATCAATCGCTGGAATGCCATGGCGATGGTCCTGCGCGGCTACGACAGCGGCACGGCCGTCGGCGGGCACATCGGCACCTACGCGTCAGGGGCCACCATGCTCGAAGTGGGCCTGAACCATTTTTTCCGGAACAAGGGTCCGGACTACGGTGGGGACCTGGTCAGCATTCAGGCGCATTCCGCTCCTGGCGTCTACGCGCGTGCCTTCCTCGAGGGTCGCCTGTCCGCGACGCAACTGGACAATTTCCGCCGCGAGTTGCAGCCCGGGGGCGGTCTTTCTTCCTACCCGCACCCGCGGAACATGCCCAGCTTCTGGGCGTCCCCGTGTGCGTCCATGGGCCTGTCAACCCCAAGCTGCATCTACCAGGCGCGCTTCGCGAAGTACCTGGAAAGCCGGGGACTGAAGCCGAAGAATGGCGGCAAGGTCTGGAACTTCATCGGCGATGGCGAGTCCGACGAGCCGGAAGTGCTGGGGACGATCAACATCGCCGCCCGCGAGCAGCTGGACAACCTGATTCTGGTGGTCAACTGCAACCTGCAACGCCTCGACGGCCCGGTGAGGGGCAACGGCAAGATCATCCAGGAGCTCGAGCGCAGCTTCCGTGGCGCCGGCTGGAACGTGCTCAAGGTCATCTGGAGTGGCGAGTGGGACACGCTGTTTGCCATTGACCACGAGGGCGTGCTTCAGGCCCGCATGGAACGTGCCGTGGATGGCGACTACCAGATGTACTCCGTCTCCAGCGGGCCGGAGGTGCGTGCCCACTGGAATGGCACCGACACCCGTCTGGCCGACATCATGCGGGTCCTGTCCGACGAGGAAATTCGTGGCATCAAGCGCGGTGGCCACGACTACCGCAAGGTCTTCGCCGCCTTTGCGCGCGCGGTGCAGAGCGACGGTCGCCCCACCGCCGTCCTGATCAAGACGATCAAGGGGTATGGCATGCAGGGCTACGAAGGCTCCAACGTCGTCCACCAGAAGAAGAACCTGAACGTTGAGGAACGACAGGAAACGGCGCGACGGCTGGGCATACCGCTGTCTGACGAGGCCATTGCGCGCGCGGACTTCTACCGTCCGGCTGAGGACAGCGAGGAACTCCGCTACGTGATGGCCTGCCGGAGCGCGCTGGGCGGCCACTGGCCGCATCGAACGGTCGACTGCCCGTCACTGCCGGCACCGGATCTCGCGTTATTCCAGGAACAGCTGGCGGGTTCTGGCGACCGGCCGCTGTCCACAACGATGGCCTTTGTCCGTATGCTCTCCAAGCTGCTGGACCACCCGGAGCTGGGGCGCTATATCGTCCCCATCGTGCCGGACGAAGCCCGCACCTTTGGCATGGAAGCCCTGTTTCGCAAAGCCGGCATCTACTCCTCCGAAGGCCAGAAATACCGGCCCGTGGACAGCTCCACACTGATGCCCTACCGGGAAGCCACCGACGGTCAGATCCTGCAGGAAGGCATCTGCGAAGCCGGCGCGATGGCCTCGTTCATGGCGGCTGGCTCCGCCTACGCCGTCCACGGCGTGCCGACGATTCCGTTCTACGTCTTCTATTCGATCTTTGGCTTCCAGCGCGTGGGCGACATGATCTGGAGCTGCGGCGACATGCTGTGCCGGGGTTTCCTGCTGGGCGGTACCTCCGGCCGCACGACGCTGAACGGCGAGGGCCTGCAGCACCAGGACGGGCATTCCCAGGTCATCGCCAGCACGGTTCCGAACCTGCTGAGCTATGACCCGGCGTTTTCCTATGAGCTCGCCGTGATCGTCCGCGAGGGCATCCGGCGGATGTACGAGCTGCAGGAGAGCGTCTTCTACTACATCACCATCCACAACGAGAACCTGCCAATGCCAGCGATGGGGGCGGCACCGGCCGACGGCATCATCCGGGGCATGTACTGCTACTCGAGGGGCCAGGCAGGACCCCGGCCGGAACGGAAGGCACATCTGTTCGGGAGCGGCGCGATCATGACCGAGGTCCTGCGCGCCCAGGCACTGCTCCACGATCTCGGGGTCGAAGCGGACGTCTGGAGTGTCACCAGCTACAACGAACTGTGCCGAGAGGGCCTGCGCGTCGAACGGGCAAACCTCCTGGCGGGAGGCGCGGCCGGTGGCGCAGGAATCTCCAGCCCCTGGGTCCAGCAGCTGCTGGCGAAGGAACGCGGCGTGTTCGTCGCTGCCAGCGACTACATGAAGGCCCTGCCCCTCAGCATCTCCCGCTGGGTCCCCGGCCCCTACGTCGTGCTGGGAACGGACGGCTACGGCCTCTCCGAGTCCCGGCTGGACCTTCGGACGTGGTTCGAGGTGAGCGCCGAGTACGTCGCCTGGGCCGCCCTGGCGGCCCTGGGCGATCAGGGTGCGGTGAGCCCCGGGGAACTGGCGGCGGCGGCCCTGAAGCTTAAGATAGAAGCGAAAAAGCCGGACCCCGCTTTCGCGGGGCCGGCCAGTCGCTAAGGAACCAGAGACTTAGTCTAAGAAAGCGTCAGGCGACGCGGCGGCGCACCAGGGTGAGGACCCCAAAGGCCGAGCCGAAGAGCCAGACGGCGGCCGGCACCGGCACGGGGGCTACGGTGCCAATCTCAACCACGAACTTCTTCTGGATCCAGGCGTTGCCGCCAAGCTCATCCGTCGTAGCAGAGAGTGTGTTCTGGATGCTCACGGCAACGTTGTTCGCGACGGAGGTGAACGCGGTCGATGGGTTGATTGCAGTGCTGATCAGCGCCCACGGCTCCGGCGGGGCAAACGTATTACCCGACGCCGAGAAATTCTTGATATCAATCGCCACCTCTGCGGAGGCGTTGTTCGCCACCTGCGTGTAGAGGTTCACGCCCACGGTATCGGCAGCGCCACTGCTGTCGCCCGTGATGCTGAAGTCGCCGGCCTCGGTGATCAGCACACTGCCGATCTCGCCACCGCCAACCGAATACACGTTGTCGAACAGCCAGGTCGCCGTGACCGTGACCGTTCCCCCGTTGAGCGACTCGGCGCGGAAGCTCGGGGGAGTAAAGCGCATCGAGTCACCAAGCCGCGACGGGGTGCCAAAATACGCCGCCGCCGGCTGCCCCGGATCGTAGGTGTAGCAGATGCTGGGGCCGCAATCCGTGATTGCCTGCGCGGTGAGCGGCAGCAGGGCCGCGAGAACTGAAATCGTCTTGGAAACGCGAAGAAATTTCATGGTGCAGCTGCCTTTGTTCTGAGCCGACTTTTTCGAAGCCAGATGATTCGTTAATTGGCGTTTGTTCTTGGGTAACTCAACCCCGTTAAGCAGCAAACTACCCAAAAGCCCTCAGGAACACAACACCGGATTGGGAATTACGGGGGCGCTGCCCCGCGCTACTCCTTGTCATAATCTCAGGAGCCCCGCGCGGCTCAGGATCCGGCCCCCTGACGCGCCCGAAGAGCTCCAGAGCAATGCTTTTCCAATCATTGGCTTCCGCGCTCTTTCGAGAGTCGCCATGACGGGCTTTGGGTGTCGGTTCGTGACGACAGACGAACCGTCGTCTTGCGCCGCCAGAGTCAAAAAAAAGCCCGCTGGACTAGCGGGCTTTTTCGGTCCTGGCGCCTGACGCGCCACCGACAGACCTACTTTCGGCGGCGGGCCAGGCCGAGCAGACCCAGTGAGGAACCGAACAGCCAGACAGCGGCGGGCACCGGCACGGTGGCCACGACATCGATGCTGAACTTCTTCTGGATGAACGCCTCTGATGCAGGGTTTAAGGTCAGCGCCTGCAGTGTGTTCTGAATGCCGAAGGACACGTCACTGGCATAGCCGGCGAACGAAGCGGCAGGTGTCACTGTTCCCGTCAGGCTCCACAACGTCGCTACGCCGTTGGTGGGGGCGACGACGGTGCCTAAACTCTGGGTGTCTGTCGCGAAGTCCAGTGGGAAATTGACGTTGTTGTTGGCGATCTGGGTGTAGAGCTGGGCGCTCACCGACACCCCATTGATGATGAAGTAATCGCCCCTCTCAACCGTGGTGATGGAGGCAATTTCCAGACCCGCATTCGAGAACACGCGATCGAACACAAAGAACCGCGAAGTCGACGCCGCACCGGCGCCGTTAAGCGAGTCAGCGAGAAAGGTCGTCGGCAGGAAGCGCACCGCATCGCCAACCAGCGTCGGAGCACCGAACTTCTGTCCGGCAAAATCCTGCGTGTTGACATCAAACACCCAGGTGATGCTCGGCCCGGCCAGCGTGCACGTGGTACCTATCAGGCTACCGTTGCAGATCACGGCTGCCTGTGCCCCAGTGACCATCAGTCCGGTCACGGACAGCAGGCTGGCGGCAAGGAGTGACTTTGAATTCATGGCAACGGTTCCCTTCCCCACGGGGGAGTTTTTGCTTCTTTCGGACGGACAGACTAAGCGCATCTGTCCCCCGCCTTTGGGTGCAACATAAAGACAAATGGCGCGGAAGTAAACCATTGCCGTGTTCCGGAGCCTCTACCCCGACGGGCTCCGACCGAGGCTTTGGCTGGCGAGGACCGAGACCAGACATAATGCCGACGGGACAGTCGCCAGCGAACTTTCCGGCCCACGGTTTAACCAGGCTTCGTCTTCAGCCACTTAGCTCGCCCCCTTAAGGTTAGCTGTGACGCGGGATCCCTCAGGTATTCTTGCACCGCCATGAACTTCAGTACCAACCCCCGCCCCCGTCGGTCGCTCCTGTATGTCCCCGGTAGCAATGCCAGGGCCCTCGACAAAGCCGCCAGCCTCGGTGCGGATGGCCTCATTCTCGACCTGGAAGATGCGGTCCTGCCGTCCGCGAAGCCCACAGCGCGGGCGGCCATCCTTGAAGCACTGACCGCGCGACGCTTCGGGCATCGGGAGGTGGTGGTACGTATCAATGCGCTCGATACCGAATGGGGTCTGGGCGACCTCCAGTCGGCCGCCCGGAGTGGCGCCGACGGCATTCTCCTTCCCAAGGTGGACGGCGCGGCAAGCTTGCGGAAAGCAGCCTATGTTCTGGAGCAGCTCGGGGCCCCGGACAGCCTGCGACTGTGGAGCATGGCGGAAACTCCGCGCGGCGTGCTCGACCTGAACGATATCGCACGGTGCACGCCGCGCCTCGCCGTGATCGTCATGGGTACGGCGGACCTCGGCAAGGCTCTCCGGATCGTCGCAGAGCCCGGTCGTGCCGCCCTGATTCCCGCCCTCGCCCACTGCGTGCTCGCGGCTCGCGCTGCGGGGCTTGATATACTTGATGGTGTTTACACGAACCTGTCTGACCCTGGCGGCTTCCGGACGGAGTGCGTACAGGGCAGGCAACTGGGCTTCGACGGCAAGACGCTGATTCACCCCGGCCAGATCGATGCCTGCAACGAGATCTTCGGGGTTTCGGCCGACCAGGCTGCGAATGCAACGGAACTCATTGCAGCATGGGAATCTGCTGCCGCGGCCGGAGCCGGCGTTGCCGTCTACAAGGGGCAACTGCTGGAGCGGCTGCACGTGGAGGCCGCACAGCGCCTGCTGGCCCTCTATCGGATGATTCAGGCTTAGGTATCGGCATGGCAGAATTCAGCAAGCAAAATCGTGCTGACTGGGAGCGCCTCGCGGCCCGGGAACTCAAGACCGCGGATTCAGCCCCCCTGACCTGGCAGACACCGGAAGGCATTGCCGTCAAGGCGCTCTACACAGCCGAGGATCTTGCCGGCCTCCCCCACCTGACCAACCTGCCAGGCTTCGTCCCTTATCTGCGCGGCCCGCGGGCCACCATGTACGCCGGGCGCCCATGGACCGTCCGCCAATATGCGGGTTTCTCGACGGCGGAGGAATCCAACGCTTTCTACAGAAAAAACCTGGCTGCCGGCCAGACGGGTTTGTCCGTCGCCTTCGACCTGCCAACTCACCGCGGCTATGACTCGGATCACCCGCGAGTCGTCGGTGACGTGGGCAAGGCCGGTGTGGCGATCGATTCCGTTGAAGACATGAAAATCCTCTTCGGCGGGATTCCACTCGACCGGATGTCAGTCTCAATGACGATGAACGGGGCGGTCCTGCCCGTCATGGCCATGTACATCGTCGCTGCCGAGGAGCAGGGCGTACCCGCGGCCCGACTGAACGGCACCCTGCAGAACGACATCCTCAAGGAGTTCATGGTCCGGAACACCTACATCTACCCTCCCGAGCCGTCCATGCGGATCGTCGCGGATATCATCGGCCACTTAGCCCGCCACATGCCGAAATTCAACTCCATCTCCATCTCCGGTTACCACATGCAGGAGGCGGGCGCGACGGCCGTCCAGGAACTGGGCTACACGCTGGCCGATGGCATCGAGTATGTCCGGGCGGCGCTGGCAAGCGGTCTCAAGGTCGATGAATTCGCCCCGCGCCTGTCGTTCTTCTTTGGTATTGGCATGAACCTGTTCATGGAGGTGGCCAAGCTGCGCGCTGCCCGGCTGTTGTGGGCGGAACTGATGCAGGACCTCTTTGCGCCGGGCGATCCCCAGTCCCTGATGCTGCGCACTCACTGCCAGACCTCCGGCGTGAGTCTGACCGGCCAGGACCCCTACAACAACATCATCCGCACCACGATTGAAGCCCTCGCCGCCGTGCTCGGCGGCACCCAGTCGCTGCACACCAACTCCTTCGATGAGGCACTGGCGCTGCCGACACCGTTCTCGGCGCACATTGCCCGCAACACACAACTCGTGCTGCAGGAAGAAACCGGCATCACTCGCGTCGTGGACCCGCTGGCAGGCTCTTACTATGTCGAAAGCCTGACGGCGTCGCTCGCCACGGAGGCGCGGCGCCTGATTGACGAAGTCGAGTCCCTGGGTGGTATGACGAAAGCTGTCGAATCCGGTATGCCCAAGCTGCGCATCGAGCAATCTGCTGCCCTGCGCCAGGCCCGCATTGATCGGGGTGAAGAGGTGATCGTCGGCGTGAACCGGTACCAGCGCGATGACGAACCCGACATTGAAGTCCGGGACATCGATAACGGTGCTGTAAGAGAGTCGCAGCTCAAGCGCCTGCAGTCCGTGAAATCGACACGCAACGGCGCCGCCTGCGCCGCGGCGCTCGCGGCGTTGACGACTGCCGCCGCCGGCAAGACCGGCAACCTCCTGGCACTGGCAGTCGAGGCTGCACGCGCCCGGGCCACGGTTGGCGAGATTTCAGACGCGCTGGAGAAGGTCTATGGCCGCCACCGTGCCGTGATCCAGTCGATCAGTGGCGTCTACGGCTCGGCCTACGCCGGTGACGCCCAGTTCGCAGACATCCAGGCCTCGGTCCAGGCCTTTGCCCGTGATGAGGGGCGGCGACCACGCATGCTGGTCGTAAAACTCGGTCAGGACGGGCACGACCGCGGCGCCAAGGTGATCGCCACGGCCTTTGCAGACATTGGCTTCGATGTGGACATCGGCCCGCTGTTCCAGACGCCCGAAGAAGCGGCACGCCATGCCATCGAAAACGACGTGCACGTGGTCGGCATATCATCGCAGGCCGCCGGTCACAAGACGCTGGTACCACAACTCATCGCGGACCTCCGCGCGCAGGGTGCGGGCGACGTGCTGGTGGTCTGCGGCGGTGTCATCCCGCCGCAGGACCACGCCATGCTCAAGGCGGCGGGAGTCGCTGCCATCTACGGACCGGGCACCAATATTCCGCTGGCCGCGGGTGAAGTCCTGCAGCTGATTCGCAATCGCCGCAAGGCGGCCTGATTCTCAAGCTCAATTCCGGACAAGGATCCACGCATGCAGGACATCCTCCAGCAGCTCCAGGAAAAGCGCGCCGCGGCTCTCCTCGGCGGCGGACAGCAACGCATCGACGCCCAGCACGGCAAGGGCAAGCTGACCGCCCGCGAGCGCCTTGCCCTGCTCCTCGACGATGGCAGCTTCGAGGAATGGGATATGTTCGTCGAACACCGCTGCACCGACTTCGGCATGGAAGAGCAGAAGGTTACCGGCGACGGCGTGATCACCGGGTACGGCACGATCAACGGCCGGCTGGTGTTCGTCTTCAGCCAGGACTTCACGGTGTTCGGGGGCTCATTGTCCGAAGCCCATGCCGAAAAGATCTGCAAGGTCATGGACCAGGCCATGAAGGTGGGCGCACCAGTGATCGGCATCAACGATTCCGGCGGCGCCCGGATCCAGGAGGGCGTGGCGTCGCTGGGCGGTTACGCGGAAGTGTTCCAGCGCAACATGCTGGCATCCGGCGTCGTGCCGCAGATTTCCCTCGTTATGGGTCCGTGCGCCGGCGGCGCTGTTTACTCCCCCGCCATCACGGACTTTGTGTTCATGGTGAAGGACAGCTCGTACATGTTCGTCACCGGCCCGGACGTGGTGAAGACGGTCACCCACGAGGAGGTCACGGCCGAGCAGCTCGGCGGTGCCATCACCCACAGCTCGCGATCGGGCGTTGCCGACCTCGCCCTCGAGAATGACGTGGAGACCCTGCTGACCACCCGGCGGTTCTTCAACTTCCTGCCGTCCAGCAATCGGGACAAGCCTCCGGTATGGCCGTGCGAAGACCCCGCGACGCGCGAAGAAACCTCCCTCGACACCCTGGTCCCCGACGACCCGGCAAAACCTTATGACATCAAGGAACTCATCACGAAGATCGCGGACGAAGGTGACTTCTTCGAAGTGCAGCCTGACTACGCAAAGAACATGGTCATCGGCTTCATTCGCCTCGAGGGTGCCCCGGTCGGCGTGGTAGCCAACCAGCCGATGGTGCTGGCCGGCTGCCTGGACATCAATTCCTCCACCAAGGGCGCCCGCTTCGTCCGTTTCTGCGACGCCTTCAGCATCCCGATCCTCACGCTGGTGGACGTCCCCGGATTCATGCCCGGTACGGCGCAGGAATACGGCGGCATTATCAAGCACGGCGCTAAACTGCTGTACGCCTACGCCGAAGCGACGGTGCCAAAGGTCACGCTGATCACGCGCAAGGCCTACGGCGGCGCCTACGACGTCATGGCGTCGAAGCACCTCCGTGGTGACGTCAACATGGCGTGGCCGAGTGCTGAGATCGCCGTGATGGGCCCCAAAGGCGCAGTGGAAATCATCTTCCGCAAGGACCTGGGCGACCCGGCGGCCATTGCGGCCCGCACCGAGGAGTACCGGCGCAAGTTTGCCAATCCCTTCATTGCCGGCAGCCGCGGCTAAATCGACGTCGTGATCATGCCGCGGCAGACCCGCCCGCGCCTCAGCCGTTCGCTGGCCATGCTCCGCAACAAGCAGCTCACCAATCCGTGGCGCAAGCACGGCAACATTCCCCTCTAGGATCCCTATCGCCGCATGTTCAAGAAGATCCTCATCGCCAATCGCGGCGAAATCGCCTGCCGGGTTATCCGCACCGCTCGCCAGATGGGCATCCGGACAGTCGCTGTGTTTTCCGATGCCGACCGGAATGCCCTGCATGTCCGGCTGGCCGACGAGGCGGTACATATAGGACCCGCGCCCTCGGCCCAGAGCTACCTCGTGATCGACAACCTCGTTGCGGCCTGCCAGGCCACCGGCGCCGAGGCCGTACACCCGGGCTACGGATTCCTGTCCGAGAAGACGGCCTTCGCGGCGGCCCTGGAAAAGGTGGGCGTGACCTTCATCGGGCCGAGGGCCCACGCCATCACGGCGATGGGCGACAAGATCGAGTCGAAAAAGCTCGCCATGAAGGCCGGCGTCACTACCGTTCCCGGCTACACAGACGTCATCGACAGCCCGGACCACGCGGTGAAGATCGCCCGGGACATCGGCTACCCGGTGATGCTGAAAGCCAGCGCCGGTGGCGGTGGCAAGGGCATGCGGGTGGTCCGCAATGATGAGGAATGCCGGGACGGATTCCAGCGGGCCACCAACGAAGCCGTCTCGAGCTTCGGCGATGGCCGCGTATTCGCCGAGAAGTACATCGAGGAACCCCGGCACATCGAGATCCAGGTGCTGGCCGACGCCCACGGCAACACGCTTTACCTGAACGAACGCGAGTGCTCGATCCAGCGACGTCACCAGAAAGTGATCGAGGAAGCCCCCTCACCATTCCTGGATGCAAAAACCCGCAAGGCCATGGGCGAGCAGGCCGTGGCACTCGCCAGGGCCGTCGACTACCAGTCAGCGGGCACCGTCGAATTCATCGTCGACAAGCACCGCAATTTCTACTTCCTGGAGATGAACACCAGACTCCAGGTCGAGCACCCGGTCACGGAGCTGATCACGGGCCTCGACCTGGTGGAGCTGATGATCCGCGTGGCTGCCGGCGAGAAACTGCCGCTCAAGCAGAGCGACGTGAAGATCAAGGGCTGGGCACTTGAAGCCCGCGTCTACGCCGAGGATCCGTTCCGCAACTTCCTGCCGTCGATCGGCCGGCTCGTGCGCTACCAGCCACCTGTCGAGTCGGACTCCGTGCGGGTCGATACCGGGATCGAGGAAGGCAGCGAAGTCTCGATGTACTACGACCCGATGATCGCGAAACTGATCACCCGGGGCAGCACCCGCGACGAGGCGATCGACCGGATGGCCGATGCGCTGGACGCCTACTGCATCCGGGGTGTCTCACATAACTTAAGCTTCCTCAACGCGCTGGTCTCGCATCCCCGCTTTCGCGAGGGCCGCCTCAGCACGAACTTCATTGCGGAAGAATTCCCGGACGGCTTTCACGCCGCCAACGTCGCTCAGGCGGACCCGCAACTGCCCATTGTGATTGCGGCGACGGTCCACCGCCGGTTCATGGACCGGGCAGCGAAGCTTTCCGGCCAGTTGCCAAGCCACGAGCGACGGGTCGGCAATGATTTCGTCGTGGACATCGGCGGTCAGCAACACCCGGTGACCGTGTTGCCGGTTGCCGGGGGCTGCGATGTGCGACTCGGCACGGGTACTCATCGCGTCATAACCAACTGGCAGTTCGGAGAGGCGCTGATCCGCGCTGACGTCAATGGCCGTGCAGTGTGTTTCCAGCTGGATCGCGTGGGCGTCCGCTACCGGCTTGGTTACCGGGGTGCACAACTGGACGCACTGGTCTGTGAACCGCGCGCTGCTGAACTGAACCGGCTCATGCTGGCCAAGACCGCGCCCGATCTGTCGAAATTCCTGCTGTCGCCCATGCCCGGCCTGCTCGTGCGCCTTGCCGTAACCGTTGGTCAGGAACTGAAGGCCGGCGAGGAGATTGCCGTGGTCGAGGCCATGAAAATGGAAAACAGCCTCCGCGCGACGAGCGATGTGACCGTCACCAAGATCCTCGTGGAACAGGGCCAGAGCCTCGTTGTCGACCAGCCCATCGTCGAGTTTGGCTGACGCGGTGGCGCCTGCGCCCGTCAGCCCGTCGCCGGAACTGCTCGCCAGCGAACTGCGGTCGGGCGACCGCCGCGCGCTCGGCCGGGCCATCACCCTGGTTGAATCCAGCCACCCCGACGACCGGGAGCCCGCCAACCGGCTGCTGGAACTCCTGACGCCCTTTTCCGGAGGCGCGATCCGCCTGGGAATCTCGGGCGTGCCGGGCGTCGGCAAGTCCACGTTTATCGAGAGCCTGGGCAACCTGCTGATCGACGCGGGACACCGCGTCGCCGTCCTCGCGGTCGACCCCTCTTCGGCCCTGTCCGGCGGGTCCATCCTGGGGGACAAGACCCGCATGGAAACGCTGTCGCGAAGACTAGAGGCCTTCATCCGGCCCTCGCCGGCCGGCGGTACCCTCGGAGGCGTCACGCGCCACACGCGCGAAACGCTGCTGCTCGTCGAGGCTGCCGGCTTCGACGTGGTGATCGTCGAAACGGTGGGCGTGGGCCAGTCCGAGACCGCGGTTGCGGACCTGACCGACCTGTTCCTGCTGCTGCTTTTGCCCGGCGGAGGCGACGAATTGCAGGGCATCAAGCGCGGCATCGTGGAACTCGCCGATTTGATCGTGGTGAACAAGGCCGACGGCGACATGACCGCGGCGGCCGAGCGCTCGGCGGCCGATTACCGGAATGCGCTGCACTTCCTGCGCCCGCGGTCCGCACGCTGGACAGTCCCGGTTGCCACGTGCTCGGCGCTCGAGGGCCGCGGCATTGACCAGATCTGGGCGCTGGTCGCCGAGTTCCGGCAGATCATGACCGCAAGCGGCGACCTGCAGGAAAAGCGGGCCGCCCAGGCCCGTCGCTGGCTGTGGAGCGAAACGGCAGAACAGTTGCTGGCGCGCCTGCGGGAAGACCCGGCCGTGCGCCTGCACATCCAGTCACTGGAACAGGCGGTCAGTGCCGGTCACGTCTCACCGCGGGTCGCCGCCCAGCAGTTGCTGTCGAAATTCTGGAAGGACGGTAAAGAACAGTGATCGGACGTCTTAACCACGTGGCCATTGCGGTCCCGGATCTGAAAGCCGCCACAGCGATTTACCGGGACACGCTCGGCGCGAAGGTGTCTTCCCCGATGGATCTTCCTGACCATGGGGTAACGACGGTGTTTGTTGAACTGCCGAATACCAAAATCGAACTACTCGCCCCGCTGGGAGTGAACTCTCCGATCGCGAAATTTCTCCAGGCGAATCCGAGTGGCGGCATGCACCACGTCTGCTACGAGGTCGCCGATATCCTCGTGGCCCGCGACACGCTCAGGAAGGCCGGCGCGCGGGTGCTGGGCGACGGGGAGCCAAGGATCGGCGCCCACGGCAAGCCGGTGCTGTTTCTGCACCCGAAAGATTTTTGCGGGACGCTTTTGGAACTGGAGCAAATATGAAGAGAAAGTACGGGATCTGGATCTACTGGAGCGCCGACGACAACGCGTATATCGCCGAAGTCGCCGACCTTCCCGGCTGCATGGCTGAAGGATCAACCCAACAGGCGGCACTCGCGGCTGCCGAAGAAGCCATCGAGTCCTGGATTGATACCGCTCGCGAACTGGGTCGTAAGGTGCCGTCGCCAAACCTACGCCAAAGGTGGGATGACCTCCACCATTGAAACCGACTGATCTGCGAACGCGCCCTCAATGACGGCATGATGGCGCAAAAGTGCGTTGACTATGTGCTGGTTACGGCAGTTCCCCAGTGAGAGCTTGATGAGTCGTGGCGGATGTCCACGAAGACTTGAAAGAGCCACAAAGTCGTCATCCTTGCTAACGAGGACAAAGCCATTCGTCTTCGCGTAATCCCAGACTTCGGTATCGCTGGCTGATTGCAGCCCCGTCAGGACCACCTGGCTCGATCCGGGAAAGGCAAGCTGCAACGCCGGCACCATGCGGCGTGATAAATTCTCGCTCTAGGAGCAGCTTCACGCGGCTACGTGTACCCAGGTTGCATGGCGTTCGCGATCGGCTGCATACGCGAGCACCGCGCGGATGTCTTCGACTGTCAACTCGGGGTAGTCGTCCACGATATTTTGTTCAGACTGGCCAGCAGCCAACCAGTCAAGTACATCCTGCACCGTGATACGAAGGTTGCGAATGCAAGGTTTGCCACCTCGCTTGCCGGGCTCAAGGGTGATACGGCCTTCGTAAGCAGTCATGCCACCGTCTCCTACGACGTCAGTTCTGCCATTCTGGACTGAACGCCGTGCTCCCGCCAATGGGGAGAGCCCCCACACAGGCTCCGAGGGGCCCGATCCATGTCACTCAGCCGGTTTTTTCAGCGCCGGCATTCCCCACCGCCGCCTCCACCTCCGCCACCAGTTTCGCCATCCGCGCCTCCAGTTCCTGGCGCAACCGCTCCAGGTCATCCGTGCCCGCCCCCGGGGGCACACGGAACGGCTCGTCGACGGCAATGGCAACTTTTGCGAATGGCAACGGCAGGATGAACCGGTCCCAGCTGTTCCAGCGGATGCAGGGCCTGGCCGCGTAGGCAATGAGAATGATGGGTGCCCTGGTCATGCGCGCGAGCATGATCGTGCCCGGCTTGAACTCATGCAGGGGGCCGGTGGGGCCGTCGGGCGTAATGACGAGTGAGGTCTTCCGCCCCACCAGCACGTCGTAGGTGTCCTTCAGGGCCTGTCCGGCGGAACGCTTCGATGAGCCCCGCAGCACCCCCGCGCCCCAGCGCCGGATGATGGCGGCGGGCACTTCGCCACTGACCGAGGGACTGGTGAGAAAGGTCACCTTCAGCCCCTGTGCGGCGCGGGTCAGCAGGTACCGGCCGCAGAAAATCTGCATCTGGTGCCAATAGGAGAGGATGGCAGCGGACCCATCGACCTGCAGCCGATCCAGGTGCTCCGCACCGCGCACCGGTGCCATCCGGCAGGTCGACGCGAGCAGCCCCAGCAGGCTCCGCGCCAGGAACACGATCACGGCGTACCAGGCACGACGGCCGGTGGACATCTCCCGCTTCGACGACCGGGGCAGCCCGGTCGGGCGGGAACGCCGGGCGCGCTGGCTGGCTGCATAGGGCTGATCACTCACGGTTGCTAGAATACCCGCCCATGGAGTCCCGCGAGAACGATTCCCCGGGTGCGGTTCACGACGCAAGCCGGGAGGCAGGCCTGCCCCCGGGGCCGGTCGAACTGCACACCATCGGACCTGGCCTCCCGACTTTCGACGCGCTGGCCCGCTGGATCCCCGAATACGGCGAGCTCTTCTGCGTGCAGTCGAAGGATCGGCGCGACCCGAGCTTCGTGGTCAGCAATCCGGCGTTCATCAAGCAGATCCTGCTGACCAACCACGAAAACTATGCCAAGGGCGTCGGCTTCGAGCGGGTCAAGATGTTGCTGGGTAACGGCATCATCGTCAGTGACGGCGAGGAATGGCGCCGTCAGCGCACCATGATGCAGCCAGGCTTCAGCCGGGCAAATATCGCACGCCTGTCCGAGCCCATGCGGGCGCTCAACCTTAAGCTACGTGCTCATTGGGGGCGGCTTGCTGATGAGCATGAAGCCATCGACATTACAACTGCCATGAGCCGGCTGGGACTGGAAGTCATCCTCCGTTCAATACTCAGCACTGACCTGGACCGACTGGTTGCACGGGAGGGTGCCAACCCCTTTGCCTTTCTCGCGGAGGACCATACGCGGGATATTCAGACCGCCGTCCGCTTTCGCAATCTGGCCCGGCTGATACTCGGGATCGTGGCGGAGCGGCGCACCACTGGCGAACGTCCCTTTGATTTCCTGTCGCTCCTGATGGACGCCAGGGACCGCAAGTCCGGCACCGGCATGACCGACAAGGAACTGCTGGACGAGGTCAACACCCTCATCATCGCCGGGCACGAAACTTCAGCCGGCACGCTGAACTGGGCCTGGTACCTGCTGAGCCAGCATCCCGCGGCCGAGCAGCGCCTGCTGGCAGAGCTGGCGACGACGACCCCGGGCGACGATTTCACTTTCGACCAGCTGATGACGCTCGAATATGCGGCCTGCGTACTCAAGGAAACGCTGCGGCTGTACCCGCCGGTGTGGCTGTTTTCCCGCCGGGCCATCCGGGAAGACCACCTCGGCGGGTTCCGCGTGCCTGCCGGGGCCCACCTGTTCATTGCGCCCTACTTTCTGCACCGGCGGCCCGGGCTCTGGCCGGATCCCGAGCGCTTCGATCCCGACCGTTTCGACGAACGCCGCTCTCCACCTGTCGACCGGTACGCGTTCATCCCGTTCTCGGCCGGTGCCCGGCGCTGCATCGGTGAGTACTTCTCATTTGTCGAAATGCAGATGCACCTGGCCCTGCTGGCGCCACACTTCGCGCTTCGGTTCGAGCCCGGCCATGACCTGCAGCGAGAGCAGGCGATTGAACTGGATCCAGCCGTCAACCTGCGTACGCGCCGTAGCATCCAACTGAATGTCCAGCACCGCACCGGCACCTAGCATCATGCCAACGAAACTCCCCACCACTCTCCCCGAGATTCTCGCCAGCCGAAGCGGCTCAACCCGCCGCATCCACTACCTGAATGGCCAGGATGACCGTCGCTCTGTCACCTTCGACGGACTGCGTACGGCGGCGCTCGGGGTGTTGTTCCACCTGCAGGAGTTCGGCGCGAAGGCAGGTGACCGGGTAATCCTGCACACCTCGAGCAACGAACAATTCATCGACGGGTTCTGGGCCTGCCTGCTGGGCGGTCTCGTACCAGTGCCGGTTGCCGTCGGCGTCAGCGACGATCACCGGCAGAAGCTTCTGCAGGTGTTCTCGCAGGTGGGTAACCCGCTGGTCTACACCGAGGACGGGCAGCTGGCGCGGCTTCGGGACTACGGCCGGTTGAATGCCATCACCCCGTTGATCGACGCCCTGGAGCAGCGGTCGCTGAGTGTCGAACGGGTAACTGACATCTCGCGGCCAGGGCGCGCACACGCTGTCGCGGCGGACGACATTGCATTCATCCAGTTTTCTTCCGGCTCCACCAGCACACCTAAAGGCGTGGTCCTTACCCACCAGAACCTGCTCACCAACATCCGCGCCATGATCGAGGGCGCACGCTTTACGGAGCAGGATGTTGCCTTGAGCTGGATGCCGCTCACCCACGACATGGGACTGATCGGGTTGCACCTCTGCATGCTCGCCGCCAACATCGAGCACACGATTATGGACACGCGATTGTTCAGCCGCCGTCCGCTGCTGTGGCTCGAGGAAGCCAGCCGGATCCGGGCCACCGTGCTGTGCTCTCCCAACTTCGGCTACAAGCACTTCCTGAAGGTTTATGCGTCGAAGGGCCTGGAAGCGCTCGACCTGTCCTGCGTGCGTCTGCTGATCAATGGCGCAGAACCAATCTCCGTTGCGCTTTGCGAGCAGTTCAACCAAGAGATGCAGCGCTTCGGCCTGTCCACGTCGGCGATGTTCCCGGTCTACGGACTCGCGGAAGCGAGTCTTGCCGTGACCCTGCCAGTGCCGGGCCAACACTACCGGTCCGTTACCGTGGCCCGTGGCTCGCTCGCCGTAGGTCAGGCACCCCAATTTGTTGCCCCCAAATCTGTCAGCAGTCTTGAGCTGATGGTCGTTGGCAACCCGATCCGCGACTGCGAGCTGCGCGTGGCAGATGATGAAGACGGTCCGCTCGCCGCAGGCGCGGTCGGGCACCTGCAAATCCGTGGCGGTAATGTGACGAGCGGCTATGCCGGGCTGCCTGCTGATCAGCAGCCGCTGACAAGGGACGGCTGGCTGCGCACCGGAGACCTCGGTTTCCTCACGCTGCCTGAGGGCGATCTGGTGATCACGGGCCGGCAAAAGGAGATCATTTTCGTCAACGGCCAGAACTACTACCCGCACGACATCGAAGCCGTCGCCGAGAAGTATGCCGGCGTGGAACTCGGCAGGATCGCCGCCGCCGGGTCACGCAGATCTGGCGGCGACGAGGAAGAGCTGCTGGTCTTCCTCATCAATCGCGGCTCAGCGGAAGACTTCCTGCCACAGGCCAGTCACGTCCGGCGGCAGATTACCGAGCACACCGGACTGAATGTGGCCCACATGATTCCGGTCAGGAACCTGCCCAAGACGACCAGCGGCAAACTTCAGCGGGGCAAACTTGCGCAAGCCTATGCCGACGGCGAATTCGATGCGGTACTGGCTGACCTTGCTGCGCTGTCAAAGCCAAAGGCGGGTGCGGGCAGCGGTGACGCGTCTGATTTGCAAATGACGATCAGGCGCATCTGTGCCTCGGTAATCACTGATCGGGACATCGGACTGGATGACGATTTCTTCGAGCTTGGCGTGAGCTCGCTGTCGCTTGCGCAGATTCACGAGCGCATCGACGAGCAGTTTCCCGGCCAGCTCGACGTGGAAGACCTGTTCACGAAGTCGACCATCCGGGCCGTCGCCGCGCACCTCACCGAGAGGCAAAACGCCGTCGCCTGAAAGAATCAACTATTTTGTGATACTTTACATTTACTTAGATGATAAAAGAGTAGTTACTTTACACTACCAGCCAACCCTCAACGGCCGAACTTCCGCACTGCGAGTAGAGTGCGGAGTCAAAGAAGCAGTCTCATGACCCTGAACATCCCCGGTCATCGCGAACTCCGCAAGATCATCATCCTGAATCCCAAGGGCGGTTCGGGCAAAACGACACTCGCCATGAATCTTGCAGGGTACTTTGCCTCGCTGGGCAGGCCTGCTGCCCTCATGGATTTTGATCCGCAGGGTTCGAGCATTCGCTGGTTAAAGAAGCGACCAAAGACACAACCCGTGATCTATGGTGTGGCCGCCTACGAAAAGAAGATGAACATGACCCGCAGCTTCCAGCTGCGCATCCCGCCCGAGATTCGCTATCTCGTGGTGGATACCCCGGCCGCGATGACGACGGCGCAGCTGACAGAGTTCACGCCCGGGGCCCACGCGATTCTCGTGCCGGTACTCCCGTCCGCCATCGACATTCATGCGGCATCCCGCCTGATAGCCGACCTGCTGCTGGTCGCGAAGGTGAGCCGGCGCATGGGCCGGCTTGGTGTCGTGGCCAACCGCGTGCGCGAAAATACCCTGGGCTTCCGCAAGCTGATGTCCTTCCTCGACCGGCTGCAGATCCCGATTGTCGGTGCCCTGCGCGACAGCCAGAACTATGTGCACGCTGCGGATGAGGGCTCCAGCATCCACGAGATGCACAGCTCACGGACCAAGAAAGATCTGGTGAGCTGGCTGCCCCTCACAAGCTGGCTGGAAATGCGCCTTAATACGCCGCTCACCGATCGCGACATCCTGCGTCTCGGCGACGCGCCCGGCACCCCCGAATATTCCGCCGAAGTCATCGACCTCCGCACCCGCCGCGACACGGAAGGTACCGGACCTTAGTTATTTAGTTATTTTAAAGGGCGTGGTTGATTAGCGACCGTGGGTCGCATAGACCGCCGCTTTTCTGTCCTTGCTGAGGCTAAGTACATCGAAGGGTGGGGAACCAGGTATATCCATCCCCGGTGATCCGGCAGGCATCCCGGGCGCGATGAGGCCAAGGATCTCAGGTTTCTCTTTGAGCAGGCGGCGGACATCGCTGGCCGGCACATGGCCTTCGATCACATAGCCGCCGACCAGAGCGGTATGACAAGACGCCAGGCTTAGGGGGACGCCATTCGCAGTCTTGATGGGATCCACGTTGTCGAGATCAGTCACTTCGACACGAAAGCCAGCAGCCTCAAGATGCCTGACCCACTTGCCACAACACCCGCAGGTTGGCGTCTTCCAGACCTTCACTAGTGGCAATTCGTCGGCCCGCGCAATCCCTGCGCCAGCGAGCAGCAGCGCAACTGCGAGTGCTCCGAATAAGTTCAGCCTGCTCGACATGCTCACGGCTCCATGGGTGTGGGTGACTTGGCTCACCGCGCGACCCGCAGGCGCTCGCGTGCGAACTCGACCACCGCGGGCAGCACGGAGACAATGATGATGCCAAGGATGACCGCCGAGAAGTTCTCGCTGATGATCGGCACATTGGCAAAGAAGTAACCGGCTAGTACCAGCAACAGCACCCACAGGACGCTACCGGTGACGTTGTAGAACTGGTAACGGAGATGGGTCATCTGACCCACGCCCGCGGCAAACGGGGCTACCGTGCGGACGATTGGTACGAACCGGGCAATGATGATCGTCTTGCCGCCAAAGCGCTCGAAGTAGGACCGGGTCCGGTCCAGATATTGCTGCTTGATCAGTCGTGGAAACCGTCTCTGTAGCTCAATCCCGGCCAGACGACCGACCCAGTAGTTGACGGCGTTACCAAGAATGGCGGCGGTCACCAGCAGCATGCACAGGAGTGCGACATCGAGCCGACCGGAGGCAGCCACCGCCCCGGCGGCGAACAGCAGCGAGTCGCCCGGCAGCAATGGCATGACCACGAGACCTGTCTCGCAAAAAATGATCAGAAAGAGGATGGCGTAGATCCAGGTCCCGTAGTTCACGACCAGCTCATCGAGATGGACGTCCAGGTGCAGGAAAAAATCGACGAATTGCAGCAGAAGATCGATCATGACAAACAGGCTAGCCGGCAAACGCCGCTGCCGCTGCGCGCAGTGTCTCGCAATTGATGGCCGCGTAGTGTCGGGCCTCCACGCCACCCGCCCTGAGGGTCTTCCGGATGATGCTCTCCAGATTCGGCCGTTTCGCTGCGGGGCCCTCCTCCACGCCAAGGCCACCGCCGAACTCAATAAAAGTGGTTACCTGCTCCGCGATCGCCGTGTTCAGGCAGCCGACCCAGTTCACGGGATTGAACAACTGGAAAAAGAGCCGGGTACGGATCGACTCCGGATCAGCCTCGTGGAGACCACCTGTGTAGTTGGAGAGCACGCCGACCCGCGGACTGGCGACTGCTGCCTGCTCGAGGTCGGAACGGAAGAGGCGTGCAGCAGCCACCATGAAGTAGGTGTGGAACGCGCCCTCGGTGGCGAGCCGAATGGCACGCTTGCGCGGCATCCGCTCCGCGAGGTCTGCCGCCAGCGCGTCAAGATCGACCTCGTTGCCGCCGACCACCGTCTGCTCGGGTAGATTGCAGCTCGCAACCTGGCAATAGTGGCGATCCGCCAGCGACCGCGCCGTTTCCGCGTCGAGAGTAAGAGCGAGCATACCGCCTTCGCCGTGCTCACCCATTAACTCACCTCGCCGGCGCACCAGCCGTAGCGCGTCGTCGAATCCGAGTGCACCAGCAGCCACCAGCGCGCTGTATTCGCCGAGACTGTGGCCGGCCGTGAGCGTTGGCAGGCACCCGCCTGCCAGCTCCTCGAAAACCCTGAGGCAGGCGATCTCGTGGGCCAGCAGCGCCGGTTGCGTGTTGCGCGTCAAACCAAGCTCGCCGGCCGGGTCTTCGAACGACAACTGACGAAGATCGAAGCCCAGGACTTCGTTCGCACGATCGTAAACCTGACGCGCCACGGCAAACTCCTGATAGAGATCGCTGCCCATACCACGGTACTGGGAGCCCTGCCCGGGGAACACGAACATTACGCGCTGGTCGCTCATAGGTACTTCCTGAAGTGCTGGCAGAGGATACGGACGGCCGCGTGCGCCGACAACCCGCTCAGCGCCCGTGGGGCGGATAAAGCGTGCGGCAATTGACCGCTGCCGCGGGCGACTTCCCGGCACCTGCGTGCATGCTACATTCATGTCTGATTTGCCTGAGCAGCGTCCATGAGCCTGCCCGCCACGCTCCACCGACCGCCAGCCGCCGAATCCGTCAGCGCGAAAATCCGCACCCGCCAGGACGGCACGCGCATGCGCATTGCCTCCGAAAGCGCGGCGCTGTTCGTCGCCCACGGCTACGAGCACGTCAGCGTCGAGCAGATCCTCTCGGCGACCGGTATTGCGCGCAGCAGCTTCTACCGGTTCTTCGCCAATCGCGAAGAAGTCCTTGCCAGCATCATCCGACCCGTGTTCAGTGATGGTCTGGCGCATCTCGCCGCGATCGCCGCGCGCGATGCCCGCGGCGTTCTGTCCGGAATCTTTGCTACCTATCTCGCCTTGTGGGCCGCAAGCCCCAATGCCCTCCGCCTGTCGACTCGCACGGGTGGCGTGCACTTCGAATTGTTTCGTGACCTGCACACGCCATTCCGGGAGCGCATCACCGCGCTGCTTCACCTCGTGGAGCAGGGTGGCGACCTGCTGAATGGCAACGCCGACTACACCGCGCGCCTGATCGCCCGCACCGCAGTGCCGGTTCTGGAGGTCTACCACCGCGATGCCCGCTGCTCCGAACTCTTCCGCGCCACCATGAGTGGCTTGCTGCTGCAGCCCACCAGTTCACCATCGAGGAGTTAGCTCCATGAGTACCTTAAAGAGTACTTTCGCGCGACCGCCCTTCATCGGCCTGCTGGCCTTCGTGATCGTCTTCATCGTGCAGGCCCTGGGTCACACGGTGATGATCGCGATGGAGAACATTTTCGGCGAAGCGTACGTTTATCAGTCCGCCTTTGCGCTGGGTGCGCTCGGTGCGGTCCTGCTGTTCATCGGCATGAAGCATCCCGGCGAAGTTGCGGGTACCTGGTATGGCTTCTGGGCCGGCACCTTCCTCTGGACCGGCTGGGTGGAATTCGCGTTCGTCTGGAACGCCAGCTACCTGGCCGTGCCCGACCTGATGGACCCACGCATGCCCGGCCAGATCGCCACGAAGGCCGAGTACCTGGTAATGATGTCCTCGGTGGGCGTACTCGCCGCCACCATGAGCTACTTCATGCTCAACAAGGAAACCAAATGCAACATGTTCGTCTGGTTCCAGCGCAACCTGGGAATGCGCACCGGCAAGCCCAGCCGCTCCTACGAGAGAAATTTCGCGGCCATCACCTCGCTGGAGACGATCTACGTCATCTGGTTCTTCTACCTGTTGCTGCTCTTTCTCTACGATGAGAGCATCTTCGGCGACCATCACCCCGTGGCCTACGGATTCTTCTTCGTCAACACCGTGTGGGCCATCTACCTTTTCCAGCGGCTGGTGCAGATGTGGAAGGTGACCACGGCGATCCGCTACGGCATACCCACCGCGATCATTGCGTGGAACAGCGTTGAGCTCGCCGGCCGCTGGCATCTGTACACCGAATTCTGGGAGAAGCCCGAGGAGTTCGGCCTCGAAATGAGCCTGGTGGCAGGCGCGATCGCCGTGGCCGCCTTCCTCGCTATTCGGACGCCGGCGCACCAGAAGGCGGCACTCCAGGATCCGGAAGCGCAGGTGTAGTGGCTCCCGCACCCGACCCGGCAGACGCGCGGCTTCCCAATGGTCATATTGTTATATTAGTATGACAACCGCCCTACCCGGCGGATGGCACAAGACTCAGGGGGTCTCAGCGCATGGCAGCAGTAGTTGAAAACACGGCTCAAGGAAACCTGGAGGTTCGACCACTGACAGGCGCCCTGGGCTGCGAAATCTTCGGTGCCGATCTGGCAAATCTGTCGGACGCAGCGTTCACGACGATCCGCACGGCATTTGTCGACCACTCGGCCGTCATGTTTCACGACCAGATCCTGACGCAGGAGCAGTTCGCGGACTTCGGCAAGAGATTTGCCAAGCTCGAAGACGAGCCGTTCCTGCCGTTCCGGGCCGACGTTCCCGGCGTGTTCTACCTGCGCGGCGCGCCGAAGACAGGCAAGGTGCTGTCGACCCAGAATCTGGGCTGGCACGCGGACCACACCTACCAGCGCAATCCGAGCATGGGCGCCATGCTCTACGCGCGGGACGTGCCGTCAGCCGGCGGCGATACCCTGTTTGCAAGCAACTACCTCTCCTACGAGAGCCTGTCACCCGCCATGCAGGTTTTTCTCGAGGATAAGGTCGCGATCCACGACGTACTGCAGTACGGCCTGAACTCCGGCCATCATTCCGCCGCGACGGTCGGCGCCATCGACATGTTGCGCAAGATGCGGGAAAAGTTTCCGCAGATGGAACACCCGCTGGTCTGCCGGCACCCGGAGTCCGGGCGCAAGATGCTGTACCTGAACCAGGCCTGGACCATCGGGATCAAGGGCCTGACGCGCGACGAAAGCGACGCCGTGCTGAACATGTTGAAGCGCCATTCCGTGCGCGATATCTTCTGCTGCCGTTTCCGGTACCGGAACAATTCCCTCATGCTCTGGGACAATCGGGCCGTCCAGCACAGCCCCAACTCCGACTACACGGGGAACCGGCTGATGTGGCGCGTGGCCTTGCACAGCGACTGGGTTCCGGGTACCTGAGCCCGACTGGCTTCCGGACCAACGGCCCGCAATTGCTGGTGGCTTTGCGTCAGCGCGCTGAGACCGCTATCTTTCCACCAAGTAACTGCGGTCCTTTGTCAGGCCGCGCCGCCGGGGAGTCACAGATGCATCAGTCGCGGAGCGGCCTTTCCATGGCCGTAGCAGTAACGCTAGCGCTCAGTCCGTTGCCACTGCTGGCGCCGGCCACCGGCTGGACGCAGGTGGAAGAAATCATCGTCAGCACGCGCAAGCGCGAAGAGAGCCTTCAGGAGGTGCCGATTGCGATCAATGCCATCACCTCGGAAGAACTGGACCGGAAATCCCTGAACAGTATCGCCGACATCACCAAGGGCCTGTCATCTGTCGAATTCGACGAGGGCGCCTCAAAAAGCGATACGCGCATCGTCATCCGCGGCCTGTCTCCCACCCGCGGCCGGCAGAACGTCGCCGTGCTCGTGGATGGCATCGACGTCTCCACCGAAGCCATCAGCAACTCCGGCGGCGGCGTGCTGCTGAATACCCGACTCGTGGACATTGAGCGGGTGGAAGTCGTAAAGGGCCCGCAGCTGGCGCTGTACGGCCGCAGCGCGTTTGCCGGGGCCATTCAGTACATCACGAAGGATCCATCGGACGTTTTCGAGGCAACATTTGGCGCTGATGGCAACGTGGAAGACCAGTACAACGCCACCCTGGGCCTGAGCGGTCCGGTACTGGGAGAGAAGCTGGGCCTGCGCTTCAACGCTGCCTGGTGGGATGAGACGGGCTTCTACGACAACGCGCTGACCGGCGACAGCCTGGCCGACGATGAAGGCTTCGGCCTCGCACTGACTGCCAAGTCGCAATTGAATGACAACGTCACGCTGAAATTCCGCGCGGAGTACCAGGATCAGCAGTCCGGTCCCAGCGCGACGGCGTTCCTGAAGTTCAATGCCGAGACCCTCCTGCCGGAATCGAGCCGGACCCCAGCCACCGACCCTACCACCGGACTGACCTACTCAGCCCAGTTCCGCTGCTTCGAGCAGCTGACCAGCCTGACCTACAATGCAGCGCTGGCAGCCCGGAACGCGCGACTCTATGACCCGAGCTACACACCCACCGGCCCGACCTCCGCACTGCAGAACGTCCTCTACAGCAGCCCGCATTGCGAAACCGGCGTGGCGACAGTGCTGGGACCAGCCCGAAACTTCAATGAACAGGATATCGCCGTTTCGACAAACCCCTTCACGGACACGGACTACCAGGGCATCGACCGGCAGCTATTCCGCCTGTCCCTGGTAGCCGAGTGGGAGGTCGGCTCGGGCACCTTCAGTTCCCGCACCGGATACATCCACGAGCAGGCCTCTGAGGCGGCGGACAACGGGAAGTTTGGCTATACGCCGGACCCCGGCTCGATATCGCCACTGACCGGCGCGCCCTACTCCAACGGCAACGTGAACGCCTTCCTGCTGACCACGGAAAAACTGACGACCCAGTTCAACCAGGAACTCATGTTCCGGACCAACTTCGAAGGACCGCTGCAGGCCACGCTTGGCGGACTCTTCTGGAAGGAGACCGTGGATAACGACAGTGACTCCCTGACGATCCAGGGGTCAGGCAGCCACTGTGCCTGGTCCAGCGCCACAGGCGAGACCTTTGACACGCTCGGTTTCGTGGCCCCGGGCACCGGCTGCTACGGCTACACGGAACGCGCCGTGGCGCCCCTGCTGCGCGGCGGCTTCAATTTTGGCGACGGCAGGCCCTACAACGGCATCAGCCAGTACAAGGAAGTCAGCCCCGCGGATCGCAACACCGAGCACCGGTCCTTCTTCGGCATGGTCGAGTACGACATCACACCCAGCGTGACGGCAATCTTCGAGGGACGCTACAACGCGGAACGGGTGGAGGCCATAGGCCCACAATTCCTGGATCCCACGGCATCCGGCGGTCCCGGCAGCTGGAACCCCTGCGGGTTCTTCTTCAGGCCCTGCACCGACGACTGGATGTTCGAAGCACCGCGCGACCCGGACGATCCGTTCTTCGATGCGGCCCATCCGTTCGGTGGCCCGCTCTACAGTCAGGACGCCTTCGAAAGCTGGTACGACTCCTACAATCCCAACGCACTGGTCGACGAGGATTTCCCTGAACTGGGCCGATACCGCGACCTGATTCCTGCAGTGTGCCGGAACGACCCGAAAACGGTGGCGCGCCTGGCGAAGGTGGACGCCGGCAATCCCGACCAGTTCGACCTGTTCAACCCCTACTGCGTCGACAGCATTTCGCGTGTCGACCGGTGGATTTCGCCCAAGCTGACCCTGACCTGGCAGGTCAACGACGACCTGAACACCTACTTCTCGTGGTCCAAGGCGCAGAAGCCCGGCGGCTTTTCCACCCTGAGCATCGGCTCCAGCGGGCTGAATCGGGAACTGCTCGAGTTCGAGCCGGAAAAACTGACGGTTTGGGAAATCGGCGCGAAGACCCAGTGGCTGGACCAGACCCTGGTCGTCAATGCAGCCGCCTTCTTCCAGGACTTCACGGACAAGCAGACGCTGGTGTCGGTGCTTAATGCCAAGGGCGACCGCCTGGTCAACAAGCTGGAGAACCTGAATGGCGCCGAAGTCTACGGTCTCGAGACTGACGTGACCTGGTCGCCACCCACGCCGTTCCTCGGGGGCAACTGGACGGTCACCGGATCCTATACCTGGCTCGATGCACAGTACGTCGATGCCCCCGTCGAAAACACCTCCTTCACCTTCATTGCCGGAGCCGGTAATTGCGCGCCGAAGGTGGTGACAGGCCTGAATGGCAGCGCGTCGGTGGTTTGCATTGTCAGTCTCGACGGCAAGAAGCTGGAGGATGCTCCCGAGGGCAAGTTTGTCGGCGGCATCGCGTACGAACTCCCGGTTGCGGACGATCTGGACTTCTTCGTCGAAACCGACCTGCTGTGGGTCGCGAAGCGCTACGTCGAGGCCACCAACGAAAACTGGGTGGAAGCTGACACCAACGTCGACCTGCGACTCGGCTTTCGCACAGAGCGCTGGGACGTGACCGGCTACGTGTCCAACCTGTTCGACGACGACACCATTGCTTCGGTGGGCGGCGGCCCCAGTCTCGGCTGCTGCTTCATCCTGGGCAGCGGCATCGACCTTGTGAACCGGGAGCCGCCGGCGAACGATTCGAATCCGGACACGCTGGAGGATGATTCGCCCCTGGAACCGGGCAAGACCGTGACGGTGGAACTGCCTGCGTTCCGCTACGCATTTGCGCCGGATCCCCGGGTGATTGGCATCCGGGCCCGCTACCGGTTTGGAGGGGACTGAGCCGGTAAATACCGGCGCGCCTGTTGGAGCGGCTGTAGGAGAGGCTGTAGGAGCGGCTTCAGCCGCGACTGAAGCCCACACGGCGAAAGGTCGCGCCTGAAGGCGCTCCTACAAGGCGCTCCTACCCGGCGTTGTAGCCCAATACCACCTTCAGTTCGAGGAAGTCGGCCAGGCCGAATTCGCCCCACTCGCGACCGTTGCCCGATTGCTTGAAGCCGCCGAAGGGCGCATTCAGTTCCATGTCCGCGCCGTTGATGTGCACCATGCCGGCACGGATCTGGGCGGCGGCGCGGCGCGCGACGGCCGGATCGGTGGCCCAGACGTAGGCGGCCAGGCCGTAGGGCGTGTCGTTGGCAATCCGGATGGCATCAGCCTCGGTGTCGTAGGGCAGGATTGCGAGCACGGGGCCGAAAATTTCCTCCCGTGCGATCGTCATGTCGTTGCGCACGCCGGCGAAAATCGTTGGCCGCACGTAGTAACCCTTCTTCAGGCCTGAGGGACGCCCTTCCCCGCCGGTCACCAGTGTCGCGCCGTCATCCACGCCGGCGCGAATCAGCCGCTGGATCTTGTCGAACTGCAACTGGCTGACCACCGGACCGAGTCTGGTGGCCGGATCGCGCGGATCGCCGACCACGATCCCGGCGGCTGCATCCCGTGCCAGCGCCACGGCCCTGGCGTGCAACCGGGCCGGCACGAGCATCCGCGTGGGCGCGTTGCACGACTGGCCGCTGTTGCTGAAGCAGTCCGCGACGCCCCAGCGCACTGCTGCTTCCAGGATCTGCTCGTCGAGTACGACGAGTGGCGACTTGCCACCGAGCTCCTGGTGCACGCGCTTCACGGTATCGGCACCGGCCTTCGCCACGGCGATACCGGCGCGGGTGGAACCCGTAAAGGACACCATGTCCACGTCCGGGTGGGTGGCCAGGGCCTGGCCGATGCCGGCGCCATCGCCATGGACCAGGTTGAAGACGCCCTTCGGCACGCCGGCCTCGTGCATCACCTCGGCGAAGATGGTGCCGGAGAGCGGGGCAATTTCGCTGGGCTTCAGCACCATCGTGCAGCCGGCGGCGAGCCCGGGCGCCACTTTGCAGGCGATCTGGTTCATCGGCCAGTTCCAGGGCGTGATGAAGGCACAAACGCCCACCGGCTCCCGGACGAGCCGCAGGCCGCCGCGATCCTCGGTAAACGGAAAGGTCTCGAGCACCTTGCGGATGGTGGTCAGGTGGGCCAGCCCCAGGCCGGCCTGCGAGCGCTTTGCGAATGGCAGCGGCGCCCCCATTTCGTCGGAGATGGCCTGGGCGATGTCGTCGTGGCGGCGCTTAAAGGCGGCAATGACCCGGTCGATCAGCGCCATGCGCTCTGGAATGGTCGTGGTGGAGTAGCTCGCGAAGGCGTGGCGGGCGGCCGTTACCGCGCGCTCCGCGTCGGCGGCGCTGCCCAGGGAAATCGTGCCAATCCGCTCCTCGGTGGCCGGATTGATAACCGGGCAGTCCCTCGGCGACTGCGGCGCAACCCACGCCCCATCAATATAGAATTGCCGATAGTCGTACATTCCGCTGTCCTTACGGTGATCCCGTAGTCCGATCCTGCCATGAACGCACACGCGCCAGCCACCAGAGCCGCCACGCAGGGCCAGCCTGCCCTCGATCAGGTGATCGTCACCCGGGCGCTGTGCCGCGCCTTCCCCATGGGCGACACCGTCATTCGGGCCCTGCAGGGCGTGGCTGTGACGATTTGTCGCGGAGAATACGTCGCCATCATGGGGCCATCGGGTTCGGGCAAGTCCACACTCATGAATATCATCGGCTGCCTTGACCGGCCGGACAGCGGCGAGTACTGGCTGAACAGCACGCCGGTTGCCGCGCTGGGCGATGCGGAGCTCGCGGCCCTGCGCAACCGGGAGATTGGCTTCGTGTTCCAGACCTTCAACCTGCTGGCCCGCGCCGACGCCCTGCACAACGTCGAGTTGCCGCTGATCTATGCAGGCATCGGCCGGCGCGAACGTAGCGACAGAGCGCAGCTGGCGCTGGAGCAGGTGGGACTGGGCGACCGGCTGCGGCACCGGCCATCAGAGCTTTCCGGCGGTCAGCGCCAGCGCGTGGCGGTCGCCCGGGCACTAGTGACACGCCCGAGCCTGCTGCTGGCAGATGAACCCACCGGTAATCTCGACTCCGCTACGGCAGCCGACATCCTTGCGCTCTTCGACGAACTGCACGCCAAGGGCAATACCATCGTGCTCGTCACTCACGACGCCGGCATCGCGGAGCACGCCCACCGGGCGATCCGGCTGCGGGACGGGACCATTGAATCGGACACACGGAACCGCTAGGACAGATCACGGATGAAGACACGAGGTTTGCTATTTGCGTTGCCACTGGTGGCACTGGCTGCCTGCGGGCGCCCCGGCACCAAGGTGCCTGACACCTACCAGACCGTGCCCGTTGAGAAGCGGAATATCACCGTAGCGGTCGAGGCTGCGGGCCTGATCGAGCCGTCGGTGACCGTGGAATTGAAATCCAAGGCGTCCGGACAGATCCTCAAGATCGAGGGCGAGACGGGCCAGGTGGTTCAGAAAGGCACGCTGCTCGTCCAGATCGACAAGCGCAATCCGCAGAACTCCCTCGCCCTGGCGAGCGCGCAACTCGAGGCCGCGAGGGCCCGGCGCTCCATCGCCGAGTCGCAGAGCAGACGCTCAGCCAAACTGCTGGCGGAACGCATCATCAACGATGTGGACTTCGAACAGTCCCAGCTCGAAGCCGCGAATTCGAAATCCGAAGTAGTGCGTTCGCAGGTTGCCGTGGAGACGGCACGCATCCAGCTGGACGATACCGATCTCCGGGCACCGATCTCGGGCACCATCATCGAGAAGCTGGTGGAGGAAGGCCAGGTCATCTCATCACCCACCATGGACGTGGGCGGCGGCACCCTGCTGCTGAAGATGGCGGACCTCTCGAGCGTGGAAGTCCGCACTCTTGTGGACGAGACGGACATCGGCAAGATCACGCCGGGACAAGCTGCCGAGGTAACCGTCACCGCCTTTCCCAATCAACCGTTCCGCGGAGAGGTGCAGAAGATCGAACCCCAGGCCAACGCCGACCAGACCGTGACGACCTTCGCGGTCCGGATCGTACTCAGGAACGACAGCGGGCTGTTGAAACCGGGCATGAATGCCGAAGTCTCCATCCTCGTAACAGAGCGCAAGGACGTGCTCGCGGTACCGACGGGCGCGCTGCGCACCGACCGGGACCTGAAGACCTCCGCCATCCTGGTGGGACTCGACGAGGCCACGGCCGCGGAGCAACTGAAGACCAACGCGCTGCCTGAACAGGCACCACAGCCCGGAGCGGGGCCCGGCGACAAATACCAGTACAGCAATCGCTACTGGGTGTTTGTGAACCGGGACGGCAAGCCGGTTGCCGTGCCGGTGACGACCGGCATCACGGACCTGGACTACAGCGAGGTTCTCGCGGGCCTCAAGGCCGGGGACGCTGTTTACCTGCTGCCAAGCTCGGGTCTCGTCGAGACCCAGCAGCGCTTCCAGCAACAGATGCGCCAGTTCACCGGCATGCCCGGCATGACGAAGCCCCAAACCAGTCAAACTCAGGCCAATCAAACTCAGGCCAATCAAACCCGGGAAAGTCAGCCGGCGGAAAAGCGGAGCAACTGACGCCATGCTGTTCGCTGAAATGATCCTCGTGGCACTGCAGTCCGTACGGGCCAATCTGTTCCGCGCCTTTTTGACCATGCTCGGCATCATCATCGGCGTAGCGTCCGTGATCACGATGATCGCCATTGGCTCCGGGGCCAAGGCCGCCGTGGATCAGCAGATCGACCAGCTGGGCGCCAGCGTGCTGTCCGTGCGGGCTGGCAGCTTCATGCGCATGGGCGTGGCCCAGAGTGGGGCTATCCTGACCATCAAGGATGCCGATGCGATTGCGACCGGCGCCCCGTCGGTCATCGGGGTGGTACCCGAGATCGCCGGCCAGCTGCAAATCAAGCTCGGCAACCGCAACGAAAGCCTGCGCGTTGCCGGCGTCACCGCCAATTTCCCTGCCATCCAGGGCTACACCATCTCCAGAGGCCGGTCGTTCAGCAATGGGGACGACGCCAGCCGGCGTGCCGTGGCCGTAGTCGGCGCATCCGTGGCAGCAAAGCTGGGCAGCACCGAGGCAGCGATCGTCGGCCAGACGATCTACATCAAGGGTATTGCCTTCGAGGTCGTAGGGGTATTCGCGGAAAAAGGCTCCAGTGGCTTCCGCAACGTGGACGAGCAGCTCTGGATTCCGTTCTACACGGGCCGTTACCGGGTGTTCGGCGTCTCGCAACTCGAGTCGGTCAGCGCACAAATGGCGCCCGGAATCACTGTGGAACGGGCCATCGTGGAAATCGAGCAGGTGCTCCGCCGCGAACACCAGATCCAGCCCGGCAAGGACAACGACTTCAGCATCTCGGACCCGCGTCAGTTCTTCAACGTCCGGGAAGCTGCCGCCAACATTTTTGCGATCCTGCTGGCCGGGATTGCGAGCATCAGCCTGGTGGTGGGCGGCATCGGCATCATGAATATCATGCTGGTGACCGTCACGGAACGCACCAAGGAGATCGGCATCCGCAAGGCCCTCGGTGCGAGCCAGCGCAATATCATGCTGCAGTTCGTGGTGGAGGCCATGGTGTTGTGCATGCTCGGCGGCGCCGCCGGCATCGCACTCGGAGCAGGCATCACCACCCTCATCGCGCGCATCGCCGGCTGGACCATGGCGATCTCGCCCACGGCGGTCGCTCTCGCCTTCTGTTTCAGTGCCGCGGTCGGCCTGTTCTTCGGCATCTGGCCGGCGCGCAAGGCCGCGCGGCTCGACCCTATCGAGGCCCTGCGCTACGAGTAGCGGCCTACCAGGCGAAAGCCTCAGGCGCGGGCCCGCCCGGCCCGGGAAAGATGGCATCCAGCCTGCCAAGAAAGTCGCTGGTCAGACAGATCTCGAGCGCCCGCAATGACGCGTCCAGCTGCTCCACGGTGCGCGGTCCGATAATGGGCGCCGCCACACCCGGCTGATGCAGAAGCCACGCGAGTGCCACGTCAGCCGGTTGCTCGCCCAGCTCACCGCAGAGATTCTCCCACTGCTGAATCTGCTCCCGGTGCTGCTCGAGCCCCCTGCGGGTCATCGGTCCGGCACTGCGCCCCTCCCGAGCCTTGCGCAGCACGCCACCAAGCAGCCCGCCGGCCAGCGGCGACCAGGGGAGCATGCCGATGCCGTAGGCGCGCGCGGCGGGCAGGACTTCCAGCTCGACCATCCGGTTCCGCAGGTTGTAGAGGGATTGCTCCGACACGAGCCCGAGCATCCCCAGCCGGTTGGCCAACTCCTGGGCTTGCACCAGATGCCAGCCGGCAAAATTGGAGGATCCGACATACGTCACCTTGCCCTGCTGCCGCAGCACCGAGAACGCCTCCCAGATCTCCTGAAAGGGCGTATCCCGGTCGATGTGGTGCATCTGGTAGAGGTCGATGTGGTCAGTTTTCAGCCGCCTCAGGGACGCCTCACAGGCTTGCCGGATGTTCGTGGCGGACAGCAGCGTCGTGTTGGGCCAGTTGTCGGTCCGGCCAAAGCCCTGCATGGAGCCGTACACCTTGGTCGCGAGGATGGTGCGCTGTCGGCGTTCGCCGCCCAGCGCGAACCAGCGCCCGATGATTTCCTCGGTGCGCCCGGGACCCGCGGTACCACCGTACATGTTGGCGGTGTCCACCACGTTGATCCCGTGCTCGAGCGCCCTGTCCAGGATCCTGTGGGCTGCCGCCTCATCCGTGTGCTCGCCGAAATTCATGGTGCCGAGCACGAGTCGGGAGACTGACAGGCCGCTCCGGCCGAGCTTGGTGTAGTGCATGGGGCTGCCTTTGCTGGAGGGCAGAAGTATACGCCGCACCGCCGTTAGCGAAGCACGAGGACTGAGTGGACCGTTCGTTCAGCGCCCTCATGCGCCAGTTTTGCGCCGGACTTTCTTCCCTGCCTCAGGCCTGCCTTTCCTGGCGCCACGCTTCGGCCGCGCGGACGCGGCGCGCGGCTCGTGAACCCCGCCAGACGGCGCCGACCGCAATCGCGCGCGTAGCCAGGCGGCGAAGTCCCGTTCGGGTAACTTGCCTTCAGCGAGGGCAAGGTACTGCACGTACAGATCTGGATCCTCCGCTTCCAGGTGTCCGCCATTCACCTCGACAAAGGTTTCACAGCAAACCGCCGCCGTGCGCTTGTTGCCATCGATGAACGCATGGTTGCGCGCAAGCCCAAACGCCAACGAGGCCGCCAGATCCGCCAAATCGGGAGCCGGATCACCATAGGCATACAGCTGCTGGGGTCGCGCAAGCGCAGATTCCAGCAGGCCATTGTCACGCACACCTGCACTGCCACCGTGCTCTGCCACCTGCCGGCTGTGAATCGCGAGTACGAGCTGCTTCTCGAGCCAGATGATCATGGCGCTGACTCAGCTCGCCGCGAGCTTGCGCAACAACGTCCGGCGATTGCGCATCACCTTCTCCGCGACAGCCATCTGCCCGTCGAGTGTCGGGTCATAGGGCGTGAGCTTGATGCCATCGGGCAGTTCGGTGGCGAAAAGCGCGTCGCCCTTCTCGAGCCGCAGTCGTGCGAGCAGCTCCTTGGGCAGGATAACGCCGGCTGAGTTGCCGACGGTGATGACCTTGATCTTCATGGGGTGGCCTCCGGATGTTGGCTGCTAGTATAACAACCGTTATAACTTCGAAAGCAAGGCCCTGGTCGGCGAAGAGGTAACGAAAACAGTGAGCATCGGACCATCACAGTTCTCGCGGTCGCCACGGAGTTGCTTGTTCCCCATGGATTATTTTTACTCGCTGTATGCTGCCCTCGTAAGTATTCACGTCCCGAACGACAAGGCTCGGGCAGTGGTGGACTGCCATGGAGCGGGACATGGGCACGACTATCGCAACCAAGTCTGATCTGCAGAATCTCAGGCAGGACCTCACCTCCTCCATCAACTGAACGGCGCGAAGACCACGTGGCTTCTGCCTGCTGCCACGCCCGATACTGCAACGATGATCCTGTATCATTTTCAATGATGAAGCTGCTATCGCGCCTTTTCCGCAACGCCCCGGCCGCGCCGCCACGGCCCGTCGCGGCAACGCCACCGATTGAACCCACGCCCGCGGTCGATCCGACTGAGCACGAGCAACTGTTGCGTACGATCGCCTCGGGCTCCATGGAACCCGCCGAACTCGCCCGCCTGGCCGTCGGCGGGCCGACGACCCGCGTGCGGCAGGCGGCCGCAGCGGCGATCAATGATCCCGCGCTGTGGCACGACCTGTTGCCACGCCTGCGCGGCAGGGACAAAGCGGCGTACAAGCTCATCAGGGAGCGGACTGACGCGCTGCTGGCCGGGCAGCGTAACGTGGAACAAGCCGCTCGCGAGGCCGATGCCCTGTGCGCGTTGATCGAACAGCACGGCACCCGCACGCACGACGCCCTCTACACGGCCACGCTGTCAGCGTTGACCGCACGTTGGCAGGCGTTGCCGGTCACGCTCGACGCCGGGGTCAGTCAGCGTGGCCACCACGCGCTCGAGCGTTGCCTCGAAAACATCGCCGTGCATGAACGCGAGGTCGCACGTCTGGTCGCCCTGCGCGATGCGGACGAGGCGCGGGCGAGCGCGCTGGAGGCGCAACAGCAGGCGCTGCGCCAGGCCGCAGCAGAGCAGGCCGCGGAGCAGGCTGCCGCCGATGCGAGCGCGCAGGCCGCCGCGGAACAGGCCCGCACGGCAGATGCCCAGGCACGCACTGATCTGCACGCCGCAGAAGCACAGGTCCAGATCGAGATCGCCAGCCTGATCCGCTTAAGCGGCGCCGCCCTGCACCGGGGAGACACGCGCAAGGCTGCACGGTTCCGCCAGTCGATCGACGCAGCGCTGCCAGGCGCCCCCGCACTCCCGTCACACCTCGCGCGCAGCCTGGAGCAGCTCGACGCTCGCCTGAACGAGCTGCGACAGTGGAAAGACTACGCCGCTGCGCCGAAGCGCCTCGAGCTGATCGAGGAGTTGGAGGCACTGATTGGCGCGGACGAAGAGCCCGAGGCACTGGCGGAACACATCCGGGCGCTCCGGCAGGAATGGCGAACGATCAACAAGGGCATCGCGGTCGACGTAGGGACCGAGGTGGAACGGTTTGAGCGGGCGTACCAGGCGGCCTTCCAGCCCTGCCAGGCGTATTTCGCGGCCCAGGCTGCGATGCGTCGCGCGAACCTCGACAGCCGCAGGCAGGTGCTTGGGCGCGTGCTGGCCGTCGAAGCGGGGCTCGATGCGGAGCGGCCCGATCACCCACTGATCGCGCACGTGCTGCGCCAGGCACCACAGGACTGGCGCAGCCACGTGCCGGTCGATCGCGACGCCGGTCGTCCCGTCGAGGCTGAGTTTTACCGTGCGCTGGACCGACTACGCGCCCGACTGAATGCCTGGCACGCGCGCAACGCCGCAGAGAAGCAGTCGCTGATCGCGCGGGCGCAGCAACTCGCGACGGCTGCGGACATGTCACTGGCTGTCGACGAGGTGAAGCGCCTGCAGACACACTGGAAGAGCACCGGCCCGGTGCCGCACGCCCAGTCTCAGGTACTGTGGACGGAGTTCCGCACGGCGTGTAATGCAGTCTACGAACGCCGCCAGCAGGCATTCGCCCAGCAGTCGGCAATGCTGGAACTGGCGAAGACCCAGGCCGTGGCGTTGTGCGGGCAGATCGAACAGGCGAGCCTCGAGGCACCGGCGGACCGCCCGTCCGGCCAGGCGAAACTGGTTGAGTGGCAGGCTGCATTCGCCGCCATCGGTGACCTGCCGCTCGCGGAGACACGAGGTCTGCGCGACCGCTTCCAGCGGGCTATGGCACGCTATGCGGCGCTGCTGGCCGGACTGGAGCAACGGGCCGCCGAAGCCACCGAAACCAACGTCCTCGCGGCCGCCCGTCACGTGCGCGCCTACCAGCGCGCCGTGATTCAAAGCGCAACCAGCGCCGAACGCGAAGCCCTCCGCAATGCAGCCGGCGCGTTCATCGCGGGCGTCCCGCGCTGGCGTCCCGCGCTGGCCGAACAAAGGTACGCTGCAGGCGTTGCGACAGTCTCTGGCACGGACAGACTCGGCCGAGTTCGCGACGGCGAACGACGCGGCTCGCGAACTGGCGTTGCGCACGTTGTGTGTCCACGCCGAGATCCTGAGCGCAGCCGCAACACCTCCCGAGGATGCGGGCTTGCGGCGCAATCACGAGATGGAGTTGCTTCGCCAGGGCCTGGGTCAGGCTCGGCGAGTGGACGATCGCGACTGGGAGGCCATGCGGCTCGAGTGGCTCGGCCTCGGCGCCGTGGCGCCCGCGGTGCACGACGATCTCGAGCGCCGGTTCTTGCAGTGCCTCGGGCGACGCCGATCTTCTGCAGGGGACGCGCGCTAGCAGTGAAGGCGCACTGCGCTCCGCGCCGCGGAACCTAGGCCTTCCGCGGCTTGATATCGTTGATCCCCCAGAACTCCAGTTCCTTCTCAAACGACCACAGCGGATGGATGCGCTCCAGGTCGGCGAGATCCTCGTTGGATGCGAAGTCGTAGCCGTTGCCGGCGTCGTTGTACCACTGCGCGTAACGCAGGGGATAGACCACCTCGTCGGTGAACACGCTGAGCGTCTTCATCAGCCACATGGGAAATGGCCGGTACCGGAACCGGGTGCCGTGCCGGTTGCTTTTTTCAGCAATCGCCACGAGCTGATGGCCCGTCACGGCGGACGACGCAATGGAGAAGTTCTCGTTCAAGAACACCTCCGGATACTCAAAGCAGGTGCCAACCCACTTTCCTACGTCGCGCACGTCGATCCAGTTGACGAGGAAATCGGGCTTGTTGATGCCGGGGATATTGTTTTCCCGAATCATCGTTTTCGACAGCGCGGAATCACCCCGGATGTGGACCTGGGCCGTGTAGTCCACGCGATGCATCGCGTAGTAGTAGGCCGGGCGGTGGATACAGGTGACGTTGACGCCCTCGCCGCGCAGAAAATCAGAAATGCGCAGCTTCTGCCGGATCCACCAGGGTGTCATTGGCACATCGCCAACGAAATCACTGACCTTGTCCGTCGGAAATATCAGCGTGATGACCTGCTTGACGGAAGGGTTGGCCTTGAGAGCACCGAGCGCTGCGACGGCCTGGCGCATCACGGCCGCGCAGCCGCCCTTAGGATCGTTGCCGTGATTGGTGATCTTCCCGGCTTTACTCGTGTTCGCCGTGAGGTAGAGCACGACGCCCGTACAATCACTGAAAGCCTTAGTCAGGGTTGCTTCGGAATTCATGTCGACGCCGGATTGCAACGCGAGCAAGCCGGGGTGCTCGGCGTCAGTTTTCTTGAGCAGCGCTTCCAGCCGGGCAGCCGCCTGGGTACCCGGCGTGCGGTAGAGCGCCCGCACCCGAAACCTCCGGGTCTTCGTCAGTTCCTCGACGATTGCATAGCACTCCCAGCCGGTGGCGCAGGTCACGGCGACGAGTGGCAGCTCATTGACAGGTTTTGCGCTGGGCGGGCTCCGTTCCCTGGCTGCTTTGAGCGTCAGAACGGCATCGACCAGGCGCCTGTTCTTCGCCTTGATGGCCTGCTGGCCCATCCGGACGGCGGTATCTCTGTCCATTGGTGACGTTGCCTGCAATGAGATTTACGGACGCAATGATAGGTGAGTCTGACTGGCGGGGCGACCGACGGGCTGGCCTGGTCAGGGGCCGGAGGTCGCGGCTGAAGCCGCTCCTACAGCGGCTCCTACGGCGCGGGTGAGCGTGGTAAGGTCGGCCGAGCCGATAACGTAGGGCGGCATCAGGTAGATCAGCCGGCCGAAGGGGCGGATCCACACGCCCCGCTCCACAAACAGCTTTTGCAGAACGGCCACGTCGACGGACTCGCGCATCTCCACCACACCGATCCCGCCCAGAACCCGCACCTCCGCAACCGCCGGATGCGTGGCGTACACGCCCAGCTCCCGGCGCAACTGCAACTCCAGGCCCGCAATGCGCTCCTGCCACGGACTCGCCAGCAGCAGCTCTATACTCCTGCCGGCAACTGCGGTCGCCAGCGGATTCGCCATGAAGGTCGGACCGTGCATCAGCACGCCGCCAGCAGCCGAGATGCCGTCCGCGACCTCGGTACTGGCCAGTGTCGCCGCCAGACTCAGGTAGCCGCCCGTCAAGGCCTTGCCAAGGCACAGAATGTCTGGCGTCACGCCCGCGTGCTGGCAGGCGAAGAGCTTGCCCGTGCGGCCGAATCCGGTGGCAATCTCGTCGGCGATCAGCAGCACCGCATGCCGGCGACAGAGTGCGGCCACGCCGCGCAGGTAGTCTGCCGAGTAGAACCACATACCGCCCGCGCCCTGCACGATCGGCTCGAGAATGACAGCCGCCAGGTCGTTCCTGTTGGTTACCAGCAGCTGCTCAAACCCGTCGAGGTCGCCCGCGGCCAGCGGCGCTCCGAAGCGCGACTCCGGGCGCGGCGCAAACAGGTGTGCCGGGAGTACGCCCTTAAACAGCTGGTGCATGCCGTTCACGGGATCGCAGACCGCCATCGCGCCAAACGTATCGCCGTGGTACCCGCCGCGAATCGTCAGCAGGCGGGACTTGGCAGGCCGGCCGCGTGCCTGCCAGTACTGCAGGGCCATCTTGATCGCCACCTCGACGGCTACGGACCCGGAGTCGCTGAAGAACACGTGCTGGAGCGGCTCCGGCGTGAGACTGACGAGCAGCTTGCCCAGCGCGATTGCGGGCTCGTGCGTGAGCCCGCCGAACATCACGTGGGCTGTGCGCTTCAGCTGGTCCTCGATGGCCCGGTTCAGCTCCGGGTGGTTGTAGCCGTGGATCACGCACCACCAGGACGCCATGCCATCGATCAGTTCGCGGCCGTCTTTTAGCGTGATACGCACGCCACTGGCCGAGGCCACCTCGTAAGCCGGCAGGGGTGCCGTCATGGAGGTGTAGGGATGCCAGAGGTGGTCGCGATCGAAGGAATTCATGCGGCGAAGTATGCATCCCAGGCCGTTCGGGCAATCAACACCGTGACGACAGCGATGAACACGCGCCGCACGAAGCCGCTGCCGTGCCTGAGCGCCAGGCTGCTGCCGAGCAGGGCGCCGCTCACATTAGCCACGGCCATCAGCCCACCCACCAGCCAGAGCAGTTCCAGCTGGCTGGCGAAGTACACGAGCCCCCCCGCATTGGCCGCCACGTTCAGCACGCGCGCGCTGGCGGCAGAGTGGATAAAGTCGAAGCCGTAGAGCCGGATCAACAGCAGCATGATAAAGCTGCCGGTGCCCGGACCGAAAAAGCCGTCATAGAAACCGACCACGGCGAGCAACGCCGCCGCCATCAGCATTGCGCTGCGTCTGAGCGCAAGCGGCGCGTGGGCGACCCCAAGGTCCTTCCGCGCCACCACATAGACCAGCACTACGGCGAGCATGATGGGCACCAGGGGGCGGAAGATTGCTGGCGGAACGAGCGTCGCCACGAGGGCGCCGGCAAGGCCCCCGAGGAACACCACCGGCACCAGTGGCAACAGCGTACGCCAGGGAATCTGTATGCGCCGGGCAAAACGCAGCACCGCACTGCTCGTGCCGACAATGCTGGCCAGCTTGTTGGTGCCGAGCAGTATGGCTGGCGGGGTGGCCGGATACACCGCAAACAGCGCCGGCACCTGCACCAGGCCACCGCCACCGACCATGGAGTCGATGACGCCGGCGCCGAAGGCGGCAGCGAGTATCAGCAGGAGGTCTGAGGCAAAATACTCCACGCGGTTCAGGCGGCCTCTCCGCCCGGCAGGCGCGCCGCGTGCTTGTCAAAGGTAACAGTTCTCGCGCACCCGGCACGGCGATTGTGGGCAACGATGAGGCAATCGGCAAAACCGCAGGGAGCTTTTCTCCAGTTATACAGGGCCTCCTCAACGGCGGCCTCATCCTCAAAGGAGAGCTCCCCCGTCTCGAGCAGCGTAGCCAGTACGCTAAGCGTGGCCAGCTTGTCGAGGCCATAGCGGCTCCGCAGGACCCACTCCGTCTCAATGAGCACAAGTAGCGAGACCCAGACTACGTCCCCGCGGTCTTGCGCCTCTTGGACGATCTGCTGTGCCCGACGAGTCTGGGCCCTGTCATCGAGGACCAGCAGGCGCACCAGCACGTTGGTGTCTACGCCGAGCAAGAGCCCGCCATGTCTAGCGATTCATCTGTCCGACCGTGATGCGGCGACGGGTCGGCGGCCTGCTGCCGATATCCCGGATGCGTCTGGTCTTCGCGCGCATGATGATGGTCCCCTCCGGCAGGACCGTGAAATGGATCCGGTCACCGACTTGCAAACCAGCAGCATCGCGCACGCTCTTTGGAATGGTGGTTTGCCCCTTGCTGGTGATGGTCGAAAATGACATGGGCTGCAACTCTTTCCTTACCAGATACCAGATGGTAAGGAGGAGTCTAACCCGGGGCCGAGCACGCCGCCCAGCTCCGGGGCACAGTCTTGGGGACAAACAACCTCCAGACCAGCCACGAACCCAGCGCATCTCCGGAAAAACGGGCCATTACTACGCTCCAAAGAGGCTCGTCCCGTCGAGCCAGACGTTGACCTGGCCGGAGTCCGCGCAAGGGCCCAGGTACGGCACAGATCCGAGCCGCAGCGCCGGCAGCCGCTGCGCCAGAGCCTGCAGATTCTCATCGAATGCCTCCATGACCGGCCCGGTCGAATTGGCCACCCAGCCGGCCAATGACAGGCCCATCGATTGGATGGCCTGTGCCGTCATCAAAGCGTGATTCAGGCAGCCGAGCCGCATGTTGACCACGAGGATCACCGGGTAGCCCAGTTTCACCGCCACGTCAGCCATGGTCTCCGTGTCGTTGAGTGGCGTAAGCCAGCCGCCCGCCCCTTCCACCAGCAGCACGTCGTGACCCTGGTCGGCGACGCGCGTGACAGCGGCTGCAAGCCCGGCTGCCCGCAGCGTGATCCCGGCCCGGCGGGCCGCGATGTGCGGTGCGAGTGCCGGCTCGAGGGCCACCGGATTGATCTCGGCGTAGTCGAGCGGCACGCTGGAGCAGCGCTGGAGCATTAGTGCATCGTCGTTCACGAGCTGTCCGTTGGCACGCAGGCAGCCTGCAGACACTGGCTTTGTGCCGACCGCATTTAAGCCGAAGGCCCGGGCGTTGAGCAGGAGCGCCGCCGTAATGAGCGTCTTGCCTACGCCGGTGTCTGTGCCCGTCACAAAAAACCGTCTTGGTGTCATACCCCGAGGGCCTCGAGGAGACGGTCGACGTCACCCGGCTCGTGCAATGCCGAGAACGTAATCCGCAGTCGGGCCGTGCCGGCGGGCACCGTCGGCGGCCGGATCGCGGGCACGAGGATGCCGCGCGCATCCAGCACGGCGCTCCGCTCAAGTGCATGTGCAGACTCACCAACAATGATGGGCTGGATCGGGGTTGCTGACGGGAGCAGCCTGAGACCGAGTTGCGCGGCACCGTGCCGAAAGCGCGCAATCAGCTCCCGCAGCCGCTCGCGTCGCCATTCTTCCGCGCGCGCGATCCGGAGACTCTCGAGGGTTGCGACGGCCACTGCGGACGGCAGCGCTGTGCTGTAGATGTAATTTCGGGCGCGCTGGATCAGGGTCTCAACCAGCGCCTCACTGCCCGCCACGAAGGCGCCTGTCGTACCGAAGGCCTTGCTGAGTGTGCCTACCAGAATCCGGACGTCTTCGATGCCGTTGTCCGCCGGGTCCAACACTCCGCAGCCGCCAGCGCCGTGCACGCCGCAGCCGTGGGCATCGTCGATCATCAGCCAGGCCTCGTGCTGTTTGGCTGTGGCGACGATTCCGGCCAGCGGGCAGACATCGCCGTCCATGCTGAAGGTGCCATCGCTGACGATCAGTTTGCGGCGGGTTGAGTCTGCGCATTCGGTCAGGCGCGCGTCGAGGTCGTCTAGGTCGCCATGGGCATACCAGTTGAAGTGAGCCCGGCTTTGCCAGCCTCCGTCAAGCAGAGAGGCGTGATTCAGCCGGTCCTCGAAGACGTGGTCACCGGGTCCGAGCAGCGCGCTGATCGTGCCGAGGTTGGCGGCGTAACCGCTCCCGAACAGCAGGGCCCGCGGACGACGCGTGAAGTCCGCCAGCGCCTCTTCCAGCTCCTCATGGGCTGCGGTGTGCCCGCTGACCAGGTGTGAAGCGCCCGCACCGGCGCCCCAGCGGTCCACGCCGGTCTTGAAGGCGGCCTTGACGCGCGGGTCGGCTGCCAGTCCGAGATAGTCATTGCTGCAGAAGTTCAGGACCGTCCGGCCATTGACGACGACCTCGCGACCCGGCGGGCTCTCCACGATCCGGCGGCGACGATACAGCTGCCGCCTGCCAAGCGCCCCGAGAGTGGTCGAGAGGTCGTCGAACGCTGCCACCGGGGTAGTGTAGCGAAAGGTACCGGACCTTAGTTGTTTGGATTCTTTAGTTATTCGTTGCCAACAACTAAAGAATCCAAACAACTAAGGTCCGGTACCTTT
>JANNJM010000097.1:0-20359 GCA_031395645.1 Gammaproteobacteria bacterium | reverse complement strand
TCTTTAGTTGTTTGGTCAAACAACTAAAGAATCCCAACAACTAAGGTCCGGTACCTTTTTCAGGTGATGTGGGCGAGGATGCCTTCGAGTTCGTCGAGGCTGTTGTAGGCCACCACGAGCTTGCCCTTGCCAGCACGGCCTTGCTGGATCAAGACCCGGGCGCCGAGCTTGTCGGCCAGTTCGGTCTCGAGGCGGCGGACGTCGGGGTCTGAAGAGCCGGCCGAGGCCTCGGCGCCCGGCCTGGACGGGCCCTCGAGCATGCGTTTGGTGAGCCGCTCGGTCTCACGGACGGACAGGCCCTTGGTGGCCACCAGCCGAGCCACTTCGCCCTGAATCCGGAGGTCGGTAAGCCCCAAGAGCGCCCGGGCATGGCCCATTTCGATCAAGCGCTTCTGCAGCAAATCCCGGGCCACCTCCCCCAGCTGCATCAGCCGGAGCAGGTTCGAGACCGCCACCCGCGACCGGCCAATCGCGTCGGCGGCCTCCTCGTGGGTCAGGCCGAACTCGTCGATCAGGCGCCGCAGCGCCAGCGCCTCTTCCAGCGGATTCAGGTTCTCCCGCTGGATGTTCTCGATCAGCGCCATGGCAATGGCGGAAGAGTCGGGAATCTCGCGGATCACGACCGGGATGGACTGCAGCCCGGCCATCTGGGCCGCCCGCCAGCGCCGCTCGCCCGCCACGATCTCGTAGCGGGGCGCGCCACTGGGGTCCCGCTCGGGTAGCGGGCGCACGATGATCGGCTGGATCACGCCCTGGGCACGGATGGACTGGGCCAGGTCCTCCAGCGACTCCAGGTGCATGTCGTGGCGGGGCTGGTAAGTGCCGCGAACGAGCAGGTCTACGGGCAGCGTCTGGAACCCGCCGCCGGAGGCTGTCAGCTCTGGCCGAGGGTGCGCAGGTGTCGCGGGTCCCGTGGGACCCAGCAGCGCCTCAAGTCCGCGGCCTAAGCCGGTGCGTTTCGTAACCATGCAACATTCTAGCTGGGCATGGGCCCGCGTAGCACTTCCACTGCCAGCTCCATGTAGGCCACCGCACCACGCGAACTCCGGTCGTGTTGCAGGGCGGGCAAACCGAAACTCGGCGCCTCGGCCAGGCGCACGTTGCGCGGGATCACCGTGGCGTACACCTTGTCCTGAAAAAGCTTCGTCAGCTCAGCCGATACGTCCATCGCCAGCCGGTTGCGCGGATCGAACATCGTGCGCAGCAGGCCTTCAATGTTGAGACTCGGGTTCACCGTGTTCCGCACCTGTTTCACCGTTTCCAGCAGCGACGACAGCCCTTCGAGCGCGTAGTACTCGCACTGGATCGGAATCAGCACGCCGTCCGCGGCCGTGAGCGCGTTCAGGGTGAGCATATTGATGGTGGGCGGGCAGTCGATGAGGATGTAGTCGTAGAGGCCGCGCACCGGCTCCAGCGCCTTGCGCAGCCGCATTTCCCGGCCGATTTCCTGCAGCAGGCGAATTTCGGCCGCGGTCAGGTCGGAGTTGGCCGGCAACAATGCAAACCCCGCACTGGTGACGGACACAATGGTCTCGAGCGCCTGGGCCTCGCCCAGCAACACCTCGCAGGTCGTGGCCGTCAGTGCCTGCTTGTCGATGCCGCAACCGGTGGTCGCATTGCCCTGGGGATCCAGATCCACGAGCAGCACGCGCTTCTCGAGCGCCGCCAGCGACGCCGACAGATTGACGGTCGTGGTGGTTTTGCCCACCCCGCCCTTCTGGTTGGTGATGGCGATGATGCGGCTCATCGCTGTTCGCTTCGGGTGCGCACGACCTGAACCATGTGGCGCTCGGCATCGAGCCCGGGCACGCGCACCGGCGTCACCGCCTCGACCCGCCAGCCGCCCGGCAATGCCGCCAGCTCGGCCGTCGGCAACTTGCCCTTCATCGCCAGCAGCTGGCCGCCGGGCGCCACGCACCGCCCCGCGCGCCGGACGAAATCCGGTAGCGGGCTTAAGGCCCGGCAGATGACGGTGTTGTACAGGGGCACGGGGCTATGGTCCTCGATCCTCGTGTGTAAGGCCTCGGCATTGGCAAGCCCGAGGTCGGCGATGGCCTGCTGGACGAAGCGGATCTTCTTCAGTGTCGAGTCCACCAGCGTGAAGTGCCTGGCCGGCTCGGTCAGCGCCAGTGCGATCCCCGGCAGCCCTGCCCCGCAGCCCACGTCCACGATCCGCTGACCTTTGAGGAAAGGCCGTGCGGTCAGCGAATCCAGAATGTGCAGGGGAACCATCGCGGCGGGCTCCCGGATCCCCGTCAGGTTGATGTTCTCGTTCCACTGCGCCAACAGCCGCAGGAAACCAGCGAAGGCCGCCACCAGTTTCTCGTCCGCCGGGATGCCGAGTTCCGGCAGACCCTGGCGCAGCAGCTCCTCCACTATAACCAATGAAGCTACCGCAGCCGGACGAGGCAGCGCCCGACAATCGATCCGTCCACCCAGCCATCCACCACGCCAAGTACCTGATCCAGCGTGACTTCGCGGCTGACAATGCGGTCGAGACTGGCCGGCTTCAGGTCCCCGGCCAGGCGCCGCCAGACCTCAGCCCGTAGCGCCCCCGGCACCTCGACGGAGTTGATTCCGAGCAGGCTGACCCCGCGCAAAATAAAGGGCATCACGGTGGTGTTGAGTTCCGGTCCCTGGGCGAGTCCCACGCTGGCGATGCTGCCGTAGGGCGCGACGGTGCGCGTGAGCCAGGCGAGTGTGGCGCCGCCGAGATTGTCCACGGCCCCACCCCACAGGATCTTTTCGAGCGGCTTGGCGCCGAGTTCCTTGCCCTTGAGGTGAAAGATCTCGCTGGCACCCAAGCCGCGCAGGTAGTCGTCCGCTGTCGACTTGCTGGTGACTGCCGTGACCTTGAAGCCAAGTCCCGCCAGGAGCGCGATGGCGACACTGCCCACGCCCCCGGTGGCTCCGGTAACCGCCATCGGGCCCAGCTCCGGCGTCTGGCCCATCTGCTCGAGCCTGTGGATGGCGAGCGCGGCCGTGAAGCCTGCCGTGCCGAGACCCATGGCGGTGCGGGCATCGATTCCGGCCGGCAATTTGTTGACCCAGTCGGCCGGCACGCGGGCGTACTGGGCGAAGCCGCCGTCGTGGGTTTCGCTCTGCCCGCAGCCGTGCACGGCGACGACATCCCCGGGCTTGAAACGGGGGTCTCCGGAGGTCTCGACAGTGCCGGCAATGTCCACCCCGGCGACCAGGGGAAAGCGCCGCAGGATCCTGCCCTTGCCGGTGGTGGCGAGGGCGTCTTTGTAGTTGATGCTGGAGTACTCGCCGCGGATCACGACGTTGCCCGGCGAGAGGTCGTCCAGGGTCAGCTTTTCGAGGCGGGAAACGATGCGTCCGTCGACCTGGTGGACGCGCAGCGCTGTGAAGGCTTCCATGGCGCTGCTTTCAGGGTGGCTGGTAATCGGCAGGAATTAGACAGTTAGTTAGCAGACTGGTGTCAGTTAACTGACAACCCTTTGATCTGGAACGTTTGTCCCGGCCGGGACGCTACTTCTTGGCGGCGGCCGTGACAGGCCCGCCGATGGCGTAGTGGACGGCAAAGAGCCCGGACTGGGATGAAAAATAGGTGGCCAGTTCGGTGATTTCCGCAGGCGTCAGACCCACGGCCTGACTGCCCATGACCGCGTCTTTGCGGGCGCCTGTCTTGTATTCACCGAGCGCGTGCTCGAGGTAGTCCTTGTGCTGGCCAGCCAGGGACGGCCAGTTGGGGGCGACGCTGATGCCGCCCTCGCCATGGCAGGCCACGCAGGTGGCCGCTTTTGCCGGCGGCGTTCCGGTAAGACCGGAGGCCTTCTGGATGGCGCCTTCGCTGGCAAAGAACGCGGCGATGTCCTGCATGTCCTGATCAGAGAGCGACGCGGCCTGGGCGTGCATGGTCTTGTGGGGCCGGGTCTGATTCTTGTATCCCTGGAGCGCGAGCACGACGTAATCCGCGTGCTGACCGCCAAGCTTGGGCACCCGGAACGAGGGGTAGGCGTTGCGATAGCCGGGAATGCCGTGGCAGCCCATGCAGGTATCGGCGAGCACGGAGCCGCGCTTTGCATCCCCGGCTGCGGGCGCGTCCTGGCCCATGACCGGGCTGGTCGCGAGACTGGCGGACAGGGCGAGACCAAAAAGAACCGCCAGCCGTCTTTGATGTCTGAAACTGGACTGCATGGACCTGACTACTAACTAAAGAGCGGTTGTTGAAGGGCAACCTGAGGGCGACTATGGTAGTCAGAGCATGGCTGGAATTCCAGACCAGTCAGGCAGTTCCGATCCCCGGGCAGCGTCCCTTAAAGCCCCACCTACAGGAGTTTTCCCCATGAGAATCCGTCGCGCTCGTCTGCCGGTGTGCCTCGTACTGTTAGCCGGCATGGCCGGGTCGAGCCTGGCCGCCGCCGAAGGCATGCAGATGGCACCGATGCAGATGCCACGCACCATTTCCGTGTCTGGTACCGGCACCGTAGACGCGACCCCGGACATCGCCCGGCTGGCCCTTGCCGTGCAGCGCCGCAACGTGAGCATGCAGGTGGCGCGGGACGAGACGGTGCGCGTGTCCAAGGGCTTCCTCGCGCTCTGCGCGAAGCTGGGCATCAAGGAATCAAAAGTCCGCACTTCGGGCCTGACGATTCAGCCGGAGTACCGCTACGACGAAAAGGACAACAAGCAGGTCTTCACGGGCTACTTCGTGCAGCGCCAGCTGCAGGTGGAGATCAACGACCTGGACAAGCTGGGTGACGTGATCGAGGGCGCCATCGACGCCGGCGTGAACGAAGTGTCCCCGCCCCAGCTGGACAGCAGCAAGAAGAAAGACCTGAATCGGGATGCGCTGGCGGCGGCGACGGAGGACGCGAAGGCGAATGCGGAGCGGATTGCTTCGTCGCTTGGGGTGAAGCTGGGCCCGGTGCGGACGGTGGTTGCTGGTGGTGCATCACCGCCGCCAATGCCGATGCAGGAGATGCGCACGATGGCGATGGCGGCGGATGGTGGGGCTGCGAAGTCTTATGTGCCGGGGGAGATCAGTTTTGAGTCGAGGGTCGATGCGACGTTTGATGTGATCGTCCCGTAGGAGCGGCTTCAGCCGCGACTGGCAAATACGTGGGCGGTTATCTCTCCGGCGGTTTAGGCGACATTTTGTGTGTCGTTGGAGAGTGGATGCCCTATCCGACGCTTTCGTCCGGTTTCATCGGCCCAATTGGGTCGTCTACTTATAGTTAGACGGCTACGCACCACATGGCGACTCTTCCATCAAACAATGGCGAGGCACAATTCGTAGTCGAGCTTGGTGCTCCTGCCGAGTATGCCCACGACCCGGGCTTTGAGTCCTCCATTCATATTCGCGGACGGCACTGGGATGGCGACCACACATTTCCATTTTCCACTTCGATTGAGGGACTTTGGTTGCGCGCCGCCGACATTGTCGCTCTTCGAGACCACATTGCTCGGTGGATTCGCCAGCCTCTTGAGCGTCTCATCGCTGACGAGTTGAGCGCCGACTTTCAGTTGGCGCGTTTGCCGGGCCAGAGCATTCGTGTGCGTTTCGGACCTCGGGATGACACCATTTCCGACCGCCATCCCGTCTCTTCGATTTTCTTTTCAGCCGGAGCTTTGCAGGGAGAGTTTCACTTCGTCACAGACCAGTCCTGTCTTGCTCTCTTTGCCGAGGAGTTGTCCACTGAGTTACTCAGTTCACATGAGAACGCCGTCTAACCATGCGCTGCAGCGAACCCGGCCATCGCGTTACTGTTGCAATCGACGCGTCCCGTGGGCCGGGTCGCTGAGCTTGGGTCGTTGGGCGCCATGAAGAAGCTATCTGACGACCGAAACGGTACTTCCATATTTGCGGAGCGTGTGGGAAAGAATCTTGTCTTCGTGGTCAACAGTGCAGCCGCGGGGCACGACGTGCATCCCATAACCCAAGCGGTCTCTTCGTTGCTCGGAATCATCGTTTTCCCGTGGGAACATAGCGCATTCGACCAACTGAAGAGAAAGAAGCTTCCTGTCCTAGCGCAAGACCAGGGCTGGCCACATTGGCAAATGACTGGCAGTCGGCGCGTCCTTGAGGTTCAGGATCTCGTCCACGTTCTTCGCAACTGCGTGGCACACGGTAGGATTGAATTCGACTCCGACTCGCGCGACCCGACTCAGGTACTCATAAGATTTACACACTTACCGGAAGGCCGAACCGAGCCCGACTGGGTGGCCGAGATTCAAGCAAGCGACCTCATCTCCTTCTGCAGTCGCTTCGTCGAGGCGATGAAGGGCTTGGTCGACTAATGTCGCCTAACACTTCTTTTGACCGACTATCCACGGCAAGCCGTGGATTGCCGCTGAAGTCAAAGATTAGGTCGATCTCGAGGACCAATTGAAACCGCGCGTGTTCATCTCCTATAGCTGGTCCTCTCCGGGGCACCAAGCCCGCATCCGCCAGTGGGCTGAGCAGATGGTGAGCGACGGCGTTGACGTTGTTCTCGACGTCTGGGACCTGAAGGAAGGCGATGACAAGTACGCCTTCATGGAGAAGATGGTCACAGACAATTCTGTCACCCACGTACTTGTCTTCTCGGATTCGGAGTACGCCGCCAAAGCCGATGCACGCAAGGCGGGCGTCGGTACCGAGTCGCAGATCATCTCGGGTGAGGTGTACTCAAAGGTTCAGCAATCCAAGTTCATCCCGCTCGTCTGTGAATTCGACGACTCATCCGAGCCCTTCCTCCCCACCTTTCTCAAGTCGCGCATATGGATCGACTTCTCTAGCCCTGAGGCCGCGAATGACAACTGGGAGCAACTAATTCGAGTCCTATATGGCAAGCCCGCTTACAACAAGCCGGCTCTAGGGAAAGCGCCCACGTACCTCTCGACGGATGCAAACGTGCTCGCTAGCCCGACTCTTGCGAAGTTCGCGGTACTCAAGCAGGCCATCATTCAGGAGAAGCGGGGGCTAAAGCTCTATCGGCAAGACTTCCTGAACGCGTGTTGCGATTACGCGGACGTGCTCCGCATCCGAGCACGTCCCGGTGTCTCGAATATGGGCCAACGGGTTCAGGAGGACTGTGGAAAGCTGAAGCTGGTGCGCGACCAGATCGTCGATTGGGTTTTGCTCGAGTCCGCGGTCCTTCCTTCAGAGGATTTTGGCGAAGCGTTAGTATCCATCCTTGAACGGTTGCTTGAACTCAAGTCGCGGCCGCCGGAAATCAATTCCTGGAACGACGTGTGGTTCGAGGCGCACCGGGTGTTCGTCTACGAAACCTTCCTCTACACAGTTGCTTCTCTCATGAAGACTGAAGCTTTTGGTAGTCTCCGCCTTGTTCTCACTGGCCACTACCTCCTACCCGACACGGCGCCGAGGCGGTCGAACGGATTCGACACGTTTGATGCGTTCTACGGTCACTCCGAGACGCTGCAGATTCTCGCCCCCGAGGGACAGAGACTGCTCGCACCTGCGGCGGAGCTCATTAAGCGGCAGGCGGATCGCACGGACCTGCCCTTCGCTGCGGTTATTCAAGCAGAATTGCTTGTGTTGATGATGGCCTTTATCACCGATGGCTCTCGTTGGTATCCACAGACACTCCACTATTCGTCGCGTCCTGGCGCGTTCCCGTTCTTCGTTAGAGCAGCACGGCACCGCGACTTTCAGAAGCTCGCTAGGATCACGGGGATCAGCAGTGGGGCAGAACTTCGTGCTGCGGTGAAGGCAGGGCATGAGCGACTCGGAGTAGAACGCTGGCATGACTTCTGGCTGAGTGACCGATCGTTCTGGGCCAGCATGAATATGGATGCCCTGGATACACTTAGTTGAGCTAACGAAGCGGGGCAACATCCCGGCGCTACGCGCCGCCGCCGCTGCTGAGCGGTAGGGCACGTAGCGAAAACAAATGTTTGAGGGCCTCACCTTCCGAAACTTGACCAGGCCGGGGGGATTGCCGAACGGCTCCGCGCCGAGAACAAAGGGCTCGACAAAGTGACACCTAGTGAACGATCGCCGTTCCGCGAATGGTAAAGAGATCTGCGAAATGTATACCCTTCGTCCCCTGGTGAACTTTTCCTACACCCTCACGAGGCCCAAGGAGCAATCATGGCGAACCGCCCGACGCTCGTGACACTGTCAATCTCGACGGCACTGCTGTCGATGCTTGTGCTTGCTTCAGACAGCGCATTGTCCGGCGGTGCCGAGGCACGTGGCCATAAGTCTGTTGGTGACACCGTGGAGTTGGTTTACGCATGGAAGCCCAACCTCACTTTGTACGTTGAGGCCTCCAGCGGGAGGATCCGTCGGCACTTTCTGCCAGAGCCACAGAGGAGCAGCTTCAGTATTCGGTACGTTCTCTCAACCGTTGCCCGGGAGGGAAATCTCTACGTGACGTTTAGTGATCTAACGACTGAGCGAGGAACTCCAGCCGGCGGCGACAAGGCAAGTATTGAGGCAATGACTCAGCTCACAGGATTGGTTCCCGACTTTCTCGTGTCCTCCGAAGGCGACTTCCTTCGGATTGAGAACGGAGCCGTCGCCTCAGTCCGAATGAGGAAGATCCTGTCGTCCGCCATATCATCCCTCCAGAGTTCTCGAAGCCTCGAACAAGGTGTGGAAATGCTGAGTTCGGAGCCGATTCTCAACGCTGCCGCAGCCAGCCAGTGGGAGAGAATCGTCGGTTATTGGGTCGGACGGCGCCTTGAAATTGGCGTCAAATACGAGGCTAAAGGGTTCGTACCGCAGCCGATGATGCCGAATGCAGCGATGGCAGTGACGACTAGATGGGGCGCCACCCGCCGTGTCCCATGCGAGACTGGCGCCACTACTTCGAAGTGTATTGAGCTCGTCTTGACTTCGGAAACCGATGGTGATGATTTTAAGGAGCTCGCGCGTAAGCTTGCCGAAAAATCCGGTGACGAGGCTGAACGAAAGAAGTTAGAGTCGCTTCAGGTCACCATGATTAAGGAGGAAAGCCGGCTGATCACGGAACCGGACACGCTGATACCCCATTACTTCGAAATCCGCAAAACATTTGAAGCACGCACTGGCCCAAACGAAGCAGACCGTGATGGTCGGATCGACTACCAGGAATCGTCATTCCGCTCCAAGTAGCGCCCGGCCGAGGAAGTCGGGCCATGTGGCGCGATATTTCGTTCATAAGGCAGAAGCCCCATGCTCCAACTCCGCCCCAACTGCGAATGCTGCAACCTCGACCTGCCACCCGACTCCACTGAAGCGCGCATCTGCTCCTTCGAATGCACCTTCTGCGCCTCATGCTCAGATACGAAACTCAACGGCATCTGCCCCAACTGCGACGGCGACTTGGTGGTTCGGCCCCGCCGCCCGGCCAGCAAGCTCGCCAACAATCCAGCGTCGACAACCCGCGTGTTCAAGCCACAGGGCTGCGCCAATGGGAGTCCCGCATGAACATCCAGCACCTCAGGCTCCACCACTACCCCGCCTCCCGCAGCGTCCGCGCCCGGTGGATGCTGCACGAAGTGGTGGGCAGCAACTTCGAAGTCGAACGGGTGGCCCTCTACGACGGCGCCCAGTACAGCGACGCGTATCTGCGGCTCAATCCCAACCACGCCGTCCCCGTGCTCGAAATTACCTGGGACGACGGCACGGTCCAGCGCGTGATCGAAAGCGCCGCCATCGTGGCCTTCCTGGCCGACGCCTATCCCGCTGCCGGTCTGGCGCCGCCGCCGGGCGCATCACCCGAGCGCGCCGACTACCTGCAGATGCTTCACTTCGGCTCCACCTGGATGGACATGATGCTCTGGCAGGTGCGTATTCACGAGAACGTGCTCTCAGCCGAGCAGCGCGACGACCGCACCATCGCCCGTTATCGCCACAAGTTCGAGCAGGAAGCCGAGCCGCAGGTCGCGCAGCGCCTGGAGAAGACGCCCTTCATCTGCGGCCAGTCGTTTACTGCCGCCGACTGCATCGTTGGTCACAGCGTCTTCTGGGCCCGTGGCTACGGCATGTGCCGCGATGACATCTTCAAGAACTACGTCGGACGGCTGGCCCAGCGCCCCGCCTTCGCCGCCGCATTTGCCGACGCCCGCGAGTTCACTAAACAGGTGCCCCAGGAAAAGCCGCTCGTGAAGCGGTTTACGGGGTAAGCGGCCATGGACACGGGATTGCTGCTGTGGGGTTTGCTCTTCAGCTCAATAGGACTCGGGTTCTTCCTGTATGGGAAGAAGCAGGGAGCCATCGTGCCGCTCATGTGCGGGCTGGTGGTGATTCCTTACTTCGTGCGGATCTGACGCTCGATAGTCAGCCCTTCGTTGCCTTTACTCGCGGGACAAAGTACTCAAGCCCCTTGCCGCAAGCTGTATGCATATGATATATATGCCTAGCAGATGCGGTTCGAGTACGACCCCGCCAAAGCCGCCGACAACCTCAGGAAACACGGTGTTTCCTTTGCGGATGCCGAGGGCGTGCTCCAGGACCCTCTGGCCCTGACTGTTGAGGACAAGGTAGCAACGGGCGAGCGACGCTTCGTCGCCATCGGCCTCGGCACTGACAGTGAGCTGCTGGTGGTGGTGTATACGGAGCGAAATGGCGGTTACCGCTTCATCTCAGCACGCCGTCCGACGCGAAGGGAACGCGAGCAATATGAAGGCTGAGTACGACTTCTCGAAGGCCAGGCGCGGCGCGGTAATCCCCCAGAAGGGGAAGACCCGAATCTCGATCTTCATCGACAACAGCATCCTCGACGCGTTCCGCTCGCGGGCGGAGAAGGCCGGGACGGGTTACCAGACGATGATCAACGAGGCTCTCCGCCAGTACCTGGCCGAGAGCGACCAGCCCGTCACGGAGAAGCTGCTCCGCCAGGTGTTGCGGGAGGAGATCCCGGAGTACGTGCGGGGAACCCCGCGGCGACGGCCGCGCTAGCTCCCTGCTCAGGCGCCGGCAGCCGTCAATGCCACCACGTGTTGCGGAAATTCCCTGATGAGCTGCCTGTCCATCGTGACGACGCGGGTGTCGAGGTGCATGGCCAGGGCCACGTACTCGCAGTCGTAGGCGGGACAGCCGCTGTCCCGGACCAGCGCCAGCACATTCCGGGAATCGACCTGGTACTCCGCGCCAGCCAGCAGGCCATCGGCATCCTGCTGCAGCCTGCAGGCATCGTCGAAGCTGAGCTCATCCCGCCGCAGATACCCGGCCAGGATGTTACGGAACTCGCTGCGCCAGAGGATCGGCGCCGCCCAGTCGGGGTCTTTGGCGAACAAGGCTTCTGCCCGGGCCGTAAGCGCCCCGGGAAGGTAGAAGTAAGCCAGCACGTTGGAATCGACCACGATCACGGTCGGCCCTTGCGCCTGAAGGCATCGATGTCGCGGGCGTGGAACTTGCCCCGGGGCAGGCTGCTGCGCAGGGCACGGACCTGTTCCAGCCGATCGGTGGGCGTTAGTCGGTTCGGCAGCAGTGCGGCTTCGAGGCAGACGATGGCCTCACTGTTCATGCTGCGCCGGTTGGCCTCGGCGGACTGCTTTAAGCGTTCATAGACGGCGTCTGGAATATTCTTGAGCGTGAGCGTCGTGGGCATGGCGGGCTCCAACCGTTGTGGAACCATTATGGTTTCGCGCGTCACGAGTCGTCAACTCCTGCTGCCGGCGGGGACTGTGGCCTGCGCTGCGGTTCCGGTCGATACCGTGATTCCTGCGATTTCAGCGGCTTTCTCGGTTTTTTCTTTAGATCTCGCCCACCCGCCAACAAGCCACCCGCGCCGTCCCCACATCTCGCAACTCAGGCTCCGCACTGCCGCACTGCCCAATCGCAAACTCGCACCGCGTCCGAAACGCACACCCCCCCGGCGCCGCGAGCGGCGACGGCACCTCCCCCTTCGCCAGCGCCTTCACGCGCGTCTTCTCCAGCCGCGGATCCGGAATCGGCACCGCCGCCATCAACGCCCGCGTGTAGGGATGCTTCGGCGCCCGGTACAACTCATCCGCGTCCGCCATCTCCATGACCTTGCCCAGGTACATCACCAGCACCCGATGACTCAGGCGCCGCACCACCGCCAGATCGTGCGAGATGAAGATCAACGCCAGGCCCAACCTCGCCTGCAGCTCGAGTAGAAGGCTCACGATCTGCGCCTGCACCGTCACGTCCAGTGCGCTCACCGCCTCGTCGCACACCAGCAGCTTGGGCTTGAGGATCAGCGCGCGGGCAATGCCCACCCGCTGGCACTGGCCGCCGGAAAACTGGTGCGGGTAGCGGTTGCGCCACTCCGGATCCAGGCCAACCTCAATCATGGCCTCGCTCACCCGTGCGGTGATCGCCGCCTCGCTTAAGCCCGACTCGAACGCTTCCAGCGGCTCCGCGATGATCTGCCTGACGGTCATTCGCGGATCCAGTGCCGCCAGCGGATCCTGAAACACGAGCTGCATGTCCCGCCGCGACTCCCGCACTTCGTCCTCCGGCAGCTCCGCCAACTCCCGCCCCAGCAGGCACACAGTACCGCCGGTGGGGCGCACGAGGCGCAACACAGCCCGGGCCAGCGTGGACTTGCCCGAGCCGGACTCGCCCACGACGCCCAGAGTTTCCCCGGGGCGAAGCTCCAGAGACACACCGTCCAGCGCGCGCAGGGTTTTCGGCGCGGTGAAAAAGCCCGGCTGCGCCACGGAGTAGTGAACTGCCAGATCCTGCACTCTTACTATGGGTTCCCCGGGCGCCGGTCGGGTCCGCGTGGGCTCCGCGTCGAGCCTCGGCACGCACTCCAGCAACTCTCGCGCGTAGGCGGTCTTCGGGTTGTGGAAACAGTCGTCGATGTCCCCCTGCTCCTGGCACGTCCCCCGTTGCATCACGAGCAGCCGGTCACAGGTGCCCGCCGCCACGCCGAGGTCGTGCGTGATCAGCAGGATCGCGGTGCCGAAGCTCACGCGTAATTCCGCCATCAGGGCGAGGATCTGCGCCTGCACGGTGACGTCCAGCGCCGTGGTGGGCTCGTCGGCGATCAGCAGCGCCGGCCGGCACAGCAAGGCGGTGGCGATCATCACCCGCTGGCGCATGCCGCCGGACAGTTCGTGGGGATACATGCGCAGCCGCGACGCCGGGTCGGTGATGTGCACGGCGTCGAGCAGTTGCACGCACTCTTTCCGGGCCGCCTCGCCTCGCAGGCCCCGGTGCCGTTTGAGCACCAGCCCCATCTGGGCGCCAATCGTCAGGTAGGGATTCAGCGAGGTCATCGGATCCTGGAAGACTATCGCGATCCGCGCGCCGCGGATCTCGCGGAGCCGCGCGCCCCGCAGGCCAACGAGCTCGTCGCCCTCGAAGCGGATGCTGCCGGTCACGCGGCCGTTGTCCGCCATCAGTCCCAGCACCGCCATGGCCGCCTGGGTTTTGCCGGAGCCGGACTCCCCGACGATGCCCAGCACCTCGCCGGGCGCCAGCTGGAAGGAGAGATTCTTGACGGCGTGCACGGGGCCATCCCGCGTCTCGAAGGACACGTTCAGGTCTGTTACGTCGAGGAGTCTGGGACTCATCGCCCGCTCCGGTCCCGGGGATCCAGCGCGTCCCGCAGGCCGTCGCCCAGGTAGTTGAAGCAGAACAAGGTGATCGCGAGGAACACGGCGGGGAAAATCAGCATCCAGGGCGCGTTCTCCATGTCCAGCGCCCCGTCGCTCACCATCACGCCCCAGGAGGTCATCGGCTCCTGCACGCCCAGCCCCAGGAAGCTCAGGAAGGACTCCACGAGGATCACCTGTGGAATCGTCAGCGTCACGTAGATCACCACCACGCCCAGCAGGTTCGGCACGATGTGCCGCAGGATGATGCGCCCCGATTTCACGCCGGACACCCGCGCCGCCTCGATGAACTCCCGCTGCTTCAGGCCAAGCGTCTGGCCGCGCACGATGCGCGCCATGTCGAGCCAGTTGATCGCGCCGATGGCCACGAAGATCAGAACGATGTTCCGGCCGAACAGCACCATCAGCAGGATCACGAGAAACATGAACGGTAGCGCGTAGAGGATGTCGACGATGCGCATCATCACCCGGTCGACCCGTCCGCCGAGGAAACCGGCCGTGGCGCCGTAGGCGATGCCGATGATCAGGCTGACCAGCGTGGAGACGATGCCGACGAGCAGCGACATGCGTCCGCCCATCAGGGTGCGGGTGTACAGGTCGCGGCCTAAGGAGTCGGTGCCGAACAGGTGCCCGCCGGTCATCGGCGGCACGGCGATCTCGTCCCAGTTGGGTTTGTCGAAGCGGTAGTCGCTCAGGGCCGGACCGAGCAGGACGAACAGCACCAGGGTGCCGAGGACGATCGCTGCGGTCATGGCCGCGCGGTTCTGGCGCAGGGTGGACCAGGCGTCCGACCAGAGGCTTCTGGGGGCGTCCGGGATGGTAGCGGTCGCGGCTGAAGCCGCTCCTACGACGTCGGTCATTCGCGGGACCTCGGGTCGAGCCAACCGTACGCGAGGTCCACGAGGAAGTTGAACAGGATGATTAACGCGCCGTAGAAGACCACGATACCGAGCACGAGGGTGTAGTCCCGGTTGAGCGCGCCCGTGACGAAATAGCGTCCGAGGCCTGGCAGGCCGAAGATCGTTTCGATCACCACCGAGCCGGTAATAAGACCGGCGGTGGCGGGGCCCAGGTAGGACACCACGGGAATGATCGCGGGCTTCAGCGCGTGGCGAAGCAGAATCGTGAGCGTCGAAAGCCCCTGGGCCCGGGCCGTCCGAATGTAGTTGCTGCGCAGAACCTCGATCATGCTGCCCCGGGTGAGCCGGGCGATGTAGGCAACCTGGGTGAGCGCCAGCGTCAGCACGGGGAGGACAAGGTTCTTCCACCCGCCCTCCAGGAAACTCGCCTCACCCAACCCGCCGGCCGGCAGCCAGCCGAGATACACGGCGAAGACCAGCACCAGTAATGGGGCAAGGACGAAATTGGGCACGGAGATGCCCGTCATCGCGACGGCCATGGTCGTGTAGTCGGTGGGCTTGTTCTGCCGTAGCGCCGCGAGGCTGCCCAGCGCCACGCCGCCGAACACGGCGATCAGCATGGCGAAACCACCCAGCTGCAGCGACACGGGAAAGCCGCTGGCGATCAGCTCGGTAACAGTCCGGTCACGATACTGGAAGGAGGGACCGAAGTCCCCCCGGGCCAGGTTCAGAAGGTAGCGGCCGAACTGCTGGACCAGCGGCTCGTCCAGGTGGTAGGCGGCCCGCAGGTTCGCCTCCACTTCCGGCGCCAGGCGCTTCTCGCTGTCGAAGGGCCCGCCCGGTGCCATCCGCATCATGAAGAAGGTGACGGCGATCAGGATCAGGAGTGTCGGGATCGACTCTAGAAGGCGGCGGAAGATCAGGCGCAACATGTGGAATCAGTGCTTCAGGATGCGGACGAAGCGACTGTGGTGGTGGTCCATGATGTTGTCCTTGAAACCCACCACCCAGGGCTTCACCACCCGCTTGGTCACGTAAAAGTAGATCGGCAGGATCGGCATGTCGTCCAGCATGACCCGTTCCGCTTCTTCCAGCAGCTCCATCCGCGTGGCCGCGTCCGCTTCGCGGGAGGCTCGGGACAGGAGGCCGTCGTAGCGGGGATTGCTATAGGCCATATCGTTCTGGCCGTGGGTGGAGAGCAGGATCTCGGCGAAGGTGTAGGGGTCGTCGTAGTCACCGATCCAGCCGTAACGGAAAACCTGGGTGTCGATCTTGGTGCGGCGAGTCTGCAGGAACACCTGCCACTCCTGGCTCAGGATCTCCGTGTTCACACCCAGCACGTCCCGCCACATGGCCGCCATGGCGATTGCAAGGCGCCGGTGGTTGGTCTCAGTGTTGTACAGGAGCTGCACGCGGAGAGGCATTTCGGGCGAGTAGCCCGCTTCTGCATATAGGCGGCGCGCCTCCGCGTTCCGCTGCTCCTGGGTCCAGCTGGCCCAAACGGGGGCCTGATTCCTGTATCCCGTCACCGGCGGCACCCATCCGTAGGCGGCGATCTCGCCCGCGCCGCCCACCTTGGTGACGATGACATCCCGGTCGAGCGCCATGGCCAGCGCCTTCCGTAGCGGAATGTTGTCCTTGAAGGGCGGCTGGCTGGTGTTGAAGCCATACACGTAGCTACCCAGGTACGGCGCGATGCGCAGCTCCTTCGGCAGGTTCTTCCGTAGCCAGGGGAGCTGCCGGTTGGGCAGCGTGTAGGTCAGATCAAACTCGTTGGCCCGGTAGCGGTTGAGTTCCGCGTCGGCGCTTTCGACCGGGTAGTACCACACCTCGGTGAGCGTGGTGTGAGCGTCATCCCAGTAGTTCGGGTTGCGCAGGAGCTGGATGTGGGACTGCACCACCCAGGCGTTCAGCCTAAAGGCGCCGTTGCTCACCAGGTTGCCGGCGCGGGCGAACTTTCCGCCCAGTTTCTGCAGGGATGGTCGATGCACCGGGTAGGTGCTGGAGTGGGTCAGCAGGCCCAGGACGTACGGCGTGGGGGAATGCAGCCGCAGCTCCAGGGTGCGATCGTCGATGGCGCGCACGCCCAGCTTCTCCGGCGGCAGCTGGCCATTCACCACGGCGTCGGCGTTCTCGAGGGGATACAGGATGGCGGAGTATTCCGACAGCGTTTTCGGGTCGGCGCTGCGCCGGAGGCCGAAGGTGAAGTCTTCCGCCGTCACCGGATCGCCATTGCTCCAGCGGCCATTGGCGCGCAGCCTGAAGGTGTACACCCGGCCGTCGTCGCTGATAGTCCAGCTCTCAGCCGCGCCGGGCATCAGGCTGCCGTCAGCGGCTTCGGTGACCAGCCCCTCGAACAGGTCCCGCAGCACGTTGGAAGCCGTCACGCCACTGGCGCGATGAGGGTCGAGAGTCTCGGGTTCGGCGCCGTTCGCGGCGCGCAGGATCTGCTCGGCCGCCAGTTCCTGGCCGGTGGCGCCGCCAACCTGGACGGTCTTTGCTACGGGCAGAGTCGGGTCATCGCCGGGCCGGCTACAGCCTGAAGTCAGCAGCAGCGTCGCCAGGGACAGCAGGAACCACCTAGGCACGCGCTTCGGCACCTGCACTCGTCTTAAGCCGCCGCTTCCTGAGATGCACGAGCAGCAGCGACACCGCCACCGGCGTCACGCCGGGAATCCGGGACGCCTGCCCCACCGTGGCCGGCCGCTGGCGCGAGAGCTTCTGCCGGATCTCGTGGGAGAGGCCGTGAATGCCGGCGTAGTCGAGATCTTCGGGGAGCGTCAGCCCGTCGGTGCCACGGTTGCGCTCTATTTCGTCGTGCTGGCGCTGCACATAGCCGGCATAGCGGGCTTCGATCTCGACCTGTCCGTTGATCTGCTCGCCGAGCTCCGGGTACTCGTCGGCGCCGGCGACACGCTGGCCGACCGTCTTGAGCCCGATCAGCCAGGCGTAGTCCACGTCGGGGCGCTTGAGCAATTCGAGCGCGCGCTGTTCGCGACGCAGGGCGGGCTCGAGCGCTGCGTCGGGCGGCTGGATGACGATCCCGCCCAGCCGCTCCCGCTCGGTGACGATGGCGTGCTGCTTGGCGGAGAAAATCCGCCAGCGGTTGTCGTCGACGAGGCCCAGCTGCCGGCCAGTGGGTGTGAGCCGCGCGTCGGCGTTGTCTTCCCGTAGCAGCAGGCGGTGTTCCGCGCGGCTCGTGAACATGCGGTAGGGCTCAGTGGTGCCGCGCGTGATCAGGTCGTCGACGAGCACGCCCAAGTAGGCCTCGTCGCGCCGGGGCGACCAGGCGTCGGCACCGCGTGCCGCCAGCGCTGCATTGATGCCGGCGATCAGGCCCTGGGCAGCGGCTTCCTCGTAACCCGTCGTGCCGTTGATTTGCCCGGCGAACCAGAGCCCGCCAAGACTGTGCGTTTCCAGTGTGGGCTTTAAGCCGCGCGGGTCGAAGTAGTCGTACTCGATGGCGTAGCCCGGCCGCGTGAGGTGGGCGTTCCCGAAACCGGGGATCGTGCGCACGAAGGCCTGCTGTACGTCGTAGGGCAGGCTCGTGGAGATACCGTTGGGGTAAAGCTCGGTGGAGTTGAGCCCCTCGGGCTCAACGAAGATCTGGTGTGAGTTCTTGTCGGCAAACCGGACGATTTTGTCCTCCACCGAGGGGCAGTAGCGGGGGCCGACGCCCTCGATGACACCCGTGTACAGGGGCGAGCGGTCGAGCGCCTGACGAATGATATCGTGGGTCGCGACTGTCGTGCGCGTGAGGTGGCAGGGCACCTGGCGCGGATGATCGGCGCGGCGACCGAGGAACGAGAAGACCGGCTCGGGCGTGTCGCCGTGCTGGACGGTCATCAGGCTGAAGTCGACGGAGCGGGCATCGATGCGCGGCGGCGTGCCGGTCTTGAGCCGGCCCACGGTGAAGGGCAGTTCGCGCAGCCGGGCGGCCAGGCCGATGGAGGCCGGGTCACCGGCGCGGCCGCCGGAGTAGTGGGTCAGGCCCACGTGGATGCGGCCGGCGAGGAAGGTGCCGACGGTCAGCACGACAGCACGGGCGTTGAAACGCAGTCCCGACTGGGTGATGACGCCGGTGACGCGGTCGCCCTCCACGATCAGGTCGTCGACACCCTGCTGAAAGAGCTGCAGGTTCGGCTGGGCGTCGAGCAATGCGCGCACGGCCTGGCGGTAGAGCGCGCGGTCGGCCTGGGCACGGGTGGCGCGGACTGCCGGACCCTTGCTGGAGTTCAGCGTGCGGAAGTGGATGCCGGCCCGGTCTGCAGCGACGGCCATGATGCCGCCGAGGGCGTCGATTTCCCGGGCCAGATGGCCTTTGCCGATGCCGCCGATGGCCGGGTTGCAGCTCATCTGGCCGACGGTTTCAAGGTTTTGCGTGAGCAGCAGGGTGCGGGCGCCCAGGCGCGCGGCGGCCGCCGCCGCTTCGGTGCCGGCGTGGCCCCCGCCGACCACGATAACGTCGTAGGTGTTGCTGCTATTACTCATGCGCCGCCATTCTATGCGCCGCCGGCCACCGGCGCTGTTGATGCGTTATGGCAAGGCATTTCCCCCGATGCAGTTCACGGTTTGGCGGGCGGCCGTGTGCCAGCATCGCACTCAATAAAGGCCGGCAGGCCGCCCCCTTAAAGCCCGTTACGAGGCTGGGTGGCACGACTGAGCCGCTAACTAAAAAGAACAAGAAGCGCAGAGGCCCCTATGGAAGATTCCGCCGTCTCCCCGCCCACTACTGCCCTGCCAGGCAGCGTCCGCGAGCACGCCGACCTCCGTCCGGCGGGGCTGTACGCGGTCTGGGCCGCGGTGGCGGGCGGCGCCCACGCCATGGGCGTGGTGCCCATGGTCAGCGGCGGCGGATTGATACTCGGACTCGGCAGCGGACTAACGGTTGCGCTGTTCCTCGGCATCGCGCGTTTGCCCTCGGCGGACCAGCCGCCCGCGTCCATGCTGGTGACCGGCCAGGCCCTGATGGGCATCGTCTGGGCCACGCTGTACGCGTGGTTCTCGGGAGCCTCAGCAGGGGGGGCGGTGCTCAGCGTCGGCATGTATATCTCGGCCATCACGCTGGCGATGCCAGGAGCCAGCCTGCCGGCACTGGGTCGATTGATGGTGACAGCCGCTGCCGCGAGCCTGGTCACGACGCTCCTGCACCAGGTGCTGCCCGTGGCGTCCGGCTCGGCGGCAGCTGTTATCGGCCACCTCGACGCACTGTTACCCAGTTTTGTGCTGATCGTGTTGCTGACCGTCGTCTACTTCGCAGCCCGGACACTGGCCACGGCTCGCGAGCAGCTGCAGGCTCGGAACGCCGAGTTACAGGCCGGTATCCAGCGGATCAAGCGCCACGCGGAACGTGATCGTCTGACCAATTCCTATAACCGTGAGTCGATTCTTGAAATGGCGGGCCGTGAGAAGGCGCGGGCTGACCGGAGTGGTGAACCGCTTTGCGTGTGCCTGCTCGACATTGATCACTTCAAGAACATGAACGACCGCTTTGGCCACCAGACCGGCGACCGGATTCTGGCTGCCTTCGCGCGCCGCGTGCGCGGTGCGCTGCGGACCATGGACACGGTCAACAGCGGGGGATTGTCGATAACTCCTGACGGTGAAAATGTCGAATCCATGGTGTCCGGTCACAGCGCCTTCGGCCGAGTAGGTGGCGAGGAGTTCATCGTGCTGCTACCCGGCACGTCGCTCGGCGGAGCACTTAAGTGCGCGGAACGGCTGCGCAAGGCGGTCGTCCGACGGCCCTTCGACGGCCTGCACCAGGTGACCGTGTCCATCGGCATTGCCGAGTACCGGCCTGGCGAGACCTTGTCCAGCCTTGTTGGCCGCGCGGACGAGGCCCTCTATGGTGCGAAAAACTCCGGCCGCAACCGCGTCCACTGCGCCACAACCGACGGCGGCCCGAACGCCATCGTCATGCCCAGCTTCGCCGACACCCGCTCGCAATAAAAAGGTACCGGACCTTAGTTGTTTGGTTTCTTTAGTTTCGTCAAGAACTTGACGAA
>JANNJM010000069.1:0-4516 GCA_031395645.1 Gammaproteobacteria bacterium | reverse complement strand
CATGCCTAATTTCCCTTTGGGAAATTAGGCATGTCCCCATTTCCCTACAGGACTCCGCGGGAGTCCGGGTGCCGCACGTACCCCCGGCGGTCGTCCGCATTGACCGGAGCGCGGCCGCCAGTCCCCGGCGGGAATTCCACGACCCGCCAGTAGTTGGCCACCAGTTCCACGGCCTTCACGAAGCTGTTGGCGACGTCCGATTTGAGCATGTAACCGGCGACGTTCAGATTGAAGGCCTCGATCTTGTCCTCGTCGTCATTGGATGTGGTCAGCATGAAAACTATCGAATCGTGCAGGTCCGCGTCGTCCCGGATGCGTTCGAGCAGCTCGAGCCCGTTCATGCGCGGCATGTTGATGTCGAGCACGAGCAGGTTCGGCCGGGGCAGCGGTGCCTGGCCGTGATTGCCTTTGAGGATGTCCCAGGCTTCAACGCCATCGCGTGCGATGGTCACCGGATTGGTGATGCGCAGTTTCCCGATCGCACGAAGGAAAGCCCTCTCGTCGATGAGGTCGTCCTCAGCCAGCAAGATATGTACGGTCTTGTCCCCGTCGCTCATGAGTCACCCCATCGTCCTTCCGTTCGGCCCCTGCGTGAGGCAATCTCTTCCAGGTAAATTTGAATACCGTGCCGCAGCCGGCCGGTCCGCCATGGAACCAGACCCGACCACCCTGCCATTCCACAATACGTTTCACGATCGCGAGACCCATTCCGCTGCCCTCGATTTCGTCCCGGGGCTTCAGCGTCTGGAACATCTGGAAAACCTTCTCTGCAAATTCCGGTGCAATGCCGGCCCCGTCATCCTCCACAGCGAACAGGATTTCATCCCCCTTGTCCTGGGCGTAGACCCTGATGCAGCCCTGTTGCGTCGGGTGGTGCTTGATCGCGTTATTGATCAGGTTGCGGAGGACCTGCTCAAGCGGAGCCTGATGGGCGGTGACCAGCGGCAGGGAGGTGTCTGCGGTCAGCTGCATTGCTGCCGGAGGGACGAGCAGTACGAACAGATCCTCCACGAGCAGCCGGGAGTCCACGTCCACGATTGCGCCCGGCTTGCGCCCCGCGCGCGAGTAGGCCAGCAGGTCATCGAGGAGACGGTACAACCGGGCGGTGCGTTGCTTGAGTAGTCCAAGGTTTTGCTGGACTTCCCCGCCGCTGTAGTCGTTGAGATCCTCCTGCAGCCAGTCCGCGAGAATGTCGATGGACCGGAGCGGCGCCTTGAGATCGTGCGAAGCGACGTAGGCGAATTGCTCCAGCTCAAGATTCGAGCGCGCCAGTTCCGTGGACTTGGCCTCCAGGTCCTTCCGGATTGCGCAACGCTCGGTGATGTCCATGGCCAGTGACAGCACCCCGATCACCTCGCCACTCGTGGCACGGTGGGGCTGGTAGGTGACCTCGTAGAAGCGCTCTTCGCCGTTCGCCATGATCCGCGCTTCCTCGTACCGGACCACTTCCCCCGCCAGGCAGCGCCGATACAACGGTTGCCGGCGCAACCAGATTTCCGGCGTGATTACCGTCTTGATGTGCTGGCCCAGATGGCGCGCGCGCGGATACCCGTACCAGCGGTCGTAGGCGGCACTCAGGAACTGCATAGTCAGATCCCGGTCCAGGTAGGCAAACAGACCCGGGACGCCGTCGGCAAGCTCCTGCATGCGCGCCTGGGCGGCCTGTAGCTGATCCGCAAGCGCCATTTTGGAGGTCACGTCGATACACACCCCCTGAATCCGTGGCGGAGCTCCTGGTGCCCCGGGCTCCACGTGGCCGCGGCCGCTGACGAACCGCACCTCGCCGCTTCTGTGCACCACGCGGTAGTCACAGGCGAAGCTGCCGGTGCGCAGGCTCTCACCCGCGGCCGCCCAGTAGCGCTGCAGGTCCTCGGGGTGAATGCGACTGGCCATCATCTCCGGTGATAGCGGCGTGTGGGAATCAATGTCGAACAGCCGGCGGCAGGTGGCATCGACCACAAATCGGCCGGTTGCGGCATCGAAGGAATAGATACCAACGCCGCTCGCCTCGAGCGTGCGCTGCAACTGCGGGCTGAGCCCCACATCGTCAGTCTGCCGACTGCTCACCCGAAGCCCTTGAGGGCACGGACGACTGCAGTGGAATCGGTGCCACCCTGATCGAGCGCCGCCAGCAGTGGCTCGATCAGGTGCATCTCCATCGGCTTGCCGAACAGAAAACCCTGCACCACGTGGCAGCCGTGGTCCAGCAGGTAGTTAAGCTGGGCCGGCGTCTCAACGCCTTCGGCGACCGTTTCCAGCCGCAGGCTCTTCGCCAGGGAGATGATCGCATCGATGATGCTTTCGCCATCGCGGATGCTGCCGATTTCCATCACGAACGATCGGTCAATCTTCAGGACGTCGATGGGGAAGCGCCGGAGGTAGCTCAAGCACGAATAGCCCGTGCCGAAGTCATCAATCGAAATCCGGAGCCCGATCTTTTTCAACTGCGACAGTTCGCGCTGGGCCGCCTCCGTGTCCTCCATCATCAGGCCCTCGGTCAGCTCGATCTCGATCAGGCTGGGGTCGATGTCGTGCTTGTGCAGGACTTCGGCAATTCGCTTGTGGAAATCCGGCTGCTGGAACTGCCGTGCCGAGACGTTTACCGAGACCGGCACCAGAGTCAGGCCCTTACCGCGCCAGGCATTGATCGTCTGGCACACCTCGTTGAGAACCCAATAGCCGAGCGGAATGATGTGGCCGCTCTCCTCGGCCACGGAGATGAAATCTTTTGGATTTACGATCCCGCGGGTTGGACTTTTCCAGCGCAAGAGCGCCTCGAGGCCCTGCAGCTGGTTGATGTGGACGTTAACCTTGGGCTGGTAGGCCAGGTGGAAGTGCCCGAGTTGCAGGGCCTCCCGGATATCGCGTTCGAGCTCGTGGTACTCCACCAGGCTGGCATGCATCGCCTGGTGAAAGAACTTGAAGTTGTTTCGCCCGCTGTCCTTGGCCTGGTACATGGCGATGTCGGCGTTCTTCAGCAGCATCTGCGTATCCGCGTTGTCGCTCGGGAACACGGTAATGCCGATGCTCGTCGTGATCGTGAGCTGGCGATCCGCAATGTGGTAGGGCTTCGAGACTATTTCGAGCAACCCAGTAGCCATTGCCTCCACATCCCGTGGGCTGGCCAGGCCCTCGAGCATGACGGCGAATTCGTCACCACCCAGCCTGGCCACAACGTCACCGGCGCGCACCGAACGCCGGATACGGTCAGCCACCTCCTGCAGCAGCCGGTCGCCGGCGTCATGGCCGAGGGTATCGTTGACCACCTTGAACGCATCCAGATCGAGATACAGGAGCGTCACCTTCCGGCCATCCCGGCGGGCGCGGGCGGTGGCGCGGGTGAGCTGGTCATTAAAGAACTGGCGATTGGGGATGCCGGTCAGCGGATCGTACTGGGCCAGGTAGGTCAGGCGCAGATCGGCCTTCTTGCGTTCCATGGCGTAGCGAATCGAGCGCAGGATCGAGTGTCCCTGGCCCTCCCACTTCACAAGGTAGTCCTGGGCGCCCTTGTTGAGAACACTGACGGCGAATTCCTCGTCGTCCTGGCCGCTCAGAACGACGATGGGAATTTCGCTGTCCACGGCCTGAATGGCATCGAGGCACTGCAGGCCGGAGCCGTCGGGCAGGTGCAGGTCGAGGAGCACCACATCGTACTTGTCTAGTCCCAGCTGCGCGACCGCTTCCGCCAGGGTCGCGACGTTGACGATCTGGATGTCACTCGCGCGCTGGCGCCGCAGCGACGCGGCCAGGAAGTCCGCGTCCGCAGGATTGTCCTCGACGAGGAGCAGTTTCATCAGCGCTGACCCCCACAAAAATCCAGGCCGGAAGGCCTGCCGACCGAGCTGGCCACAATTGCCTCTGCCCAGAGGCCCGCGTCGCTAATCTAAGGCGTGACTATGTGAAGTCGTTGAGAAGGCGCTCACACTTGCAGCCGGGTCAGCAGGGGGTTTCCGCACAGTTCAGCCTGAAACTGCACCGGACGGCCCGTGCTGGACTGACTGATTAAGGCCGCGCTGGCAGCGGCCTGAGAAGCACATCACAGACGCCGACCGTGCCTTCGTCCGACATTAGGTCAATGATCAGCCGGTTGGATATTGCGGTCCTCATCGCCTGCCTGAGCGCGGGTGCAGTCGTGGCTGTGCCCCGTCACGTGCAGATCGCGACGGACGTGCGACTGGCAGAAGTCACGGCACTGGCGCGTGCCGCCACGACGGCCGCGCAGCTTGCTCATTCACGCTGGCTCGCGGCGAATCAGCCACCGACGATCGATGGTCCGCGTGGCGTCGTGGCGATGACCTACGGCTATCCATCCGTGGGGACGCTGCCCCTGATGCTTGCGGTCGCCGAGACCGCCACCTTTGGCTACGAGGGTGGCGTGTGGCGGGCCGTCGGCCTGCGGGCTGACCGGGCCTGCGGGGTCTCGTACCAGCCGCCGGTCGCAGCGGGTCAGAACCCGGCCATCAGCGCGCACTTAAGCGGCTGCTGAACAATGGGGACATGCCTCATTTCCCGTCGG
>JANNJM010000063.1:0-6699 GCA_031395645.1 Gammaproteobacteria bacterium | reverse complement strand
CACAGAATCACTGCGAAGCGGTGACTTGGGAGCGCAAATAGTCTCAGATCGAGTTCTCGGCGCCGATGAGCGGTCACTTGGTTGCGCAGCAGCACCCACAGAGTAAAAAAGAAAGCCCATACGGTGGCCAAACGGCCCTGTAGGCCGCGTGGGGTTCCAATACCCGTCAATGTGCGCATCCACAGGCCCAGGTTGCAGGCTGCCATGTGCATGAGCAGCCGTTTCAAGGGTCGGATCGAAAAAAGGACATCCTCGGAACCGAGGCGCCTTGAGTCGCGTCTACAGTCAGGCAGCCTTGCGACGCAAGGCGCCGAGGGCTGCAACGCCGGAGACGAACAGCCACGCGGCTGCCGGCACGGGGACGGCCGAAGAGGCGAAGTTGCCGAGCAGGGCATGCGCGGCTGCCGTCGGGTGAATGCCATCCCAGAACACGTACTCGTTGGGGTTGGCGCACACCGCACCGCCGCCACCGACACCCGTCGGGCCGCTGTAGCAGCGTCCGGTCGTGTTCGTGATACCCAGCGCACCGGCATTGGCAATCGTGTTGTTCAGGAACGAAAACACGTCCAGGTCGATGATGTTAACCCCAAGCGACGAGCGCAGGCCTGCGGTCGCCGCAAGCAGCTGGCCATTGAACGCTACCGACAGGAACGTTGCACCGGCAACGACAGCCGGACCGCCCGCCTGGGCTTCCGGCGTCAGGCCGATGTTCGGCAGGTTCGCCACCAGGAAGTTGGTGGCACCGGCAGCCGCGAGCGTCGTAATGATGTTGCTGATATTCGGCACTGAAGCCGAGAGCACCGCTGGGTCGCCTGTGCGCACGTCATTGCCGCCACCCCACACCACGTAGAGTGCGTTCGGATCGGCTACGCCCCCATAACTCGGCAGGTATTGCCCGCTGACCTGGACAGTCAGCGACGGAGAGCTGGAGAGGAACGGCGCGCCGGTCGGTGCACCACCGAAGGCGTAGTTGGTGCCACCGCTCAGGGAATTGACAGCGGTCAGCCCCAGATTGGCAGCAAAGGTTTCCACCCACACCGGGCCGTTGGAGAAGCGGCCGGTCGCGTACGGTGGCAGCGGTACGCCGCCCGTTACGACGTTGATGTTGCCGGTATCCGAAAGGCTGTCACCAAAGACGTACAGCGCGCTGTAGGCAGATGCCTGCGCGGAGACCAGCGAGACGACCAGGGCTCCGACGAGAGACACGGCACGCAGGCCTCGGGCAACGGGTCGCCCTGAAATTTCCTTAATCATTCTTTATTCCCCACCAGGTTGTGACGGTTGTAGTTGTTAGGTAGTCGTGAACCGGAGTATAGGCCCGCCCCGCGACCCTGTACAAAATTTAACCCGGGTCGGTTTCGACGTTATGTTCAGTGGCTTGGGCGCGGGACCGCAGGGGGATAGCGAGGAGGCCTAGGGAAATCTGCCAGCCAGATGCCGGAAAAACGCGTTGGCATCGAGCCCCCGGCCCGTCGCCTTGCGGACGATCTCTTCTGCGGTCAGGCGGCACCCCCAGTGGTACACGTTTGTCGCCAGCCAGTCCCGCAGAGGGCGCAGGTTGCCCGCCCCGAGTTCCGCGTCCAGGTCGTGCTGGGCGGCATAGGCCTCGGCCAGTTGAGCCGCGTAGAGGTTGCCGATGGTGTAGGTGGGGAAGTAACCGATTGACGCCCCGGCCCAGTGCACGTCCTGCAGGCAGCCGTTGCCCAGCGTGGTCGGCACGATGCCCAGCCACTTCCGGCTGCTCTCGTTCCAGGCCGCCGGCAGGTCGGCGACGCGCAGGTCGCCCGACAACAGTGCGATCTCAAGTTCGTAGCGCATCAGGATGTGCAGGTTGTAGGTGACCTCGTCGGCCTCCGCGCGGATCAGCGTGGGCCGCACGACGTTCACCGCCTGCGCAAAGCGCCGGGCATCGAGCGCCTGCAGGCCGGGAAAGGCTGACTTGAGGCGCGGCAGGTAATGGGCCCAGAACGCACCGCTGCGCCCCACATGATTTTCCCAGAGGCGGGCCTGGGCTTCGTGGAGGCCTGTGCTCGGCGCCTCGGCCAGCAGCGTGTCGTGCAGCTCGGGGGGGAAGCCCTGGTCGTAGAGGGCATGCCCGCCCTCGTGCAGCGTCGCGAAGATCGCCGGCAGCGGGTTTTCCGCCTGGAAGCGCAGGGTGAGCCGGACGTCGTCTTCGCCCAGCGTCGTCGTAAACGGGTGGGTGGACCGGTCTGCGCGGCCGCGCACGAACGAAAAGCCCATGTCACCGAGAAGCCCGCGACAAAACCCGTCTTGCGCGTCCTCGGGAAACGTGGTCGCCAGCTTGAGCTCGGCCAGGCGCGTGCGCTCGGTGAGTACGGGAACCAGGTCCCGCAGCCGCGCGCCCAGGTTGCGGAGCAGGGGGTCGAGCCGTGCCCGGGTCATGCCGGGTTCGTACTCGTCCAGCAGCCCGTCATACAGATCGCCGCCCCGCTGCAGGGCCTGGGCGCGCTCGCGCTCCAGCTTCAGGAGCGCGTCGAAGGGTTGGGCGAAGAGCCTGAAATCGTCGGCAGTGCGGGCCTCCTCCCAGGCGGCAAGGGTCAGGGACCGGGCTTGCGCCAGCGCGCCCACCAGGTCGTGGGGCACGGCGAGCTCGATACGCCGCGTGCGCTTCAGTTCGGCCAGCTCCGCCTGGCGCAGCGGGTCGTCGCGGGTCAGCTCGAGGACCTCCTCGATGAGGTCGCCGAGCGCGTCGTCGACCAGCAGATCGTGGGCGATCGTCTCGACGGTGCCCATCTGCTGGCCGCGCCGCTCGTGGCCGCCAGGGGGCAGGTAGGTTTCCTCGTCCCAGTCCATCAGGCTGACCACGGCGTCCAGGTCGCGCAGTTCGCGTATCTTGTCGGTCAGGCGCGTCTCGGCGATGTCGCGCGGCACCGCGGCCCGGATCGGCGCCCGCAGATCGTCGGGCGGATAGCCGATGAGCACCGGCGCGAGCCCGCCGTGCTGGGCCACATTCACCACCTGCTTCTGGGAGACCCGGCAGAGCATGGCGAGGCCGTGGTCGGTCGGGGTAAAGCCGAGCACGGAATAGAAAGGCTCGTAGTGCACGCGCCCCTCGGCGCTGACCACGGGGAATTCCTGCACTGGCAGGTTGGCCACGGCCTGCACGACCCAGGAGTCGTTGGGATCGGACTGGAGGTGCAGGGCATCGGCGAGCAGTTCCTCCCATTGCGCCTGTGTGGTGAGCGAGCCGACGTGCACGCCTTCGCCACCATAACTGCGGTTCGGCTTCAGGACGAGTTGCTCGCGGAATTCGCGGATGTACGTGGGCAGGTCGCCGTGCCCGTGGGGCAGCGCGGTGCTCCGGTCGGACACGATGCGCGTCCACAGGATGTGCCTCTGGAACAGCAGCCGCTCACGGTTCGTGAAGTGCCGGCGGACGAGCGTGTCGTCGGTGAGGAGTTCCCAGCAGCTCTTGTGATCGAAGTCGCCGCCGGCGGAGGACACCATGCGGTTCTGCTGGAAGAGGGCACGCATCGCCGCCAGTGGGGCGCCCTGTTCCTGCTCGAGCTCGAGGAGGTCGCGCATCTCGTAGTCCCGGTACGCCACGTCGATGCAGGTGTCCTGGTACCAGACCTCGTCGCCGACCAGCCGGAGTTCCGTCGGATCCGCGTGCACCACCGTGACGCCGTGGCGCTCGCGAAAGTAACGGGCCATGGCGGACTGTTCGTTGGGGCCGTCGGCCTCGTACTTGGGTTCGACAAGGCAGATGTTGCGGCCGGCACGCCCCACCGCGCGGGCGTGGTCGAGCAGCACCTGCAGGAACAGGTCGCGCTGGTCCCGGGGCTGGTCGATGCTGAGTCCGGGGTCGTGGGCGACGATCGTCGGTAGGATGTCGCGGGCCACCAGCGAGTCGGCGAGCGGCCCGAGCTGGATGCCACCGACCCCCGACAGGTTGGGCTCGAGAAACTGCAGCGAGTCCTGCCAGCGGGCCCCCGTGAAATCGCAGACCGCGTCGAGGCGCCCGTAGAGCGCATTCTGGCCACCCTCGAGCGCCGACCAGCAGTCCCGGAGCCAGGCTTCTTCGTCGGCTGCGAGCGGCAGCACAGCCCGGACCTCGGGGTCACTGAAATAGAGCTGGGGCAGTCGCTTCAGCGCGTCCACGATCACGGTGCAGACGTTGAGCAGGTAGGCCACCTGCTCGGGCATCACGAGGAGGGGGCGCAACATGATGCGCACCGGCTCGATCTCGCCGCCACGCTCGTAGACGACGCCATTCAGGCGGGCATCGTCGGCCAGTCGGCGGGACAGCAGGGCGAGGGTGGTGTCGGGAATGTGATTCACCGCACGCCGTACCCGGGCGTCGAGTGCGGCACCGGCAAGACCGAGTTCTTCCGCGGGGCTTAGCACGGCCGGTATCGCTGTTTCGGGTGACGGATCACAGAACCTCCGGGCGGTGATCGTTACGTTCCCTAGCCTACACGGGATCAGGTTAAGTCCGGCATGGGCGTGCGATGCAGGTTTGGCACTCGGGCAGTGCTCGCGGTGCTGTTCAGTATCGCAGGGCCAAGCATTGCCCGCGGCGGAGAGGCGGTCGAGCTCACCGTCAGCGACCGCGACGGCCGGCCGCTGGCCGGGGTCGTGTTGTACCTGCCGGACGTTCGTACGCCCGCCACCCAGCCGCCTGCCGTTGTCGACCAGCGGGATGAGGCCTTTCTGCCTGGCGTGTCGGTCGTAACCGCTGGCAGCGACGTGCAGTTCACGAACAGCGACCGGACGAGTCATCACGTGTACTCGTTCTCCAGGCCCAACGCCTTCGCCCTGCCACTTTATAAGGGTGATGCCCGGCTCAGCGCACGTTTCCTGAACCCGGGCGTGGTAGTACTCGGGTGCAATATCCACGACTCGATGCTGGGCTACATCGTCGTGGTCGAGTCCACGCGCTCCGGGACCACCGGGCCCGATGGCCGGCTAAAACTCGCCGACGTACCAGCCGGACGTCACGTCGTACGCGCCTGGGCGCCCGGCCTCGATCGGGACAATCACCTGGAAATCGGCAGTGTCGAGGTCAGCGAGTCGGCGCCCGCCAGCGCGTCTTTCAGGCTCGAACTGACGGCTGGCAGCGGCGCCGCGAAGCAACGCGGTTCGCTCGTGGGGCGAGACTACTGATGGCCGCTTTCCACCCACTCGTCGCGGGAGTCCTGGCCCTGGTGCTAGCGGCTTTTCCTGCTGCTGCGCTGGCGGACGACAGCCACGTGTTCGAGGGTGCAGTGGATGTCAGTGCTATCCACGTGTCGTCACCGTTCACAACCTGGCTGGACGAAGGCCAGGGGAAGTTGCGATTCGACGAGGACGACGGGGCGCTGGAGTTTTCCCGTGCCTTTCTGGAGTACCGCGGGCGACTCACCTCCACCGTCATTGCCCACACGGTCCTCAACCTGCAGGACACGAAGGATCGTGCGCTGGACCTGACTGAGGCCTACCTGGAATGGCGGCCGGTGCCGCGGACATCCTGGATCGTCCGGAGTCGCGTGGGTGCGTTCTACCCGCGGCTCTCGCTGGAGAATGTCGACGCCGGGTGGAGCAGTCCCTATAGCTTGTCGTCCTCGGCGATCAATACGTGGATCGGCGAGGAACTGCGAACTTTCGGGGCCGAGGTCCGCGCGAGTCGCAGCTTCGAAGCATTGCCTCTCGCGCCGGAGCTGGCCGTGGAAGGTGCCATGTTCTATGGCAACGATCCGACCGGTGCCCTGCTCAATCGCCGGGGCTGGGCACTGCACGACCGGCAGACCGGCATTTTCAGCGCTTTGCCGCTGCCACAGACTTCTGCAATCGAGCCCTGGGAGCCATTCCCAAAGAACCCTGACGGCCTGGAGGCCTTCCGGGAAATTGATCACCGGCCGGGTTTTTATGTGGCCGCAGAGTTGTTGGCGGGTGAAAGTCTTCGCCTCAAAGTCATGCACTATGACAACCACGGCAATCCCGAGGTGCTGGACAAGTTCGAGTACGCCTGGAAGACGCGCTTCAATCACGTCGGCCTGCAGTTCTCTGCGCCCGGCGATTTCGGCGTGATTGCGCAGTGGCTCGATGGCAGCACGGTCATGGGCCCCGACCTGGGTCCCTGGCACGTCTACGACTCCACCTTCGACGCGCGTTTCCTGATGCTGACGCGCGCCTTCGGTCGCCATCGGGTGAGTGCCCGCTACGACAAATTCGACGTGCAGCCCTTCAATGACCCCGACAACTACACGAACCGGGACAATGGCCAAGCCTGGACCGTGAGCTACCTGTTCGACTGGTCGGAGCACGTCCGCCTGGGGGCGGAGTACCTGACGATCGCCACGGAGCACTGCGTAACGGATCAGTGCGCCTGGGTGTTCAATGGCCTGCCCCGGACCTCGCGCCAGGACCAGCTGCAATTGTCGCTGCGCTGGCACCGCGACCGAGGCGAAGGCCAGAGTCCGGCGTCGGCCGGGCAAGACCGTGGCGGTCGAACGCAGCACCTGCATGACTACGAGGAGGTCGGTGCGGTGATGGTGACCGGTGCGCCGTACTTCTGGAGCAGCACCGTGAACGTGCTGTCCTTGGCCTTGTCGAAGAAGGGTCCGGTCAGATCGGCCCGCCGGAGCTGCTTGGTCGACTTCGTGATGTAGAGCTTGGCTTGCACCGGCTGGGCCGGGTCGGCGTTGCTGAACAGCGAATCGACCAGCGACCCGGGCAGGGCACCGTCGAGTTCGGTGA
>JANNJM010000062.1:0-3915 GCA_031395645.1 Gammaproteobacteria bacterium | reverse complement strand
CATGCCTCATTTCCCGGGAGGAAATGAGGCATGTCCCCATTTCTCCTCTGCAGGCGCTCCTACGTCAGTTCTCGAAGAAATACAGGACCAGCGACTCGCTAATGCAGGCTGGTTTCGCCTCGCCCTCGACCTCGATGGTGTTTTCCAGGATCACCTGCAGCCCCCCGGCCCGCTGGCGGGCCGACTTCAGCTTGCCGCGCATCCGTACCCGCTTGCCGGCAGGCACCATGTTTTTGAAGCGCACGTCGTTCAGACCGTAGTTGATCACGCGCTTGAGTCCTGTGAATTCGACGAAGGTATCCAAGAGTTTCGGCATCAGGGAGATCAGCAGATAGCCGTGCGCGATGGTGGTGCCGATCGGCAATTCGCGCCTGGCGCGCTCGACATCCACATGAATCCACTGATGATCATCCGTGGCATCAGCGAAGCGGTTGATCCGGTCCTGATCGATCAGAATCCATTCGGACACACCGATCTCCCGGCCCTCGTAGGCCTTGACGTCGGACGCGCAGGCAAAGACGAGCTTCGACATCTGCGTGGTCAGCGTCCGGTCCGGGCGATGGCGCCGAGGAACTCGGCACGGATACGATCGTCGTCCTTGAAGGCGCCCAGCATCTCACTGGTCGTCATCCGCACGTTGTCCCGGTGCACGCCACGCGTGGTCAGGCAATGGTGCTGGGCCTCAATCACAACTGCGACACCCCGCGGCTCCAGCACCTGCTGGATACAGCGTGCGATCTCGGCGGTGACCTTCTCCTGCACGATCAGCCGCTTCGTGAAGGCCTCAACGACCCGCACCAGCTTGCTGATGCCGGCGAGGCGGCGGTCCGGCAGGTAGGCCAGGTGGGCCCGACCGATGACCGGTGCCACGTGGTGCTCGCAATGGGACTCGAAGTTCACGTCGGTCAATACCACGATCCGGTCGTAGTGCTCGACCTGATGAAACGAGGTGCCCAGCAGCTCGTACGGATCAACCCGGTAGCCGGCAAACCAGTCTTCGTACGCTCCCAGGAAGCGCACGGGAGTGCGCTTCAGGCCAGGACGATCCGGGTCTTCGCCGATGAAGGCGAGCAGCGTGCGAACGGCGGACTCCGCCTCCTGGCTGGAGGGTTTGCGGACTGATCTTTTACGGCTCGTGGCCATCTCTATTATCCAGGTAACGGTGCAGATCGGAGGGCGTATTGAGACTGACTAGGCCGGCGGGTCGGTCCGGATCCAGCAGCAGCGGGTCAGAGGCTGCCAGGACTGCGCGTGGGCTGACGGGCACAGCTCCGGCCTGCTTTGTCAGGGCGGCAAGGCGAGCGAGGGTAGCGGGTTCCCAGATGGCACACAACGGTTCGGGGCGTTCATTGTCTTCGCCACGCCAGGCGGTCGCTCCCCGGGCCGGATCACGGGCAGTAACCAGCCGGAAGACAGCATCCTGCGTCAGTCCGGGCATGTCACAGGCCAGCACGAGCCACGCCGCATCGGGAGCATGCCTCCAGGCCGCCGTAAGCCCGGCCGCCGGGCCCTGCAGTGGCGCCTCGTCAAACAGGAGGGGAAATTGCCGACGGACTTCGTCGTCCGCCTGGTCAACACGAATGACGACGTGTACGGAAGTGGTGAAGGGTTGCAACAGGGCGACACTCCGGGCGAGCAACGTACGACCGTCGACAAGAAGTGCCGCCTTGTCCGCGCCCATCCTCGAACTCCGCCCACCGGCGAGCACGAGTCCCCGGAGCGGAGGGCGACTCACGGGCTTGTGCGCTTCGCGCCGTGCTCGTCACCGGGGCTGGCGGTGCTGAAATCGGCTTTCCCTCCAGTCTTGGCGATCAGGCGCACTTCAGCAATGACGATGTCGTGGGACAGCGCCTTGCACATGTCATAGATCGTAAGTGCCGCCACCGAGGCGCCGGTGAGCGCCTCCATCTCCACCCCCGTGCGATGTTCAACCCGGGTGGTGCAGTTGATCAGCACGTCGCCCGCGGCATCCAGCGCAATCTCGATACGGCACGCATCCAGGCCGATCGGGTGACAGAACGGAATCAGCTCATGGGTCCGCTTGGCAGCCATGGTCCCGGCAATGATCGCCGTCTGGAACACAGGGCCCTTCGGCGTCCGGATTTCACCGTCGGCGAAGGCGGCGCGAACGGCTGGTGGCAAAAGCACTCGCGCGCGGGCGTGTGCGGTTCGCCGGGTGACAGCCTTGCCGCTGACATCCACCATGGTGGGCTGATTGCCAGCATCGACGTGGGAGAGCATGGCTGGATTATAGCCCGACGCCCCCGGAGATCCCGGCTGGCTCTTCCGCTGGCGCCTGGCCAGGCACTTCAGCCGGTGCGATTTCGCGGCGCTCGCGGAAGGTTGTCCAGCCCATCACCAGCAGGGAAATCGTCCCCCAGACCATGCCCACGAGAACGCCTGCGTCCAGAATTCCACGCCAGGGCTGGGGCAGCTGATTGAAGAGCAGGACGGCCAGCACGATGCACCCAGTCCCGATCCAGATGGCTCGCCGCAGTCGAACGGTAGCGCCAAAGTACCCCGCGCAAAACAGCGGCGCGAGCATCAGGCGTGGCACGGTCGGATGCAGGTACAGATTGAGTGCGCGAGCCGCCACCCGCGGCGAAAAGCGCTGCTGGAATCCACGATAGCCCTCTGCCCAGGCCATCAGTGTCGTGTTCACCACGAGCACGAGCCATTCGGCAGGTCCCAGTCCGGCCGCCAGGGCCTCCTGCGCATAGCGCCCCAGGCTGATGGCCGCATACACGAGTACGGCCGCGATACCACCAATACCCCAGACCACCCCGAGCACACGCGCCACGAAGTTCATCCGGTTCTGGTCCGCCCCCTGTTCCCGAACTGTTATCATCCCGCCCGCATTTTCAGCCTTGCAGGCGGCTGAAGCCAGCATCCCCGGAGTGACGCCACACAGCACCATGGGCCGCACGATCATTGACAAGCTCTGGGAAGAGCACACGGTCGCCGACCTGGGTGACGCCTCGAGCCTACTGTACATAGACCGCATCTTCCTGCACGAGCGGACAGGCAGCGTCGCCCTCAAAGGCCTGGAAGCTGCCGGACGCAAGGTCCGGAACCCCGAACACGTGTTCTGCACGATGGATCACATCGTGGACACAACCCCTGGGCGCACCGACGACACGCGCATGCCCGGGGGCCGCGACTTCATTCTAAGCACCCGAACCTCGGCCCGGGCCGCCGGTATTACCCTTTTCGATCTGGGCGACGACCGCCAGGGTATCGTGCACGTGGTCTCCCCCGAACAGGGCATTGCGCTGCCCGGCGTCACCATCGTTTGTCCCGACAGCCACACGTGCACGCTGGGTGGCCTCGGTGCCCTCGCCTGGGGCATTGGCTCGACGGAAGGCGAACACGCACTGGCAACCAAGACGCTGGCCGTACGCAAGCCAAAGCGCATGCGCATCCGTTTCGAGGGGCGCCCGGGCCCACGGGTTTATGCCAAGGACCTGATCCTGCACGTCATCAACCGCTTTGGCTCGTCCGGCGGCGCCGGCTATGCGATCGAGTTTGCCGGCAGCGTCATTCGGGCCCTGCCTGTCGAGGCGCGCCTCACCCTCTGCAACATGGCCGTGGAATTCGGCGCGTGGACCGGCATCGTGGCGCCGGACGATCTCACCTTTGAGTATGTCCGTGGCAAGCCCTACGCCCCCGCGCCCGCGCAGTGGGAAGAGGCGGTGGCCCACTGGCGCACTCTGCAATCAGACCCCGACGCGGAGTTCGACCGGGAACTTGAAGTGGACTGCAGCTCGCTGGCACCGCAGGTCACCTGGGGCACCAGTCCCCAGCAGGGTGGCGGCATCGACGCCGTGGTGCCAGCGAGCTGCAGTCCACTTCAAGTTCCCGGTCGAACTCCGCGTCGGGGTCTGATTGCAGAGTGCGCCAGTGGGCCACCGCCTC
>JANNJM010000040.1:0-95492 GCA_031395645.1 Gammaproteobacteria bacterium | reverse complement strand
GGTGCATGGGCGTTGTTTGACTCCAAGGCATGGGACACCTCCTGCGGTGTCCCGAGTATCGTCAAACTGTCACCCATGTCCCTGGACCAAAGTGTTACCTATGTCCCCAGACCGTACCAACCAACAGTGACGCCTAACAATGCGATGCAGCGGTCGTCGCGCGTCGTCACGCCGCTTGCACGAACTACAAGCGGCTTCCAAAGGCTTCTATCAGCAAGCGGCGCGCCGACTGCGCGCCGCTCAGCTCAATCGTTAGAACGCGGCTATCGCGCATGCTGCCACTTCTGGCTATAATCTAGCCAGAATGCGTTATGACATCATTCTGGCGCCGGAAGCAATTGAGGATCTTGCGCGGCTGAAAACGCCACACCGCGCCGCAGTAAAGGCTGCTCTTGAAGTGCATCTTCGGCACGAGCCGAGCAAGACCAGCCGTAGTCGGATCAAGCGGCTGCGTGGCCTTTCTCGCCCTCAGTACCGTTTGCGGGTCGGCGACTTCCGGGTGTTCTATGACGTTGCGGATGGCGCAGTTGACATACTGGCGATCGTTTTAAAGGCGGAGGCCTCGGCATGGCTAAATCAATTCGGAAAACCTCGGTAAGGGAAGTTCCCCTTGGCGAAATGAAGGATGACCTCTCGCGGTATCTCAAGGAGGCGGCCACCCACGAAATTGTCATTACCCGTCACGGTAAACCAGCTGGCGTCCTCATCGGCTTTCGATCGGAGGATGAGTGGCTTGACTATCGCCTTGAGAACGACCCAAGGTTCCTTGAGCGAATCGCCAAGGCAAGAGCCAGTCTGCGTGCGGGTCGCGGAGTTCGCCTTGAAGACGTCAAGGTCTAGCGGGCCGCGTTCTAACCACGCACTCCAGGCAGACGCGGCCTGCGGCTGCGCGCCTGAGTGCAATCGTTAGGTTGCCTAGGCACCACTAATGGAGTTCGAATGGGATCCGGCGAAAGCTCGTGACAACGAGACCAAGCACAGCGTCAGCTTTCGCGAGGCGACCGAAGTGTTCGCGGACCCTCTATCGTCGACCGCCCTGGACCCCGATCATTCCCTGGAGGAAGAGCGTTTTGTCATATTCGGCAAGACCTTAGGGGAGCAGTACTTGGTCGTGGCGTTCACGGAACGCGGTGGTAGACTCCGGATTATCTCTGCACGGCAAATGACCCGCCGAGAGCTCCAGGCTTATGAGCAGTAACGACAAAGACCTCCGACCCGAATACCCCCCGGAACTCATCCGTTCCGGCACCAGAGGCAAGTACGCCCAGCGTTATCGCGACGAGGGCACGAACATCGCCGTCATCGACCCCGACCTGCACAAGCTGTTCCCAGATTCCGACGCCGTCAATCGCGCCCTCCGCGACTATGTCGATAAGCGTCAGGGCTCGGCAACCTAACCAACGGTTGCAGCCGTCGCCCAACAGCGCTTCGCGCTCTTGGGTTCCCTCGCTCGCGCTCGGCGCTGCTGAACCGAGACGTTGAGGCTGTAGAAAAAGCCCTTTTTCGAGCAGCGAGAGGCGGACCGAGGTCCATTGGCCCCGGTCGATGCTGCGATTTCGGTTTAGCGACGGATCGCGGCGACAATCAACCCGACGTGTTTAGCGTCGTCACTGTGCATAGCCCTGATGGGCGAGCTTCTCGATATTGTGGACCAGGCAGAACAGCTGCCATTGGGCATTGACCTTGACGCGACCCCGCAGCGTGAACCGATCGAGCCGCTTGTTGTGGCGGAGGTTAGCGAACACCAGCTCGACAATCGCGAAGCGCCGGCCGTACTGGGCCCGGCCCTCCGGCGTGTCGATGCGTTGCTTCATCCGGTCGGTGTGTGAGACCGGCGTCCTGGCCGCCTTGCCCTTGAAGTAGGCCACCGGCCGCGTGCGACTGGTCTCGGGCGAGCGCAGGCAGCGCTTGCGCTGATCACAGGGCACGCAGTCGCGGACCGTACCGCGGAACTTCACGGCCGCGTAGCCGTTGAACACGCAGTCACTGCCGTTGCGGTAGAGCTTCTTCCCGGCCGGGCAGACGCAGGTCTGGTGGACCGGGTCGAAGTCGAAGTCTTTCGGCGTGTAGCGCTTCGCTGGTTTGGCCACCGGTGACTTGTCGTGCAGTGGATCGGGCCGGGTCTGGTGGCGGCCCTGGGTGGCGAAGCGCTCGTCGCGCTTGCGCATGCCATTGTCGGTAATGAGTGCATTGATGTTCAGGTCTGACAGCTGTCGCAGGTTCGCTTCACTGTGATAGCCGGCATCGGCGCTGATCATTGAGTTCGTTGCCAGCACGTCCTTCATCGCCCGGACCACCGGCACCAGCAGCTCCTGCTCCGAGCCGGTCCCGTGGGCCTGGGCCTCGACAATGATCTGGTGCTTGCCGTCTACAGTGGCCACGCCGGTGTAGCCCTGGATCACGCCCTTGCTCGTTGCCATCTTGGCGCTCTCGGCATCCGTGCGGTTGCTCTTGCGGACCGCGCCTTTGCTTCCACGTCGCTCGTCGGGGTTCTGGCGGAGCCAGCGGCGCAGGTCGGCGGCCTCGGTCTTTAGTCGCTCGATGCGCTCGGCTGCTTTGGCAGCAAGAGCGGGTTCGGTGGCGCGCCGGTCTTCCTCCCGGTGCCGCTCCAGCATGCCCTGCACGGCCGTCTCCAGCTTCGCGGCCTGCCGCTCGAACTCCGCCCGCGTTCCACTGCGTGCCTTGCTGGCGTTACTCGGCAGCTTCACCCCGTCGATGGCGAACATCTCCCGGCCGATCAGTCCCTGGCGGTCACAGATGTAGAGCACCTGGGTGAAGACCCGGGCGATGTCGTCGCCGAGGCGGCGGACGAAGCCCGCCAAGGTTGTGAAGTGCGGGGCCCGGTCGCCGGTCAGGGCCATGAACGTCACTTGCTCACGGCAGGCGGCCGCCATCGCCCGGCTGCTGATCAGGCCGCGTGAGTAGGCGAACAGGACCACCTTCAATAGAAGTGCCGGTGGGTAGGCGCTGGCGCCCGTGGCGTCATTGCAAAACCGGGCATCGAAGCCGCTCCGGTCCAGTTCCTGGTCGCGCAGGTGGTTCAGCGCGTGCTCGAAGGTCCCCGGCTGCAGCTGCCGGACCAGCTTGATGGGCAGGAACCGCGGCTGGGTATCCACATCCTTGTAGCGGGCCATCGGCAGCGATCTCCGTATCGACTACGTGCCCCGATCTTGCTGGCCTCCGACGACCGGCGCAAGATCACCCTATGGGACTTTTTCTACAGCCTCGTTAGAAGCCTCGGACAGGCCCTTGCACAATATGCTGTAAAGGTATACTTTCTATACCTATATGGCATTTGAGTTTGACGCTCGAAAAAGCGCGACGAATCTGGCCAAACATGGGATCGACTTCGTCGAGGCCCAACGCTTGTGGGAAGACCCAGATCTGCTGGAGATCCCTGCAAGAACGGAAGATGAGCCACGGTGGCTGATCATCGGTCGCATCGACGCGAAGCTCTGGTCTGCTGTGGTTACATCCCGGGGCGATGCCATTCGAATTATTTCTGTCCGGAGGTCTCGTGACGACGAGATAGCATTGTATGAAGGCTAAGAAATTTGACCGCGACTTTGATGATGGCAAGAGCGTGGCTGCTTCGCTCGATCTCGCTGCTGCGCGACGCCCCATGCACGAACAACGGCGGGTAAACGTCGACTTTCCGACATGGATGATCGAAGGACTTGATCGGGAAGCTGGCCGCCTGGGAGTTACGCGGCAGTCGATCATCAAAGTCTGGCTTGCAGAGCGACTACAAGGCTCGGCTTCTAACCAAGCGATCCAGCCGGACACCCAGCAGAATGGGCGCCGCTGATCTTCGGCGTTAGAAGCCCCTCACATATCCCATACTTTCGTATGGCTTTTTCGCCATACCGATGGTAGCCTCCGGATATGGCAGCCGACTTCGACTGGGACCCGGCCAAGGATGCCGAGAATCAACGAACGCACGGCGTGTCTTTCGGCGAGGCCCAGATTGCATTTCTCGATCCGGGCCGCGTCATAGCGCGTGACGTAAAGCACAGCCAAGCCGAGCAGCGTTACTACTGCTTCGGTCGCGTGTCGGAGGGTGTCCTGACGGTCAGGTTCACCTATCGGGGCAAAATTTTTCGGATTATCGGTGCGGGTTTTTGGCGCAGGGGCAGGAAGCTGTATGAAGCACATTCTAAAGTATACAAATGAGCCGCTCGGCCGACTGGAGGTCATAGATGACTTTCTCCCTCCTCCAGAGCAGCTTGTTCTGAAAGAAGATGGAGTCAAGGTCACGATATCCCTCAGTAAGAAGAGCGTGGACTTCTTCAAGGCGTATGCGGCACGCTCAAAGGTGCCGTATCAGAGAATGATTCGGAGCCTCCTGGACACCTATGCCGATCGTCATTCCGACCGGCCTCTAACCAAACGCTCGACCGGACGCGCGGCAAAAAGCACGCGCCGGTGAGCTCAATCGTTAGCCAGCCGTGCGCCCAACCGGGTCGGTTGACCCCGGCATTATATGTAGCTACAGTTAATAGCTGCGCATCACCTGCGACCCCGAGAAACGGCAGCGCACGCTGCAGGAGCGCGGGCTCGATATGCGCAGGGCGACGGAGGTCTTTGGCGGGGTCCACTTTACCCGCGCCGATGACCGCTTCGACTACGGAGAGCCTCGATACGTAACAGTCGGATGGCTTGATTCACGATTAGTGGCGTTTGTCTGGACTCCGCGAGGTTCGGCCAGGCGCATTATCAGCATGAGGCATTGTCATGAGCGGGAAACGAAAAGGCTCCGGCCACACTTCAGCAACCTCGAGTGATCCGCCCGAGATTACCGAGGAGTGGATCGCTGGTGCCGATATGTATCGGGGAAAGAAACTCGTACGCCGAGGGCGCCCGAAATTGCAGCACCCTCGGCAGCTATTGTCGCTTCGGCTGCCACCTCAAGTGATCTCTTCCTGGAAAGCGACGGGGCCGGGTTGGCAGACGCGCATGGCAAAAGTGCTGGAGAAATCCACTCCGAAGTCGCGAAGGTCTGACCGGTCAGGGAGATAGGTGACAGAAAAGTCCAAGGACATGGGTAACAGTCACCGGTGTCTCGAAAGCCTACCGTAAGCATCTTCGATGCGCATCTGCCGCTCGTGAAGCCGCCCCAGTCGCAGGGCGCCGAAGTAAATATTCCAGATCCCGTCGTCCACTTCCTCAAGGCCGACGTACTCGCCAATGCAGGTGATGGAGACATTGACCCATTGGCTGGCCCAGCGGATGCCGCCGTTGGCGCTGACATAGCGAACTTCGAAGCGATCCGGGTACTCGAGCGGCGGCAGCTTGTTGGGCATCTGGCGAGGTGAGGGTTGGTAGAGGGACTCGGGCGTCTGCTGATCGAGTGCCTCGTGGGGTCGTTCGCAGTTGAACTCCTGGCGGAAGCAATCGAACTTGTTCTGCTGAGTACGCAGTGAATGGGCCGGCGGGCGGGTCGCTTCGGCCTTCAGCGTGCGGTGCATGCGCTCGTGACGGCCGTTCTGCTGGGGCTTGCCGGGCTCGATGAGCTGGGGCAGCACGCCGAGGCGCACCCACCAGGCTGACAGGCGCGAGAGTCGGGCCAGCGTGTTGGTGGCAAACGGCACCCCGTTGTCGGTGCGAATGAACTCTGGCAGGCCGTATTCCTTGAAGATCCGCGTGAACACGGGCTTGGCATCAGCCACCGCGGTGCTGGTTAAGCCCTGGCAGCCGAGCAGGAAGCGGCTGTAACCATCGGTGACGGTGAGCGGGTAACAGTACTGGCCATTGCCCATTCGGAACTGGCCTTTGAAGTCGGCGCACCAGACGTGGTTGGGCCCCACCATCGAGGCCGCGGGCTTGCCCGGATGGCCAATCACTCGTCGCTTGCGCTGCTTCGGGACGAGCCCGTGCCGACGCAGGATGACACAGCCGGTGGAGCGGCCCGGCAGCTGCCATTGCGGGTGTCGCTGGCGCAGGATCGCGAGCAGCTTCTTGGCGCCCCAGGTCGGATGCCGGCGGCGCAACTCCAGGAGCGCCGCCACCACCTGCGGGTCCGTGGCGTTCGGAGCGGTCCGCGGGCGTCGGGATCGATCTTCCAGGCCCGCCGGGCCACGGCGAATGTACCGATCGATCCACTTATAGGCGGTCTTGCGCGAAATGCCGTACTCGGCGCAAAGTTCTGTTACCGAGCGGGTGCCGCGCAAGTGATCCGCGATAAACAGTGTTTTCTGGTGCATGGGCGTTGTTTGACTCCAAGGCATGGGACACCTCCTGCGGTGTCCCGAGTATCGTCAAACTGTCACCCATGTCCCTGGACCAAAGTGTTACCTATGTCCCCAGACCGTACCAGCCGGCTCTAACTATGCGTTCCACCGGTCGCTATGCGCCGGTGAACGCGACCGTTATGTGCCTTTTTGAGACATCCAGGGCCGTTCGATTGCCATGAGTCCGACAATATTTCGTGATGGCGCCTTCCGGTTTTACTTTTTCTCGCGCGAAGAACTCCGAATGCATGTCCATGTGGCATGTCCCGACGGCGAAGCTAAGTTCTGGCTTGAGCCCACCATCGCTCTGGCGCACAATTATCGCTTGACGGACCAGCAGGTTCGCCTGGCTCAACAATTGGTGGAGGCACATGCCGGTGAAATCCGCACCGCTTGGCAAAAGCACTTCCCGAGTTGAAGTGTCCAATGTTTCGCCCCACGGCTTCTGGCTGTTGCTGGGCGGTGAAGAACTATTTGTTCCATTTTCTGCCTTTCCTTGGTTTCGAGACGCCAGCATCCGGCAGGTCTGCCTGGTGGAATGGCCGTCTCCTGATCATCTTTATTGGCCGGAACTCGACATCGACTTAGCCGTCGCGTCGATCCGAGATCCCAAGGCATTTCCGCTAGTTTCTCCGTCAGGCACATAACTATGCGCTCGACCGGTCGCCTTGCGCCCGTCGAGTCAGCAGCTCTCCAGCGTTCACACCGGGCGCAACGCGCCGGTCAGCTCGGACGTTATGCCCCATAGCCGCATCAGCCTGGGGAGGGCCGTCCCACAGCGTTTGGAGTAAGCTTGGCCCAGTGGAGGACGTTATGGTTGCATCAGTGATAAGTCGCGATCCAGAAGTGATGAGCGGGGCGCTCTGTTTCACGGGCACGCGAGTGCCCGTCAAGAATCTTTTCGACTACCTCGAAGGGGCATCGTCACTCGACGATTTCCTCGAAGACTTTCCCTCCATATCTCGAGAAAAGGCAGTCGCTGTTCTTGAGGCGGCGAGGGAGCGCCTGACGGTCGATGCGACTGCTGCTTGATGAGTCGGTGCCGAGTCGGCTTCGCCAATCTCTTCCGGACCACGCAGTGCGAACGGTCGTTGAAATGGGCTGGTCTGGGGTGAAGAACGGCAAGCTCCTCGCGCTTGCCGCGGACGACTTCGATGCGTTTATCACGGTGGACAAAAATCTGCCGTATCAGCAAAACCTCTCGACCCTCCCGGTAGCCATCGTCGTTCTTGACGCCGCATCGAATGAGCTGCCCGCGCTGTTGCCACTGGTGCCACGGCTGCTGCGAGCGCTTTCGTCGATGAAGCCAAGAACCTACGTTCATATTGAACGTGGGGCATAACAAAATGTTCGACCGAACGCCGGAGAACCCAGGTGCCCAGCGCACATTGCAATAGCCGCGTCGGTCAACAAAGACGTTAAGCGCCATGAAACAGCTCCGCGCCATATTCGCAACGCTGTTGCTTTTGCCCGCGTGCGGCTCAATGAACTCTACGCTCTCACCGACCGTCCCGACTCTCGGCCTGGTCAGCTGGGATGCGGAAACACAGGAGGCGACGGTAGACCTTCACAACACAACCAAGTACAGCCTAAAGTACCTGGCACCGTTCTTCGTCTTCTCAACAACTCGCTCGGCAGACAGCACTGGCGACACAAATCCTACGGGCACAACTGTTCGCGCATTCACTTTCGTGATGCTCGGGCCGGGAGAGAGCGTTCGACTTACGACTGCAAAGGCGGAAACCGGTCGCTACATTGGTGTGGCTGTCATTCTGCTGAACCCGCACGCGGGTAAGACCCGCCTGATGCGTATCTGGACAAATCGGCGCACCAATGACGCTTAACAAATCATTCGAGCGGACCGCATTGCGCGGGTGAGCTCAGACGCCAGGCGTCCTGATCAACCACTGTCGGAGGTGGCCATGAAAGTCGAAAAACTTGAGATCTCGGAGCGCTTCTGCGGTCCTCCAAGGTCAGGAAATGGCGGCTACGTCTGTGGGCGAATCGCCAAGTACATCCTTGGCGCCGCAGCAGTCCGATTGCGGATGCCGCCTCCGCTCAGTACAGAACTGCGCCTGGAGTTCAATGATGAAGAGGCCACGCTCTTTAGTGACGAGCAGGTGGTGGGCGAAGCGAAGCGGTCCGAGTTGAGGATTGAAGTACCCCAATGCCCGACCCTGGACCAGGCCCGGGAGAGCGCCAAGTCATATCTCGGCTTCAGGACGCACTCGTTCCCAGGCTGCTTTGTCTGTGGACCGGCTCGCCGAACAGGCGATGGACTGCGCATCTTTCCCGGCGCCCTTCCCCAGAGTTCAACTCTGGCGTCGCCTTGGATTCCCGACGTATCCCTTGCAGATGATTCTGGCAGCGTGAGGTCCGAGTTTCTTTGGTCGGCGCTGGATTGCACGGGCGGATTTGCCGTCCTGCCAGTTCCAGAAGGCCTGGCTATCGTTCTCGGAGAACTGAGCGCATCGATCGAAAGCGAGGTCGCCCACACCGAGCGGTGCGTCGTAATCGGGTGGCCGCTTGGTTCCGATGGACGAAAACTGTTCGCGGGCTCAGCGATTTATGCGGAGGATGGTCGCTTGATCGCCAAAGCCCGGGCGGTTTGGCTCACGGTCCAAGCGGCGGCTTGGAACTAGGCGCCACATGCCAACCAAACCGATAGACCGATTGTTATTTGCTCAGGGCGGGCTCTGTGAAGAGGAGATTGCATCGCTGGTCGGCAAGTTACAGGCTCAGGGAATTATTTTAGTAGGCGGAACGAAGATCTCCTATGCACTACCGCCAAGTGTCCCCTAAAAAATCGTTAGCGCCGCTTCGCCGTCGCAATCAATTGCTCTGCTCGTGCCTTCAGCGCGTAGTCACCCGCCGACAGGCTCAGCGCTTTTCGGCCCATGCTTTCCGCCTGCGGGAAGTCACCTTCCTTCAGTCGGATGTTACCGAGCTCCAGCCATAACGAGCCCTGGCGCGGCTCAATGCGCAGGGCACGCTCGATGGAGGCGGCCGCCTGCTCGTAGCGGCCGGCCACCTGATGGGCCCGGCTCTGATTGAGCAATGCCTGAGTCGCGGAGTTGACCGGCGGCGCCGGGCGTGACGGTGGCGATGGCAGTGGCTCGACCGAGCCGGGTGGCGGAGACGGCTCATCCGGTACGGGGCGTATGACCGCCACGGCAGGTGGGAGCGAGGTGGTGGTCGGTGGAATCGAAGTTCGGGACGCGGGGGCCGGGGTACCAAAATCGACCGGGACGCAGCCCGGGAGCAGCAACGCCCCCAGCAGTATCCCGTGCAGCGAGCGTCTCAGTTCAGCAATTCCCGCAACCATTCAATGCCCCGTTCCGCGGCGTCTTCAAGATTGTCCAGCCCTCCGCTGCACAGCGGATTTCGCGGCAGCACGGTCCCGACGGGCAAGGGCAGGGTCACCGTGTCCCCACAACCTGGTTCGGCCATCATGCCAGTAGAGAAATCGAAAGGCACATATCGCAGGCCCTCGGCTGGCACGGGCTCATAACCTGCGTCGCCAAAGTCCGCCACCAGCCGGGCCCAGACCGGCAGCGCGCCCGAGGCACCCGTGAGTCCCGTCGGCGAGTTGTCGTCGGCACCCACCCAGACCACGGCCACGTGGTCGTTGGTAAAGCCGGCAAACCAGCTGTCGCGCAAATCATCCGACGTGCCCGTCTTGCCGGCCACCACGAGGCCCGCGGGCAGCCAGGTACGCGCCACGCGCCCCGTGCCGCGCGCCATCACCTGGATGAGACTGGCGTTCAGTTCCTGGACCGCAGCCGGGTCCGCCGCCCGGTTGATCTTCAGCTGGTAGCGATCGAGTGGTTTGCCGTCGGCGTCGAGCACGGCCCGCACCGCCTTGAGCGGCGCGCGAAACCCACCGTTTGCCAGGCTGTTGTAGAGTTGGGCCACTTCGATCGGAGCGAGCGCCATCGTCCCGAGCAGCATCGAGGGGAGGGGGCGCGGCGCGCTCTCGAGGCCGAGCCGCTTCATCAGTGCTGACACACGTTTCGGTCCCACGTCCATGCCGAGCCGGACCGTTGGTGTGTTCAGCGATTCGGCCAGGGCCCGCACCGCCGATACCGCGCCGCGATAGGACTTGTCGTAATTCTGCGGCGACCAGGTCTTGCCAGTATCCAGCTTGATCGTGAGCGGTGCGTCCTCCAGCACGGTGGCTGCCGTATAGCGGCCTGACTCGAAGCCTGCCAGGTAGACCATGGGTTTTACGAGCGAGCCGATGGGGCGCCTCGCGTCCAGCGCCCGGTTGAAACCCTTGAGGCGGGCATTCCGGCCGCCGACGATGGCCACTACGTCCGGTGTCTGCGTGCCGGTGACGATTATGGCGCCGTCCAGAGCTGCGCCCTTCTTCCGCCGCGCCCGCTCCAGTTCGACGAGCCCTTCGGTCAGCCGTTTTTCCGCGAGAGCCTGAATGCGCGGGTCGAGCGTCGTCATGATACGCAGGCCTGCGTTCTGCAGGTCAACCTCCTGGTAGTCCGCGCGCAGTTCGCGGCGCACGATGTCCATGAAGGTCGGGTTGTAGCTCGCAAAATTGCTGGCGGTGCCCCGGACGCCGAGGTCACGACGCTGCGCGCGGGTGGCTTCGTCGGCCGTGATGACGCCGAACTGGGCCATCAGCTCGAGGATCATGTTCCGCCGCTCCCGCACGCGGTCCGGGTGGCGTCGCGGGTCGTAGTAAGACGGGCCCCGGACGACCGCAATCAGCAGCGCGACATCCTGGGCCTGAAGCTCCCCGAGCGGCCGGCCGAAGTAGAACTGGCTGGCCAGCCCGAAGCCATGAATGGCCCGGTCGCCGGCCTGCCCCAGATAGATTTCGTTGACGTAGGCATTGAGGATATCGGCCTTTTCGAAGTGCAGCTCGAGCAACACTGACATGAGCGCTTCGCGCAGCTTGCGCGTTAGCGTCCGGCGGTTATCGAGAAAGTAGCTGCGAACCAGCTGCTGTGTGAGCGTGCTGCCGCCCTGTTCAATTTCGCCGGCGCGGACGTTGGCCCACATCGCGCGTGCAATGGCCCGCAGCGACACCCCACCATGCTTGTCGAAGTCCCGGTCCTCAACCGCTTTCAGTCCGTCCAGCAGGATCGCCGGCACCGCATCGGGGCCGAGCACGATGCGGTCTTCGCCATGGGTCGTGAAGATGTTGCCGATCAGTGGCGGGTCGAGCCTGAGTAACGGCAGCTCCCGCCCCGTGCTGTCTGCAAGGCTCAGGACGGTGGCGTCGTTGAAGCTGATCGTTGCCTGCCGCGCCGGCTCTGCGCCGTCCCAGAATTGGAACGGGCGGGAGTACAGTCGAATGCGCTGGCTGGAGCGGCTGAAAGTGCCCTGGGTGCGCGCCGCCTTCGTACTGCTGTAGCCGAGAGCTGAGAGCTCGCGCTGCAGGTCGTCTGCGGTCAGCCGGACCCCGGCGTAGATCTCAAGGGGCCGGGCGTAGACCCGCGCGGGCAGATCCCAGCGCCGGCCCTCGAACTGGCGGACGATCTGGCGGTCCAGGAGCAGCGTCAAGAGGCCGATTACGGCCAGCAAGACCCCGGCGCCCGCGCCGAGCCCGATCAGCACGCGTCGCGAGAGGTACTGGCGCAAACCGCGCCGGGACTTGCGTGCCAACCGCCATCATCCGTCCAGAGGAAGGGGCATGGTAGCACCGGGTCCTGAACGGCGGCTGTAGGAGCGCCTGAAGGCGCTCCTACAGGCGCTCCTACGGCAAGCCGAATTCCAGCAGTTCCACGATGTTTCCGTCGGGATCCCGCCCGTAGGTTACGAACCCGCCATCCTGGGCCTGGGGTGGGGCGTGGAAGCGCATGCCAGCGGCCGTGAGCCGGGCGTATTCGGCCTGGCTGTCCACCACCGCCAGGCAGATGTGCGTGATGCCGTGGTCGCAGGCCGGACGATCGGGGTTGCCCGGTCGGGGCGTCGGTGAGCTGAATTCGAAGATTTCGAGATAGCTGTCGTTAAGCTTCAGCATGACGGCCCGTGCGGCGGAATTGCGCAGGCCCGTGAGCGCATCCGCCTCAGGGATGCCAGCCGGCCAGCCGAACTCGCGCTCGACGGTGCAGCCAAAAAGATCGCAGTAGAAGCGCACGGAGCGTGCGAGGTCCGGTGTGGAAATGGCCGCGTGATGAAAGCCCTTCAGCATGCGCGGATTCTACTGCCGCCGGCAGACGAGTACACCGCCCAGCACGAGCCCGGCACAGACTGCGTCGAGGGGTCCCAGTCCTTCACCGAGCAACAGCCAGCCGAGCCCCGTGGCGACGACGGGCTGGATCAGGATCACCACTGACGACAGCGGTGCCGGCAGTTGTCCGAGCGCCCAGATGATGCCGCCCTGGCCGAGCACGTGTACAAGCAGTGCGAGGCCTGCGAGAACCGCCCAGCCCGTTGCGGATGCCGGCCAGAAATTTTCGCCGAAGAGCAGCGCGACGCCACCCGTGATCAGCATGGCGACGGCGGTACTCGCGAGCGTCACCTGCAGCCCGCTCGTGGTGGTGCGGGCCCGCTCGACGGCCAGCAGATAGCCTGCGTAGGCCACCGCCGTGGTCACCCCGTAGAGATCGCCGAGCAGGATATTGCCACCGGCGATGTTCGCCTGGGAACCGGGGCCGAAGGCCAGTCCTGCCGCGCCCGTGAGGGCGAGCAGCACCCCGAACGAGAAGCGCAGTGTTGGGCGTTTGCGGAATACCAGCCAGTAGAACAGTACGACGAAAATTGGCGTGAGATTGGCCAGCAGGGTGGCATTGGCCACGGACGTGAGTGCGATGGACGCGTGCCAGAAGCACAGGTCGAGTGCAAAGCAGAGCCCTGCGACGACGAGCAAGCCGTGACCCCGCGACGGCCGCAGCGGTTCGGCGTTAGCCCGCGCCAGCAGGCCAAGCGCCGGGAGTGCAAGCGCCAGGCGCCAGAACGCGGTCGCGTTCAGGCCCACTTCGCTCCAGCGCACAAAAATCGGCGCAAAGCCGATGGCGATGGCACCGCCGACCAGCGCGAGCATGGGGCGGAGGGGGCTCACGGTTTTCGCCTCGGACATGGGGTCACAGCTTAACGTTTGCCGGCCTATACTCAGCAATCGTCCCGTCAATCGTCCGCGAGAAGGTAACTCACTATGTCCAGAAAAGATGCGAGCCGTTTTGCCGGCTTCGTTGGTGCCCCGCTGCTGATCCTTGCCACGCTCTTGCTGTCCGGCTGTGGCTACAACGCCATCCAGGGTGGCGACGAGGGTGTCAAGGCTTCCTGGGCGGAGGTGCTGAACCAGTACAAGCGCCGCGCAGATCTGATTCCCAATCTAGTCAGGACCGTCGAAGGTTTCGCCCAGCAGGAGCGCGACGTCCTGATCCAGGTCACCGAGGCGCGCTCGCGCGTCGGTTCGGTCCAGGCCACACCCGAGACCCTGAACGATCCGGCGGCCTTCCAGCAGTTCCAGGATGCCCAGGGCCAGCTCTCCGGGGCGCTGTCCCGCCTGCTCGTCGTCGTTGAGAAATACCCCGAGCTCAAGTCGGACCAGAATTTCCGCGACCTGCAGGCCCAGCTGGAGGGCACGGAGAACCGTATCACGGTGGCGAGGAACCGGTTCATCGAGTCAACGCGCGAATACAACACACTGGTGCGGTCCTTCCCCAACAACCTGACGGCCATGCTCTTCGGCTACCAGGTCAAGCCCACCTTCACGGTCGGGAATGAAGCCGAAATCAGCAAGCCGCCAGAAGTGAACTTCGGCAAGCCGGGTTGATGCGGTCCGGTTGATTAGGCGGGGCTGACGTGTTCCTGCGCTTGCCGTTGCTGGTCGCGGCAGCCGGCCTGCTGCTCGGTTGTGCGCCGTCGCAGGCCCAGTCGCTCGTGGCGGTGCCGCCACTGACGGCACGGGTGATTGATCAGACCGGGACACTGTCACCCGGTGAGCAAGCAGACCTGGAGACCCGGCTCGCGGCACTCGAGCAGCGCAAGGGCAGCCAGATCGCAGTCCTGCTCGTGCCGACGACGAGTCCTGAGGCCCTCGAGCAGTATGCCCTGCGGGTGGCCGAGGTCTGGAAGCTCGGTCGCAAGGGCGTGGATGATGGCGTGCTCCTGCTCGTGGCAAAGGACGACCGGGCCGTACGCGTCGAGGTTGGCTATGGCCTGGAAGGGGCAATTCCTGACGCCACCGGCAAGCGCGTGATCGACGAGTACATCCTGCCCCGCTTCCGTGCGAGCGACTATCCCGGCGGGATCAGCGCGGGCGTGGAGCGGCTCATCGGCCTCGTCGACGGCGAGACGTTGCCGCAACCGCAGTCCTCCCGCGCACCCGACGGGGGACTCGAGAACGTCTTGCCCATTGTTTTCGTCATCTCGCTGGTGCTCGGGAGCGTGCTACGACGCGCGCTCGGGCAACTGCCGGGTGCTGCGGCCACGGGCGCGGTCGCCGGCGGCGTCACCTGGTTGCTCGTAGGCGTGCTCGGGCTGAGCCTGTTCATGGCGGTGGTCGGTTTCGTCCTCGGACTGATGGCGGGTGGGAGCGGCGGCGGCTGGGCCAGCCACCGCCGTGGCGGCTTCGGCGGTGGGCTCGGGGGAGGATTTGGCGGCGGCGGCGCTGGTGGTTTCCGCGGCGGCGGTGGTGGTTTTGGAGGCGGCGGCGCGTCCGGTCGCTGGTAGTTGCTCATGCTGCGCCGCTGGTTGCAAAATCTGACGACAACGAACTTCGCGTTATCGCGGTGTTTTCCCGCTGCCACGCTGACGGCGATCGATGCGGCCATCACGGCGTCCGAGCGACACCACCGCGCTGAGATCCGCTGCGCGATTGAAACGGCACTGTCGGCGGGCCAGCTCCTCCGGGGCGTGAGTGCGCCGGCCCGCGCTGCCGAAGTCTTTTCCAATCTCGGTGTGTGGGACACCGACGAGAACAACGGGGTGCTCCTCTACGTGCTGCTGGCGGAACGAACGATCGAGATCGTGCCGGACCGGGGCTTCGTCGCTTTGCTATCGCCCGCCGAATGGTCGGTCATCTGTGCCGAAATGGAAGTGGCGTTTGGCGCCGGCCGTTACGAGGAGGGAACCCTGACGGCCCTGGATCGGATCAGTACTCTCGCCTGCCGGCACTTTCCGGCCCGCGGCGAAGGTCGGAACGAGTTGCCCGACCGGACGGTCCTGTTGTGAGGTCTCAAGGAGCCGACTAAAAGATGTCCGCGAGGACGATGAAGCGGATGATGCCGGCGAGCGCCGCCAGCCCCAGTACGCTGATAATGGCAATCTCCACGTATCGGCTAAGGTTGTTCAGGAACGACATGGGACACTCCGTATTTTCATGCTAGGCGTTGTTCGGTGAAAGCCCGACCCCGGATGTCCGGGCGCGGCCACAGTATCGCATCCTTCGCCCTCCTGGCAGTGATCTGGCTGGGCACCGTGCCGTTCCGGCCGGTCGCTGCCGGCGACCTGAATCAGTTGACGTCGGCACTCGCTGCCCGCCACCCCGGCCAGTCGGGCGTCGTGCTCCTCGATACGGGGATCCAGGCGCTGCAGCAGCGCGACGCGCTGATCGCGGCGGCGTCCAAGGGCATCGATGCGCAGTATTACATCTGGAATTCGGATGGCTCCGGCCGCTATCTCGCTGTGCGCCTGCTGGCGGCGGCCGAGCGGGGCGTGCGCGTGCGAATTCTGCTGGACGACATCAATATCGCCGGGCGCGACGCGGTATTCGCCGGGCTCACGGCACATCCCAATGTGCAAGTCCGCATCTACAACCCTTCGGCAGCTCGTCAGGGCGTGCTCCGGCTACTCGGTTTCGTCAGGGACTTCTCCCAGCTCAACCGGCGCATGCACAACAAGTCGTTCACAGCAGACGGTGCCGTCACCATCGTCGGCGGCCGCAACGTGGGCGACGAGTATTTCGATCTTGACCCGGCCATGAACTTCCGGGACCGGGAACTGCTCGCGGCAGGACCCGTGGTCGCGCAGGTCACCGCCGGCTTCGACGCCTTCTGGAACAGCCCGTGGACCCGGCCGGTCGAGTCGCTCGCGCGGTCTGCCCGCCGTGTGGTGTCGCCCGAGCAGGCGCTGGCCGCCGCCCGGGAAGTTGCCGCGCTTGGCTACGTGGCACCGGCCGACGTCGCCACTGAAATCCAGGCGAAAACGCTACCGTCCCTGCTCTGGGCGCCAGCCCGGCTCGTCTTTGATCCACCACCTACCGCCGAGCAGATAGCCGCATCGACGGAGCAGCAGCCGGTGGCGCGGGAGCTGCGGAATCTCGTGGCCACCGCCCGCGGCGAGATCCTCGTGGAGTCCGCCTATTTCATCCTCGCCGGAGAGAGCCTGGCCGAGGCAGCCCGACTGCACGACGACGGCGTTCGCCTGCGCGTCCTCACCAACTCGCTCGCGTCGAACGACCTGACCACGAACCATTCCGGCTACGCTCGCCGGCGTCCCGCCATGCTCGACGCCGGGATCGAGCTGTACGAGCTGCGGCCGGATGCGGCGGCGTGCAAGCGACTGATTGCGGTCTCCCGCGCCTGCGAGGCAGGGCCGGCTTTTTCGCTGCACTCGAAGTCGCTGGTGGTGGACCGGAGCGTGGTCTACATCGGGTCGTTCAACCTGAACCTGCGCTCCACCTACCTCAATTCGGAAACCGCACTGATCGTGTCGAGCCCGGAGCTGGCTGCCCAGGTGGCGGCGTCGATCGAGGAACTCCTCCGGCCTGACAGCAGCTGGCAGGTGTTGCGCCAGCCGGGTGGAAGCCTTGAGTGGGTCACCCAGATCGACGGTCGCAGCGTGCGCGCAACGCGCGAGCCCATGACCGGCACCTGGCGGCGGATCACCTCCCGCCTCTATCGGCTGTTCCCGCTGGAAAAATATCTCTAGCGGCGCGTCAGTCGAGGACGTGGGAGAGCAATCCGTCTGCCAGCTTGGGTTCGAACCAGGTGGATTTTGGCGGCATCACCTGATTCGCATCAGCCACGGCCATCAGCGCCTCGAGGCTCGTCGGGAACATGGCGAACGCAACGGCCATCTCGCCGCTGTCCACCCGGCGCTCCAGTTCGTCCAGGCCGCGGATGCCGCCGACAAAATCGATGCGCTTGTCGCGGCGCGGATCCCCGATGCCCAGTACCGGTGCGAGCAGGTGGTCTTGCAGGAGGCTTACGTCGAGGCTCGCGACCGGGTCCTTCGGGACGAGTCCGGGCTGGATTTCGAGCAGGTACCACTGACCGTCCAGGTACAGTCCGAACTGGCCAGCTTGTAGGGGACGGCCGCGCTGCGCCAGCGGCGTGACTGTGAACTGGCGGGCGACGCGCACGAGGAAGTCGGCGGTGGACTGCCCGTTCAGATCCCGGACGACGCGGTTGTAGTCCAGGATCTTCATTTCGTCGTGCGGGAAGGCGACGCAGAGGAAATAGTTGTAGTCCAGATCACCCGAGTGGCGTGGATTGCCAGCGCCGCGCGCCGCGGCTACTCGTGATGCGGACGCGGAGCGGTGGTGTCCGTCGGCTATGTACAGCGAGTCCATGGCGTCGACGATCCGGGTGATCGCGCTGATCTGTTCGTGATCCTGCACGAGCCAGATGGTGTGCACGATGCCGTCGTCGGCCGCCACTTCGTATGCGGGCACACCCTGTGAGTGGCGGGCAATAATCTGGCGAAGTTCAGCAGTGCTGCGGTAGGCGAGCAGCACCGGTCCAGTCTGGGCGTTCAGTGCGGTGATCTGGCGCACCCGGTCGTCCTCCTTGTCGGGGCGCGTGAATTCGTGTTTTCGGATGCGGTTGCGGTCGTACTCCGCGACACTGCCCACGCAGGCAATCCCCGTCTGTACGTGCTCGCCCATGCGCAGGCGGTAAACGTAGTACAGGGGCTGCTCGTCGCGAATGAGTACGCCGTCGTCGATCAGTTGGCGCAGGTTTTTGGCGCCCCTGGCGTACACGGCGGGCGAGTAGGGGTCGGTACCTTCCGGCAAGTCTATCTCCGGCTTCGAGATGTGCAGGAAGCTCGCCGGGTGGCCGTGCGCCCGCTGCCGGGCTTCGTTGCTGTTCAGAACGTCGTAGGGCGGCGCGGCTACGGCGGCCGCTTTGCCGTGGGCGGGGCGCAGGGCGCGGAAGGGCTTGATGAGTGTGTGCATATTTTTTGGGTTGAATCGCGCTTGGGTTGAATCGCGCCTGAAGGTGCTCCTACAGGGCGCTCCTACACGAGGCCCAGGACTTCGAAGGCCACGCGCTCGCCGGATTCCATCGCGCCTTCCATGCCGCGGTTCGAGACGGCGGTGTGCTCGCCACAGAAATGAATACGGCCGTGGGGCTTGCCCACCTCGCGGGCGAACGCCGTGACCTGACCGGGCGCCCAGACGGCCCAGTCGCCGGCCGCGAAGGGGTCCCGGTACCAGGAGTGGTAGGCCCCTGGCTCCACCTTGCCCCTGGCAGCCGGGCGCACCCGATAGAAGTCGGCCATGATCGCTCCGATCGCGTCCTTTGGTTCAAGCGTGTCCATCCAGGTGGCATTGCGCCCGCGCACCCAGATGGTGAGGCTCGTGATGTCCTGAGGCGTCTTGCCCTTGCGCTCGGCCACCACCATGCCGGCGAGTCCATTGCTGAAGATGTTCGGATTACGACCGTCATCCAGCCAGAAGGGCTTCTTCACCACGAGGTGCAGCATGCAGACCGGCTGCGAGGCCAGTGTGTTGATGGCCAGGCCTTTTGCGCCCGTGACCAGCGGGTCGAGGTGCACCCGTCGCAGCACACTCATCGGCAGCGAGCAGATCACGCGGTCGGCCTTGAACACTGTGCCGTCTGCGCACTGGACTTCCGAGCCACCGCCGGTCGAGCGGATACCGACCACATTGGCGCCGAAGCGGACGGGCTTCTTCAGGCCTTTCGCCATGGCTTCGGGGATGCTCTGGTTGCCGCCGACGGCTGAGTACCCGAAGGTCTTGCCGCCCAGTTGCTGCTGCATCATCGCAAACGTGGCGCCGAACAACACCATCATGGCCGACACGTCGTGGGCCGTCGTGCCGTAGTTGGGGTTGGTATTCCAGCAGAGCTCGATGACTTCTTCCGACACGCCGAGGCTTACCAGCCACTGGTGCAGTGAGACGTCGTATTTCGCATTGACCGGATCGAGCCAGGCGTCGGCGTTCTTCAGCGGGTTGTTCTTCCCGATCAGGGGATTCAGGTAGGCCCAGGGAGTGCTCTGCCTGGCCGCTGCCGGAAACGGATTGCGCGGATGCGTGGCCCACTGATCCTTCGGGATCAACTGGCCGTCCAGGACCAGCTCGCGATCGTTGAAGAAGCCCACGATCGGCGTGAGGTCGATCGTACCGACCTTGAATTTCTTGCAGGCGTCCACGAGGCGGGCATAGCCGGGGCTGAATGACGTGCCGCCCGACTCTGGATTGCCCGGCACGTCGCGATGGGACAGCACGCGGCCGCCGACCCGCTTTCGCCCTTCGAGTACCTGTACGTCGACACCCTGCTCCTCGAGCAGCAGGGCGGCGTTGAGGCCCGACAGCCCCGCCCCGATGACAATGACCCTGGTCCGGTTCTGCGCCCGGACAACGCCCGTACCGAGGGCAGCGGCAAGTGGCAGCGCACTCATGCCCTTCACGAGGGTTCGGCGGCTCAGGCGGGCTTCGTTGGTCATCGCGGGGTCCTCCGGAAATGCGGGCATGCAGGCCGAGACGGCATGCTACGCGACCGGCCCGTCGTGCGACAAACTGCCGCGCCCGGAGCGGGCCGGGACGCTGCAGTGCTCAACGCGTGCGCTATTATCGACACACAAAGCAACTAGCGGAAGAAAACCATGCACGGCTCAAAGGTACTGACTGCTGCCATTCTCGGTGCGGCTATTGTTGGCTGCTCCGGCCTCAACGACGGGCGCCCGGTCGCCGCCCAGGCGACGGCCGAACCAGCCGCCAGCGTCGCTGCCGAGGGTGGCCTGACCGCCATGGCCAGCACCCGGGCCGTGGCCGATGCCGCAGGCGCCGACTGGGCCTCCCGCGAGCTGCCCCATCGCAAGATCCCGAACGTGCCGGAAACCGCCGAGGCGTACTACGCGCCGGACAGCATCCACATCATCGCCCAGACCCAGGATCCCAAGGCCCTCCGGGCGCAGAACGCGCAGTCCGCCGGCGGCGCGCTGACCTGGATCTTCAAGGACGACGGCTCCGAAGCCTGGCGCGTAAACGACCGCGGCCAGGACGCCTGCTCCTGGTTCTTCCCGGACATGAAAAGCATCGTCTGGACGTCCACGCGGGACAACCTGGACATGCCCATCGGCAACTGGTCCGACGACAGCGAGTATCCGCAGGGCGCCGAGCTCTACACCTCCGACCTCAAGGGCGGCAACGTCAAGCGCCTGACCAACAACAAGTTCTACGAGGCGGAAGTCACCGTCTCCCCGGACGGCCAGTGGATCGTCTTCGGCCGCCAGATCAAGGGCAACATGGACGTCTGGATCATGAAGTCCGACGGCACCGGCGAGAAGCAGCTCACCTTCACGCCGGACTGGCAGGAAGGCGCCCCGTATTTCCTGCCGGACAACAAGACCATCATCTACCGCGCCTGGCAGCACAGCGTGACCGAGGAGCTGAAGCGCATCCGGAAGGAGACCGGCCAGCGCAACCAGACACCGATGACGATCTTCACGATGAGTCTCGACGGTTCGAACGTGCAGCCCCGGACGTTCACCAACGACATGAACTGGGCCCCGTTCCCGGCGCCCGATGGCCGGCACTTCGCCTACGTGCGCATCGGCGAAGGCAACAACTGGGACGTCTACCTGGGCGACCTCGCTGGCGGCGAGCCCCGCCGGCTGACCTGGGCGCCCGCGTTCGACGGCTTCCCGTCCATCTCGCCGGACGGCAAGAAGCTGCTGTTCACCCGCAGCGAGGGCCAGCGCTTCATGTCCGACCTGTACACGCACGTGATGGACATCTCCTCCCTGAACATCGGCCCCGAGAACTTCAAGGGCGTGCCGCCCACGGGCGAGGCGCCACCCGGCTGGAAGCTGCCTGTCGAAAAGGTTGTGTCCAGAAACTGAAGTCTGGGAGATGACAATGCGCAGGTCGCTGATTGCCCTGAGCCTGGTTGCAGTGGTGTCGCCGGGGCTTGCAGCCCCGGCGGTGCCCCCGCCCGACCTGCCGCCGCCCGATCCGCGGGAGTTGCCGTACTTCATGGTGCCGATTCCCATGGAAGCGGCCGAGGCTTACTGGGCCCCGGACTCCCGGCACCTGATCGCGCAAACCCGGGACCCCCAGGCCCTGAAGACGCTGACCGGCACGAACGGCGCCCTCACCTGGATCTTCTCCGACGACGGCAAGGATCTCTGGCGCGTCAACGACCGGGGCCAGGACGCCTGCTCCTACTTCTTTCCCGACGGCCAGACGATCGTCTGGACCTCCACGCGGGACAATATGAGCATGGCGGTGGGCAACTGGTCGGACTCGGACGCCTACCCCCAGGGCGGCGAGATCTACCTCTCCGACTGGCGCGGCAAGAACGTCCGCCGCATGACCAGCAACCAGTACTACGAGGCCGAGGTCTCGGTATCACCGGACGGGCAGTGGCTGGCCTTCGGCCGCCAGATCGACGGCAAGATGGACATCTGGGCGATGCGCGTGACTACCGGTGAGGAATTCCAGGTCACTCGCACCGATGACTGGCAGGAGGGTGCGCCCTTCTTCCTGCCAGATAGCCAGACCATCATCTTTCGGGCGTGGCGCCGCTCGGACTACAAGAAGATCAAGCCCACACCGATGACCATCTTCACGATTCGTCGCGACGGCACTGACTGGCGGCGCCATACCTATGACGAGGGGATGAACTGGCACCCGACGCCGGCGCCTGACGGCCGGCACTACGTGTATGTCAGGGCGGTCACTGCCAGCAACTGGGAAATCATGCTGGGTGACCTCGCGGGCGGCGAGCCCCGGCAGCTCACTTACTACGACAAGCTGGACATGCTCGCCCATATTTCTCCGGACGGGAAGAAGATGAACTGGGGCCGCGCCATCGGCGCCGGCTTCATGTCCAATATCCACACCTTCGTTATGGATGTCTCGTCGCTGAACCTGGGTAAGGAAAACTACGTGCCCTTCGATCCGTCGTGGGGCAAGAAGATGGCCACGCCCTGAAGGCTCAAGGTTACGTCCGTGGTTCGGCGGGCTCCTCGATCACCGGGAATTCCTGCCGCCGTGGCCCGGGAGTCGCTGCAATCACAACCTCGTCGGTGCCGCAGGCCTCATCGAAGTGCTTCAGCGAGCGGGTGAACATGGCATAACGCTGGTCTGAGGGTCCCAGATTCACGATCAGGGTGACGCAGCGAATCACGCTGTCGGCCGCGTGAGTCACAGTCGTCGGCGCCCGCCGCAGCAGGTCCCCGTAGTCATCGCGGATCTGGTACAGCATGCCGTAGGACCCATGGCCCTGATTCACGGCGGCGCCAACCGCGTCACACACACTTCGCCGGAACCGGGCATAGACGGCGCGTTGTTCCATCAGGCGCTGGCGTGCCGTGCCGGAGAGTGAGGCGTTGGCGGCGGTTGGGGATGCGGCCGGTGTCGGCTGCCGGCCCCGCAGCCAGTCGCAGGCGAGGTCCACCACGCGGGTCAGGGCATAGCCAAGCACCACGAGCAGAAGGTAGGTCACTGACTCAGGCCAGCCCATTGCGTCAGACGTCCACACCCCAATCAGGACATGAGTCGGCAATCCAGCGGCGAGGTTGAGCGACCTGTGTCACAGCCCCGGAAAAACCAGGGCCCGCATGGCGGGCTACCAGGTCCGGACGCGCCCGGTATCCAGGTGCACGAAATCAGACTCGGGGTAATAGCCGACACCGCCGCGCGCCAGGCGCAGCCCCGCGCGGCGCAGGTCTGCTGTGGCGATGCCAGGCAGTCGCACGTCGATGGCCTGGCCCTTAAGGTGCAGGCTATGGTCCGCCACGCCGCCGCCGCCCGTCCGTGCGAGCATGCTGTTGGTCAGCGGTGAGCGATAGGCAGAGATGATCTCGAAACGGCCGGTATTCCCCACGACCTGCTGCACGTCGTGCAGTACGTCGAGCAAGGAGGGATCAATCGTATGGACGTCCCCGGTGCGGAAGTCCCTGCACAGATGGCGAATCTCGGTGAGCGCTTCCGGTACGTAGGCGCCGCGTTCGCTGTAGACGATATCCAGGGTCTCGCCGGTGTGGGTGTGATAAAACGCCAGCCGGCGTGCGGCTGGCTCGGCGGTCGTGGCGCGCAGCAGCCCGGGCCACACGACAAGCGGCGTCAGCAGCACTGCAGAGCGCAGGAGCTGGCGGCGGGCGAAACGGGGCGGCGGGGCAGGCAGGCTCATAGGGCGATTGTCCCGAATGAGGCGTCCCGGAGCAACCCCGGAACCCGCGATCCTTGACGCAGGCCCGCGGACGTCGACCAGCAACGACTCAGGCACCGCAATATGCAAAACCACCCGCTCCAACGCGCTCCAGTGCTCCTCGCGCTGCTGCTGGCCTGCTCGCCGCACCCCGCGGCCGCAGGCCCGGCCGCAGAGGCCGTGCAGCAGCAGCTGGCTGCCCAGGCGGGCCAGCTGCGCTCGAGTGGCGGTGTCTATATCGAGGGGCTGGCCATCGCCTCGGGGCGCCTGCTGCCCGAATTTTATGCCGCCAGGAACTACGCGCCCGTGTGGACGCGGCCGGACCGTATTGATGAGCTCCTGAACCTGCTGGCCACAGCGGAAGCCCACGGGCTGGATAGCGAGGACTACTACCTGTCCCCCCTCAAGGCATTGCGCCAGCGCGTCGGCGAGCGCGACGATGCCGGCCTCGCGGCGTCCTTCGATCTGCTGTTGACCGAGAGCCTGATTCGCTTTGGCTATCACCAGCGTTTCGGCAAGGTCAATCCGCAGCGGATGGAGCCGACCTGGAATTTCACGCGCCAGTTCCGACCGGGCCAGGCGCCGCTGCCCACGCTGACGGACGCCGTTGCGGCGCCGTCACTGGCGGGCTTTATGGGCCAGTGGCTGGACCGCGCGCCGCTGTACAAGACCCTGCAGGACAAGCTGGCTGACTATCGCGGACTCGCCATCCTGGGCGGCTGGCCGACGCTGCCTGACGGACCGGTAATTGAGCCGGGTGGCACGGACGGCAGGGTGCCGATGCTCCGTGCACGACTGGTTATATCGGGTGACCTGCCCCGGACGACGGCGGACTCCGGGATCTACAACGACGAACTTGTCGGCGGCGTTCGCCACTTCCAGGAGCGGCACGGCCTGACGCCCGATGGCGTGCTCGGGAGCCGGACACTCGCGGCCATGAACGTGCCCGTCGATACCCGGATCGACCAGTTGCGCCTGACCCTGGAGCGGGCCCGCTGGGTGCTGGACGATACGGCGGGCGAAGTCGTGGTCGTCAATGTCGCGGGCTACGAGGTTTTCGCCGCACGCGATGGCCAGCCATTCTGGCGGCGCCGCGCGGTGGTCGGAACCCAGGCCCGCGAGACGCCGATCTTCAGGGGCCAGATGACCTACCTGGAACTGAACCCGACCTGGACCGTACCCCCGACGATTCTCCGCGAAGACCTGCTGCCCAAGGTCCGGCGCAATCCCGACTACCTGCGCAGCCAGAACTTAAGCGTGCTCGATCCACAGGGCCGGCCACTGAATGCCGCCGCCATCAACTGGCGGGCCGTCGGCGATCGTCCCCCCTACATCTTCCGGCAGGGTCCGGGTCCGCGCAATGCGCTGGGGCGTATCAAGTTCTTGTTCCCGAACGGCCACTCGGTATACCTGCACGACACGCCGAGCCGTGACTTGTTCAACCAGGCGGAACGCAACTTCAGTTCCGGGTGCATCCGTGTTGAGGATCCGCTGTCTCTTGCCGAGATCCTGCTGGCGGACCCGGTCCGCTGGAATCGCCGCACGCTGGACGCGGCCATTGCCAGCGGCAAGACGCTGACCGTGCGGTTGCCCAAACCGTGGCCGGTCCTGATCCTCTACTGGACGGCGGAACTGGATGCGGATGGCGGGGTCCGGTTCCTGCCGGACGTCTACCGCCGGGATCCCCCTTTGCTGCAGGCGCTGAACGGCGCGGTGGCTATCGACTTTCCGTCGCTATAATGCAGTCCATTCGGAACAGGTAGTTTTCATGGCGATTTTCCATCCGGCGCTCCGACTGGCTGCCTTCATTGCCACGAGTCTTGCGCTCGCGGGCTGCGGGGGCGGGGGCGGGGGCGCCCTCGACAACCAGCTGTCATTCCGGATGATTCACGCGGCGCCGGATTCGCCGCCGGTCAACTTTCTGGTGGATGACGTGCTCTTCCGGGCGCTCGTCGACTACAAGGCAGGTACCGGTTTTGCCGTGGTCACGCCGCGCGACTACCAGATCGAGATGGACGCGATCTTGCCGGGCGGCAACGTCCTCATCGCCGGTGGGGGCCCCAAACCGCTCGCGGCCGGCCGGGAATACTCCTTCATCGCTGTCGGCAATACGACCACCGTCGAGTTGCTGGAAATCAGCCATCCAATCGAGGACATTCCCGCCGACACTGCCCGCCTGGAGATCCTGCACGCCGCGCCCGGGGTGGGCGGCCTGGACGTCTACCTGACCGCGGCTGGCGCGAGCCTGACAGCCGACGGGCGCATAGCGGGCGGTATCGTCTACAAGCAGCCCGTTGATCGCCTGACGCGGCCGAAGGGCACTTACGTCATACGCGTGACGCCTGCGGGTGTCACGGACAGCGTGTTGTTCGAATCCAGTGAGATCCCGCTCAGCAGCCGGGACGACCTGCTGCTGATGCTCACCGCCAACACGCTGGCCGGGCCGTCGCCAATCGCACTGGTGGTCAACAACCGCTTCAATACGCTCGAACTCCTCAACAAGGACACCCCATCCGACCTGCGGGTGGTGCACCTGTCGCCCGATGCCCCGGCCCTCGACGTGGTCGCGGATCCCGCCACGCCAACCTCGCCGGAACTGACCTTCACCAATTCGGTGAGCCCGGTGGCCGTCGTGCTGGATAGCGCCCGCGGCCGCGCGCTCACGATCGACAGTCGCCTGCGCGCTGTGGTGGCCGTGGACCTGTTGAGCGGCGACCGTACCGTCTTGTCCGACAGCGTGATGCCCGACAGCCTGAATGCATTCCTTGGCCCGGTCGGTATTGCTCTGGATACTGTCAATGACCGGGCGCTGGTGGTCGATAACCGCCTGCGTGCGGTGGTGGCTGTCGACCTGCTGACCGGGGCGCGCACCATCGTGTCGAATGATGACCTGCCCATTCGCCCGGTTCCCATCCCGCCGGCGAACACGGGCGTTCCCGTCAACCCGTTTAACAACCCCGTTGCCATCGTGCTCGATGGCGCGCGGGCACTCATCGCCGATGCCGGCCTGCGCGCCGTGGTGGCGGTAGACCTGTCGACCGGCGCGCGTACCATACTTTCGAATAGCACGACCCCCACCGACGGCCTGAACCCACTGAGCAGCCCGATTAGCATTGCGGTGGACAGTGCCAGCAGCAGGGCGCTGGTCGTCGATACTGGCCTGCGCGCCATCGTGGCGGTGAACCTGCTGAGCGGCGCGCGCACTATCGTGTCGAATGATGACACGCCCACTCGCCCCGCCCCGATCCCACCCGCGACTACTGGCGTTCCCGTCAACCCGTTTAGCAGTCCGTCTGGCATCGTGCTCAATGGCACGGGGCCGGCGCTCGTGACGGACCCCGGCCTGCGCGCGGTGCTGGCCGTCGACCTGCTCACCGGGGCCCGCACCCCGTTCTCCAGCAGCACTGTCCCCGATGCGATGAACGGGTGGGGAAACCCCGTCGGTATTGCGCTGGACACGGCCAACAACCGGGCGCTGGTTGCCGACAACCGCCTGGGCGCGCTGGTTGCGGTGAGCCTGGCGAACGGGGCGCGTGCCATCCTGTCGGCTAACGTGCCGCCGAATGCGCTGAGCTACCTGGAGCGCACCGCGTACGTGAGTGTGCCGATCGACGTCTATACCTTGCGGGGCGAGAAAAGCACGGAGCCCAGTCCTGCCACGCCGCTATTTACCAACACGCTGACCCTTGGCGCCGGTCAGCGGCGGACTCTGCTGGCGGTGGGCCTGCTCCTCCCCACGCCCCCGGCCACGACCCCGACGATCGACGACCTGGTGCTCACGGATGACATCCGGCCGGTGTTTGCCGAAGGCAAGCTGCGGTTCGTGCATGCCTCGCCCGCTGGCGGCACCGTCGATGTCTATGTGCTGAAGCCGGGTGACGATATCGCAGCCGTCGACCCGACCCTGCGGGGGCTGGTGTTTCGCAGTGCCACCCCTCACGGTGCCTTTGCAATTCCGGCTGCCCCGGGGAGTTACACGGTGACCTTCACGCTGGCGGATGCCAAGACACCGGTGGTAGCGACGGCGGTCGTCCCGGTGACGGGCGGCAGCGTACAAACGGTGATTCTGCGGGACGCGGTTCGGGTGGACGCGAGCAGCACCGGCTTGCCGGCGGCCGTGCTCGTGCTGGACGATCTGTCGCCCTAGTAGGTTGGGATCGACGCGTCGATTTCCCGGGACCAGGCGTCGATGCCGCCGGCCAGGTTGTAGAGATTCGTGTAGCCACGGCGGCGATAGCGCTCGGCAGCCGCCTGGCTGCGGCCACCACGGTGGCAGTGAAAGATGATGGCCGTGTCGGTGGGGAGGTCATCAATCGCCTGCATGCCGGCCTCGTCCAGGGGCTTCGCGGCCGGCAATGACGCCAGGTTGCGCTCGTCGTCCCCGCGCACGTCGAACAACCAGGGCTTCTCGCCCCGGTCGAGAGCGGCTTTCAGTTCCTGCACGCTCATCTGTTTCACGGGCGGCGGGGCGTTGGGGTTTTCAAAGCTGAAGCCCTGGCCCTGCAGGCTCTCCCGCACGCGGATCCGCAGGCCATCGGCCCGAGCCGCGCTCCAGCGGTCGGTCTGCAGGGAGACGGGGCCGCTAGCCACGTCGAGGCTTCCCGACCGGGGGGGGCCGAGCGCCAGCGAATGCTCGAAGGCCGCATCGATCTTGAGGTGAATCGTCTGGCCGGGCCGGCTCTGCACCGCGTTCGACATGATCTCTGCGGCGGCGGGGTCGATCTCGATCTGCGGCGGCCTGCCCAAGGGCTCGGCTATGCCGAGCACGTTGCCGAGCTCGCCGGAATCGAACATCTCGGTGACGATATCGCTGCCACCGATCAGCTCGCCGGCCACGTACAACTGAGGCACCGTCGGCCAGTTGCCATAAGCCTTGATGCCTTCGCGGATGTCGGGATTTTGCAGCACGTCGACGGTGACGTAGTCGGGCAGCACCATGTCGAGCGCGGCGACGGTCTTCGCGGAGAAGCCGCACTGGGGTTGGGCGCGGTTGCCCTTCATGAACAGCACGACGCGGTTACTGCTCAGGAGGCCGTCGATGGCGTCGCGGGTGTCTTGATTCATAAGATGCTTTGGATCGTTCCTGTAGGAGCGCCTTCAGGCGCGACTGCAACTTTGGGAATCGCGTTTGGGAATCGCGCCTGAAGGCGCTCCTACAGGGCGGTCTTAGACGGAGAAGCTGGAGCCGCAGCCACAGGTGGTGGCGGCGTTGGGGTTCCGGATCACGAAGCGGGAACCCTCCAGATCGCTCTTGTAGTCGATCTCTGCGCCGGCCAGGTACTGGATGCTCATGGGGTCGATCAGCAGGGTGACGCCCTCGTTGCGGACCTGGGTGTCGCCGTCTTCCAGCTTCTCGTCGAAGGTGAAGCCGTACTGAAAACCTGAACAGCCGCCGCCGGAAATGAAGACCCGCAACTTGAGGTTTGAGTTACCTTCCTCGGCGATCAGCTCGGCCACCTTGGAGGCTGCCGAGTTGGAGAAGTTGAGGGTCGGGGCGCCACTGGCGATTTCTGTATCCATGCGAAAAGTCTGACGTCAGAATCCATCCCATGCAAGGCCCTGAAGCACCGATTGCGGTCCTGACCGCCTGGAACCTGACCAGCTGCCACGTCGCGCCGCTAGGCAGCGGGCTGATTAACCACACCTGGCTGGTTTCCGCCGGCGCCGACCGTTATGTGCTGCAGCAGCTGAACCCGATCTTCCCCGCGGCCATCAACGACGATATCCAGGTGGTTACGGCGCACCTGCGCGCCCGGGGCCTGCCTGCGCCCGCACTGCTCCCCACGACGGCCGGCCGCCTGTGGGTCGAGGACGGCGGCCGCGTGTTCCGCCTGATGACCCACATGGACGGCGTGAGTCGCGACCGTCTGGGTTCCCCCGCAGAGGCCCGGGACGCCGGCGCGCTGCTGGCCCGCTTTCACCGGGCGCTGGCTGACCTGCACCACGAATTCCGGAATCAGCGCCTCGGCGTCCACGATACCGGCCGGCACCTTGAGAACCTGCGCCAGGCACTGGTTGATCACGCCACCCACCGGGACATCGCGGCCATCCGCCCGCTCGCCGATGACATCCTGCAACTGGCGGCGGCGCTGCCAGCACTACCGGCCGTTGCCGAGCGCATCGTGCACGGCGACCCGAAGATCAACAACCTGCTGTTCGACACCGCCACCGGTCACGCGCTCTGCTTCATTGATCTCGACACGCTCGGGCGCATGCCGCTGCCGCTGGAGGTTGGCGATGCCTTTCGCTCCTGGTGCAATCCGGCGGGGGAGGACCAGCGCCAGTCCGCCTTCGCGCTGGACCTGTTCACCGCCGCGGTCGGCGGGTATGCCGAGGTGGCCGCCGGCTGGATCACGCCGGACGAGTCCGGGGCCATCGTGTCTGGGACGCTCACGATCTACGTGGAACTGGCCGCGCGCTTCTGCGCAGACGCATTACGGGAGAGCTACTTCGGCTGGGACGCGCAGCGCTTTCCCACCCGCAGCGCCCACAACCAGGTGCGCGTGGTGAGTCAGCTCAACGCTGCCCGCGCGCTGTGGGATGTGCGCGGTGCTGCCGAGGAAGTGGTGCGTCGGGCGTTTGGCTGAGGTTGGCGTAGCAGCCTGACACGCCCATAAAAAAGGGGACCCGCCGAAGCGGGTCCCCTGAGGCACTCAAACAATTACTTAAGCGATCACGGAGCCGGGCACGGAATCGTTCCGGCACAGGCCAGGCCGGACGGTCCCGGCGCCGTGCCGAGACGGGCACGCAGCAGACCGAAGTCGGCCGTCGTCACCGTGCCACTGCTGTTCATGTCGGAGGCGGCGGCTGTGGCGCTGAAGCCGGCAGACTGGCCAAGCACCGAGCGCAGCAGGCCGAAGTCGGCCGTGGTGACCGTGCCGCTGTTATTGATGTCGGCATCGCAGATGTTGCCGTAACCGTCGAGGTTGGCGTCCTGCTGGAGCGGGTTGGCGGTCAGGCGGCAGTTGTCGATCGGATCCTGGATGCCGTCACCGTCGGTGTCGGGCGCGAGCGCAAAGACGATGTTGTCGTAGTACACGCCGGTCGCGCCGAACTGCTTGGAGGTGTTCACGAAACCAAACTGCAGCAGCTGGCCGTTCAGCAACGGGGAGGCCAGATTGATGCTCAGGGATCGCGTGGTCCAGCCGGTGTTGCTCAGGGTCTGCGAATCAGACGTGATCAGGTTGGTCGTTGCAAAGCCGGCGGCCGGGTTGATGGTCTTGATGAAGGCGAGGCAATCGGAAGTGGTGGCCGGCTCGCAACCGAGAGTGTCGCCGGGCAGCTTGGCGTCGAAGGTGAGCGTCCAGACCTTGCCAGCACCCGTATCAGCCAGCCCAATGGTCTGCTCGATGAAGACGTTGCTCTCGACGTAGTCGAAATTAAGGGGGCCCGGGTCCAGGTGACCCTGCGCGGGACCACCGCAGCAGCTGTAGTCACTGAAGGCGTTCAGATACTGCGCGCCCTGGGGAACCCCGCCTTCGCCGGTGGCGATGCTGGAAAAATTCCCGGAGATCGTCGGCGCGGGGAAGGGGCCGTAACCAAACTTCAACGCGCCGTAGGGGGCGGGGACGGCGGCACCGTCGAAGACCGCGCCAAAGATATCGAAGCCAGCGCTGTCAAGAGCGGTGGCACTGGCCGGATTCAGCGCCTCGAAGTTCTGGCTGTAGGGGGTGACCGCGCCCCAGCTGGCCGGCGCCATGAGTACCGCGGCTGTCGCTGCCACGATTGCCTTGGTGATTGCGCGATTGTTCATCGTCCCCTCCAGTAAAAAACAGTCATATAAATCAGTTTTTATAGTTGCTGCCGCAGGACGACGCTAACCGGGCCTGGGCGCGGCATATTTAATTACGCCTGTTTGAAAGCGCTGTCAAGGCTAGCCAGAAAGAGCTTTGAGTCTTGAGAAAGTTTTGCAGCGCTTATGTTAATGGCTCAATTTTTTTTAAGCTTGCAGCGCCACCCCAGGTCTCCGCTTCCTGCACGCCCGCGCGGTAGTGCGGTAAATGCAGTGCAAGAAACGTGAGCCCCAGCATGCTCGCACCAGTGCACACAATCGACAGCGACCAGCGCAGCGCACCGTCGTTACCAAAACCGTAATCGGTCACCATGCCGACGGCGGTCGGGCCGAGCAGCCCGAGCACGCCGATCACGAAATAGTAGAGCGCGGTGGTCTGCGCGCGCAGCTGGTTCGGGGCGATCATCTGCAGGGCCGCTGCGCCCGTGGCCGTCACGCAGGCACCACCGAGGGACATCGGGACGAGCAGCGCAAGCGCGAGTTCGCCATTCGGCATCAGCGGTGTGAGGATCGCGGCCGGGACCAGCAGGAGCGCGGCCCCGCCCAGGCAGGTGCGCATGAGGGCATCCTGATAGCCGCGCTGGCGGAGGCGGTCGGCCACCCAGCCGCCGAGGAGGACACCGAGTGGCCCGCACGTGAGGTTGATCAGGCCGTAACCCAGGCTGATCTGCGGGATGGTCCAGCCCCACGTGCGTACAAACATGCTGGGCACCCAGAAGAAGTAGTTGTAGCCGAGAATCGTCACCACCGACATGCCGAGGAAATGGCTTAAGTAGGTGCGCCAGCGCTGGCGCAGGAACGCCACGGTTTCGCCAACGGTCAGTTGCTCCGTGACCGTGCCATCGGCCAGTCGCCTCTGCAGCCGGTCGCGGCGGAGCGGCTCCCGGACCGTCAGCATGAGCAGCGCAATCAGGAGTCCGGGGAGGCCGACCAGCAGGAAAACCGTCTGCCACGGTCGTAGTACGCCGATCCCGGGCACTGCAACCGGCGGTGCCGAGGCCACCCATGCAATCAGCTGGCCGCCGAAGATCAGCGCCACGCCGACCCCGAGCGACACGCCCATGTTGTAGAAGGTCAGCGCCCTGCCGCGGGTCTTTCTTGGAAAGTAGTCGCTGATCAGGGAGAGGGCGGCCGGGTTCAGCGCGGCTTCACCGACCCCGACCCCAACCCGTGCCAGGAAGAGCTGACCGAAGTTGCGCGCCAGGCCGCACATCGCGGTCATCAGGCACCAGATCGTCACACCCGCGGCGATGATGCCGCGGCGGCTGAAGCGGTCCGCCGCCCTGCCCAGTGGTAACCCGAGCACCGTGTAGAAAATTCCGAACGCGAGATTGCCGAGGAGGCTGACCTGGGTGTCGGAGATGTCCAGATCCCGGCGGATCGGTTCCACCATCAGCGCGAGGATCTGGCGGTCGAGAAAGGAGAGCAGGTAGGCGAGCGTGAGGACGCTGACCACGTACCAGGCGTAGCGCGGGTTGGGGTAATCGGGTTCTGTCATACCGGACCTAGTGGCACGTTGCGCACGAGCTGAGTTGCACCTGCTTCTGGGCCGACGAGCTGGCAGCCTGCGTCGGCCAGTCGGGCGTGTGGCAGCTCGTGCAGTCGAGTGCGCGCTCCGCAACGATCCGGTGGGCGGCTTCGAAATGCCAGTAGCCGGGGCGGGCGGCGGCTATCAGTGAGGAGAGCGTCGCCTCCGGGATGGTTATGGCGCGCGTTCGATAGGCCGGATCTGTGGAGACCTTAAGGGTGCCCGGCGGGGAGACTGAGGGGAGGTCGCGCCTGAAGGCGCTCCTGCCGTCGCTGACGGCGCGGCCGGCGATCCGGCCGAGAAATACCGATGGACCCAGGAACGTGCCTTCTCCGCCGTAGCTGCCGTTGATGCCGGCCACGCCGGTCACTTCGCCGACCGCGTAGAGCCCGCGGATCGGCCGGCCCGCAGTGTTCAGGACCCGGGTGTCAGCGTCGATCGCGAGGCCACCCATGCTTTTCCGCGTCAGGGGGAACAGCTGGAGTGCGTAGAACGGCGCTTTGCGCAGCTCGCGGGCCGCCCGGTCTGGCCGGGTGGGTGTGAAGCGGCCGAAGTCGGCGTCATTGCCGGAGGTCACGGCCGCGTTCCAGCGCTCAACGGTGGTTGCAAGTGCATTGGCTGGGAGGCCGGCGGCCTCGGCCAGCGCGGCGATCGAGTTTGCCTGCCGGATGAGTCCGGCCGCCTTCAGCGGTTCGATGCCCGCGGGATTGCCCAGCCAGACGGCGTCACGGATCCGCAACGTGCGCAGACCATCCGCATCGAAGATCAGCCAGTGCGTGGCCCCCGACTGTCGCAGGACGGTGGCGTCGGCGATTTTGGTCGATGCGAGTTCGCTTAAAAAGCGCACGCCGCTGCTGTTCACCCAGATCGCTCCCGGATTCTGGCTTAAGAGCGCCCGCGCGCCGGTCGGATCGCGGGGGTCCGGCAGTCCGGTGGTGAACGTTACCTGGTGGTCCATGCGCGAGGTCGCGGCGCCGACTTCCCGACCGAGCCCGATGCCGGAGCCCGTGGCGAAATAACCAGCACCCGCATAGAGGCGCGCCGGTTCGGGCACGCCAGCCCGCCACTCGCGACGCACGAAGGCCAGGTCGCTCTGCCAGCCCCCGGTGGCGATGATCACCGCCGCAGCCATTCGTTCACTTTCCATGCCCGTGCGCAGGTCGCGCACGCGCACACCGCGTACGGCACCGTTCCTATTTATAAGACTCGTCGCTGCCGTGTTCCACCGGAATTCAATATTTGGTTTCGCGAATGCTGACCGCATCATCGGTACCACCACGTTCAGAGCCGACCCGTTCGCAAAATGGAAACGGGGCACCGAGTGTTCCGGCGTGTCGAGGATGAAGCCCCAGCGGACGCCGAAGCCTGTGAGCCAGTCGTGGACTTCCGTCCGGGAGCCCTGCACGTAGCGACGCACCCACGCAGGGTCTGCGTCCTCGCCCCAGGCCAGCAGGTCCCTTTCTGCGATCTCCGGAGTGTCGTTGTAGCCCTTTTGTGCCTGCAGGGGTGTGCCAACGAGCGCAAAGCCACCGGCCTTGACCGCGTGGCCACCGCCCACGGAGTTGGCGTCGACAACGAGGACGCTCCGCCCGGCGGCGCCGGCTTCCAGTGCCGCCGACAAGCCCGCGATGCCACTGCCGATGACGATGACGTCAGCATCCGGCAGCGGCCGCGTGCAGCCGGCCAGAGCGCCGACGAATGCCAGGCCGCAGAGCAGAATCAGGTGCATGGCTCTTAAGTATACTCACGACTCCTTTGAAGGACGCTGGCCATGGCCCTTACGCGCCGGCAACTGATCCGTACTGGAATCTGGTCCGGACTCGCCGTTGGCGGCGGGCTTGGTCTCATCTACGCCCGCCAGCGGCTGGATGACGGCAACGCGGCGGCGAAGTTTGGCGCCTCCACTCCCGGCCGTGCGACGCTGAATGCCTGGCTGAAGATCGCTGAAGATGGCCGTATCGTCTGCGGGGTCCATCGGGCCGAGATGGGGCAGGGTGTCACCACCTCCCTGCCCATGCTGCTCGCGGAAGAGCTTGATGCCGACTGGCGCCAGGTGAGCTACGAGTTCACGCCGGTGGACAAGGACTATTTCAATTTTGGCATCCTGCTGCGCGGTCAGCCGTTGGGTCCCACGGACGGTCGGTACTGGGCTTCCGTCGGCACCGGCCTGATCCGGGAGGTCTTTCATCAGCTCGGCATGACCCTGACCATCAGCAGTTCCAGCACCATCGATGCCTGGGACACGCTCCGCCAGGCCGGCGCGGAGGCCCGCGGCCTGCTCGTCGCGGCCGCTGCTGCGCGCTGGTCCGTGCCGGCGGCGCGGTTGCTGACGGCAGCGAGCGTTGTCACGGATCCGGTAACCGGCAAGATGCTGAACTACGGCGAGCTGGCTCGAGATGCGGCCCGCCAGCGACCCACGGGGCAGCCCGCACTGAAAGCACCAGCGGACTTCCGCCTGCTCGGCCGTTCGCTGCCACGCCTCGACGTGCCCGCCAAGGTTGCCGGCACCGCGCGCTTCGCGATCGACACGGTACTGCCCGGGATGTTGTTCGGTGCGGTCCGGCACTCACCCCACGTCGGGGGCCGTATTGGCCGGCTCGACGTTCGCGCGGCGGCCGCCGTACCGGGTGTCAAACAAGTGGTTGCTCTTGGTGAACGGGCGGTGGCTGTCCTGGCCGGGGACACGTGGAGTGCGCAGCGTGGGGCTGCGGCGTTGCTGATCGAGCCGCTGGCCGGAGATTCCGTCCAGCCGGACTCCGACTCGTTGCAGAAGTCGTACCGGGAGGCACTGGACTCGCCGGATGCGTCGATCTTCCGCAATGACGAGGGCCTAGCAGCCGCGCTCGGTTCCTCCCCGCTCACCGCCGTCTACGAGCTGCCGTTTCTCGCCCATGTCTGCATGGAGCCGATGAACTGCACGGCACGGTTCGAGGCCGGGCGCCTCACCGTGTGGGCACCTACCCAGGCGCCAAGCATCGCCCGCGACGAAGCCGCCAGGGTCGCCGGCATAGCCCCGGAACAGGTGGAGATCCGCTCCACGCTCATGGGTGGCGGCTTCGGCAGGCGGGCCGAGATGGACTTCGTGATCGAGGCCGTCCACGCCGCGATGGCTGTTCCCGGCCGGGCGGTGAAGCTCACCTGGTCGCGGGAGGAAGACCTGCGCCACGACATGTACCGGCCTGCCGCCACCGGCCGCGTGCGTGGAGTCGTTGGCACTGACGGCCGCATCGCCGCGCTCGACTACACGCTAGTCTCGGAGTCGGTCGTGGCGAGCAACTTCAGGAGGACGCCCTCCGCCCGCGGTGGTGATGCTGCCAAAGACAAGAGTGCGCTTGGCGGCGCTTTCAGCCCGCGCTATGCGCTGCCACTCGCCCGCATGGCCTACGTGCCCCGGGACGATGGCATTCCGACCGGTTTCTGGCGCGGCGTGTCGAATTCGATCAATCCATTCCTGCTCGAGAGCTTCATGGACGAACTGGCAGCGAGTGCGGGTGTGGATCCGGTGCAATTTCGCCTGCGCCACCTCGAGGGCCTGTCGGCCGAGCAGGCCGTGCTGCGCGCGGCGGCCCGCCTCGGCCGCTGGGGCGAGCCGCTACCTGGCGTCCCCGGCCGGCGTTTTGGTCGTGGCGTGGCCTTCTATGAGAGTCACGACAGCCTCGTGGGCCAGGTTGTCGAAGTCAGCGTGGCGGATGACGGCGCGCTGCGGGTCGAGCGCGTGGCCTGCGTGGTGGACTGCCGCACCGTGATTCACCCGGATGCCGTGGAGGCGCAGATTACCGGCGGGATCCAGGACGCCTTGAATGCGGCCCTGCACGGGCGCATCACCGTCCGCAACGGCGCCGTGGAGCAGGGGAATTTCCATGACTATCCGTGGCTCAAGCTGGCAGACGTGCCTGAGATCGTCGTCCAACTCCTGCCCCAGGGTGGTCGCCCCGGTGGCGTGGGGGAGCCCGGCGTGCCTGGCATTGCTCCCGCCCTTGCCAATGCCATTTTCGCGGCAACCGGGCAGCGGGTGAGGCGCCTCCCGCTAAGAATGATCGTAGGAGCGCCTGAAGGCGCTCCTACCTCAGTCCACCAGCTCGCAGGTGATCATGCCGTCGTCCTGCCAGGGTGACACCCGGAGCTTGACGCCCATCGTGTTGCCGTAGCCTGCGAGCCGGGGCGTGGTCCAGGTTTCGTGAATTTCCCGTGGCGTCAGGTCGAATTGGCCGATCTTCCGGCAGTGCCCCAGGACCCAGCCGAAGGGATCCTTCCAGGTGCGGCTGCGGCCGTCGCCTTTGGTCGTAAGGGCCAGCGCGTAGTGGCAGGCCGTCCGGTCGAAGAGCGCCACCAGCGCGATCTCCTGCATGCCGGTCTTCTCGATGATCTGCTTCATCCGCAGGTTGATCGGTTCCATGTTCTTGATGTCGTAAGCGACGTACTGGTCAAGCGCGCCGTTGTTCTTGGCGAACTGGATGGCCGTCAGGTGGGCCTTGACGAGCGGATCGTTCATCTCGTGGGCATAGCCCGTGTGATGGCCCAGCATCTTCAGCAGAATCGACATGGACAGGCCGAGCTCGGCCTCGCGGCCTTCGTAGCCGCTCAGGGTCTTGTACTGGTCGAGGCCGCTGGCGGCCTTCGGGGCGTGGGGCGGCACTTCGGCAACGACGGGTTTGCCAGGGACGGCGGGTGCGGCCTGGGTGGCGGCCTCGGTGGTGGTGTGGGTGGCGGTCTGGGCGTTCATAGGGATGCTCCTGATCAGTGGTGGAATCCTACGCTTCAATTGTGTTCTTCGCCGGCCGCGGCTGTCCGGTTCCCAGCCATCTGCGGCCGCACCGCGAACCGATCCTTCGGGTACTGCCGTAGTCGGCCCGCCTGTGCGAGTATTTCGTTAACTGAAGGGCCCGCCATGTACATCAACTTCTGGTATCCCGTCATCCTCGGGAAAGATCTGACTGACTTGCCAAAGATCGTCAGGATCCTGAGTTTGGATTTCGCGGTGTTCCGTGACAGTCAGGGCAGCGCCCGGGTCCTGTCGAACGTCTGTCCGCACCGCGGCGGTTCGCTCGCGGGGGGCAAGATCAAAGGTGACCAATTGCAGTGCCCCTACCACGGCTGGCAATTCGACGGCTCCGGCCAGTGCCACAAGATTCCGTCACTGGGCGCCGATGCGCGGATCCCGGCCCGCACGCGGGTGGATGCCTATCCCGTCGTCGAGAAGTACGGGATCGTGTTTGCCTTCTTAGGCGACCTGCCGGAGGCGGAGCGGCCACCGATGCTGGAGGTGCCAGAATTCGATCACGAGGGCTGGCGGCCCACGTGGATGAACTTCCAGATTCCCTACAGCTACGAGCGCTCGGTGGAGAATGGGCTCGATCCGGCCCACAACGAGTTTGTGCATCCCACCCACGGCTTCTCGGGCGAGGACTCCGGGTACAAGGTTAACGACCTGCGCTGGGTCGGCGACCCCGAGTGGGGCGTTGGCTTCTTCACCAGATTCAAGTCCCCAGCGTCGAAAGACGGCGATTTTGCCAGGATGAAGCAGGCTTCGGACTCGCGGGAAGCGGGCACCGGCGTCATCGGGCCGAATGGCGTCTGGACCTACATCAGGTTCGCCGTCGACAAGAAGATGCACCAGTACATGTGGGAAGCGCCCATTGATGAGCACACCACCAACATCTTCTTTATGAACATGCGCTCCACGTTCCTGGATGCCGAGATGGACAAGAAGGTGAACGAGATGAACTGGATGATCGCCGCCCAGGACATCACCGTGCTGTCGGCGCTGCAACCCGCACTCACGCCACAGACCAATACCAGGGAATTCATGCTGCCGGCGGACGAGCCCATCCTGCGCTACCGGCGCAAGCTCAAGGAGTGGGAGCAGCGTGGCTGGCGTATCGACATGGCGGAACTCGACCGGACCCGGCAGCGGGTGGCCTACGCCATTCCGGGGCCGGAACGGCGCAACCACAAGGGCTGGGTGCTGGATGCCGTGCCGCTGGTAGACGCCACCCGGCAGGCGTCCGCTGACCGGAAGGTCGCGGCTGAGCAGTAGATCCGGCCCGCAGCTTTTCCAGGCTTGCGGGTAGCACGGTTCAGTGGAACTATGGCTAACTTTTCAGGGGGACGACGGGATGGCTGAGGCAACTGCCGCCAGGAACTACGCTGGCGTATGGGATAACCGGCTCGGCTTCGGCAAGAAGACCGCTCTCCTGGTCATCGACCTGCTCCAGGGCTACACGCTGAAGGGCGCCCCGCTGTTCGCGCCAGGTGTCGTGACAGCTGTGAGCGAGATGCCGGCACTGTTGAGAGCGGCGCGGGCTAAGAAGATGCCCATCATTCACACGCGAGTCCTCTACAACCCGTCCGACTTTGCCGACGGCGGCGTCTGGATCAAGAAAGCCCCGGTTCTGAAGAGCCTGGTGCCGGGCAACAAGTACGCCCAGTTCTGCAAAGGTGTGGAGCCGAAGAAGGGCGAACTCGTGATCGTGAAGAACTACGCGAGCTGCTTCTTTGGCACGTCGCTCGCGGCCACGCTGACCGCCATGGGTGCGGATACCGTGCTGATCACCGGCTGCACCACGTCCGGCTGCATCCGGGCCTCGGCGGTTGATGCCGTGCAAAATGGCTTCCGGCCCATCGTCATCCGGGAGTGCGTGGGCGATCGCCACGACGGACCCCACGAGGCCAACCTTTTCGATATCAACGCAAAGTACGGCGATGTCATCAGCAAGGCGGAAGCCATGCAGTACATCAAGGGCCTGTAGGAGCGCCTTCAGGCGCGACCGGAAATTTTTAAGAACCACGACAATCAGGGGAACGAACCCATGGCCAAAAAGTCAGAAAAGGCGGCTCCGAAAGTGGATCGCAGCAAGCTTACCCAGAGTCCTCACTACGACTACGTCCCCATCATCGACCGGCCGAAGTGGAGGCTCCCCAAGGGTGCCCGGGTGGCGGTCATTCCGTACATCAATATCGAGCACTTCCCCCATAACGTTCCGGGTACAGCCATCATTCCCGGGACGCAGCAGTTCAATCCGGATCCTCTGAACTACGGCTGGCGCGACTACGGCAACCGGGTTGGGCTCTGGAGGATGATCGAGTTGATGGACAAGCTCGGCATGCGCGGGACGGTCTGCCTGAACTCCGAGATCATCCGCGAGTACCCGCGCATCATCGACGAGACGAACAAGCGCAAGTGGGCCTTCATCGGTCATGGCATCAATAACGCCCCTGCGAACTTTCTTTCCGGTATCGATGAGAAGAAGGAACGCGAGATTATCGGTGGTGTACTGAAGTCCATGGAGAAGGCCATCGGCCGCAAGACCAAGGGCTGGCTGTCACCTTTTCTCACCCACACCAACAACACGCCCAACATACTTGCGGAGATGGGTGTGGAGTACCTGTGCGACTACACCGCTGACGATCACCCGTTCCCCTTTAATGTGAAAAAGGGCAGCCTCAACTCTGTACCCTACACCGTGGAGCTGAACGACATCCCGGCCTTCGCTAACGCGGGCGTGAGCTCGGAGGCTTTCGGCGACATGATCGTCGACCAGTTCGACGTGCTCTACGACGAGGGCGCAGACAACGCGCGGTGCATGCCGATCTGCCTGCACACCTTCTGGGTCGGGCAGCCCAACAAGTTCAAGCACCTCAAGCGGGCCTTTGCCCACATCGCCAGCCACAAAGACGTGTGGATGACGACCGGCGATGAGGTGAACGACTGGTACCGCAAGAATTCGAAGTAAGGAAAGCCACATGGCCAAACGAGTACAGGACGCCAAGCCGGCCCGGTCGAAGGAGGCCGACGCCTGGTTCAGGGAAAACATCGCAGAGCAGAAGAAGCGCTACGCTGCGATCGTCAAGGAGCAGGATGAACTCGGCCCCCAGCGCGAAAAGTGGGTGGAGCAGTTCCTGCAGATCATTCAGACGAGGGGCTTCAACGTTTCGGGCGACACCAAGCGGGTGATCAAGCCTGGCGAAATCGCCAAGAAGCCCAAGGGCAAGCACCAGGTCGTCTTCTAGGACCCGGGCAATCAGTTAGGAGTAGTTTCGTGGCACGACCGCATATTGAGCCGTACGTCGAACTTGACCATCCGTTCAAGAAGTTTGGCGTTTCTGGCTTCAGGGGCAGCAACTACAAAGTGCTGTCACTCGACACCGACACCGGTGCCTGCACCCTCAAGGTGCGCTTCGACGGCGGCTTCAAGCGCAAGCCGGGTTTGAGCTACTCCGACATGGAGATCTTCGTCCTGAACGGCAAGATCAAGGTCGGCAAGCAGACCTGGACGGAAGGGCACTACGCCTTTATACCCGCAGGCATGGCCGTGGGCGTCATTGAGGTTCCGCAGGGCGCGGAAGCCCTGGTGATGTTCAACGACAGCGAGCCAAGCTACGTGGAGTCGGATAAAAACCACCAGCTCGCCCTCACGGACGCCTTCTCGTCGGTCAACAGTTACGAGGATCGGCCCTGGGGCGGCGGCAGCATCGTGTCGCCGTCTGTAGCGACGGGCTGCCTGATCAAGCTGCTGCACTACGATCCCTTGACCGAGGCACTGAGCTTTCTCTATTGCATGACGCCGCGGTTCGCCCAGGACAACATCTCCTACCACGACAGCGCCGAGGAGTCGTACCACATCTGGGGTACGTCCTGGATGATGCAGTTCGGAGAGCTGCCGACCGGTGGCTACTTCTGGCGGCCGCCGTACATCAACCACGGCTCATTCCGCTGCAAGTACGGCACCATCGCCTTCGGCCGGACGGACTCGATCCTGTTCAACTACTTCCACTTTAACCCGTGGACCAACCCGGACGAGAACAAGCTGCGTGCGGCCGCAAACCTCTACCGCAAGCGTCCGCAGCTCTACCAGTGGACGGCCTCCGATGGGCACAACCACCCGCACGGTCCGCCGGACTTCGAGAATCCGGATTATCACAACGATCCCCAGGTACGCATGCTCCATGGCGAACCGGTGGGTGGCAGCGTGAGCAAGAGCCAGGTCGGGACCGCGAGGCGGGCCCGCAAGAAGAAGTAGGAGCGCCTTCAGACGCGACCGGCTGGCGCGAAAAAACGGCGGGCATTGCTGCCCGCCGTTGCTATTTTCGGTCGCGCCTGAAGGCGCTCCTACAGTCGCCGTGCTCCTGCGGTTGCTGTGTTGCTCAGTCGATAATCCGGATCAGCTCCAGGCGCTCGCCGGTGTTCGGCTTGACCTCCAGGATCATGCCCACACCCGGCGCGTAGTACTTGTTCTCCAGGGCGTCGGGTGACAGGGGTGAGGTGTCCTCCGTAATCAGGCACGTGCCTGCGCAGGAGAAGGCGGGCGTGGTCGCCCTGCCGGTCAGGCTCAGCACTTCGGCCGTGTCCTCGGCGTTACCCAGGTCGAACTCCAGGCGGTAGGTGTCTTCGATCATCGGCGCCGCCTTCATCAGGATGCCGGGCTTCGCACCATCCACGCCTGCCTTGAATGATCCGTCCAGACTCACGAGCTCACCGTCCTCGAAGTCCTGCACGGCTTCGCCGCAATACCAGACGTTGCCTTGCAGGTCCTGGGCGAACCAGTCGATGGTGTTCTCGACCACTTGCCCGTCCACCTCGACGATGTCGCTGACCACGGCGCAGGGCACGCCGCTGATCAGCTTAATGTCGCCCGTGAACTTTACCGTGACGGTCTCGTCACCGCCCTGGTAGACGAGCGTTCGGCCGGCAATGATCGGCAGGTAAGGATTGGGCGCCACACTACCGCCAATGTCGGCTGGATTGACGAAGAGAGACGGCTCGAACGGCGGGTCATAAGGGGCTTCGCCCAGGTCCTCGCACAGGTCAAGGCGGGCCTCCTTCTGGTCCGAGCACTCCTCCCGGCCGTCCCGCGGAAAGCTCTTCAGATCCGCGACGCATTCCGCACGGTCGCTGGCATCTGCGAAGTTCCTGCACTTGCCCGTCGCGAGCCAGAAGTCGTCCAGGACCTCGTAGACACACGCGGTGTAGGCTACCGCGGCGGTACTGCTGCAGGCACGTTCCTTCTTTGGCTTGCTGGTCGCATCGGCGTGCTGGCTGAGCACTGCAAGCGTCAGTCCCACACTGACAACTAAGGTCTTCATGGCTGGTTTCTCCCTTGGGTTGTTCCGCGGTTTGCAGGCCGGTTTATTGGCCTGTTACCACTTCGACGCGGCTGGCCGCCCAATCCTTCGGGCCTAGCATCCTTAAAGTTCAACCGCGAAGGATTTTCCGCTCCAGCCCGTCTAACCGGTATCGAGCAGAGGACGCCCCGACGTGACCCCGGTGATGCAACACCTTGATCTGGCGACTGCCCGGAAGGTCCTCCGGGGCGACCAGGCCGCTTTTCGCCAGCTGTTCGACCAGTACTTCCCGCGCCTGTACCGTTTTGCGCTGTCCCGCCTCAATGGGGATGCCGATGCGGCGGGCGAGGTGGTGCAACAGACCTTCTGCCGTGCAATTGAGGGGCTCGACAGCTACCGCGGAGAGGCGGCGCTCTACACGTGGTTCTGCCAGATCTGCAACAACCTGGTGATGGATTTCTTCAGGCGCCAAAGTCAGGAGAAGCGCCGGATGGTCTCCATCGAGGACAGTCCGGAGATCCAGGCGGTCCTTGCCGCGTTGACTGATCCGGATGGCGAACGCGGCGAAGCGGACCTGATGAGGCGCGACGTCACGCGGCTCGTGCAGGCCACCCTGGATCACCTCCCGGAGCGCTATGGAGATGTGCTCGAATGGAAATACGTCGACGAACTGCCGGTCGCAGAAATTGCGAGCCGGCTCACCCTGAGCGTCAAAGCGGCGGAATCACTGCTCGGACGGGCGCGACAGGCCTTTCGCGAAGCCCTGCTGGCGCTCGGTGGCACCGATGGCATGCCGGGTACGACGTCGCCCGCCGGGCGGGAGAAGTGAGATGAGTATGGATCCGCGTCAGGACCTGGATCTGCTCGGAAGGATCGTGCGTGCTGCCGGTCGCCGCGAGCAGGCCCCGCCGGAGATCCGGGACCGTGTGTTCGCCGCAGCCAGTGCCACACTGCAGATAAAGCTTCGGTCGCGCCAGCAACGGACACTGTGGCGGATGGCCGCCGCGGCCACCGTGCTCGCCGCCGTCGGCATCGGGTTTGCGACCCTGCAGACCGGACCGACCATGCCCGTCGCGCTGAGCGACCAGTTCATTGGCGAAGCGACCTTCCGTGGTGACGAGGGGGCCGCATGGGCGCCGCTCGCGCGCGACCGCAAGCTGCTGGCCGGCAGCCAGGTGCGGACCGGACGGGGTGGTCGTGTGGGTCTCATCCTGGTGCAGGGTGCGTCGTTGCGGCTCGATGAACTGACGGAGGTGCGCCTTACGGCCCCGAGTCGTGTCGAGATACTAGCCGGCACCGTTTATGTGGACTCCGGCGCGGCCGCAGAAACGATCGAGATCGTCACCCCGGTTGGTGTAACGCGTGATGTGGGGACGCAGTTCGAGGTGCGGTACCGGGAGCGGACCCAGCGGGTCAGGATCCGGGAGGGCGCGGTCCTGATGCAGCTTGGCACCGCGGAGTACCGGGGGGTTGCCGGCGAGCAGTTCCTCATTTCCCCGACCGGTGCCGTGCAACGCGCTGCTATTGCCGCGAATGACGGTTCCTGGGAGTGGGTTCAACTGGTGGCCCGCGCGCCCGATATCGAGGATATGCCGCTCAACGAACTGCTGGAGTGGTTGATGCGGGAAACCGGGCGAACCGTTCGTTACGATTCCGTGGCAGTCAGAGCTCTCACCCGATCCACTATTCTCCACGGCAGTATCCGCAATCTCGCGCCATTGCCGGCGGTGCAGACCGTACTGGCGACAACCGATCTGGAATTGGAGATACTCCCGGACGGTTCGCTATTGGTGAAGGGCCGGGGCCAGGGTGACGATATCCGCTGAGCGCCGGCCCGTCCTGATGTTGCTCCGGACCGCATCGGCGCTCGCATTGCTAGTAGCTGTATCGGCTGCCTTTGCTGACAGCTGGCAGGGCAGGGAGCTCGAGGCCGTCATTGAGGGCCTGCGACGGGACGGACTGCCCGTGCTCTATAGTTCGGGGCTGGTCCGATCCGGCATGCCGGTCCGGGATGAACCGGCTGGTACGACGCCCGTCGTTCGTCTCGGTGAGGCGCTGCAGCCCTATGGTCTAAGCGTCCGGGCGGGTCCCTACGGCAGTATTCTGGTCGTCAGGTCTGCGTCTGCAGCTAGCGCGGCCGCAGCCAGCAGCACAGTTCCCGCCAGCCTCACGGTGCTTCCCGAACTCTTCGTCACCACCAGTCGCTACGAGCTGCAGCGCGAACCCGTCCTGCCGGTCGCCACCCTGGCCAACACGGATCTGGAGCGGTTGCCGGATCTTGGCGACGACCCGTTACGTGCCATCGGCCGGCTGCCGGGTACCGCCATCAATGGCCTTTCGGCCAAGACCAACGTCCGGGGCGGCGCGACGGATGAGACGCTGGTGACCTTCGACGATCTGCGCCTGTTTAATCCATTCCACCTGAAAGACTTCCAGTCGATCTTCAGTTCAATTGATCCGGCGGTGATCGAGGGGCTCGAGGTCTACACCGGCGCCTTTCCCGCGACCTACGGTGATCGACTCAGCGGCGTCATCGACATCGAGGCCTTCGAGCCACCGGGCACCGCTTACCGCGCCCTCGCCATCAGCCTGTTCAACGTCTCCGGCCTGATCTCGGACGGCTGGAACGAGGGGCAGGGCACCTGGCTCGTCTCCGCCCGGCGCGGAAACCTCGACCTCGTACTCGACCTCGCCGGCCAGAAAGTGGGCGAACCCCGCTACTCGGATCTGCACGGGAAGGTGTCGTGGGCGTTCACGGAACAGTTCAGGCTGTCGGCCAATGCGCTGATCTTTGACGACAATATCCGCGTGTTCGACACTGACCGCGAAGAGGAGGCGACTGCCACCTACCACGACAGTTACCTCTGGCTGCGGGCGGACGCCAGGCCGACAGAAGTTCTAGAGGGCTTCACCCTGTTCTCCTACGCGGATCTCACGGTGCGTCGCGCTGGCACCGCCGACCAGCCAGGCCTTTCCTCCGGCAATCTCAACGACCGCCGCTCGGCCGGGATCGTCGGGCTCTCCACGCAATGGTCGCTTGCCGTCCAGGGCGGGCATCGCCTCGATTTCGGAGGCGAGTTCCGCCACTCCCATGGCCGTTACGACTACACGGACGAGGTGGCATTCGACGTGTTGTTCGACACACCGGGCGCGCCGACCGAGGAGTTCAGGTCGCGGACCATCTCCGTGGCGCCGGAGGGCGAGTACTACTCTGCTCACCTGAATGCGCGGGTGGCCCTGTCGGGCGACTGGACCACCGAACTGGGGATGCGCTGGGACCGCTCCACGCTGGTCGGCAGCGCCGGTGAGCTGAGCCCCAGAGTGAGCCTGCTGTATCAGCTGACCGAGGAGACCCGGTTGCGGGCCAGCTGGGGGCGGTACTGGCAGTCCCAGGGGATCGATGAACTTGCCGTCAGCGACGGTGAGACGACCTTCGCGAAGCCGGAACGCGCCGATCAGCTCGTGCTGGGTATCGAGCAGGCGCTCGGCCCGGCCGTGGCCGGCCGCCTGGAGGCCTACACGAAGAACTACCGCAATCCCCGCGATCGCTACGAGAACCTGTTGAATTCCTTCGCGCTGCTGCCGGAACTGAAGCCCGATCGTATCCGCGTTGCGGCCGACGGCGCGACTGCCCGGGGCATCGAGGTTTCCATCCGGTCGCGCGATGCGGCTCGCCTGGACTGGTGGGCAAGCTACACCTGGTCGGACGTGCGGGATGAAATTGCCGGCGTCGAGTTTCGCCGTACCTGGGACCAGAGCAATGCGTTCAGCGCTGGCTTGCTGTGGAGTTCGGAGCGCTGGGATCTCAGTGCCGCGGCCACCTACCGCAACGGCTGGCCGACGACGCTGGCCGCCATTGAAGACGATGGCCCGGAAAACCTTGTAACGACGGGCCCCCGCAATGGGGAACGGCTTGGCAACTACGCCACACTCGACCTGCGCGCGGCCCGCCGCTTCCAGACCCGTGTGGGCCTGGTCTCGGTGTTCCTGGAGCTCTCGAACGCACTCAATCGCAGGAACGATTGCTGTGTTGAGTACGACATCGACGTTGGCGACACCGACGTCTTCGTCCTCGATCGGACCCAAAGCCTGCCGCTACTCCCATCGCTTGGCGTGTCGTGGCAGTTTTGATAGCCGCCACCCCGGAGTTTCCGCAGGAGCGCCTTCAGGCGCGACCCGCTGGCCTGAGCAAAAGCGTCCCCAGCAGTAGCCCCAGCCCCGCCGCCACCGCCGATGCCGCGAGCACGCCGAGTTTAACGGCGTCGAGCAGCGCGCCCGCTGCAAAACCCAGATTGCCGATGAAGATCGACATCGTGAAGCCGATGCCGGCGAGGCACCCGATCACGGCGAAGCCGGGCCAGGTTACGCCGTCAGGGAGTTTGATCAGACCGAGACGCTCTGCCACCCAGCTGGCCGCCAGGATGCCGACGGGCTTGCCCAGCACGAGACCGAGCACCACGCCGGCGAATACACCCTGAGCAAGCTCCGTAGCGAGCGGATTGCCATCGATGCGGACGCCCGCGTTCGCCAGGGCAAACAATGGCATGACGAGCAAGGTGCTCCAGCCGTGCAGCCGTTCCTGCAGCCAGACGGTCGGCGCCCGCGGGTCATCGGTGGCGCTGGGAGCGCGGTTCGGCACAGCGGGCGTCAGCAATCCCACAATCACGCCGCTCACCGCCGGGTGAATGCCCGCCTGCAGCAGGCCGAGCCAGATCACGGTGGCCGGGATCACGTAAGCCAGCGGCCGCCAGACCCCGAGGCGCTGCAGGCCGGGTATCGCGGCTATCCCAACGACGCTTAAGCCGAGGCCAGTCAGCGCGATGCCGTCCGAGTAGGCGAAAGCAATGATCAGGATGGCTGAGATATCGTCGATGATCGCGAGCGCCAGCAGCAGGATGCGCAATCCTGGCGCCACGCGCTTGCCGAGCAGGGCCAGCACGCCAACGGCAAAGGCGATGTCGGTGGCCGTGGGTACCGCCCAGCCCGGTACCGCGGCCGGATCACGGTTCCAGATGAGGTAAATCGCCGCCGGCAGCAGCACGCCGCCAAGCGCCGCGATCAGCGGCAAAGCGGCCTGCCGACGATCTGCCAGCGTCCCGTCGTGCAGTTCCCGCCGGACTTCCAGGCCGACGACGAAGAAAAACAGGGTCATCAGGCCGTCGTTGATCAGAAAATGCAGATCCAGCCGCGATGCCGTACCGGGAATTTGCGTACCGAGGTGCCACAGCGCGTAGTAGCTGGCCGTCCAGGGCGAGTTTGCCCAGGCAAGGGCCAGCCCGGCCGCGACCAGCAGCACGACACCGCCGGCGGCCTCCGAGTGTAGGAGCGCCTTCAGGCGCGAGTCCTCAGCCGCCGGCCTTCAAGAGCGCGAAGAATTCCCGTCGCGTCCGCGGCCCATAGGTCGTAAAGGTCGGGTCCGGCTGCTCCGCATTTCGCGCCTTTTCCTTCTGCATGGTGTCTGCGAGGAAACTCTTGCGGATGTCCGTCGTGTCGAGCCCGTAAGGCTTGAGCGCGTTCAGGCCGAAGATTTTCGCGCGCAGTTCCGCAGTGATGGCCGGGTAGCCGAACTTTTCCTGATACTCCGCGCTGATCTGGAAGGTCCTGAAGGCCAGGATCTGGTCTTGTGGGGAGCCGTACCAGATGGAGTCGGTGCCCCACACGACGTTATTCTCACCCACGTACCTGCATAGCTTGCCCAGCGCATGGGCTGCCTCGTTGGGGTCCTTCATCAGGTAGCGCCAGGTGGTGCCGAGTTCGGCGTACACGTTGCTGTTCGGCTTGACGCCGTTGTCCAGCAGTGACTGGACGAGCGAGTCGATGCCGATCTCGTGCTTGCCGGGAACGAATTCCAGCCCGCGGTTTTTCAGGTCGTAGCCGGAGTGATAGATGATGAAGTTGATGTCGGGGTTCTGGCGCGCGGCCTTGCCCACGTCGCCGCAGCCGCCGAACTGGCGGTTCTTGCCGGTCATGAATGGCGTCGGCAGTGGCACGCCCTTGTGGATGCAGATCGTCTTAACGCCGGTCTTGCGGGCCATCTCGATGAGCCGGCCGCCATGCTCCTCGTCGTCCAGCCACCAGCCCGTCTCGCCGGCGGGGTCGGCCTGCGTATAAGTTTTCCAGGCCGCAACCTGCCACTTTTCGGCAAGCTCCGGCATTCGCGCGATATCGCCGGGGAGATTCGGCACGACGCGGCCGTGCACGAGCAGCCGGCGGCTGCCGTCAAGCGCCGCCACCATTTCCCTGGTCGCTTCCGCCTCGTCCTGCGTCAGGGGCATGTCCTCGAAGGATGTCGGGGTAAAGGTGAGCACCGCCATATCCGTGTCGCTGTCTAAGAACATCTCCTTCACGAATGCCTGACTGGTGAAGCACTTGAGATGCCCGTACTCCGATCTGGGGTCCAGGTAAGCGCACCTGGACTGCGGCATGAACTTGAGGCCGGTGGCTGTGAGCATGTCCGGCGCCTTCCAGTGCTCGAGCGCGTTTACGTGGTGGCCCTGGATATCGAAAATGAACTCGCGCTTCGCGAGCGACGCGTCTGCCGCCGCCACGTCCAGGGCCGCGAGTTGCGGAATTTCGTAGAAGCTGCCCGTGCGGCCGAGCGCCGCGTGCGCCTCGTTGAAGGCCAGGAGCGTGGTCGCGGCCCCGGCGGTTGTGGTGACAAAGTTGCGGCGGCTCAAGCCCAGCCGCCGGGCGTTGATCCCGACCTGTTCGCTGGCCAGCTGATTGGCGAGGACGCTGTGGCGTTCCAGTGGGCGCGGTGCGAATTCGCCGTTCGTCGTGGTGTCCAGCTTGATGGGCAGGCGCGTGCCCTGCGGATCAAATCGCGACTCGTTGTGCTTGCGGGCCATGAACGGATCTCCGTGGCGGGCGATGGCGGGGTGGAGAGACAGTAGCGCATCCACGCCGGGGTCGCATCTTGACTTCTGCCAGTGCCACGGCGTGGCCATGGGTTAGCATCGCGGCAGCATTCCTCCCGGAGACCCAGTGTTGCTGTTCCGAAGCGGACGTATCGTGCTGCTGCTCCTGTGCCTGCCATTGCTCGCGGCCTGCGCGGGCGCCGGCCTCTACGGCGCGGGGTCCGGGTCGTACGCAGTTGGGCACGCGGACAACCTGATAGTCCGCGACCCGGCCCAGCCGCGGGATATCCGCCTGCGGGTCGCCTACCCGGAAGCAACCGGTCGCTTTCCGGTGGTGGTGTTCTCCCACGGGGCTTTCTGCTACCCCCAGCTCTATGCCGCGATCACGGATCAGTGGGTGGCCCACGGTTATGTGGTCGTCCTGCCGGACCACCCCGACTCCCCCAACGTCCAGCCACCCTTAAGGCCCGACCAGATGGGCGGACTCGTGGAGACCCGCATCGCCGACCTGAACTACATCTTCGGGCACCTGGACGAGGTGGCGGCCGCGGCGGGTATCCCGGGCGACCTTGCTACCGACCGGCTCGCCGTGGCGGGGCACTCCTTTGGTGCCGTCATCGCCATGGCCAAGGCAGGTCTGTGGGTCAGGGCCGCCGATGGCACGCGGCGCCAGTACCTTGACGAACGGATTCGCGGTGCCGTGATCATGAGCGGCGTGGGGCAGATGGACGAGATGATGGCCCCGGACGCCTTCAGCGGGTTGACGCTGCCGCTCATCGCCACCGGCGGCACGCAGGACGTGGGCAACACGGGAGGCCCCACCATCCACCCGTGGGAGTGGCGGATGTCGCCGTACACACTGGCGCCGGCTGGCAACAAGTACAGCGTGGTGCTGGAGAATGGCGATCACTACCTGGGGGGGCTGATTTGCCGCCCTGACCGCGGCGGCGACGACGATCCGGGTGGCGCCGCCATCGACGCCGCCCTGACCCTCGCTTTCCTCGATGCCTACGTGAAACAGGACCCCCGGGCGCTCCGCTTCCTCACGACCGCCGACATCCCTGCACGCACCGCGGGCCGTGCCCGCTTCGCCAGAAAGTAACGGATGCCGGTTCTCCTCGTCACGATTCTCCTGTCCGGCATGGGCTTCGGCCTGATCCTGCCCGGTTTTCCCTTCGTGGCCGAGAACCTGGGTGTACCGCACTGGGCCGGGCCGATCGTGCTTGGCCTCTATGCCATCGGGCAGTTCATCGCGACGCCGTTCTGGGGCCGCTACAGTGATCGCTTTGGACGTCGGCCGCTGCTCATAGGCAGCATCGCCGGAGGCATGGTCGGCCACCTGATCTGCGCCTTCGCGCCGGACGCCTACGTGCTGTCGTTTGGCCGCCTGCTCACCGGCCTCATGGGCGGCAACATTCCGGTGGCCATGGCCTATGCGGCGGATATTTCCCCGCCGGAACAGCGCGCCAAGACGCTGGGCACCGTCGGCGCGGCACTTTCGACGGGCTTCATCGTGGGCCCTCTTATCGGTGGTTTGCTTGGGGGTAAGGACGCGGCCTCGGCCACGCTGCTGTGGCCGGGCCTCGCTGCGGCGTTGGTCTGCCTCCTCGCGATCATCGGGGCGTTTTTCTTTTTGAAGGAAAGCCTGCCACCGGCCAAGCGCGCGGTCGCCCGGCAGGACGGTGACGCCACCGGTGGTGTCAGCGCGTTCAGGCAGGTGGTGCAGCGGCCCGTGCTGGGACAGCTGCTCGCGGTGGGGTTCTTAGCCTACCTGGCCATGGCCGCCTTCGAAACCAACTTCCCGTTTTGGGCAGGTGACCGTTTTGGCTGGGGCCCGCGGGAGATCGGGCTGTCGTTTACCTACCTGGCGGTGCTGGTAGTGACGGCCCAGGGAGTGCTCGTCGGGCCGCTGGTGAAGCGCTTCGGCGAGAAGCGCCTCCTTATTGCCGGGCTGACGTCCTACGTCGTCGGCCTGCTCGTGATGACTCAGTCGCTGTTGTGGGGCGTGATGCTCTTCGGCATCACCTTCACGACCCTGGGCAGCGCGCTGTACATGACGACCATGAACAGCCTGGTGTCTAAGCAGGCGGGGGACTCGGAGCGGGGCCTGGTGCTCGGGACCTTTAACACAGCGAGCTGGCTGGGTCGCGCCTTAGGCCCCGGCATGATCGCCCTGCTGGGCGTGGCGGGCCTCAGCCGGGACGCGCCGCTGTTCGCGGCGGCACTGCTTATGTTGCCCTGCATAGCCGTCATCAGGGGCCTGCGGTCCCGTGCTGCGGGAGTTCAGTCCACCAGCTGATCAGACTCGCCCGGCGCTTGGCGGTTGCCGCGCGTCAGCCTATAGTTCCGGTCAGTTACAACACTGGCATCCTGCCCATGTATATCAATTTCTGGTACCCGATGGCCGCCTCGGCCGAACTGACCGACACCCCGCGGAAGGTGCGGGCACTCGGCCAGGATTTTGTGATGTTTCGGGACACCCAGGGCACGGCGCATTGCCTCGCCAACACCTGCACGCACCGGGGCGGCTCCCTCGCCGGGGGCAAGATCAAGGGTGATTGCATCCAGTGCCCCTATCACGGCTGGCAGTTCGACGGCGAAGGCAACTGTAAGAAGATTCCTTCCCTGGGCTCGAGCGCGAGCATTCCCGGTCGCACCCGTATCGATGCGTACCCGGTGGACGAGCGTTACGGTGTGATCTTCGCCTTCCTGGGCGATCTGGGGGAGGGCGAGCGCCCGCCGATCCTTGCGGTGAAGGAGTGGGAGCAGCCGGGCTGGCGGACCACCCTGCAACACTTCCAGATCAACGGGTACTACGAGCGCTCCATCGAGAACGGCGTGGATCCTGCGCACAACGAGTACGTGCACGACACGCACGGCTTCAGTGGCGAGCGCGAAGATATCTACAACATCGGCGACATGCGCATTGAGGACGGTGGTGTCTGGGGCAAGGGGTTCTGGCACACGTTCGAGGCGCCGCCGCTGCAGGGTGACCTCAAGAAGTACCGTCCGGGCGAAGGCAAGCTGGAGGCCGGCACCGGCTACCACGGGACTAACCACGTGTGGACCTACATCCATCCGGGCCCGAACTTCTTTATCCACCAGTATCTGTACGAGCGGCCGATCGACGACAAGACCACCCATCTCTACCTGGTCTGCGCCCGCAATTTCTCCCTCGAGGAAAAGACGGATGCCTACGTCATCGAGCGCAACCAGTACGTTGCCAATCAGGACATCAAGATCATCGAAAACCTGCGTCCGGCCATGACTCCGGACAAGAACACGAAGGAGTTCATGGTGCCTTCCGATTCGGTGATCCTCGACTACCGGGCGAAGCAGAAGGAGTGGGCATCCAGGGGCTGGAAGATCGACCTCGATGAGGTCGAACGTACTGCCAGTCGCGTGGCCTACGCCATTCCGAGTCCCGCGCGCCGCCAGACCAAGGGCTGGGTGCTGGATGCGATTCCGCTGGTGGACGGCAAGAAGTACGCCGAGGCCAAGGACGACGAGAAGGCCGATCTGAAAGCGGTGCGGGGCTGAACCAGGAGGATTCCAGTAGCCGCCGGGACTTCCTGCGAGGTGCGGCGCTGCTCGCCTCGCTCGGGCCGCTGGTTGAGCGACTGTCGGCTGCCGAGTCTCCCACGGCACCTGCGAAGGCGCCGGGTGCCACGGGCCCGGCCACCGTGCTCATCACCGGCTCGAACCGGGGCATCGGCCTCGAGTTCGCGCAGCGCTACGCCGAACGGGGCTGGCGCGTACTCGCCACGTGTCGCAGCCCGGCTGCGGCGCCAGAACTTAAAGCGCTCTCAGCTAAGTTTCCACTGCTCACGGTCGAGACCCTGGACGTGCTGGATCACGTGGGGATCGATGCGCTGGCCAGTCAGTTTGCGGAGCTGCCGATCGACGTACTCTTGAACAACGCGGGCATCGGCGGCGGTGGCGAGAACCAGTTGTTCACCAGGCTCAACTACAACACCTTCTACGAGGTCATGGCGGTCAACGCCGTGGGACCCATCAAGGTGTGCGAAGCGTTCCTGAAGAATGTGCAGGCCAGTAGCCAGAAGAAAATGATTACCGTATCGAGCAGCCAGGGTTCCATTGGCAGTGTCGATGCGCCGCGCCTCTACTGGTATCGGTCCAGCAAGTCTGCACTGAACATGCTGATGGCCAACCTGGCTCTCCAGCTGAAGAGCCGCGGGATCATCATCGGCCTGGTGACACCCGGCGCCACGGACACAGACTTCATGAAAGGGCTGCCGAAGCGCATGCTGCGACCAGTCGCGGACGCGGTGACCGATATGCTCCGCGAAATAGACCGCTTCGATCTCGCGCGCACCGGCGAGTTCGTGGACACTACCGGCCAACGCTTGCCCTGGTAGGAGCGCCCGTAGGAGTGCCTTCAGGCGCGATCTGGCCAGAACGCTGCATACAACCAAGGAGCCTTCGATGACTGCCACCCGTCGCCGTGCTGTCGCTTTGTTGTGCACACTGGCCCTGGCCTCTGGATGGACGGCCAGCGTCCAGGCCGCCGCCCACAGCGCCGCTCCCGAGGCACCGGTTGCACCCGTGGCCCTCCGGCCCGAGGGTTACGTGCCGACTGTGCTGGTGACGGGTGCCAACCGCGGCATCGGTCTCGAGCTCGCCCGTCAGTACGCCGCCCGGGGCTGGAAGGTCATCGGTACGGCCCGGAAGCCCGCCGAGGCGAAGGAGCTCAACGCCCTGGCGGCTGGTAGCGGCGGGAAGCTGGTGGTCGAGACTCTGGATGTGATGGATCTCGCCGCCATCGATGCGCTGGCGAAAAAGTACGAGGGCCAGCCGGTGGACATCCTCTTCAACAACGCCGGGGTCACCGGCGGCGGCGCAAACCAGCAATTCGCGAAGAACATGCAATGGGAGTTATTCGACTCGGTCCACCGTACCAACGTCGTCGGGCCGCTGAAAATGGCCGAAGCCTTCCTGCCGCACCTGAACGCCGGCTACGAAAAGAAGATCAGCAACGTGTCCAGCAGCCAGGGCTCCATTGGCAGCACCAGGACGGGGACTCTGTATATCTACCGGTCCAGTAAGGCGGCGCTGAACATGGTGATGAAGAACCTGGCGAATCAGCTGAAGAGCAAGGGCATTGCCGTCGCCCTGATCGACCCCGGTCCGGTGGACACTGACATGATGGCGGGCCTGCCGAAGAAGATGCTCCGCCCCGTGCCCACGGCCGGTAGCGACCTGATCCGCATCACGGATCAGCTGACGATGCAGAACACCGGCACCTACTGGACCTTCGACGGGACCGTATTGCCCTGGTAGGAGCGGCTGAAGCCGCTCCTACCCCGGATACTGCGCGAGACCGGCGAGCGAGCGGAGCGCGCCGGTTTCTGCCCTGGCCAGGATTTCGCCGCTGGCGAGACTGAACTTCGCCACCGTCCCCGTGAAGAAATTGCCGAGCAGCACGACGTCTGCCTCTGTTGACTGGCCGAAGGCAGCCCAGCCCGGGCCGGGCAGGGGGTATTCGCGCAGCACCTTGCCGTTCTCGTCCAGGTGCTCCAGGAAGAATCCGGCCTTGAAGTTGGCGCGGATGTGCAGCAGCTTGCCGTCCCGCGCGTACATCACCGTCATGGCCATGTTGCCGCTGTCGGGTGCGTACGTGACCAGGTTCGGCAAGGCCTGATTGTTGACCAGGTCCCAGCAGCGGATGCTGTCGCTCAGTTCAGAGAGGTAGAGGATCGACTTGCCATCGGCGCGCAGCGCGGCGCCCGTCAGCCCGAGGAAGCCCGGCATACCGCCGTGCACCGGCGTGGCAAATTCCCTGAGCAACTTGCCGTCCTGGGTGAACTGGTAGAGCTGGCCGTCGCCGAACCGGTCGGTGCCGGGAAGTTTCGGCAGTGTTGTCCCGAGCGTGGTTCCGGGCCGGGTGCGCACAGTGTTACCGACGAGGTGCTCACCGAGGTAAATCGTCCCGTCTTTCGCAAAGTTGATATTGGAGAAGGCCCGGTCGGCAAACTTGATGTGCGGCAGCTGCTTCCCCTGAGGGCTGACGCGGAGCACGCGGAAACTATTGCTGTCGAAGCCCCACAGCGTGCCATCAGGCGCGAAGGCCAGGCCGCCGATGAGGTGGGTCGTGCCTTCGGTCCACAGCACGCCCTTTTCTTTCAGGTTGCTGTCGTACTGAAAGATCCGGCCGTCGCCGGCATGGTCGTCGTCGGCCCGGTTGAGGAGGGTGGCCCCGGCAAAGATGTCGCCGCGGGCAAAGGGCTGCATGGTGGACACGTTGGGCATGGGGGAGGCCTCCGGAGCTTTAAGTTTTTCTGACCCCTATTCTACAGGGCGGCCATCCCCGTGTTGCCCGATCTGTGGCCAGACCACTATGCTTGTCGCCCATGGACAGCCAGATCTACAACGTCAACGTCACGGCCCGCACGATTTTGCTGCCGCCCTCGCAGGTCAAGGCCGACCACCCCCTGAGTCCCGCGCTGGAGGGCTTCATCCTGCGCAGCCGCCGCATCCTGCAGCAGATCATCGACGCCCGGGACCCGCGTCTTTTCGTGGTCGTCGGACCCTGCTCCATACACGATGTTGCCGCCGCCCTGGACTATGCCAGACGCCTGAAGGTGCTGGCGGACAGTGTGAGCGACACCCTGGTCCTCGTCATGCGTGTGTACTTCGAGAAGCCGCGGACGACGGTGGGCTGGAAGGGGCTGATCAACGATCCGGACATGGACGATTCCTTCCACATCGAGCGGGGCATCAGCGTGGCGCGCAGCCTGTTGCTGGATCTGGCGAAGCTCGGCCTGCCGACGGCCACCGAGGCACTGGACCCGATCATGCCGCAGTACCTGGGCGACCTGATCACCTGGAATGCGATCGGCGCCCGCACGACGGAGTCCCAGACGCATCGTGAGATGGCGAGCGGGCTCTCGACGCCGGTGGGCTTCAAGAACGGTACGGACGGTTCACTGACCGTGGCGATCAACGCGCTGAAGTCGGCGCGCCAGCCCCATCATTTCCTTGGCATCAATGAAGACGGCCGCACGGCCGTCATGCAGACCCGCGGGAACGCCTACGGCCACGTCGTCCTGCGCGGCGGAGCCGGACGCCCCAACTATGATTCCGTCAGCGTCGCGTTGTGCGAGCAGGCCCTGCGCAAAGCCGGCCTGCCGGAGCGCATCGTCATCGACTGCAGTCACGGTAATTCCAGCAAGGACCCGTCCCTGCAGCCGCTTGTTGCGCGGGATGCGATCGAGCAGGTGGCGAACGGCAATCGTTCGATCATCGGTTTGATGCTGGAAAGCAACCTGGAAGCGGGCAACCAGGAGATCCCTGCAGACCGGTCGATGCTCCGCTACGGGGTGTCCGTGACGGACGGGTGCATCGACTGGGCCACTACCGACCGGTCGCTGCGCGAACTTGCCCTGCTGCTGAAGCCGGTGGTGCAGGCGCGAAAATCGGCCTGAACGACCGGGCGTCAGGTCAGCTTGAGGGCTGCGAACAGCAGGCCGAGGCCCAGCATCAGCATGGAGCCCAGCCGTACGGTCATGGTGGTGGAAAGAATTTCCAGGTCCTTGTGAAAGCAGCTGGACTGGGTTTCCATGGCCTTGTGGAAGATGTTCGACTGGGTTTCCACGTCCTTGCGAAAGCTGTTGGACTGGCCGTCCAGGTCCTTGCGAAAGCCGTTGGACAGAGTATCCAGGTCCTTGAGGACGCCCGCCGAGAGCATCTCCACATCCTTGCGCAGCAAGGCGAACTCCTGGCGCAGGCCGGCGAGATAGGCTTTAGTCGCCATCTCCTGCCGCAAAAGCTGGAGGTCAGCCTTCGTAGCGATGGTGGTGCCCATGTCGCGCTCCATTGCATCAACAACGGCCCGGGCCTTGTCGTTGGGGACGTGGATGCTGACGAGGGCATCATACAGGGAGTACAGATAGTCCATGGGGCACAAGCTACCCGGTGGCGCCAGACGAGGAAACCCGGGTTTCTGCACATTTCATCGGGGTTCAACCGGCGTGCCTGATCCGAAGGTAGTGGCCGGATTGGTGGGCGGAATGGTGCCGGTGCTCTTCGCGACGCTTCGCGCACTGAGTGCACTGCACCGCTGGCGCGCGTGCCCGGCTGGCAACGACGGCCGACCGGCACGACCGGCCCGGAATCGGCCATGAGGAGTTGGCTTTGAACGGCCTATACTCCGGCCATGGATGCTAACCAGGCTGCATCGGCTCAAGTTGCCTTGTCGGACAACGGCGATGCATCCTTGATTCGCTGGATGCTTTCGCTGACCCCCGAGGCGCGGTTGGCAGTTCTGCAGGGGTTCGTCGACAGCGCTGTCGAGCTGGGCCATGGTCGCCCCGCCTAGGTTCAAGGACGCACTCGAGATCCTGGCCAGACACCGCGTCGACCTGGTGGTAGTCGGTGGCGTTGCGGCCGTCCTTAACGGCGCCCCGATCGCGACATTTGATCTCGATGTCGTACATGCCCGCAACCAGGAAAACCTGGACCGCCTGGTCGTGGCGCTGAAGGATCTGGAGGCACGCTACCGGGATCTTAGTGGTCGGGACCTGCGTCCAGAGACTGCAGACCTGGCCGGCGACGGTCATCACCTGTTGCTGACCCGTTGTGGGCCCGTGGATGTGCTGGGGCAGATTGGCAATGGCCGACGCTACGAGGACCTGCTACCCGACGCCGTCACGATCAGTGCAGGCGCGGAAGTCTGGCCACTCTTCGGCGCAAACACGCCCCAACCCGGGACCAGGCATTTCAACGAAAACTACAATGGAAACCGCGTTCTTCCCGATTTTTCGCCTTCGACGCCTGTTAACGCGAGCCACCGCCAGGTCAACAAGCCCGCCGCGACGAACAAGCCGACGCAGAGTCCGATCCACACGCCGGGCGCCCCGGCTTCGCGCGCAAAGCCGAGATACCAGGCGAGCGGAAAGCCGATCAGCCAGTACGCGCCGACGCAGATGAGAAACGGCACGCGCGCGTCCTTGAAGCCGCGTAGTGCGCCCGCCACGCCGACCTGCGTGCCGTCGGCGACCTGAAACACGCCGGCGTAGACGAGCAGGGTGGTCGCCAGGGTCGCCACCGCGACGTCTGTCGTGTACAGCCGCGCGATCCAGGCACCTGCCAGCAGGATGAATAGCGCCGAGCACAGCATGATCGCGATGCAAAGCCCCGCGCCGGTCCAGCCCGCCCGGCGAGCTTCGACGGTCGCGCCCGCGCCGACCAGCTGACCGACGTGAATGGTGGTCGCCGCCGAGATCGACATTGGCACCATAAATGCCAGCGAGGCGTAGTTGATGGCGATGGCATGGCCTGCAACTACCACGGCGCCAAGCCCGCCGAGCATCAGCGCCGCAATCGCGAACAGCGCCACTTCTGCCAGCAGGCTGCCGGCAAAGGGCAGTCCGAGCCGCAGCAGCTCCAGCAGCCGCTCCCGCCGCGGCCAGGAAAACTGCGCGAGCGGCGCGTACCGCCGGTAGCGCTCATGACGCGCGACATATACCCACATCACAACGAAAATCAGCGTCTGCGTGAGTGCGGTCGCCACACCGCAGCCCACAGCGCCCAGCCTCGGCATGCCGAACTTGCCGTACATGAACACGTAGTTGCCGAGAATATTGACCAGCAACGCGATGACAGCCATGTACATGGCGGGGCGCGTCCAGCCGATACCATCGCTGCCCATGCGCAGCGCGAGAAAGCACATCGCCGCCGGCGTACCGAACAACAGCGCTCCGGCGTAGCGCGTGGCGATGTCGAGTACGGCCGGCTCGGCACCGGTCAGCGGCAACAGCCAGGGCGCGGCCGCGAGTCCGGCGGCGACCAGCACCGACAACCCAAGTGCCAGCCACAGGCCCTGCCTGAAGAAGTCGCCGATCTCGTGATGGCGGCCCGCCCCGACCGCCTGGGCAATCGTCGGCGTCAGTGCGAGCAACAGCCCCATGCCAACGACATAGAACAAGAGGTAGTAGTTGGCACCGATGGCCACGGCTGCGAGGTCCACCGCCCCGAGTTGGCCCGCCATGATGGTATCGGCCGCCATCATGCCGGCCGTGGCCAGGTTGCTCACGAGGAGTGGGCCGGACAGGGCCGCGATGCGGAGTGCGTGCTGGCGCACGGTGTCGAGTGAGGACATGGGGTGGCCGAACAGCGATCTTAGGAAGCGCGGGGCAGCGATTCTGCCCGCCTGACGCCAGGATGGCCAGTTCCGCCCGGTCACGGTGGTGGAAAGAATTTCCGGTTCCTCGCGAACGCCTGCCGAGATCGGCTATGAGGATTTGGCTTTGAACCGCGTGGACTCAACCTCTAGACTCCGCGCCATGTCCCGCACACCGCCGAACGCCCAGACCGACGCCACCCTGGACCCGCCGGACTGGGAAGCGTTTCGTGCTCTTGCCCATCGCATGCTGGACGACTCGCTGAACCACACGCGCACCCTCTCGGAGCGTCCCGCCTGGACGCCGGTGCCGGCCGCGGTGGGTCGCGCCATTGCGGAGGAGCCACTGCCCATGGAAGCCCAGGGCGAGCGCGCGGTTTACGAGCAGTTCTTGACTCACGTGCTTCCTTACACCAACGGTGCCCGCAGCGGGCGCTTCTTCGGGTGGGTACAGGGGAACGGTACGCCCCTCGGCATGCTGGCCGACATGCTGGCCTCCGGCATGAACGCCCACCTGGCCGGCTTCAACGATGCGCCGCGCCTGGTGGAACTGCGGGTTATCGCGTGGCTCGCCGAACTGATGGGCTTCCCGGCGGAATCGAGCGGACTGCTGATGAGCGGGGGCTCGATGGCCAACTACCTCGGCCTCGCCGTCGCGCGGAACGCCCTGGCCGGCTACGACTTCCGAAAGTCCGGAGCGCTGGGCGGCCCCCGGCTGATGGTCTACACCTCCACTGAGGCTCACAGCTGGGCGCAGAAGGGGGTCGAGATGCTCGGACTCGGCCAGGACTCATTGCGGAAGGTGCCGGTAGACGCGGAGCTTCGAGTACGGGTGGAAGTCATGCGGGCCATGATTGCGGAGGATCGTGCGGCCGGACTTCGTCCGGTCTGTGTGATCGGCACCGCGGGCACGGTCAATAGCGGCGTCACGGACGACCTCGAAGCCCTCGCTGACCTCGCTGCCGCCGAGAGAATGTGGTTCCATGTCGACGGCGCCTTCGGCGCGCTCGCCCGGCTTTCGCCCGCGCTTGCCCCGCTGGTAAAGGGCATCGAGCGCGCCGACTCACTGGCCCTCGACCTGCACAAGTGGGTCTATCTGCCGTACGAAGTTGCCTGTGTGCTCATCCGGGACCCCCTGGCGCACCGGGACGCGTTCGCCCTCACTCCCAGCTACCTGCGGGATGAGGGTCGCGGCGCGATTGCCGGCGGCCTGGTCTTCGCCGACCGCGGGCCCGAGCTCACCCGGAGCTTCAAAGCCCTCAAGGTCTGGATGTCGTTCAAGGCGCAGGGCGTCGATGCCTTCGCGGAGATCATCGAGCAGAATGTGGCGCAGGCCAGGGCGTTTGCGGAGCGGATCGCGACGGTGCCGGGCATCGAGATCAGCGTGCCGGTGGCCATGAACATCGCGGTGTGGCGCTATGTGCCGAGAGGCTTCACCGACGGGCAGTGCGACGCGCTGAATCGGGAACTGCTGCTGCGCATTCAGGAAACGGGCCTGGCCGTGCCGAGTGGGTCGCATGTTCACGGGCGCTACGTCATCCGCACCTGCATCACGAACCACCGTACCCGGTGGGCTGACCTCGTGGCCTTCGCGGACGGCATCGCGCCGCTGGCGAAGTCGGTCGAGGAAGCGATGCGCGCCGGCTGAGCTGGCAGGCCAGCGGGAAGCGGCGTCTTGCTGCACTATTGCTCAATGCAGAAACCGCGCAACGCCGCCCGCACACTGGTGACGACCGGCGGCGTCGTTGCCGGCCTCCTTGCCCTGTACGCGGCGCTGGGGTTCCTCGCGGTGCCGCGCCTCGTGACCAGTCTCGCGAAGGACACCGTAATGGCGGACTTCGGCCGGGACCTGGCGCTCAAGGAGGTGCGCTTCAATCCCTTCACGCTGGCCCTGGAAGTGGACCAGCTGGTCTTGCCCGATGCGGATGGCAGCCTGATGCTGGGCTTCGACCGGCTGCTGGTGGATCTGGAACTGAACTCAATCTGGCGGTCGGCTCTGTCGTTCCGGGCCATTAATCTGGATGGACTCGTGGTCAAAGGCGTCGTCCGGAAGGGCGGCAATCTCAATCTGGCTGACCTTGAGACCCCGCCGGAAGCTGGCGCACCGACCGCCGCTGACGAGCCGCTACCCCGCCTGATCATCGGAGAACTCAACCTGAAGAATGGCCGCCTGCGCTTCGAGGATCTGGACCGGCCCGAGCCCTTCGTGGCCGACCTGGCTCCACTGAACTTCCGGCTGACTGACTTCAGCACTTACATTGCGGACGGCGAGCGCTATGAGCTGGATGCCACGCTGTTCGATACCGGCCGCTTTGCCTGGCGAGGCACGCTGCAGGCCCGGCCCCTGGCTTCCGAGGGCGAGTTCACCTTGAGCGATTTGCCACTGCCGCAGCTTGCCGGGTACTTTGGCGATGCGCTGCGCCTGGAAATCACCAGCGGCGCCGTCACCGTACGCGGCAGCTACCGGTTTGCAGATAAGCCGTCGGGCCCGGACGTCGTCGTGGATTCGGGAGAACTGGTGATCACGAAGCTGGCGATCCGCGACCGGGGCGAGACGACCGACTACGTGGACCTGGACAAGATCACGGCCACCGGTCTCGGGCTGTCGCTCGCCGAAGAGAAGGCCGTCGTTGGCGAGATCACGCTCGACGGCGGGAGCATCCAGACCTGGCTCACGCCGGAAGGTGAACTCAAGCGCTCCGGGATATTCGATCCGCTGGTCTTTGACGCAACGCCATCCGATGCGGCGGCGACCGCGACGGCGGGGCAGGCAGCACCGGATACTGCGCCAGCGACGGCCGCAGGGGGCTGGTTGGTGAACATTCCGCGCATCAATGTCCGGAACCTGGCACTTGGGCTCGAGGATCGCAGCCTGTCACCGGCGCCGGCGTTCCTCCTGAAGCCATTGAACGTGACGATCGAGGGTTATTCGACGGCGCCGGGCACCAGTGTGGAGGTGGGCCTGGACACTGCGGTGAATGAGCGGGGCACCCTCAAGGTCGCGGCGACCACCAACCTGGATACGCTGGCTACCACGGCAGATATCGATGTCGGCAGCCTGGAACTGGCCCTTGCCCAGCCCTACATCGCGCGGGAAACCAGCCTCACTCTGACCGGTGGCACGCTGGCCGCGAAGGGCCAGGTCACCTACGTGGACGTGCCTGCGGGCGCCGAGTTGGGCTTCGCGGGTGAGGTAAAGATCGATGGTCTGCGGACCGTCGACAATGTCCTGCGAGAGGACTTCATCAAGTGGAACGCCCTGCGGCTGGACGGTGTCGAGTATCGCTCTGCCCCCGAAAGCCTGAGAATCCGCGCCGTCGATGCGCGCAGCCCCTTCGCCCGCGTGATCATCGGCCCCGACGGCACCACGAACATCGACGCGATCCTCTCGGGCCCGGGCGCGACCGCTGCCGCGGTGCCAGGACCGACCGTTGGGCCGGCGGAGAACCGCACGGGTGAGGCGGTGGCGGTCACGAAAGCCGCGGCAACCGGCCCGTCCAGCACTGAGGCCGCACCATTCCCCGTCCGCATTGGCACCGTGAAGATCACCGACGGCTCGGCAAAGTTCGCCGATTTCACGACGCGGCCCAACTTTGCCATTGGCATCGAGAAGCTCAAGGGCACGATTGCCGGACTGTCGTCTGCGCCGGCCTCGCGCGCCAAAGTCGAGCTCGACGGGCAGGTGGACCGTTTTTCGCCGGTTACGATCCGCGGCGAGGTCAACCCGCTGGCGGCGGAAACCTACCTCGACATGGCGATGACGTTCCGCAATGTGGAACTTGCATCCTTCACGCCGTATTCAGGCCGCTTCGCCGGCTACTCGATTCGCCAGGGCAAGCTGTCGGTGGATCTCAACTACAAGGTCAATGACCGGAAGCTCGATGCGAAGCACAAGTTCGTCATCAACCAGCTGGAGCTTGGCGACAAAGTAGAGAGTCCCGACGCCGTTGGCCTGCCGCTGAAGCTCGCCGTTGCCCTGTTGAAGGACCGGAACGGCGTCATCGACCTCGACCTGCCCGTGACCGGCGACCTGGACGATCCGAAGTTCCGCATCGGACCCATCGTCTGGAAGGTCCTGGTGAACCTGCTGACGAAGGCGGTGACCGCGCCCTTCGCGCTGCTCGGGAGTCTGTTCGGCGGCGGGGAGGAAATCAACCTGGTCACCTTTTCTCCGGGCGACGCGGACCTCGACCCGGCCGACCAGGAGAAGGTCGCGACGCTTTTGAAGGCGCTCAGGGAACGCCCCGGACTGCAACTCAGCGTCCCGGCTGTGTTCAGTCGGGCTGTCGACGGGCCGGCACTGCAGGAATCCGCGATGCGCCAGCAGTTGATCACGGCACGCCAGACTGAACTGGCGCCAAAGAAGCAGCCCGTTGAGGGCGTCGACTACCCGGCGCTGGTCAACGATCCGGAAAACCACCTGCGACTTCTCACGGCCGCGTACAAGAAGGCGTCCGCCTCCGATTCGGAGCCGGTGGAACAGCCACCCGGGGAGGCTGACGCCACCGCGAAGATCCGCTGGTTCGAGAACGAGCTACGCCAGCGCATTGTCGTACCCGATGCCGAATTGTTCGCGCTGGCAAAGGAGCGCGCAGAAGGCGTGCAGGAGCGGATACTCAGCGGCATCGACGACGGCATCGATCCCGGTCGGGTATTCCTCGTCGCGCCAGCCGAGGGCAGGGTCGGCGATACCGGCGTGGTCATGGAGCTGGCGTTGCAGTAGTCCCGGTCGGCGACCCGCCTAACTCCAAAACCCGGACACCCGCTCGAACAGCCAATAGCTGGCAAGGCCGCCGATGGCGTAGGCCTGCACTGGAGCCAGACGGGCCAGATCAAAGGTGCCTGCCAACAGTGTCGATAGCAACCTGTAGATCGCCAACACCACGACGATGAAAAACACCTGGCCGACTTCGACGCCGATATTGAAGAACAGCAGCGCCAGAGGAATGGAATTCTCCGGCAAACCGACTTCCGCCAGCGCGCCGGCGAAACCCAGGCCATGCAGCAGGCCAAAGGCAAACGCCACGACCCAGGGCTTCCGGGCTGCCAGGCCCGGGCGGCCCTGCCGCTGATGGATGATTTCACCGGCGACAAACACGATTGACAGCGCGATGATGGCCTCGACCGGCGGCCCGGGTACGTGCAACACGCCCAGGGTGGCCAGGCTCAGCGTGATCGAGTGCGCGACCGTGAACGCAGTGATGGTGATCAGCAGCAACCGGGTCGACTTCACGATCATCACCAGTGCCAGAACGAATAGCAGGTGATCGAAACCGAGCAGGATGTGCCCGATGCCGATGGTGACGTAGGTCTTGGCCACCTCCCAGGCGCCGGGACTGGCCCTGGCGGTGAAGGCTGGCTGTCCCGGCAGGATGCGCTCGAGTTGCACGCTGCCATCCAGACGCTCCAGCCGCACGAGGATGTCGATGCGCGTTTCGGTCAGGCCTGGAAACAGGATCGCCCTGTCGTTCAGACCACCGGGCACATTGATGCGCCAGCGCTGCCGCATGGTGCCGGCCGCGAAGCTGCTGCGTCGATTGCCCTGCTCGGTGACACCGGCAGGAAACACGGGCCGAACTTTCAACGGTGTGTTTTCGTCCAGAGCGGGCGCTTTCCACAGCACGTCGTAGGAATCGGCGGTGGTCTGGGTCAGCTGCAGGTAGGCGGGTCGGAACTCATCGGCCGTGGCCGGCAACGCGAACGCCAGCAGCAGGATCGTGAAGAGTTCGAGTGTGCGGCGCTTCATTCGGCAGGCGCTTCGGCGTTCTCGCCTTCAATCACCACCTCGTAGTCTTTCAGCAGCCGCGCGTAGTTGCTGGCCAAGGCGGCCACGCGCTGGTCATTCTCCCACTCGCGGGCAACGGCCTGGCGCGCCTCGTCCAGGGAAGGCAGATAGCCTGGCTTGCGCTCAGTGATGCGGACCAGATGTGCACCAAATCCCGAGCGCACCGGGCCAGTCCAACGCCCGACAGGTGCAGTCTCCAGTGCTTTACCGAACTCATCACCGAAATCCCGGACCACCAGGTCGAGCGGCAGCTTTTCGATGCGGCTCGGTAGCATGCTGCCCTTGCCTTGCGATTCTGGTGTCGCGCCCCTGTTCAGTGCGGCCATCGACACCGTCACCGCGGACTCGAGCTGGTCGCCGTAGCTGGCCGGATCGAACAGCACCTGTTCAAAGCTGAGCACCGGCGGCACGCGGAACATCGCCGCGTTCTTGTTCAGGTAGGCAGTCAGCTCCGCGTCGCTCGCCCCACCGGACTTGCCTTCTTCCTCGATCAGCACTTCCAGCTTCTGGCGCACCCGACGCTTGATGACCGGATCATCCTTGACCAGCCCCAGGGCGACGCCTTCGCGAAACAGGATTTCGTCGCGGACATGGCTGTCGACCAGGCCCTGCAACTCAACAGGCGTGGGCGGCCGGGACCAGGTCGCCTGGAACTGGCTGGCGAGTCCGGCGATTACGGCTTGATTGACTGTGATTCGATTGTCAGCAGCGGATGGGGGCGCCACCGCGCCGAAGAGCAGGAACAGCAGCATTCCGATCAGCAGGAAGTGCAGCAGCGGCTCTTTCAGCAGCGAGCGGATTCTCAAATTCGGCTCCACATAATAATGCGGCGGAGCTTAAGGCTCCGCCGGAGAACGCTACGTCAAGCGATCAGCAGGACATCAGTTGGGGGTGTACCAGATGGGCGACGTGAAGGCTCGCTCCTGCTGCATCATGGCTACGCGCTTTGGCATGGAAACCTTGAAACGCACGGCGTCATAGGCCGTCCATCGTGGTGTAGGAATTTCCAGCACGCGGACGTAATAGACCGCTTTGAGCTTTGCATCGAACTCCGGATCGCTCCAGCTGGTCACCAGCTCAGTGGCACCAATGCTGTTGACGTAGGTGGCGGTCTTCAGATCAACCGTATTGCCCACGGGTGGCAACTTCCCACTGGCATCCGGCTTGCGGTCACCCGTCCACTTCACGTCGTAAACCTTTTCCTGCGTCTGGCCGTCGGCGCCCAGCCAGCCCTTGATGATCTGCACGCGATCAAGATTGGCGCCTTCCGGATCCTTCAGTGCGGCAATCAGGAAGACGGGGGCCTTGCCAGCGGGGGCGGTCTTCAGGTCGCCGCCCATCGGCACACCCCTGGTATAGCCCGCTTTGACCAGGTCGGCAGTATCACTGTCAGCAAGGTCAAAGCCACCGAAAAACCGCACCTTCATGCGCGGACCGGTGGTTGCATAGGTTTCCTTGCGCTTCATCGCATCCCACAGCGCTTCGCGAGTGTTGGTGGTTGCCCAGACCCCCATCCAGCCCGCTGCGCTCTGCTCCCAGCCATACATTGCGCCCGGTTTGCCGGCGCCGAGAATCGCGGGCTTCCAGCGCGTTGGCGAGGGCTCCACAGTCTTGAACTTGCCCCAGAAATTTTCATCGTCCGAAGTTGAAAGCCCCGTGTGCGTATCGGTTGCGCCGTTCGCTCCGTACTTGAAGGGATTGGCGCCCAGTGCCGCTTCCAGTCGCAAGCCTGATTTCAGAGCCTCGCGCCAGTATTCCGCGCGGTACATCCCCGGCGTTTTCGCATTGCCGTTGAGATTGCCCCTGTCCCACAAATCCCAGCTGGCGAATTCATCCGCAGGCGACAGGCTTGGCTGACTCTCGCTCTGGCCTTTAATCTGGGTCACTTCATACAGGGGCTCCCATTTCTGGCGTGCCTCGGCGTAACCGTTGGTTAGCGGGCCACCGGTGAAGGTGGTCTCCTCGAACATCCGGCCATTCGACAGATTGCCATTGTGGGGAATCGCGAGAAGCCGGCCGCCGGTTTTCGCCTCGTACTTGTCCATCCATTCCCAGAGTTTTTCCGGGTCCTGGGTCTGGAAGGTTGTCAATGGCAGCTCCTGACCGGCCTTGTCGGCACCGTCGCGGTAAATGACATTGCGATGCAGGTTGTCGCCGCCGCCGGCGTTGACCGTCCACTCGTAGCCAATCAACGCGCTGAACTTGCCGGGGTTGTTGTATTTTTCGGCAATCCGGATGGTCTTGTCCCAGGCCGTCACCATCCACTTGGGATCCATGACCTGCTTGGGCAATTTACCGTTCGACTGCAAGTCGATCAGCTCAAGGGTGGCGGCCGCTGATTTCGCCTCGTCAGTGCCACTCATGGCTTCATACATCCGCTTCAGGAACGGATCGGCAATCATTTCCGGGTTACCGGCGCGGATCTCATTGATGGTGCCCATGCCATCGGAATGGTCGGTAATCACCATCCAGTCGAGCGGCCGCTTGAGTTTGGCCATCTGCCCGGTGTTCGACTTGACTTCGTCACCGCGGGCGAAACGGAAAGCGTCTTCCGGCGAGGTGACTGCGCCATCGAGCCCGGCATCCGCCGACCAGCCGGTGTGCACATGGGTATCGCCCCAGTAGACGTTCTCGGGGTATTGGGTCGCGGCCGGCCCTGGTGGCGCAGCCGGGGACGCGGGTGGGACTGCGGCCACCGGTGGCTCCTGCTTGCTGCAGCCGGAGAGCGCCATCACGCCGATGGTTGCGACGATTAATACGGAGAGAACTTTGGATTTCATGGCGTGCCTTTGCTCCTTGGGAACTCGGTTCTAATTCGGCGTGTACCAGATCGGCGAGGTATAGGCGCGCTCCTGGCTCGTCATGGGCACGTCCGGCGACATCGTGACGCCGAAACGCAGCGCCTCATAAGCGGTCCAGCGCGGCGTGGGGATCTCGATGACGCGGGCGTAGTAGAAGGCGGGCTGCTTCGCATCGAATTCCGGGTCGATCCAGGTGGCGCTGAGTTCCGGGGAGCCGATACTGTTCTTCCAGGTCGCCTTCTCCACATTCACGGTGTTGCCGACTGGCGGCACCTTGCCATCGGCGCCGGGCTTGCGGTCGCCACTCCAGACGACGTCGAAAACCTTCTCCTGGGTCTTGCCGTCCTTGCCGAGCCAGCCCTTGATGATCTGGACTCGATCCAGGTTACCGCTGTAGGAATCCTTAAGCGCGGCGACGAGAAAGCTCGGAGACTTGCCGTCCGGAGCCTTGCGCAGATCCCCGCCCATGGGCACTCCCTTCGCGTAGCCGACCCCGGCCGGCAGCCGGGACTCGGCGTCATCCGCCGTGAAGTCCCAGCCACCGAAGAAGCGCACCACCATGCGCGGGCCGGTCGTGGCATAGACTTCCTTGCGCTTCATGGCGTCGAAGATCGCCTCCCGGGTGTTCTCGGTAGCCCAGACACCCGCATAACCTGCGGAGGCCTGCTGCCAGCCGTTGACGGTATATTTGGGATCGGGCGCCGCAATGACGACATGCTCCCAGCGGTGCGGCCCGGGCTCGACGCCGGAGTGCTTGCCGAAGAAGTTGTCCTCCTCGACTGCCGCCAGGGAGGTGTGCGCGTCCGTGCTGCCGATCATGCCGAACTTGAAGGGGTTCACGCCAAGCTTTCGCTCGAGCAGCAGGCCGGTCTTGAGGGCTTCGCGCGAGTATTCGTATTGGTACATCCCGGGTGTCTTGACCTCGGTGCCGTTGAGGTTGGCCTTGTCCCACTTCTCGTAGTCGGCAAACTCGTCGCTCGGCGAGAGCAAGGGGTGCGCTTCGCTGTCGCCCTTGATCTGGGTGGCTTCGATGATCGGCTCGAAGCGGGCCCGCATCGCTGCCCACTCTTTAGTCAGCGGCTTGCCGTCGAAGGTCTCCACCGCGAACATCCGGCCGTTGCTAAGGTTGCCGTTGTGAGGGATGGCCAGCACCTCGGCGCCAGTCTGCTTCTCGAATTCGGCCAGGTACTTCCAGAGGTCTTCCGGATTCTGACTGTCGAACTGGGAGTACGGCACCGTACGGTTCGCCACGCTGGCATTGCCCCTGAAGAGCACGTTACGGTGGAGGTTGTTGCCGCCCATCGTGGTGTATTCGAACCCGATGATTGCGGTGAACCGGCCGGGATCGTTGTATTTGTCGGCGAGTGCGGTGTAGGCCTGCCAGGCGTTGCGCACCGCCTTGTCGCTCTTGATCGGCGCCACCTTGCCGGACAGCGAGCCGACGATCTCCATGGCCGTGGCGAAGACGGTATCGTTATTACCGCTCTTCAAAGCGTCATACCACTTCCTCCCGATGGGCGTGGCGAGGATCTCGGGATCACCGCTGAGCAATTGGGGCATCAGGCCATACATCTCGGCGTGATCCGCAATCACCAGAAAGTCGAGCGGCCGCGAGAGCTTGGCGCGGAGCCCCCCCGTGGAAGTGACTTCCTCGCCGCGGGCAAAACGGAAGGCATCCTCCTGCCCCACGCGGTTCATGGTGCCGGCATCCACCGAGATCGCGGTGTGCAGGTGAGTGTCACCCCACAGGACGCGCGTCGGATAATTGCGTCCGGCATAGGGCGAGAACTGGGCCTTGGAGATGTGCGCTACGTCTGCCCTGGTAACTCCCTCGTCGTTGCCGGGCTCAGCCGCCCAGGCGCCGGAAGCCAGAGTGGACCCGGCGAGGAGGAGGATCGCTTGGATGGTGCGCTTCATGACGTGTTTTTCCCTTTGGCTATTTCGATTATTCCGCAGCGGCAGCCTATGCAAACGGGGCCGCACGTGACGTTCAGGCGCCGGTGACGGCGTTCACCGGTTGCCAGGAACTGTCCGGGTCGAAGTCCTGGATAGTCTCCACGACGGTGGCCGTGTCTTCGCCCAGGTCCTTCTCGAAAACTACGCCGTCCTGGTTCACGATGAACGTCTTTACGCCGCTGGCGCCGTAATCTGCAGGCCAGGCGATCAGGGCAAAGCCCTGCGTGACCAGTCCATCGGTGAAGTAATTAACGGCGCCTCCATTGGCGGACGACCCCTGGCCGTATAGCGAACGGTAGTAGTAGCCGTGGTAGGGCACCCGCTGCCCCTCAGCCCCGGAGCGATAGCCTTCGGCGCCGGCGGACGCGACGAACGGGCCTGCCGGGCTCGGCACTTCGCCAGCGCCCGTGGGCCAGTACAGGCCGTTCTGCCGGCCATGATCGCTGAGGAGTTTCTGCGCGTAGACGCCGCCGCCCGGATTGCCATCGCGGGCTTCGGACGCGTACTCCTGCTGCGCCTCGACGAAGCCGCGGGCCGCTGCGATGGCACCGAGTTCGTTCCCGCCAATACGCCGGTAGATGATCTCGTCAGCGCCCTCCACGCCATCCAGGTACCAGCGGCCCTCCCGCTGTACGACCGGCACCGGCACGGGCCAGGCCGTCGCGCCAACCTGGAGCACGCGTTTGCTGTCGCCGTCGGCCACCAGTGCATGCTTCTCCCGGTAAGACGCGACGAACGATTCGCGGCCTGACTTGTCGGCCACCGGATCGCCCGACGATATGAGGTCTTCCGAGCCCGGGCCCAGGAGTCGCCCGACAGTCGCCACATCGTTCTTCTCGAACGCCGCAATCAGCGCGGTGACCGCGTCTTCCGCCGTGGCGAAAGAGGCGTGGACTTCGGGCTTCGGAGCGCACGCAGACAGCAGGGCTGCCGTCAGGAGGATGATCGCGATGCTCGTCGTTTGGATTCTATTTGCTGTGCTCATAAATGCTGCTCCTAACGCCGACTCTTGTTGCCACCACCACGATTCGCACTACCGCCCTTCGAGCGGGCGCCCTCGGGCATGCTCTGGCGACCGCGCTGGCTGGCAGCCCGGTCGTTGCCGCCCTGGCTCGCGCCGCCGAAGCTGCTGCCACCAGACCGTGAGGCACCGCTTCTGTCGGCGGAAGGCCGCGGCGCCGGTCGCGACTGCGCCGGACGGGTGGGCTGCTTCTGCTGCGACTGTCGCGACGTTTGCTGCTGCCCCGCCTGGCGGGTTGGCCGGCCGCTGTCGCCATAGCCCCGGTCTGCACTGCCCGAGGACTTCGGCCGCTCGCGGCTCGCGTTGCCCGTCGTGCCAGGAAGCTCCGGTCTACCGGCGACCATCTTGTCGCGGGCCGCCTGGCCTTCCGGACGGGCGCCGGCGTAGCCACCCTGGACCTTGCCGGTGGTCGGTATGGAACTCGGGCGGCCAGCCTGCTGAGCCGGCTTGGCGCCCGTGGCCTTGTTCTTGGCTCCCACGTAGCTGTTCTGCCCCTGCCAGCCGGCGCTCTTGTCGGTGGACACAGGGCGCGGCCGGGACCTTGCCTCTGCCTGCCGGGTGCGCTGTTGCTGATCCAGCGCCTGCATCTCGGGACGATTCGGCCGGGCCGTCGAGATCGGACTTCCGGGCCGCCCGGACTGGTTTCCGCCAGCACCCGGTCGATTGCTGCCGGGGCGATTGCCGTAACTGTTCCAGTAATCGTTGCCCTGATTGTTCACGATGATGGTGTTGTTGTTGAAGCCGTTCTGGTACCCGGGCGGACGGTTGTAGCCGTAACCGGGCCGATAGGAGCCGCCGTAGGGCGGGCGGTAGTAGCCTGGGGGAGGCGGATAGTAGGGACGCCCGCCGTAGTACATCCCGCCATAACCGTAATTCGGGCGGTAATCGTCCCAGTCGTCGTCGTCATCGAAGATTTCGGCGACGAGCAAACCCGCCCCGAAGGACAGCAGGCCGGTGGTCACCATCGCGCCGGTGCTGTAGCCCGTCTTCTCCTGGACGACAGTCGTCGTGGTGGTCGGCGCGGGAATCACGGCGGGTGGTGGCGCGTAGACCGCGACGGGGTCGTACTTGGGCACGTAAACGACCTTGGGATCAGCCGGTTCGACCGTGATGACTTCCTTGCCGTCCTGGACCTCGGTGTTCACCTTCATCTGGTCGGAGGTCTTGAGGTTGCCGACGTCTGCCGACTGCTTGCGGAGTCGCTGAACCGCGTCCAGCACGCCGGCCTGGTCGGCCGCGAAGGCCTCGCCCAACTGGGTCGTCCAGTCGAGCTGCATGCACAGCATGTCCACGACTTCCGGAAACTGGAGCAGGGCACGCATGGAGGGACTGAAACCGAGCGGCTGGGCAGCCTCATCCAGGGCGCGACCCTTGAGGTCGGGATTCGCAATCAGCCAGTTGCCGGCGTCAAGGACCATCTGTGGATTTGTCGAGGCGGTGAGCACCTGGGCGAGGACGGGGTCCGGGTACAACGCGATGGGCGCAAGGAGGGCCTCCATCGCCTCGGGTGTGAGGGCAAGACTGGCCTCCACCTGCCCGGCAACAGGATCACTTGCTGGGGCCTCGGCCGCCGCAGGAGCTGCAGCCGCCGTGGGCGCTGGCGGTTCCTTGGGGCTGCAGCCTGCCAGCAGCGCGCCGAGTGCCAGGCTCAGTGCCAGGCCGAGTGTCAGGAAATGGGTGGGGTTCTGCACGGCAACGGCTGATTTAGTGGCTTGCATTCTTGTATCCCACCCTTTTTCAGAGCTATCCCGATCATGTAGGCCGGGCTTGGCTAAGCGTAGCACCCGCCGGCGATGGGGCGGGTACCAAACCCGATGGCTAGAATACGATTGCGCCGCGAGTCGAGAATTGTATCCGCGGCAGCGAAGGCCCGCCAAACCGGAGATTCGCCATGCGTCGGACTGCTGTTTACCTGATTTTCGCGTTTGCGATCGTCCCGTCAGGGCTTAAGGCCAAGCCCGCCACATTTCCGCGCGCCGAAGCGCAGGCGCTCGAACTGGCGCGCGAGACGATGGCCATGCGCTCGGTCGCCGGGCCGGGCAACCGCACGCCCGATGTCGCGCGCGCGGTGAAGGTGGCGCTGGTCGGCGGCGGTTGGGCGGATAGCGACGCCGAGGTCACCGCTTTGGGAGGCACCGCCTACCTGATCGCGACCTGGCGCGGTAGCGACCCGACGCTGAAACCGCTGGTCGTGTCGGGCCATATGGATGTGGTGGAGGCCAGACCCGCCGACTGGGAGCGCGATCCCTTCACCCCGGTGACTGAAAACGGCTTTCTTTTCGGGCGCGGTGCCAGCGACATGAAATTCGACAATGCGCTGGCGATCTCGGCGCTGATCGAACTGCGGCGCGGAGGCTTCCGGCCCCGGCGCACGATCATCGTCGCCTTCTCGGGCGACGAGGAGACCACGATGGCGACGTCGCAGGTGATCGCCGACCGGCTGGCCGCGAGCGAAATGGTGATCAACCTCGATTACGACCTTAACGGCCGCCTCGACGAAGTCACCGGCAGGCCGGTTTCATGGACCTGGCAGGGCGCCGAAAAAAGCTACGCCGATTTCGAACTGACCGTGACCAACGCCGGTGGCCACAGCTCGAAGCCGCGCCCGGACAACGCGATCAACCAGCTCGCGGCCGCACTGACGAAAATCGGCGAGCACCGCTTCGTGCCCGAACTGAACCCGCTGACCAGGGTCCATTTCGAGGAGACGGCAAAGCTGGAGGGGGATCTCAGGCTTGCGGCGGCGATGCGCGCCTTTGCCGCCAATCCGGCTGACAAGGATGCGGTCGCCACTCTGTCCGCCGATCCGCTGCTCGCCAGCAAGATCGCCACCACCTGCGTGGCGACCATGATCGGCGGCGGCCACGCAATCAATGCATTGCCCCAGCGCGCGACCGCCAACATCAACTGCCGGATATTTCCCGGCCATGCGCGGGCGGAAATCATGGCCGAGCTGTCGCGGGTGATGGCCGACCCCGGCGTGAGTCTGAAGGACGTTACCAACGGCGCGGTGGACAGCCCGGCCTCGCCGCTGCGGCCCGATTTTCTGGCTGCGGCCAGCAAGGCCATCCGCGCGGTCTATCCAGGCATCCCGATAGTACCCAGCATGGCGCTGGGGGCCAGTGACTGCATGTGGTACCGCGCCAGGAACGTGCCCTGCTATGTTGCCAGCCCGTTATTCCTCAAGGACAGCGACTATTTAAGCCATGGCCTGAATGAGCGGGTGCCGCTGGCCAACCTGCGCCCCGGCATCAGCTACTACGTCAGCCTCTTTGGCGATCTCGCCGCGAAATGATGGTACGCCCGGTGAGCATGCACCATTGCCTGTTCACAGCTTTGATGACGGTTCTCGCTGATTGCGATCAAAGGATCATCGCCCGTTCGATGGCGCAGGTCGTCTCCTCGCCATAGACCTGGACGATCATGTGCCGGTCGGGGTCCAGCGCAATCACCGATTCACCCGCGTATTTGCGCCTGGCGGTTCGCTTGGCCGACTCGGCTGCTGCCAGCTGGCGGCCGGTATGGAAAATCTTCAGCCACTCGTCGAAGTAGCGGTTGGCATAGCGCTCGATGAGCGCCAGACCCTCCTGCGGAACCTTGTTCACCAGGAAAAAATACGGTGAGCAGATCGCCCGCATGTGAGCGAGCCGCGACGGCTCCAGCGGGTACGGACTGTCGCGCCGGGCTTCCTTGTAAATCGCCTCGATGCCGGCGAGGGCGCCCAGGTAATCCAGCTGCATGCCGAGGTCCAGGTCCAGATACAGATCCATGGAGACCTGGCTCCCCTGGGGCATGAGCATGCCCTCGAACAGGAACCTGGGGACGTCGTAAGCAGCGTCCGGGATGACGTGAATGTTGAAGTAACGCAGCCCCGGTGCAATGGTCACGGACAGACTGGCCGCGCGGTCCAGCCGCGGCGCCTCCCAGGCGCGGACATAGCCCGTCACGTGGCCGCCGAGATTGTGCACCTCTTCCACCTCGGCGAAGCGGCGGGTCGGCGAGGCGCGAAGGTCGGCAGCGAGCCTGGCCTCGATGGACTGCCCGAATGACTGGATTGGATCGGTGGTGTCGGTCACGGTGTTGTCCCTTCTATCGCAGCCGTCGCTGCAGCATTTCCTCGGCAATCTAATCGAGGTGCTGCGCGTTGACTGGTATAGATTCTATGTTGCCCGCCAGCCGGTATCTCCTAATCCACCCCCCGCATCCTCTAGAATCGCACTCTGAGCCGGAACCAACCGGGCGTCCCACCAAGCAATGAGGCCAGACATGAATCGCATCGAACAGCAGACCCGCAAGATGGCCACGCAACAGGGCTTCATCGCGGCACTGGACCAGAGCGGCGGCAGCACCCCGAAGGCCCTCAACCTGTACGGCCTCAAGAACGACGCCTGGTCAAACGACGAGCAGATGTTCGCGCTGGTGCACCAGATGCGCACGCGCATCATCGTGACCCCCGCCTTCAATGGCGACCGCATCCTCGCCGCGATCCTGTTCGAGAACACGATGGACCGCGACATCCAGGGCCAGTCCACGGCCGACTACCTCTGGAACGTCAAGCGGGTCGTGCCGATCCTCAAGGTCGACAGCGGCCTTGCCGACGAAGGCGACGGCGTGCAGTTGATGAAGCCGATGCCGAAGCTCGGCCTGCTGCTCGAGAAGGCGGTCGGCAAGCGCATCTTCGGCACCAAGATGCGCTCGGTGATCAAGCTCGCCAATGCGGGTGGCATCGAGAAGGTGGTCGCGCAGCAGTTCGAAGTTGGCAAGCAGATCATTGCCGCAGGCCTCGTGCCGATCATCGAGCCGGAAGTCGACATCAAGTGCCCGGACAAGGCCAATGTCGAGGCACTGCTCAAGGCCTCGATCCTGCAGCACCTTGGCAGGCTAAGTGGTAACCAGCGCGTGATGCTGAAGCTCACGCTGCCCGAGCAGGACAACCTCTACGCTGACTGCATCACCCACCAGAACGTGCTGCGCGTTGTGGCGCTTTCCGGCGGCTACAGCCGTGAGGAAGCCAACCGCCGCCTTGTGCGCCAGCACGACATGATCGCAAGTTTCTCGCGTGCGCTGGTCGAGGGGCTTACCGTGCAACAAAGTGATGCGCAGTTTGACGAGGCAATGGACGGCTCGATCCAGGGGATATTTGCGGCGTCGCGGACTTGATCTGAGTTACCACTGGAAGGCGCTCCGGGCCTCGTGGTCCAGGCAAATGTGACATAACTCACGGACCCCGATCGGGCGGTCCCTCTAAGGTACTGCTGTAGTGACGCCTCCCCGTGCCAACGGGCGGGCACCTTTGGTCGTGGGTATGCGCAATGGGCCGGGTAACCGTGGTTCTCCGCTTCGAACGAGCTGGCCTCTGACGGCCGGATGCCGATGAACCGCAGCTTCGGTACGCGGATCTTCCTGGTAATCGTTGGCCTGGTCGTACTCATCCAGTCGGTTACCGTCGTAGCGTCGCTCGATGCCATGCGGACCGACGCTGTCCGAAAGGCCAATAGCGAACTTGAGGTGGGCCAGCGCGTGTTCGAACGACTGCTCGCCGAGCGGTCCACTCAGCTCTCCACTGCGGTTCGGGTGCTCGTCAGCGACTATGGTTTCAAGGAGGCCATTGCCACTGGCGACACCGACACGATCAATTCGGTACTGGGCAACCACGGGCGCCGCATCGATGCCGACCTGGCAGCGTTTATCGGACGTGATTCCACTATTGTCACCAGCACTCGCCGATTTTCCAGCGCCACCGTGATCGATGGCGCGGAAGCGTTTCCGTTCCCCGCCATGCTGGCCGATGCCCCGGACGGCATGTCTGCCATCGATGCGGTCATCCTGCCGGGAGTCGGCGCCTACCAGATTGTGGTAACACCGATAAGGGCCCCCGAATTGCTTGGCTGGATTTGCATCGGGTTTGAGATTGACGACGCTCTCGCGCGCACATTCAAGAATCTCACGAACCTCGACGTCTCCTTCGGGACTGCGGCGAGCGCCCGGCTGCTAGCCTCAACGCTCAACCCCGGCCTGCGCAGCGCCATGTCTGCCGAACTGGCGATTGATCGAAGGCCGCACAGTCGCCCTATCGAAGTACGGGTCGCGGACGCTGAATACCTGACGCTGCTGGCGCCTCTCCCCGGTGCCGGACGGGTGCTGGTCGCCGTGCTCCAGACGTCCATGGACGACGCACTACGGGGCTTCGACGGGCTGGTCGCGAAAGTGCTGATCATCGTGTCCATTGCCCTCGCCCTTGCCATCCTGGCCGCAAAACTTGTGGCGACGAGCGTAACCAGGCCGCTTCGCCAGCTTTCTGAAGCTGCCCGGCGCATCGCCGGTGGCTTCTATGGCGAGCGGATTGTCTTGACCGGGCGCGACGAGTTTGGCGTGGTTTCCACTGCCTTCAACGACATGCAGGATGGCATCGCCGAGCGCGAGGCGCGCATCATCCACCAGGTGCAGCACGACGGACTCACGGGCCTGCCGAACCGCCTGGCGCTGCGTGACCGGATCAGTGTCGCCCTGGCGCGATCTTCGCGCCAGCACAAGACGGGGGCCCTGCTGCTGCTGGACATCGTTGCCTTCAAGGCAATCAACGACTCCCTGGGTCATCAAATCGGCGACAGCGTGTTGCAGGAGGTCAGTCGCCGGTTGAGCGCCCACGCGCGGGCTGAGGACACCGTCGCCCGTTACGGCGGCAACGGGTTCGTACTACTGATGGAAGATGCCGGCGAGACGGATGTCCGGCAGGCCGCACAGCGCATCATCCACAGCACCGTGGAGCCCCTTCGCCTCCCCGAGGCCCAGGTGCGGATCGACGTCACGCTGGGCATCTGCCTGTTTCCGGCCCACGGCGAGGACGCGGAGACACTGTTGCGGCGCGCTGAAATCGCCATGTATGCGGCGCGTACCTTCGGGCGGGCGATCGATATTTACTCGGTGGGTCAGGACGAGAATCACCTGCGTCGCCTCGGCCTCCTCAACGAACTGACAGTGGCGCTCGAGCAGGACCAGTTGGAGGTTTACTATCAGCCGAAAGTCGATCTGCGCACGCGCCAGGTGCGGCAGGCGGAAGCGCTGGTGCGCTGGGTGCATCCGGCCCGGGGCGTCGTCTCGCCGGACGAGTTCATCTCGCTGGCCGAGCAGGCAGGGCTCATCGGTCAGCTTACGCAGCTCGTGCTCGCCAAGGTCGTCAGGCAGATCAGGCACTGGAGTTCAGCTGGCATTGAGCTGATCGTCTCGGTGAACGTCTCTGCACTGGATCTCGGCGAGGACGGTTTTGCGGACCGGGTGCTGGAGTTACTCCGCGAAAACGGCGTACATCCGTCACGGCTCATCCTGGAAATGACTGAAAGCAATGTCATTCGTGACGTGAACCTGACCCGCGAAGTCATGCGGCGGCTCCAGGGCGTCGGTGTGCACTTCTCCATCGATGACTTCGGTACGGGCTACTCGTCGCTGGCCCAGCTGCGCAGTCTGCCGCTGCACGAACTGAAGATTGATAAATCCTTCGTATTGAACCTTACGGCAAGTCCCGACGACGTACTCATCGTCCGCTCGACGATTGACCTTGCCCACAATATGGGTCTCGTTGTCTGTGCCGAAGGTATTGAATCGGAGGCTGCCGCCGCACTTCTAGTCACCCTTGACTGCGACATAGGGCAGGGATTCCATTTCAGCAGGCCGGTAACGGCAGGCGCTTTCCTCGAGTGGCTGACCCGCTATGAAGCCGAACGATTCGCTGCGAGCGAGCCGGCAGTCAGCGCAAAACTACGGTCTTCATTCCGTTTACAAACACCCGATGCTCCAGCTGGAGCTTGACGGCCCGCGCGAGCGTCAGTGACTCCACGTCGCGGCCAATCGCCGCGAGATCATCTGGCGACATGGTGTGGTCTGCGCGCTCTACGGTCTGCTCGATGATCGGACCCTCGTCGAGGTCGGCAGTGACGTAGTGGGCTGTCGCACCGATCAGTTTCACTCCCCGCCGGTGTGCCTCGTGGTAGGGCTTGGCGCCCTTGAAGCCCGGCAGGAATGAGTGGTGGATGTTGATGATGCGCCCCGGGTAACGCGCGCACAGGGCGGGAGAGAGGATCTGCATATAGCGGGCCAGCACGATGAGATCCGCCCGGCTGTCCTCGACGATTTCCAGTAACCGTCCCTCAGCTACTGCTTTGGTCCCGGTTGTTACGGGAACATGGAAATAGGGCACCTTGTGCCAGCTTGCCAGCCCGGCGAGATCCATGTGGTTGGAGACAATGGCCGGAATGGCCATCTTCAGCGCACCGGTGCGGTAGCGGTACAGCAGGTCGTTGAGGCAGTGGTCGTACTTCGACACGAGGATCAGGACGCGCGGCTGGATGCGGGTGTCGTGCACCTGCCAGTCCATGCCGAAGCGGGCGGCGATCGAGTCAAAGCCCGCCGCGAAAGACGCCCGCGAGAAGGCCTGTTCGCGGGGAATGAAGCGGGTGCGCATGAAAAACGTACCCGTGTCAGCGTCGCCGAAGTGGGTGGATTCCTCGATGAAATACTGCTGGCCGGTCAGGTACCCTGCCACGGCCGCTACGATGCCCACGGCGTCCGGGCAGACCACGGTAAGGATGAATGAACTGGCTTCTGACATGCTGCTAAATGGTAGCAGGATCGACGCGGCGACCGGGATTGGTCAGAATCCGCGCAGGGAGAGCCTATGACGACGAAACGTGCAGAGGTGCCGCCGGAAGCTGTCGAATTTCTCGACGGCAATTCCGATGTTCGCGCTATCGAGTTGTTGCTGCCTGATCTGAACGCCATCCTGCGCGGCAAGCGGGTCAGTCGTCGCGAGCTGGCCGGCCTCTTTCGCGAGGGCATCTCGTTTCCGGCCACCGGCATCCTGATGGACAGCCGGGGCGCGCTGATCGACGGCCTCGCCCATGGCAGCGATGACGGCGACCCGGACTACATCTGCCTGCCGGTCGCGGGCTCCCTGGCGCGGGTGCCGTGGTCAAAGACACCGCTCGGTCAGTGCCTGATCTCGATGTACGAGCGGGACGGACGGCCCTATTTTGCAGACGCCCGCCACGTTCTGGCCCGGGTGCTCGGCCGTTTCAGTGAGCTTGGGCTGACACCGGTAGTGGCGGTCGAGTACGAGTTTTACCTGCTGGAAGACACCCGCGGCGAGACGCCGCGTTCGCGCACCGGGCACGTGCCGGGTAGTGAGCGCCGCCCCGCTGGCCCGCGCGCCTACAGCCTTGAAGATCTGCACGACCTGGACAGCTTCTTCGCCCGCGTTTCGGCAGCCTCCGAGCAGCAGCACGTGCCGGCGGGCGCGATGGTGTCGGAGTACGGCGCCGGGCAGTTCGAGGTGAATCTCCACCACGAAAGCGATGCCCTGGCTGCCTGCGATCATGCGATCCTGCTCCGCCGCCTGGTCCGTGGCGTCGCGCGTCAGGAGGGTCTGGCTGCGACCTTCATGGCGAAGCCTTTCATGAGCCTCGACGGTTCGGGCATGCACGTGCACTTCAGCCTGCAGGACAAGTCGTGTCGCAACGTCTTCGGTCCGGCGCCGGGCGCGGCGACACCCGATGCGTATACCGACACGCTCCGCCATGCGGTTGGCGGCATGCTGGCGGCACTACCCGAGTCACTGGCGATCTTTGCGCCGAATGCGAACTCCTACCGCCGCTTCCGCCCTGGCTTCTTCGTGCCGATTGCGCCGAACTGGGGTCCGAACCACCGGCAGGTGGCGCTGCGGATCCCGTGCTCCGACGACGCCAATCTGCGGCTGGAGCACCGCGTGGCGGGTGCCGACTGCAACCCGTATCTCGCGATGGCCGCGATCCTGGCCGCCGCCCACGCCGGTATCACCCGCCGCATCGAGCCGCCGGCCATGATCCGGGAGGGTGAACCGGTCAGCCTGCCAACCGGGCCGTCGCCCCGCTGGGAAACGGCCCTCGCGGCCTTCGACGCCAGCACCCTCTGGCCGGAATACTTCGGTGCCGAATTCTGCCGGGTCTACAGCGCCGCCCGGCATTTCGAGGCCGAGGCCTACCATGCGGAGGTCCCGGGGCTGGATTACGAGTGGTATCTCGGGGCGCTCTAGCGACCGCCCATCTTTTCCCCGACCCGCAGGGGGCGTACCCTTGCGCCTCGCCCCACAACGCATAACAACAGTGGGGCTGGACCGACCCTTCCCGAGTCACCGAGGCCAAAGCCATGACCGACGCTTTCATCTTCGATCACCTCCGTACCCCGCGTGGCCGCGGCAAGTCGTCAGGCGCACTCCACGAGGTGACGCCCGTTGAACTTCTCACGCAGGTGCTGCGCGGCCTGCGTGACCGGAATCAGCTCGATACCAGTCGTCTCGACGACGTGATCATGGGCTGCGTGGCGCCGGTGGGCGAGCAGGGTGCCGATATCGCACGGGTCGCGGTGCTTAACGCCGACTACGCCGAGACCGTACCCGGCAAGCAGCTGAACCGCTTTTGCGCCTCGGGCCTTGAGGCGGTGAACACCGCGGCGGCCCAGGTGATGTCCGGCCAGTCGGACCTGTGTATCGGTGGGGGTGTCGAGTCGATGTCCCGGGTGCCCATGGGCTCCGACGGCGGCGCCATGGCCAGCGATCCGCAAGTCGCCTACAAGACCTACTTTGCCCCGCAGGGCATCGGTGCTGATCTCATCGCGACGAAGTACGGTATCAGCCGGGAGGATTGCGACCACTACGCTGCCGAGAGCCAGAAGCGGGCCGCCCATGCCTGGAGTTCCGGCTGGTTCAAAAACTCCGTGCTGCCGATCCGCGACTCTCTCGGCTCCACGCTGCTCGACCATGACGAGCACATGCGTCCGGAGACCACGGCGGCGAACTTAAGCGAGCTCAAGCCCGCCTTCACGATGATGGGCGAGCAGTTCGGCTTCGACTCGGTGGCGCTGCAGCGCTACCCGGAAGTGGAACGTATCAATCATGTGCATACCGGCGGCAATTCCTCCGGCATCGTCGATGGCGCCGCGGCGGTGCTCGTCGGCACGCAGGAGATGGGCAAGGCACTGGGCCTGAAGCCCCGCGCCCGCATCGTTGGCTTCGCCTCCATTGGTTCGGAGCCGACCATCATGCTGACCGGCCCGGGACCGTCGGCAGAAAAGGTCCTGAAACGCTGCGGCATGCAGGTGCGCGACATTGACCTCTTTGAGCTCAACGAAGCGTTTGCTTCCGTGGTGCTGCGCTTCATGCAGGTTCTCAATATTCCCCATGACCGTATCAACGTGAACGGCGGCGCAATCGCAATGGGTCATCCGCTGGGCGCGACGGGGGCAATGATCCTCGGCACCGTGCTGGATGAACTGGAGCGCCGGCAGAAGAGCACGGCGCTGATCAACCTGTGCATTGGTGCTGGCATGGGCACCGCCACCATCATCGAGCGGGTTTAGGTATGAGCCAAAGCATTGCGATTTCAGTCGACGCCCAGGGCATTGCTGTCCTCACGATCGACATGCCCGACCGGTCGATGAACGTCATCACCCCGGCATTCACTGCGGAGCTGGCTGGCGCCGTAGAACGGATCGTCAGCGATGCTGCCATCAAGGGCGCCATCATCACGTCGGGCAAGCCCGCATTTATTGCCGGCGCCGACCTGATGGACATCGTCAATATCTACGGCAATGGCGCCAGTGGGCTTGACGTGATGCAGGACATCAGCCGCTACTCGGCGCTGTTACGAAAACTCGAGACCTCCGGCAAGCCGATTGCGGCCGCCATCAACGGCACCGCCCTCGGCGGCGGTCTGGAGCTCTGCCTGGCCTGTCATTTTCGTGTGCTGAGTGACGACCCGAAGACCGTCGTCGGCCTCCCCGAAGTGCAGGTCGGTTTATTGCCTGGCGCCGGTGGCACCCAGCGGCTGCCGCGGCTGATCGGCATCCAGCCTGCTCTCGAACTGATGACCCAGGGTACGCACGTGGAACCCGATAAAGCCAAAGCGCTCGGCATCGTGCACGCGGTGGCGCCGGCCGCTGAACTGCTCAACGTGGCGCGGCGCTGGCTCACCGAAGCCGCAGATCCGGTGCAGCCCTGGGACAAGAAAGGCTTCCGCTGGCCCGGTGGCGCCGGTGCCCTGCATCCGGGTGCCCAGCAGACCTTTACCGCCGGCTCGGCGCTGATCGCCGACAAGACCCAGCACAACTATCCGGCACCGATTGCCATTCTGTCGGCGGTCTATGAAGGCAGCATCGTGCCGTTCGACTTAGGGTTAAGGATCGAGGCTCGCTATTTCGTCAGCCTGCTCATGAACCCCGTCTACCGGAACATGACCCGCACACTGTTCATCAACAAGGGTGCGGCCGACAAGCTGGCGCGCCGCCCGGCCGGAATCGCGAAATCCCGCGTGACCCGGCTCGGCATGCTGGGCGCCGGCATGATGGGCGCCGGCATCGCTTTTGTGTCGGCCCGCGCAGGGATGGACGTGGTCCTGCTCGACAGCACCCGGGAGGCCGCCGACAAGGGCAAGGACTACTCGCGGTCCCTGCTGCAGAAGCGCGTGGATCAGGGCCGCATGGCCGCCAGCGAGATGGCGGCCATCCTCGCCCGCATTCATCCCACGATGGACTACGCCGACGTGAAGGGCTGCGAGCTAGTGATCGAGGCGGTCTTTGAGAGCCGGGAAATCAAGGCGGACGTCACGCGCAAGACCGAGGCGGTGATTGCAGATACTGCCGTCTTCGCCTCAAACACCTCGACGCTGCCAATCTCAGGCCTGGCCGAGGCCTCGCAGCGTCCCTCGAGCTTCATCGGCCTGCACTTCTTCTCGCCCGTCGACAAGATGCCGCTCGTTGAAGTGATTCTGGGGCGCAAGACCTCGCCCGAGACCGTCGCTCGCGCGCTCGACTACGTCCAGCAGATTCGCAAGACGCCGATCGTGGTGAACGACAGTCGGGGCTTCTATACCAGTCGGGTGTTCATGACCTACGCCAACGAAGGCATGGCACTGCTGCAGGAGGGTGTGGTGCCCGCGCTGATCGAGAATGCCGGCAAGCAGGCGGGCATGCCCGTCGGACCGCTCGCGGTGCACGACGAAGTCAGCCTGGAGCTCTCGGCAAAGATTCACAAGCAGACGCAGGCGGACCTGGGCGACAAGTACTTAGGCCCGTCCGCGATCGCAGTGGCGCTCAAGTTTGCGAACGAGCTCGACCGGAAGGGCAAGAAGTTTGGCAAGGGGTTCTACGAGTATCCGAAGGACGGCAAGAAGTTCCTCTGGCCCGGCATCGCGGGTGTGTATCCCCCGGCCGCGAAGCAGCCTGACGTAGACGAAGTGAAAAAGCGCCTGCTCTACGCTCAGGCTGTAGAAACCGTCCGTTGTCTGGATGAAGGCGTCGTTACCGAGCCCGCTGATGCAGATATCGGCTCGATCCTTGGCTGGGGCTACCCGGCCTGGACGGGCGGGACGCTGTCGTTCATCGAGACGGTCGGACTCCAGGCCTTCGTGGCTGAGTGTGACCGTCTGGCGGCGACCTACGGGCCGCGCTTCAAGGTTCCGGACTCGCTGCGGGCGCGGGCGGCGAAGAACGAATTGTTTTACCCGCGCGCCGGGTCTGGTCAACGCCGCTCGGCTGCCTGAAGCGTGAAGCGCCGTCTCTTCGAGGCCGAGCACCAGATGTTCCGCGACTCGGTGCGGCGTTTTTTCCAGAAGGAAGTAGAGCCGCACAGGGATCGCTGGCACGCGGCGGGGCAGGTCGATCGTTCCATCTACCAGCAAGGCGGCAAGCAGGGCCTGCTGCTGATGCAGGTCGACGAGCAGTATGGCGGCGCCGGCATTCGCGATTTCCGCTACGAGCAGATTCTCATTGAGGAGAATATGCGCTTCGGGGACAGCGGACTGTATTTCACGCTGCACTCCCGACTCGTTGCTCCCTACCTTGAGGGCCTCGGCACCGAGGAGCAGAAGCGCCGATTCCTGCCGGGTTGCGTCAGTGGCGACACGATTCTCGGCATTGCCATGACCGAACCCGGTGCTGGCAGCGACCTGGCCGGCATGCGTACCCGCGCCGAGGACCGGGGGGACCATTTTCTGCTGAATGGCGCCAAGACCTACATTTCCAACGGCATCAACGGCGACCTGTTCGTCGTGGCGGCGCGCACTGGCCCGGAGAGACAGCTGGGCCTGTTCCTCGTGGAGCGCGGGATGCCCGGTTTTGGCCGTGGTCGCAATCTGAAGAAGATGGGCCTGAACTCGCAGGACACGGCCGAACTGTTTTTCGAGAACGTGCAGGTACCGAGGGCCAATGTGCTGGGTGACCCTGCCCGCGGCTTTTACTACCTGATGGAGTACCTGGTGGACGAGCGGCTGATCTCTGCTGCCCAGTACGTCGCCGCCAGCCAGGTGGCCTTTGACCTGACACTGGACTACATCCGGGAACGACGCATCTTTGGCCAGGCGGTTGGCGACTTCCAGGTCAATCGTTTCAAGATGGCGGACATGCGCACGCAGATCGACATTGCCCAGGTGTTTGTCGATCACTGCGTGATGGAATTCAACGCCGGCCGGTTGACTGCAGCCGACATCGCCCGCGCGAAGCTCTTCTGCAGCGAACTTGAGGGCCGCGTGACGGACGAGTGCGTCCAGCTCCACGGCGGAGCCGGCTACATGGACGAGTACCGGATCTCCCGCATGTACCGTGACGCCCGTGTCTCGCGCATCTACGCGGGATCCTCCGAGGTGATGCGCGAGATCATCGCGCGGTCGATTGGCCTCGATCCGCGGCCAAAGAAGTCCGGCAAGGCCTCTAAAGAGGACTGATGGGCCCGCTGGCTGGGGTTTCCGTCCTCGAAGTGGCCAGCATCGGCCCGGGACCCTTCTGCGGCATGCTGCTCGGGGACATGGGCGCGGACGTCATTCGCGTGGATCGGCCGGGCATCGACCCGCTGCAGGCCATCGACCCGCTGCGGCGGAACCGGCGCAGCATTGTGCTGGACCTCAAGAACCCGGACGGTGTGCAGGCCCTGCTGCGGCTTTCCGAGTCGGCTGATGCGCTCATCGAGGGCTTCCGGCCCGGCGTTGCCGAGCGCCTCGGTATCGGACCCGAGGTATGCCGTGTACGGAATCCGCGGCTGGTTTATGGGCGCGTCACGGGCTGGGGTCAGGACGGTCCGTTGTCGGGCGCGCCTGGCCACGACCTGAACTACCTCGCACTCTCAGGCGCCCTGCACGCGTTCGGCCCACGGGGTGAGCCGCCGGTGCCGCCGCTCAATCTGCTCGGCGACTTCGGGGGAGGCGGCATGTTGCTGGCCTTTGGCCTCGTCTGCGCACTGCTGGGGGCCCGGCAATCCGGCCGTGGGCAGGTGGTCGATGCGGCCATGCTCGATGGCGTCAATGCGCTGATGGCGATGTTCCACGGCTTCCGCGCCGCCGGCATATTTGACGAGCAGCCAGGTACGCACTTCCTGAGTGGTGCCGCGCATTTCTATGCCACGTATGAGACCAGCGACGGTAAGTACATCAGCATCGCGGCGCTGGAGCCGGCGTTCTACCAGGATCTCATCCGGCGTGCCGGTCTCGATCCAGCGCGCTTTGCTGGCCATGGGCTCGGCGCCTATCCCGTTGCCAGCCCGGAGTGGCCCCGGCTGAAATCCGACCTTGCGGCCGTCTTCCGCAGCAGGACCCGCGATGAGTGGACGGCGCTGCTGGAAGGCACCGATGCCTGTTATGCACCGGTGCTGACCGTGAGCGAGGCGAGCCAGCACCCGCACAACGTCGCCCGCAAGGCGTTTCTCTCCGTCAACGGGGTACTCCAGCACGCACCAGCACCCCGCTTCAGCGCTACCGTTCCGGACGAGCCGACTCCACCAGTCGCGGCGGGCGCGCATTCCCGGGCGGTGCTTGCGCAGGCCGGCTTTGCAGTTGCAGAAATCGACGGTCTTCTGGCCTCAGGCGCGGTCGTGCAGCGCTGATGATCGCCGACATCGCGAACGCCGCCGACGACGGGCAGGTGCTGCAGGCGACGGTGTACTCGCCCGCCGCGTCTCACGCGTGGCTGCTGATCAACTCTGCTATGGGCGTGCGCCGGCGCTTTTACCGGCACCTCGCGGGCCACCTCAGTGAGCAGGGCATTGGCGTACTGACCTACGACTACCGGGGCATGGGAGATTCTTTACTGGACAGTGACGGCGCGCGGCGGGTCCGGCTGGAGGACTGGGGCAGACTGGATTTCCCGGCCGCGCTTCGCTGGTTGCGCGACCGGCATGCTCCAGAGCGGGTCGTCGTGCTGGGACATTCCGTCGGCGGGCAGTTGCTGGGTATCTCGCCTGAGGTTGGCGGTGTTGACGGACTCGTGGGTGTGGGTAGTCAGTCTGGCTACTGGCGGCATTGGGACGGCCTTGAGCGTGCCAGGGTTTTCGGCCTGTGGTACGCGGCGATCCCTGTGTTGACCACCGTGTTCGGTCACTTCCCCGCATCGCGACTGGGTCTTGGGCAGGACCTTCCCTCCGGTATCGCCCGGCAATGGGCGGAGTGGGGGAGGGATCGGCAGTACATCCGGAGCGACACCGTAGGCCCGCAGCCGCAGTATTACGGCGCGGTGCGTTGCGCACTTCGTACCTACCTGATCGATGGCGATGACCTGGCGAGCGAACGGGCCGTGCGGGCCTGGCACGACTGGTTTCCCAACGCAGACCGGGAACTCGTGAATCTCGGCGAGCGCAATGCCGCTGGCCGGAAGTTCGGCCATTTCGGTTTCTTCGATCCCGACATCGGGGCGGGTGAGTGGTTGAGCCTCGGAAATTTCGTGCGAGGAGAAGTGCCATGCAGGGTCTGATGATGGACGTGCCCCTGACGATTACCGGCATTCTGCGCCACGCCCTGCAGAATCACGGCGAGCAGGAAATCGTCTCGATAACCGCCGACCATCCGCGCCACCGGTGCACCTACCGCCAGGCGTTCGCGCGGGCCGGCGCGCTTGCCAATGCGCTGGCGCGGCTTAAGCTGCCGGCCGGAGCGCGGGTCGCCACGCTGGCCTGGAACGATTATCGTCACTTCGAGCTGTTCTACGCGGTGTCCTGCTCCGGGCTCGTCCTGCACACCGTCAATCCGCGCCTTCTGCCCGAGCAGATTGCCTGGATACTCAATGATGCTGGCGCCTCCGTGCTTATTGCCGCCACCGAGTTCGCGCCGCTGCTGGCGAAAATCACGCCACATCTGGCCCACGTGCGCTCCGTAGTCTTCATGACCGGGGCCGCGCACATGCCGGCAGCCTCTACTGCGCCGCTGCTTGCGGACCCCGACTGCTACGAGACGCTTATCGAAGGGGAGTCGCCGGCATTTGGCTGGCCGGATCTGGACGAGCGCTCTGCCAGCTCCCTCTGTTACACATCCGGGACCACGGGCCATCCCAAGGGCGTGCTCTACAGCCACCGGTCCAGCGTACTGCACGCCATGGCCGCTGCCGGCGCGGACGTGATGGGCGTGCGCGCCATCGACACCATTCTCCCGGTCGTGCCCATGTTCCACGTAAATGCGTGGGGTGTGCCGTTCATTGCCGCCATGGCCGGCGCGAAGCTCGTACTGCCGGGTCGCAGTGCCGGCGATCCGGCCACGCTCTGCGCGTTGATCAACGAAGAGCGGGTGAGCGTGGCGCTTGGCGTGCCCACAGTCTGGCTGGCGCTCCTGCAGTACCTGGCGCAGACCGGTACCTCGATCCCCAGTCTGCAGCGGACTGTGGTTGGCGGCGCCGCCTGCCCGCCAGCGATCATGGATGAGTTCCGTGAGCGTCACGGCGTGGAAACCCACCACGCCTGGGGCATGACGGAGACCTCACCGCTCGGCACCTTCAATTCCCCCAAGCCGCGGCGGGACGAGCTGTCGCCCGATGCGGCGCGCGCCCTCAAGGTGAAGCAGGGGCGTGCAATCTTCGGCGTGGAGATGCGCATTGTTGGCGATGATGGACAGGAACTGCCATGGGATGGCCGGACGTTCGGAGCCCTGCAGGTGCGCGGACCCTTCGTCGCGAGCGGCTACTTCGGCCTGGAGCACAGCGAAGCGCACAAGGCTACTGGCTGGTTCGAAACCGGCGACGTGGCCACGATCGACGCTGAAGGTTACATGCAGATCACCGACCGTACGAAGGATGTGATCAAGTCGGGCGGCGAGTGGATCAGCTCCATCGAGCTGGAGAATCATGCTGTCGGCCACCCGGCAGTCGCCGAAGCCGCCGTGATCGGTGTGAGCCATGCCAAGTGGTCGGAACGGCCGCTGCTGATCGTGGTGCTGAAGCCTGGAGAGACAGTGTCGCCGGATGACCTGCTGGCTTTCCTCGCCGGCAAGGTGGCCAGCTGGTGGGTGCCGGACGACGTCATTTTTGTTGCCGATATCCCGCACACCGGCACCGGCAAGATCAGCAAGCTCCAGTTGCGGGACCAGTATCGAAACCACCTGCTCTAGGAGAGCATCATGTCCGTCCAGAACACCGCTATCTACGCCAGTCTGCTCGCAATTCTCTACATCGTCCTTAGCTACCGCGTGGCCCAGCGTCGGATCCGATTGAAGGTTGGGCTTGGCACCGGCCAGAACGCGGAGCTCGAGCGCGCCGTCCGCATCCACGGCAACTTTGGTGAGTACGTACCGTTTGCCCTGTTGCTGCTGGCCTTGTTTGAAAGTGGCGGCGGCGCGGCCTGGGCGGTGCACGGCGCTGGGGCTGGCTTGCTGATTGCCCGCGTGCTGCACGCGCTCGGACTGACTCAATCGTCCGGAAGGAGTCCGGGACGCTTCAGCGGCGTCGTCGCGACTTGGCTGATTATGCTCGCCCTGGCAGTGGGGAATCTGGTCCTGCGCGTGGCCTGACTACCCGGAGTTGCCGAGCAGCCGGATTCGATTCTGCGGGAATCCGGCCCGCTGTGTAACGCGCAGCAGGTGAGCATCTGCGGTGACGACGGCGGTGTTTGCAAATTCCGCCAGGGCCAGATAGAAGCAGTCGTAGACGGGATGCTGCAGGTCCATGGCGATCTCCAGGGCTCGCGGTGCCAGTGCCTTGGCCGCGACCAGTTCCCGGAACATCTGCGGAAGCCCGGTCGCAATCTCCAGAGCGCGCTTCGCGTTGCTCTCTGTCAGGTGAAACTTCTTTCGGGCGGCATTGCAGACCTCTGCGACGATGAGGTCCGGGGCAATCAGTATATTTTCGCCCGCCAGGATCTCGCGCGCGGAAACATCATCTGCTTCGGCAAAGAACCATTTCGTGGCGACACTGGCGTCGACCACCACGATCAACGGTCGCGGTCCTCGCGAATGAGCAGCGTGCTATCCGATCCTCGCCTGGCGTGTGGGTCCATGGCCCGGATACGTTCAGCGATGGCGACCCGTCGGGCAACCTCCGGCATCGCGGCCTCCCGCAGCAAGTCACGCAGCGACTGTTCGAGCGACTTGCCTTCAGCGACTGCCCGCTTCTTCAGAGCCTTCACGACGTCTTCCTCCAGGTTGCGAATCAGGAGCTGGGCCATGGTGCTTCCTCCGGAGTGATAGCGAATATGCTAGCACTAAGGTTCAGAGGAAGCCATGACAGCTTTCAGGCTACTGCGAGCTCGAAGCCTGGAGATAGCGCAGAAACTGGCTGAAGTCGTCGGAAACTCAGCTGCTGGCGGGCACCCGCCCGGCGCGTGCAAACCGCATCCGCCAGTAGGCATTGCCGAAGCTGTCGAGTGACACCTGGCGACCCGTACTCGGCGCGTGCACGAAGCGGCCCTGGCCGAGATAGATCGCCACGTGGGAGGTGCGGCTGCCATCGCGAAAGAACAGCAGGTCGCCGGCTTGTGCCTTCTCAAGCGTCAGGGGGGCGGACGCGTCCATCTGGGCCGACGCCGTGCGGGGCAGGCGCAATCCCGCATTGGAATAGACGTACTGCACGAGGCCGCTGCAGTCGAAACCAGCCGGCGAAGAACCGCCCCACTGATATGGCACGCCCACCATTTGCATCGCCGTGAAGACGATCTGGGCGCGCACGGGATCCGCGGCCGGCGCGTTGGCAGCCTCGGTTGCGCCGGGATAGCCGTTTCTATCGGGAACGAGGGGTGGGCTGGAGCAGGCGACCAGGGTTACCGCAAATGCCGCAAGACCGGGGCGAAAAAACCGGCGAAGGCCGCGCTGCAGTGCCATTTTCCAGAGGTCCAAGCCTGCGCCAGCTCCTGAGTTTACACGGGGTTACCCGTCGTCCGGCCCCGTCGGCTGTCACAAAGTGTGCTTCTGCCACCCGGCCCCTCTATAATTCCCGACCTTTCGTCCCCCCGGCTTCCCCCATGAATGACCTGACGGCTCCGGCCGCGTCCAAGCTCCGGAATATCGCGATTATTGCCCACGTGGACCACGGCAAGACCACGCTCGTGGACAAGCTGCTGCGCCAGTCCAGCACCCTGGATGCCCGCTTCCAGCTGCCAGACCGCGCGATGGACTCCAACGCCATCGAGAAGGAGCGGGGTATCACGATCCTCGCCAAGAACACCGCCATCCTGTGGCAGGACTACCGCATCAACATCATCGACACCCCCGGCCACGCCGACTTCGGTGGTGAGGTTGAGCGGGTGCTGTCCATGGCCGACAGCGTGCTGCTGCTGGTCGATGCCGTGGATGGGCCGATGCCGCAGACGCGCTTCGTGACCCAGAAGGCCTTTGCCCAAGGCTTCACGCCCATCGTCGTCATCAACAAGATTGACCGGGACGGTGCTCGCCCCGGCTGGGTGCTGGACCAGACCTTCGAGCTCTTCGACCGGCTCGGCGCCACCGACGCGCAGCTCGATTTTCCGGTGATCTACGCCTCGGCGCTGCTCGGCTACGCAGGCCTGGACCGCGACGTTCGCTCGGGTGACATGACGCCGCTCTTCGAGGCCATCGTGCAGCACGTCCGGCCACCGGTCGTGGATCCCGAGGGGCCGCTGCAGCTGCAGGTCTCGAGCCTTGATTACGACTCCTACGTGGGCATGCTCGGCATCGGCCGGATCACCCGCGGCCGGGCGACGGCCGGCACCACCGTCAGCATTGCGGGTGCCGACGGCAAGGTGCGCATGGGCAAGCTCAGCGAATTGTTCGGCTTCCTCGGACTCAACCGTTACAAAGTCGAGCAGGCGAGCGCCGGCGATATCGTGGTGTTCAGTGGCATCGAGGAACTGTTCATCTCTGACACCGTGTGTGACCGGGAGCACCCGGAAGCGCTTCCGCCGTTAAAGGTGGACGAACCGACGATCACCATGACGTTCCAGGTGAACAAGTCGCCCTTTGCCGGCAAGGAGGGCAAGTTCCTCACCAGTCGGCACATCAAGGAGCGCCTTGAGCGCGAGCTCAAGCACAACGTGGCCTTGCGCGTGGAGCCCACCGGGGATCCCGACAAGTTCCAGGTCTCCGGGCGTGGCGAACTGCACCTCTCCATCCTCATAGAAAACATGCGCCGGGAAGGTTATGAGCTCGCCGTATCCCGTCCCGAGGTCATCCTGCAGGAGATCGACGGCGAGACCTGCGAGCCCTGGGAGCAGCTCACGGTGGATTTCGAAGAGGCTTACCAGGGCGCCGTAATGAGCCGCCTTGCTGAGCGCAAGGGTGAACTCCTCAGCATGACGCCGGATGGCAACGGGCGGCTGCGTCTTGAGTACCGCATACCGGCGCGCGGTTTGATCGGGTTCCGCACCGAGTACCTGACCTGCACGGCAGGTACGGGCCTCATCTACCACGTGTTCGAAAAGTACGACCGGCGGATTGCCGCGGCGATCGGCCAGCGCAACAACGGCGTGCTGGTATCGATGGTGGCGGGCAAAGCCCTGGCTTACGGACTCTTCAACCTGCAGGAACGTGGCCGGCTCTTCATCGGTCATGGCGACCCGGTGTACGAGGGCATGCTGTGCGGCATCCACAGTCGCGGCAATGACCTCGTCGTGAATCCCACCAAGGCGAAGCAGCTCACCAACATCCGGGCCGCCGGAACGGACGAAGATCTGCTTCTGACGCCACCCATCCGGCTGTCACTCGAGCAGGCCCTGGAGTTCATCGACGACGACGAACTCGTGGAAGTCACGCCCGCCAGCATCCGGTTGCGCAAGAAGCTGCTGCTCGAAACGGACCGGAAGCGGGATTCACGTCAGCGGGCGTAGAAGTGCCTTGTAGGAGCGCCTTCAGGCGCGATACATTGCTGCCGGGAACGATTGCGCCTGAAGGCGCTCCTGCGCCAATAAGAAAAGGTTACCGCTATGGCTGAGTACCAGGCCCCGGTCCGTGAAATGCTCTTCGTTATCCGTGACCTGGCAGGCCTGGCGCGGATCACGCCGCTGCCCGGCTACGGCGAGGCGACGTCGGAGACGGCCGAAGCCATTCTTGAGCAGGCGGCCGAGCTAGCCTCAAGCGTGATTAGTCCGACCAACCAGCTTGGCGACCGACGGGGCACCCGTGTCGAGAACGGCGGGGTCGTCGTACCGGACGAGTTCAAGGCGATCTACCGGGAATTCCAGAGTGGCGGCTGGGCCGGAGTGACCGCGCCCGAAGAGTTTGGTGGGCAGGGCCTGCCATTCCTGTTCGGTGTCGCGATTGAGGAAATGTGGTGCTCGGCCAATCTGGCCTGGTCGCTGTGCCCGCTGCTCACCGAAGGGGCGGCTCGGGCCATCGAGGCCCACGCCAGCGAGGCTCTGCGCAAGGCCTACCTGCCAAAGATGATGGCTGGTATCTGGACCGGCACGATGAACCTGACGGAACCCCAGGCGGGCACGGACCTCGCAGCGCTGCGCGCGCAGGCAGTTCCGGAAGGTGATCATTTCCGGCTGAGTGGCCAGAAGATCTACATTACCTGGGGCGACCACGACATGACTGAAAACGTCGTGCACCTGGTTCTTGCCCGGTTGCCCGACGCGCCGCCAGGCGTCCGTGGAATTTCGTTGTTTCTCGTCCCGAAGTTCCTGCTCAAGGCGGATGGCACACCGGGAGAACGCAACGGGGTGCGACCGATCTCTGTCGAACACAAGCTCGGTATCCACGGCAGCCCCACCTGCGTCATGGCCTTCGACCGGGCGATTGGCTACCTCGTCGGCGATCCGAACAACGGCCTCGCCGCGATGTTCACGATGATGAACCACGCCCGACTCGGTGTTGGTCTCGAAGGGGTTGCTGTTTCGGAGCGGGCGTACCAGAGGGCGCTGGCCTACGCAAAAGACCGCGTGCAGGGTACGGTTGCAGGCATTGCGGGGCGTTCCCCCATCATCGGGCACGCTGACGTGCGGCGCATGCTCTTCACGATGAAGGCCTACATCGAGGCGATGCGCAGCCTTGCCTACGTGACGGCGGCCGATCTGGATCTAAGTCACAAACACCCCGACGCTGCAGTTCGTGCGAGCCATCAGGCGCGCCTCGAGCTGATGATTCCGGTGGTCAAAGGCTGGTCCACCGAGATGGGGCAGGTGCTGACGTCGCTCGGTGTGCAGATTCATGGCGGCATGGGTTACGTCGAGGAGACCGGCGCGGCCCAGCACATGCGGGATGCGCGCATCACGACTATCTACGAAGGCACCACCGGAATCCAGGCCAATGACCTCGTGGGCCGCAAGATTCTCCGTGATGGTGGCGAATCCCTGAAGTCGCTGGTCGTTGAATTACGGGGCTGTGAAGCCGAGCTGACGAAGGCGGCCGACCTTCCGGTACTGGCGGCAGGCCTGCGCGAGGGGCGTGAGGCGATTGAAGCCGCCGGCGCCTGGCTCGCAGCGAATCACGCCAGGCACCCGGCAGCACCCGGGGCGGCGTCCTACCACCTGCTGATGCTGATCGGAACGGTGGCCGGTGGTTGGCAACTGGCGCGGGCGGCCCTGTTTGCCAGGGACCGGCTCGCGGGCGGAGCGGCTGGCCCCGATCGCGAATTTTTCAAGGCCAAACTCGTTACGGCTCGTTTCTACGCCGAGCAGTTTCTGCCCCTGGCGACTGCTCACCTGCGGGCCCTGCAATCGGGTCCGGAGTCATTGCTGGCGCTCACCGACGAGCAGTTCTAGCGGGAAATGGGGACATGCCTCATTTCAGGCGATGAAGTAGCAATTGCGGCTCAATCGCCTGAAATGAGG
>JANNJM010000100.1:0-23984 GCA_031395645.1 Gammaproteobacteria bacterium | reverse complement strand
CGCGGCAGGAGGGGCAATGAACATCGTCACCACGGGCGGCCGGCGGCTGCGGCTCGCCACAGCACTGGTGGGCACGCTGCTGACAGCAGTCGCACCGGTCAGTGTCGCCGCCCCGGTCAGCTGGCAGGGCTGGACGTTCGACTACACCGTCAGCGGCGACTACGACGGTTTGTCGCTGCTGAACGTCACCTTCCAGGGCCGCCCGGTGCTCCGGAAGCTGAGCCTCCCCGTGGTGCGGGTGTTCTACGACAGCGATGCCTGCGGTCCGTACGCCGACCGCCTTGGCGGGACGCTGTCACCTATCCCGTGGGCCGGCAACGCCACGCTCGCTCAGCGCCAGTTCACGCTGAACGGGCAGCTGTGGTACGAGATTGGCATTCGCGACCAGATCGGCAGCTACGACCTGTACCAGGTCTACTACCTGGGCGCCGACGGCACCATCGACGCCCACTTTTACAGCAAGGGCCTGCAGTGCGTGGTGAACCACATTCACTACCCGAACTGGCGCTTCGACTTCGACCTGGATGGCCTTGGCGAGGATCAGATCCTGCGGGATACGGGGACGGGCTTCGCGGTGGCGCCTTCCGAATTTGACCTCGGCGCCGCAACTGCTGCCAATCATGCCTGGCGGGTGCGCGATGCGACCACCGGGTTCCACGTCGACGTCCTGCCGGGATTTCCCGACTTTGTGATCCCGGACGGCAGCACGACGGTGCCCGTGACCGCCTACAGCAGTAACACCGTGTTTGGCCGCGTCTACCGCCTCGGTGAAGACGAAGGCTGGCCGTATGGCCCGAATACCCAGGTGCCGTTCAACGACGGCGAGAGTATTGCCAGTGCGGACACGGTGCTCTGGTATGAAGCCTATCTGCCGCACAGTTCTTCGGACGGTTCGGGGCTGTGGCACTCCACCGGCGTCCGCCTGTTCGTCGATCCCGCGGGCAGTCCGCCGCCACCACCACCGCCGCCGCCACCGCCCACCGAAACGCACTCGTATACCAGCGGAGGGGTGTCAATTCTCGACAATCGAGCTGGCTCGCCCTATCCCTCGACGAACAGCGTACCGGTCTTGAGCGGCACGGTCAGCAAGGTCACCGTCAGGATCGATGGCCTGACGCACACCTACCCCGCGGACATCGATCTGGCCCTGGTCGGTCCGCTCGGCCAGGCCGTGATGCTGATGTCCGACGTGGGGGACGGTGACAACGTCAACGGCGTGTCTCTGACCTTCGATGCCGGTGCGTTCGCCGCGCTGCCGGCCGGGTCGATAGTGAGCGGGGTGTTTCGGCCGACGAACAGTGGCGCCAGCGACACGTTTGCGGCACCGGCTCCGGGTGGCGCTTACGGCTCCGACCTTGGCGTCTTCAACAGCCTGGCGCCCAATGGCACCTGGCGCCTGTACGTCATGGACGATGAGAACGGCGACGTCGGCGCCATTGCCAGCTGGGTGCTGACGATCGAGACCACTGGCGGGACGCCGCCGCCCGACACCACCCCGAATGCCTTTGCATTCACGGACCTCAGCAATACCGCCGTGGCAACGCTCCAGACCTCCGGTGCCGTGGTGATCACGGGCATCAATGCCGCCGCGCCGGTCAGCGTAGCAGGCGGGGAGTACTCCGTTGGCTGTAGTGGCGCGTTCACGACGGCAGCAGGCACGGTTGCGAATAACCAGACCGTCTGCGTCCGGCACGTCAGTGCTGCAGGCTATGCAACGGCCACCAACACGACGCTGACCGTCGGCGGGGTCGCGGATAACTTCACCAGCACGACGCTGCCGCCACCCGGTTCCGGAGGTACGCAATCGTTTGCGGGCGGCACGGTCTCCGTTCTCGACAATCGAGCGGGCGCTCCTTACCCCTCGAACATCAGCGTCTCGAGCATGGTCGGCACCGTCACCAGGGTTACCGTTCAGCTCAACGGTCTCAGTCACACCTACCCGGACGACCTGGATATCGCGCTGGTGGGTCCCGGCGGGCAGGCCGTCACGCTGATGTCCGATGCCGGTGGCAGTGGCGGGCTGACCAGCGCGGTGCTCGGCTTTGATTCGGCCGCCGTGGGCGCCCTGCCCGACGCAACACCGATCACCGCTGGTGTGTTTCGGCCGACGAACTTCGGCGCCGCAGATGCATTCCCGGCGCCGGCCCCGGTGGGCACGTATGCCACCAGCCTTGCTGCATTCAACGGTTTGGCAGCAAACGGCACGTGGAGCCTGTACGTCGTGGACGACGAGGGTGGCGACGTTGGCATTATCGTGGGCTGGACGTTGACCGTTTCGACGACAAACACGCCGCCGGTGCCTGACTCGACGCCGGATGCGTTCGCCTTCACGGACGTGAGCAACGCCCCGGTCAGCACGCTCCAGACCTCGAATGCCGTGCCGATCGTGGGCATAACCACCGCCGCGACTGTCAGCGTGGTAGGCGGGGAATATTCCGTCGGCTGCGGCGGCGTATTCACAACGGCGGCAGGCACGGTCACCAACAACCAGGCCGTTTGCGTCCGGCACACGAGTGCGGCAGCCTTTTCGACGCCCACCAGCACGACACTGACTGTCGGCGGGGTCACGGACACCTTTACGAGCACGACGCTCCCGCCGCCAGGATCCGCTGGTACCCAAGCCTTCCCGGGGACCGCGGTGTCTGTTCTCGACAATCGCGCGGGCTCGCCGTATCCCTCGACCGTCGGTGTGCTGAACATGGGCGGGACCATCAGCAAGGTAACGGTCAGGGTTGATGGCCTTAGCCATACCTACCCGTCGGATATCGATCTGGCCCTCGTGGGACCTGGCGGCCAGACGGTCATGCTCATGTCCGATGCTGGCGGTGGCAATGACGTCAACAACGTGTCGCTGACCTTCGACTCGAGCGCCGCCAGCCTACTGACCTCCTCGGGGCAAATCACCAGCGGCGTGTTCCGGCCGACCAATATCGGCGCGGCCGATGCCTTCCCCGCGCCTGCCCCAGGCGGCGTCTATGGCACCAGCCTTACCGCGTTTAATGGACTCTCGCCCAATGGCACGTGGCGACTGTACGTTGTTGATGATGAGGGTAGCGACGCGGGCTCCATGACAGGCTGGGTGCTCACCGTTACGACGCAGTAGACGGCCCGGTCTTACGGTCACCAGCATGAGGGAATTCCTGTGGGTGACCTTGATTCTGGCGGGGCCAGCGGCCTGGCCTCAGGTGCCGGGGGACGCGCCGGCTTCGACTGCGGACCCCGTGCTCCCGCTCGCCGAGGTGACAGTGACAGCGCCCGAGCCGCGCTATGTTGCGCCCACGCGGCGCGACCGGATTGGTCGCATCTGGGCGCCGGTGTACCTCAACGGCCAGGGCCCGTTCCGGCTCGTGCTCGATACGGGCGCCAATCGCTCTGCCGTGATTCAGTCCGTCGCGGACACCCTCGGCGAATCAGCCCGCACGACAGCCACGGTGCGCGTACGTGGAGTGACCGGCACCGCCATGGTTCCCGTGATTCGTGTCGACCGGATGGAGATCGGTGAACTGCTGCTGCAGCCGGCGGTACTGCCGGTGGTGCCCGATGTCTTCGGTGGCGCCGAGGGGGTGCTCGGTAACGAGGGTCTGCGTGACAAGCGTATCGTGATCGACTTCAGGCGGGATTCGATCACCATCGTGCGTTCCCGGGGCGAGCGACCCGGGCAGGGCTTCGAGACACTGCCAATCACCATGATGAGGGATCACCTGCTGGCGATCGGCGTGCTCGTCGGGCGCGTCCGTGCCCGGGCCATCATCGACACCGGCGCGCCGGATTCGCTCGGGAACAGGGCACTTCTCGACGCACTTAAGCGGCAGGTGAAGGACGAACCCGGCACCGAGATCATCGGCGTAACACTTGACGTCGAGCACGGCAATCGCCTGGCGGTACCCGTCATACGGATGGGAAACGTGCAAGTCCGACGCGCCGTGCTGACCATCGGTGACGTGTACATTTTCAAGCACTGGCGAATGACGAGTGAGCCAACCATCATGCTGGGCATGGACGTCCTGGGTGTGCTCGACCAGATCGTCATCGACTACAAGACGCGCGAACTGCACATTCTCACCAGGAACAGGTGAGCTCTGCTGCCACCCGGCGATCCGGCCGCCATGGGGTGGACTACTGGGTTTCTGCGCCACCTTGCCCAAATCAGGTCCACCGCATACCCTGTTGCCGGGTCCGCGCTGGTCCCCCCGCGGCGGCTAGCCGTGAACCCCGTCAGGTCCGGAAGGAAGCAGCGGTAGCGGTGATGCCGGGCGCCGGGGTGCGGCTGGCGCGGGCTCACTAAGACGATTCTTGAGTTCACCCTTCAGCACTGGTTTATGACCTACTTAGCGCTTGCCCGGAAGTGGCGTCCCAGGACCTTTGCCGACGTGGCCGGCCAGAGCCACGTCGTGCGCGCTCTGGAAAACGCGCTGAATTCCGGCAAGCTCCACCACGCGTTCCTGTTCACTGGCACGCGGGGCGTTGGCAAGACGACGATTGCCCGGATTTTCGTCAAGGCGCTGAACTGCGACCGGGCGGTGAGTGCGGAACCCTGCGGCGAATGCGGCAGTTGCCTGGCTATCGACCAGGGCCGCTTTGTCGACTTTCTGGAAGTCGATGCGGCCTCGCGCACGGGTATAGACGACGCCCGGGAGTTGCTCGACAACGCGCAGTACGCACCGGCCGCTGGCCGCTTCAAGGTGTTTCTCATTGACGAAGTCCACATGCTGTCCAAGCCGGCGTTCAACGCATTGCTGAAGACGCTTGAGGAGCCGCCGCCCCACGTGAAGTTTCTGCTCGCGACGACCGACCCGCAGAAAATTCCGGTCACCGTTCTGTCCCGTTGCCTGCAGTTCAACCTCAAGCGCCTCCCGCAGGTGACCATCGTGGAGCGCCTGAACCTCGTCTGCGGACAGGAAGGCATTGCTGCAGAGCCAGGCGCCGTCGTGCGGCTGGCGCGCGCGGCAGCGGGCAGCATGCGTGATGCCCTGAGCCTTCTCGATCAGGCCCTGGCGTATGGCGCCGGCGGGCTGCGGGACGCGGATGTGGCGGAGATGCTTGGCACTCTCGATCGGACGCGGCTCACGGGGCTCCTCGAGGCCCTGGCCGTGGCAGATGCAGGAGCGATGCTTGCGCAGGTGCGTGCACTGGATCAACTGGCACCGGACTATGGCGACGTGCTGGCCGGTCTCGCCACCCTCCTGCAGCAGATTGCCGTCGTGCAGGTGGCTGGATCAGGCGCGCTGGACAACGAATCAAGTGCTGAGGAAGACGCCGTGTTCATGCTTGGTCTGGCGGCCCGGATGGCGCCGGAAACCGTGCAGCTGATGTACCAGATCGCGGTCATGGGCCGTCGCGATCTCACGCTCGCGCCGGATCCGCGGACTGGCTTCGAAATGGCGCTGCTACGCATGGTCGCGTTTCACCCGGATCGGCACCGTCCGGCGCTGCCGGCTGGCGGTGGTGCCCAGTCGCTGGGTACGTCGGGGTCAGGCAACGAGTCAGCCCCAGTGACTGTGCCAAGTCGTCCTGCCGCAGGCGCAACTCTGGCGACGACAGGGGAGATTGGCGACTGGTCGGCGTTCGTCGGTACCCTGCACATCGACGGGGCTGCCCGTCAGCTGGCGGAGCACTGCGCCCTGGCAACCCAGTCCCCGTTTGAGGTCCGCCTGACGCTCGACAAGCGCAATGCGCACCTCCTTACCGAAAATCTGCGGGGGAAGCTCACAACGGCGGTGCAGGAGCGCCTGGGAGCGACGGTGAAGGTCCTGTACTCCATGGCCGACGCGGCGCAGGAAACGCCCGCGGGCCGTCAGGCCCGCAACGATGATGACGAACTTCGGCAGGCTCGCGAACGAATCGCTGCCGACAGCAATCTGCGGCAGATGACCGAGCTGTTTGGTGCCGAAGTTATCCCCGAGTCGATCCGCAAGAACCCGAATTCGCTCCCCCGGAAGTGAGTAGCGCATGAAAGCTGACATTGGCAGTTTGATGAAGCAGGCCCAGAAGATGCAGGCCCAGATGCAGAAGGCCCAGGACGAGCTGGCCGGGCTGGAAGTAACGGGTGAGGCGGGCGGTGGACTCGTCCAGATCCGCATGACGTGCAAGCGCGAGGTGCGCAAGCTGACGATCGACCCGTCACTGGTCAGTGACGATCGTGAAATGCTCGAGGATGTTCTTGCCGCTGCCTTTAACGACGCCCTTCGCAAGGTTGAGCGGATGGTGGAGGACAAACTGGGCAGCATGACCGCCGGCATGGGCCTGCCGCCCGGATTGAAGTTGCCGTTCTGAGATGTCCTTTACTCCGCTTCTGCAGGATCTGCTTGCAGCACTCCGCTGTCTGCCCGGCGTAGGGCCAAAGTCATCGCAGCGCATGGCATTTCATCTCCTGGAGCGCGACCGGGAAGGCGCGCAGCGGATCATCACGAGCCTGGGCGCCGCTCTCCTGCGAATCGGGCTGTGCACGCGCTGCAGGATGTTCGCAGAGACTGAACTCTGCACCATCTGCAGCGACTCCCGCCGCGACGCAGGGCTGGTGTGCGTCGTCGAGACGCCCGCCGATGTCATTGCGATTGAGGAATCCGGCTCCTTCAGGGGGCGGTACTTCGTGCTCATGGGCCGGCTATCGCCGCTGGATGGGATCGGACCGGATCAGCTGGGCGTGGCTATTCTCGAGTCCCAGCTCGGCGACGGCATCACCCGCGAAGTGATCCTGGCCACCAGCGCCACGGTGGAAGGGGAGGCAACGTCGGGCTATCTCGCGAGCCTCGCCCGGGAACACAGCATTCGCGCCACGCGCATCGCGCACGGCGTGCCGATGGGTGGCGAGCTGGAGTATGTCGATTCCGGAACCTTGTCGCACGCCATCACCGCCCGGACGCCGATGCTCGCCGATCAGTAGTGCCCGATCCGGAGTTACTGATCAGTCGGCGCGGCCATCCGACTGCCTGACCAGGTTCATCAGTCGCCGATAGCTTTCGTAGCGGCGAGGATCGATCAGCCCGTCCTTTACCGCCTCCTGCACCGCGCAAGAGCTTTCCCGCAGGTGGCTGCAATCGGTAAACCGGCACTGACGGCCGATCTCCGCGATCTCTGCGAAGCCGCTACTGATGGCAGTCCGTTCAGGGATAGCCGGGACGAAGTCGCGGACGCCCGGCGTGTCGAGAAGTCCGCCGCCACCGGGCAGCGGATGCAGCACCGAGGCGGTCGTGGTGTGGCGGCCCTCGTCACTCGCTAGCGAGATCTGTGCGGTGATCGCGTCCGCACCGGGCACGAGGGCGTTCAGGAGCGACGATTTTCCGACACCGGATTGCCCCACGAGGATGGCAGTTCCGGGACCGATCCAGCCCCGTAACGCGGCGATGCCTGCGCCGGTGACTGCGGACACGGGCCAGACGGGCGACCCCAGCGTGGGATAGCCGGCCAGTTCGGTAGCAGGTACCCCGGCCAGGTCTGCCTTGTTCCAGGCGATGGCGCTGGTCGCTCCCATGAGCCTCGCTGCGCACAGGTAGCGGTCGGTCAGGTACAGGTCTGGAGCGGGGAGGGCCGCCATGACCACAATGAGGTGTGTCACGTTGGTGGCAATCGTCTCTGGCAGCCCGCCACGTCCGGACAGTCGCTGCAATTCGTTTTCCCTGTGGGCGATTCTCTCGATGACGACGGGTTCCCCGGGGCCGGCGCCGGCGGCGTCAAAGAAGACGCGGTCGCCGCAGTAGACCTTCAGGAGACGGCCACGAACGGCATAGGGCAGTCGTGTGCCGTCCGGTTGCGCCAGAATGCCGCGGCGACCGTGCGCGGCGACCACGAGGCCTCCGTCGACCGCGGCCCTCTGGGCAGCATTGGAAGCGACATTGTGACGAGCTTTGCTAGAATCCCGTCCGCTCGTTCGGGTGGATCTCATTCGGAACGCGGCGTTTTTTCAGGAGTGACGGGCATGGGTTCACCGGCAGACCGGCTGATCTGGATCGATCTGGAAATGACCGGTCTCAATACGCAGCTGGATTCTATCATCGAGATTGCCACCGTCGTGACTGACGGGGAACTCGAGGTTATTGCCGAGGGCCCGGTGCTGGCCATCCACCAGCCCCCGGAAGTCCTTGCACGGATGGATGAATGGAATACCCGGCAGCACGGCAAGTCCGGGCTCACCGAGCGCGTCCGCAACAGTCAGGTGACCCTGCCGGAGGCTGAACAGCAGACCCTGGCCTTTCTGGGGGCGCTCCTGGCGGCGAAAGTGTCACCGATGTGTGGGAACAGCATCTGCCAGGACCGGCGATTTCTCGCACGTGAGATGCCTGCCCTCGAAGCCTTCTTTCACTATCGCAACCTCGATGTGTCCACGGTCAAGATCCTGGCCGACCTCTGGGCACCGCAGATTCTGGCGGGCGTGACCAAGAACGGGACCCATCTGGCGCTGGCCGATATCCACGATTCAATCGCGGAACTCCGCCACTACCATCAGCACTTCATCAGGCTGCCGTAACGAACAGGCCGGCGACGCAGGCAAAACCAACCAGCCAGACGAGCGACCGAAGGGCGGCCTGGTCTGCGATGTAGCAGAAGCCATAGGCCACCCGGGCAGCGATAAAGGCGAGCGCCAGTGTATCGACCAGGGGCTGGGGTCCATTGCATAGCTGCGCAATGATCACCCCAGCCGCGAACGGGGGGAACGCCTCGTAGGAGTTCTGCTGCGCGAAGTTTGCCCGGGCGGGCCACCCGGAGAGCGCGCCCAGGAACTCTCTTGGACGGGCGTTGTTATAGCCCCGTGCGCCTGCCTTGGCCGCGCCCGCCCACAGGATCGGTAGCAAGGCGGCGACGAGGACGCACCAGTAAGCCGTCGTCATTGGTGTCTCCGTTCAGGATGCATGATTTTCGCCACCCAGAAACAGCCAGGTTTCCACCACCGAATCCGGATTCAGCGAGACGCTGCCAATGCCCTGTGCCACCAGCCAGCGGGCCAGGTCCGGGTGATCCGACGGGCCCTGGCCGCAGATGCCGATGTACTTCCCTGCTGCCCGGCAGGCGTCGATCGCCATTTTAAGCAATATACGGACCGCCTCGTCGCGCTCGTCGAAGAGGGCGGCAACCAGGCCGGAATCGCGGTCGAGGCCCAGCGTCAACTGCGTAAGGTCATTCGAGCCGATCGACATGCCGTCGAAGAACTCCAGGTACTGGCTGGCGAGCAGGGCATTGGTTGGCAGTTCGCACATCATGATGAGACGCAAGCCATGCTGGCCGCGGCTCAGGCCGTTCCTGGAGAGTAACTCGGTTACTCCCCGGGCTTCTGCCACGGTGCGCACAAACGGGACCATGACCTCCACATTTGTCAGTCCCATGTCCTCCCGCACCCGGCGCAGCGCGCGGCACTCCAACTCGAAGCACGGACGAAAGCTCTCGGCAAGGTAGCGGGAGGCCCCCCGAAAGCCCAGCATGGGATTCTCTTCGTGCGGCTCGTACTGCTGGCCACCGATAAGATTCGCGTACTCGTTGGACTTGAAGTCGGACAACCGGACAATCACGGGATTGGGGGCAAACGCCGCCGCGATCGTGCTGATGCCTTCGGCAAGTCTCGCTACGAAGAACTCCACCGGATCGCTGTAGCCCGCCATCTGCTCCCGAATCACTTCACGCAGTTCAGGGCGCAGACGATCAAAATCGAGAATCGCCTTGGGGTGAACCCCAATCATCCGATTGACGATGAACTCCAGTCTCGCGAGGCCGACGCCATGATTTGGCAGGAACGAGAAGTCGAAAGCGCGATCGGGGTTGCCGACGTTCATCATGATCTTCACGGTCAGATTCGGCAGCTTGCTTAACTCGATCCGTTGCTCTTCGAAGTCAAGCATTCCCTCATAGACAAAACCCTCGTCCCCTTCGGCGCAGGAGACTGTTACTGGCACGCCATCGGGCACCAGGCGGGTGGCGTCTCCACAGCCGACAACGGCGGGAATGCCGAGTTCACGCGCAATGATGGCGGCGTGGCAGGTGCGACCGCCGCGGTTCGTCACAATGGCTGAGGCCCGCTTCATCACCGGTTCCCAGTCCGGATCTGTCATGTCGGCGATGAGCACCTCGCCATCCTGCAGGAGGCCCATCTCTGCGGTGCTCGGGATAATGCGGGCGCGGCCTGCGCCGATGCGCTGACCGATACTTCGTCCGCGCACGAGAACGGGAGAGCGTGACTTGAGCCGGTAGCGGAGTAACGTATTGCCGGTTCGGCTTTGTACGGTTTCGGGACGGGCCTGGAGGATGTAGAGCTGGCCGTCAACGCCATCCCTGGCCCATTCGATATCCATCGGCCGGCCGTAGTGCTCCTCGATCACCAGAGCCTGGCGGGCGAGAGCCTCGACATCGGCGTCGGTCAGCGAGAAGCGGGTTGCGTCGACAGGAGCGACCTCTTCAGTCCGCACGGTTCGTCCAGGCTCCGCCGCGTCCGCGTAGACCATGCGGATTTTCTTGGTGCCGAGCTTGCGCCGGAGAATTGGCCGGTGGCCACTGCGCAATGCCGGCTTGTACACATAGAACTCGTCGGGGTTTACGGCGCCCTGAACCACTGTCTCACCCAGACCCCAGGACGATGTGATAAAGACTACATCGCGAAAACCAGACTCGGTATCGAGTGTGAACATGACTCCGCTCGAGCCAATATCCGAGCGCACCATGTGCTGGACGCCTGCCGACAGGGCCACGAGGCGGTGATCAAAATCCTGGTGCACCCGGTAGGCGATGGCGCGGTCGTTGTACAGGGACGCAAAGACGTGGTGCACAGCCTCGAGCACGCGCGGCAGTCCCCGAACATTGAGAAAGGTCTCCTGCTGCCCGGCAAATGACGCTTCCGGAAGGTCCTCAGCCGTAGCCGAAGAGCGCACGGCGACGGCGAATTCGCCCGGTTGGTCGGCGGCCATGCGGTTCCAGGCCGAAGTAATCTCGGTCACCAGTGAGGCCGGTAGTGGAGCACCGAGGATCCAGGAGCGGATCTGGCTGCCTGTCCCTACGAGCTGGTCAAGATCGCCGACGTCCAGGTTTGCCAGAGCGGCGTCGATGCGGTCGGCAAGGCCATTCTCGCTGAGGAACTCCCGGTAGGCATCGGCGGTAGTGGCAAAACCCTCCGGGACCCGTAAGCCCAGCTGCGTCAGCTGACCAAGCAGCTCCCCGAGCGAAGCGTTCTTGCCACCCACCCGATGGACGTCAGTCATCCTGACTGACCGCAGCGGAATCACGCGCTGATCCAGGTTGCCTCCAATGTCCCGAACGGCCATGATCAAGTCTGGTTCCCAGTGATCGTTGAGCCAGCCAATGACGGAGCCAGACGAACCAAGAGCCGGGCCAAAAGCCGCGCCAAAAACGTTGTTGAGTCGACGGGTCGTGTTTTTTCTGTCCGACCAGACCGGCGTGACTGCTGAGACGCTTGGTCGCAGCCTCCTGACCCAGTTCGAAGAGTACGACTTCGACCAGGTGACTGTGCCATTTATAGATTCTCTTGACAAGGCAGACGATGCCATTCACCGGATCAATGCAGTTGCCGCTGAGACGGGGACGCGTCCAATACTTTTCAGTACTCTGGTGCACGACGATATCCGTGAACGCTTTTCCCGGGCCAATGGCCTCCTGCTGGATTTTTTCTCCTCCTTTCTCGGCCAGCTCGAGCAGGAGCTTTTGATCCGATCGTCGCATACGGTGGGCCGGGCCCACGGCATGAAGGACCAGGGTAGCTATGACAAGCGCATCGAGGCCACCAACTTTGCATTGAACAATGACGACGGCACTCGCACTACCGAATACGAACGCGCAGACGTAATCCTTGTCGGCGTATCGCGCTCCGGCAAGACACCGACCTGCCTCTACCTGGCGCTAACGTATGGGGTGTTCGCCGCCAACTATCCGCTGTCGGAAGACGAATTCGAAACGGGGCGGCTCCCACGCATCCTGGAGCCCTATCGCAGCAAGCTGTTCGGTCTCAGCATCTCGCCTGAACGCTTGCAGCAGATTCGGCGAGAGCGGCGGCCCGACGGGAGATACGCCTCCAGCGAACAGGTGCGCTATGAACTGCGGGGCGCCGAAGCTTTGTTTCGGAGGTACCAGATTGGCTGGGTCGATACCACGGGATTCTCGATAGAAGAGATCGCCAGCAAAATCCTGAGTACCACGGGAATCGAGCGCCGCGTCCGGCCGTAGCGGTCAGATCATGCTCGTCGGGGCGGACAATCCGGTGTGGTGGCTGATCCTGGCGATCTGAGCGGCGAGCTCACCAAGCCTCGTCAGGGCTGAGGACGTTGACTGCACGATCTCCGGAGTGCTGGTGACGTATTGCTCAAGGTAGACGCGGAGCGTAGCGCCAGTCGTGCCCGTGCCCGACAGGCGATAGATGATCCGCGCGCCGTTGCTGAAAATCAGACGCACGCCCTGCTGCGAGGACTCGCTGGCATCCACGGGATCCAGGTAATGGAAATCGTCGGCAGTTTCGATCACGGCACCTGCCGGATTCGTGCCAGCCAGGATAGGCAGCATTGTTCTCAGCGATACGATCAGCTCGCTGGCTCGGCCGGCGTCCTCCACGACGTAGTCCCAGCGCTGATAGTGGTGGCGTCCGAACTGCTGCCAGTGAGCGAGCAGTATTTCCGGCAATGAGCGGCCGTCGATGGCGAGCAGGTTGAGCCAGAACAAGACTGCCCACAGGCCGTCCTTCTCGCGGCAATGGGCGGAACTTGTGCCGAAGCTCTCCTCGCCGCACAGACCGATACGGCCGGACTCCAAAAGGTTACAGAAGAAGCGCCACCCTGTCGGGGTCTCGTAGCAGGGCAGACCCTGGCGGGCCGCGACCACATCGAGAGCCCGGCTGGTGGGCATCGAGCGCGCGACGCCGGGGACGCCATGCCGGTAGCCGGGGATCCGGGCGATGTTGGCCAGCATCACGGCGACGCTGTCGCACGGCGACACAAACGTGTCGGGACCCAGGATCATGTTCCGGTCGCCATCACCGTCGGATGCTGCAAGCAGGTCCGGCGCGCCACTGCCACGAGACTGCGCGAAGAGCAGGGCAGCGTCGATCGGGTTCGGGTCCGGGTGGAGGCCACCGAAATCCGGCAGCGGCTCCGCGCGCAGAAGACTGTCCGCCGGAGCGCCGAGACGGTCTACAAGAATCTGCCTGGCATAGGGGCCCGTAACCGCATGCATGGCGTCGAATCGAAGCCGTCGGCCGCTGCGCAGCCAGCTGGCCATCCGGTCAAAATCGAACAGTGATTCCATCAGTCTGGCGTAGTCTGCTACCGGGTCGACCACCTCTATGCGCACGTTGTCGAACTGGTGCAAGCCAATTCGCCCGAGGTCAATCGGGGGCAAGTTGGCGCGGCGGTAGCCCGTAAGCTTCTGGCTCACACGATAGACTTCGTCGGTGACGTGTTCCGGCGCCTGCCCTCCGGTAGGTGTATTGAATTTCAGTCCGAAGTCGCCGTCGGGTCCCCCGGGATTATGACTCGCGGTGAGGATGAAGCCAGCCGCTGCGTGCCTCTGGCGAATCAGGTGGGATGCCGCGGGCGTTGACAACAGACCGGACTGGCCGACGATGATTTCCTGCACGCCGTTTGCGACGGCGACCGCCATCAGCCGCCGGATCGCGATATCGTTGAAGTAGCGACCGTCACCACCGACGACCAGTCGCGCTCCGACGGGCAGCCGTAACGTGGTAAAAACCGCTTGCGTAAACATCTCCAGATAATCCGTCTGGATGAATACACTGACTTTTTTCCGGAGTCCCGCAGTGCCTGGACGTTGATCCATGTACGGCGCGCGGGAGATCTCAATGATGTCAAGCGTGGACACGATCACAGGTCTCCGATATTTGTTCGACTACCATCAAGTGCAACCTAAACCTGATGGAAAGTGTGCACGAATCCCTGTGCTATAGTCCAAGCAATGCTTGCAGACAGCTATATAGTTCCACAATGCAGGGCAGAGCCGCGTAGTCTGGGCGCGCTCATGGCGCTGTATGAAGGCAACTTCATCAAGCTCACGGCGCTGGCGCCCGCCACCAGTCTTGGTTCACTAGCGGCTGGTCTGTTGCATGAAGGCCCGACGGGCAAAACAGTGCTGTCCCGCACCGCCGGCGATCTCGACCTGCACCTTACTGTGTACGGTGTCACGCGCTATACCGTTGATCTGAGGCTGACGTACATCTTCGAGGAGTCGGACGGATCCTGCGCCGATCCCGATCTTCAGCTGCGCCTCTACCTCGATGCGCGCATGGTCGAAGTCATCAGCTGGTCGGTCTTCCACGTTCACGAAGTTCTGCGACGGCTGGCTGCTGCCAGCAGCCGGGAGCTTGATCGCCGGTGGTCTCAAAACATCATGTTCAGCAAATGGCTGGACTACCTGACGGACCGGGGCCACCGCTTTCCGACCTGACCGTGCATCGACAGGCGGCGTGACATCCGTCACGCTCGCCCGTTGAATATCTGGCCCTTTCCCGCCAACTGTCGATTGCTTCAACGGCGTTTCGCCCGGTATTCGCTAACTTCCGGGGATGCTAGCCCTTGCCCAGCAGCTGCTTACGCGGCGCAAACCAGTCGACGATGACCGGCTTTTGCGACTGTTCTGGAACCGGGCGGAGCTGAAGCGGGAGTTTGCTGCGCTCCAGCGGGAGCGCGAGCGGATGGCCGACCAGGTTCGCCAGCTGGACGGCGCGTTGTTGCGCGGACAGCAGCGCCTTGACCAACTCGAGGGTCTCCTTTCTGATCCTGAGCGGGCGGCCAACGCCGCGGTGTTCTTTCAGCTGCGAGGCATCTGGGCGCATGGGCGCCGCCGGCTCAGTCGTCTGGCGGGTGATCTGAGTACACGTCAGCAGGAACGGGAAGGTCTGCGGGAGGCGGCGCGGTTTGAGGAGCACCGGCAGGCGGCACTGTCTGCCATAGAAGCCCGCCTGGCGCCATTGCTGGAGCGTCGCGCGATGCTCGACAGTGAGCTTGTGGTGGTGCGCTCCCAACACGAAGAACGGACCGGTCTCTGGAACTACTTTGCCCGGCGCCGACTGGCTTCGGAACAGTCGGTCCTCGAGGTGGCGGGGGAATCGGTCACGGAGCAGATCGAGCGCTACGAGTGCGCCCGGCACGACAAATTGAAGGAACAACCCACATTGCCGGACAGCATCGGCACTGAAGGCAAGCGGCTCGTCAATCTGTCAGTGCTCGCGCTGGCCCAGGAGCTGTGCCTCGTATTCGGCGAGCACGATGTCGCCACACTGGCTCGCGAGTCATCGCTCCGCCAGGTGAGCGAGGCCCGCTATGGCAGCCTTCAGGACTGCCGGAATCTGAGTCAGCAAATCGAGCACGTTCTCCGAAAGGTTGAGGCCATGGATGAGTTGCCGGGCCGCGTGCGCCGCCGGGCCGAAATACTGCACCAGATCGTGAGCTATCGCCGTGACAGCGATACCGTGCCAGCGCCGGAGGCGCTAGCGACCATTCCGGCGCCGGTGCCCCCCGACGATGGGCCCCGGACGAAAAGGGACCGCGATATCGCTGTCAACGTCCTCGCTGATGAGTACTGGGATATTTACGCCGTTCTGCTGACTTAGCGCGGCGTGACCTGATTCTTCACGGGGACGGTCGGATCGTCAGACTTGGCCTGCGTAACCAGCGCCCGGGCAGCCGCGCTGATCCTGGAAAACTCGAGCGTCATGTTTGCTGCTGTCTCCAGCAGTGGGTCCGGCTGTTCGTCGGGCTTTAACTTCTCCACAGAATCGACGGCGGCAAGACCGCGGGCTGTCCGCCAGGTATTCTCCCGCTCAAGTTGGGTCGTTCGCTGAAGCTGGCGTTCACGCTTTCGTGCTTCGAGGCTGAGAGAGATGCTCTGCTGGGTGCGCAGCTGATCGATGGCGGCGATGTCGGCCGTCAGGTAACGCATGTCGGGATCCGCTGACAGCTCCGTGCTTTCAAAGCGGGTTACCTGGGCGATGGCCGCATCCAGCGACTGGCTTGCCTGGAAGCGCGTGGCTGCAATCTGATCCCACGGCAGGGCGCGATCCCGACTGCTCTCACCGACCTCACTCGAGTCGATTGCGGACGGCAGGACGATGTCCGGGATGACACCCTTGTGCTGCGTACTGCCGCCGTTGACCCGGTAAAACTTGCCCATGGTGAGTGTCAGCTGGCCGAGACCGGGTTCCGGGGTGCTGCGTGAGTACTGGTCGAGCTCGTAAAGGTTCTGGACGGTGCCTTTGCCGAAGGTCTGCTGACCGACAATCAGGCCCCGCCGGTAGTCCTGAATGGCGGCTGCGAAAATCTCCGATGCTGATGCGCTGAAGCGATCCACGAGCACCACGAGGGGGCCGCTGTAGGCTACTGCGGGCTCCGGATCGTCGAGCACCTCGATGAGACCATTCGTGTGGCGCAGCTGCACCACCGGGCCCTGGTCTATGAACAGGCCCGTCAGCGACGTCGCCTCTGTCAGATGCCCGCCACCGTTGCCGCGGAGGTCAAGCACGAGCCCCGCTATCTTCTCTTTGCGCAATTCGCCGAGCAGCCTGCGGACGTCGCGCGTCGTGCTGATGTAGTCCTTGTCGCCACGATTCCGCGCGTCGAAGTCCTGATAGAAGCTGGGTACCGTAATGACGCCAATGTTGACGGTCTCGCCGTTCCGCTTAACCGGCATGACTGACTTCTTGGCGGCCTGTTCCTCCAGCTTGATCTTGTCTCTCGTCAGATCAAGCATCGTCTCGGCCGATCCCGGCAGGGCATCGCCCGCGAGGATCTGTAGTCGGACCTTGGAGCCGCTGGGGCCGCGGATAAGCTGCACGACGTCGTCGAGTTGCCAGCCCACAACGTCGACCATGTCACTGCTGTTGCCTTGTCCCACCGCCGTGATCCGGTCGTTTGGCTTTAGCCGGCCATCGATGGCTGCGGGGCCACCGGGGATGACATTCATCACCTGAACGAAGTCTTCATCAAGTTGCAGGGAAGCCCCGATGCCCTGATATGACAGGCTCATCTGGATTCGGTATTCCTCGGACTGCCGTGGTGACAGGTAGTTGGAGTGGGGGTCGAGGGTCCGCGCAAACGAGTTCATGAAGGTCTCGAAAACGTCATCGCTGTCGAGGTCATTGGTGCGATCCAGAACCCGCTGATAGCGCTTGCGGAGGACGTCTCCCGTTTCCTTCCAGCTCTTGTCCGCCAGCAGGAGGCTGAGAGCATCGTTCTTGACGCGCCGGCGCCAGAGGTCCTGCATTTCAGCGGGGGTTGTTGCCCAGGGCAGTTTCTCCCGATTGAAGACATAGTTCTCGTTCACCGTGAAGTCCGGTTCCTTATCGAGGAGACTTACTGCGTAACTAATGTTCTGCTGGGCCCTTAGCCTGTACAGGCGGAAGATGTCGAAGACGGGCTCCATATCGCCTGTTCGCAGGGCGTCGTCGAGCATGGTTTTGTAGCGGGCGAAGTAGGCAATGTCGGACTGCAGAAAGTAGTGACGGTTGCCATCGAGCGTTTCGAGATAGGTCTTGAGCGTGGCATCCGACAGGGTGTCGTCGACGGTCAAGCGGGAATAGTGGGCCCGTTCCACGAAGCGCGTGACTAACCGTGCCACCTGGCGTTCGCGGGACGTCGTATCCAGAGTTGTCGGTACGCTCGGCCCGGCCTGCTTGGCCAGCACGGGTGCCGTGGGTCCCAGGCTGGCCGTGAGTACGGCAAGCACGATGACGAGTTTGGCCGACTTGATGTAGCGGGTACGAGCGATATTCATGCCTTTGGACTTTTCAGGTGAGTGGCGTTGCGGGCAGACGCGTCAGTCTAAGCTAGACTTGGCTTCGGAATCAGGCAAGCGCAAGCTCCGGAGTTGCATGCAGCCTCTGACGGTCATTCTTGGCATAGTGCTTGGCAGCGTGTTCTCGATCGCGTTTGGCTTGAGCATCGTGTGGTTAATCTTCGGCCTGCGGCAGGGAGAGGATTCGCGGTATGCCCTGGAACTGCCCGAGCTGGCGCGGGCCACCGTGTTGTTCTCGCTGGTCACGGTCGTCTCGGCGCTGGCGTTCCTTGGCAGCGTTCGGACGACAGCCTGGCGACGGTGGCCGATCTTGGGTCTCATCCTGAGTCTCGCCGGTATTGGTTCTTATTATTGGCCGGCCTGATCGCGGTTGTCCGTGGCCGGGCCCTGCTTTTCCCGACTATACGAGAGCGCCGTAGCCACCGGCGGCCAAGCTGACATAAACATCAAAGTTAGATCTCAATTCACTGAAAAGTGAAGGAAATCAGCCCTCGCGCGCTCCGCCTGCGCGCTGTGCAATGCGGGCCAGGACGTACCAGACCGCGGCCGTCAGCGCCGGGGTCAGCAGCAGCCACCAGGCCAGTAACTCGCCCCGAAACGCGGCAGCGTAGATGCTGCCCAGGTAGTCGCTGAGTCCCAGCCTGCCCGCATAGGCGCCAATCGTGCGTTTGCCAGCGACGTAGCCGGCGATCGGCAGCACCACGCCGCCCGTCAGGGCCAGGGCGAGGACCGCGAGCAGAGGTTTCAGGGGTGAGCGCCGGCCAATCTGCATGCCGTCAGTGTCCCACAAGTCCGCGCAGGGTCACTCGAAGCCCGGCACAGCGGCTGCAGCGAGAGCCACTGCCGGCTTGCCGATGACCTTCCGGGCTCCCCTCCGAAGCGACTCCAGGTCTCCGTGTTGGGTCGACCGCAAGAGGCTGTGGACCAGCGTGGCGATCGACTGCCGGCCGCTGCTCGCCGCCCGCAGCTCGGTATCCAGGTCGTGAAAGAGGGTCACGGCCCTGGCCGTGACCGGGCCCGTGGACGATGTCGTCCGCAGGCTCTGCACCGGCCCGCCCCAGCGGCGAAATTCGGCGATCGTTGCGTCGTAGCGTGTGCCTGAGATCGTGCCGGAATCCCGCAGCGCCCGCAGGGACAGAAATTCCGCGAGGCCCTCGTCGATCCAGTCCTGGTCTGGCGGCGTTGCAAGGTCCGCGAGCAATACGTGCACCATCTCGTGCACGACCGTGCTGGTCCCGTTTTCGCTGATCAACGGCCGCTCGGCATTGACGAAGATGGAGTTTGGCCCCGACAAGGCGCCGAGCCACATCGGTTCCCCAGCCGCGACGATATTTATGAAACGGGGTCGGGCCTGCACGGTGGTGAGTTTTGGCACCAGCTGGGGCAGCGTCCACCGCAGGAGGCCCAGCATGGCGACGCGTTCCATGCGTAGCCCCCGCGGTGCCGCCACGGAGATATCGATATCCCCTACGCGGTCCCGCCGAATGCCGAGATCGCCGGCCGTGATCCAGCCGAGTGGGCGGGGCAGGCGGCTGCCGGGATTCCTGATCGGCAGGTGACCGCGCCCGTCCGACGGGTAGGGAGTGACGAGCGCCCAGCCCCGGGGCAGCCGGATCCCGAGTTCACCGGTCAGCGAGCTGCCCTTCTTCCGTCGCCAGGAACGGATGGGAAAGGCGTCTTCGCCACGGAAAATGGCGAAGTTTTCCCCGACCCACGCGTCATTGCCTACAGCATTGCGGCCCTTTCGCCGATGACTCAGCGCAATCTTGTACCGCAGGCTGCCACCTGCGGCGGGCGGCACCCAGCGCAGGAGGTCCTTCTCGACCGTGACCTGTCCGTCACCCGCGACGTCTTTGACGAGCGCCCTGTCCAGTGCGATCTCGCGCAGTGCACCGCTACCCTGACGGACCACGATCCGGGCGGCCGTGATGGATTTCCCGGCACTCAGGTCGACTTCAAAGCGGACCTGGATATCCGCTGCCAGAGCCGTCGCCTGCCCGCAGCCCGAGAGCAGCAGCGCGAAGATGGCGACCCGGATAAGATGCGGCAACACGGTCTGAATCTAGCATGTCGACAGTCCTGGAGCTTGCCGTGACGCTTGCGGAAAACTTTCTACTCGAATGCCGAAAAGTTCTGCCGCCCTCTGTGACGGTCGAAAAAGTGGCCACCCGTCGGGTAGGACGCACCGCGGATTTGTGCGAGCGGCTGCTGGGCTACATCATTGCCCGGCAAAAGACGGGCGTGTTTTCCCAGCCCGAGGACTTCCCCGAGGGCCGTTTGCCGCAGCCTGGTGACTACGCCGTGCTGCTCGACTTTGCCAGTGAACCCCGGTGCCTGATTCGCTATGACGAATGCACCGTATTGCCGTTCAGTGCAGTGGGTCCGGCGCACGTGGCGGTTGAAACGGCCGCGCTGCGCGATGTCGCGGCGTGGCGCAAGCTCCACCGGGAATACTGGGGGCCGGTATTTGCGGCGCGCGGCGAGGTGTTCACGGACGATCTGCCGATCGTTTTCCAGCGCTTCACGGTGCTCTACCCGCCGCCGGCGTCCTCGAAACGGTCGCGGCGCTCGGCGTAACCCGCCGGGTCCGGGTGGATGATGATCTCGCACCCGGGATAGGCGGCGTCGATCCAGCCCTCCACCTCGTCCAGGATCTGGTGGGTCTCAACCAGCGTGGTGTCGGCCTCGAGCTCCAGGTGGAACTGCACGATGTAGCCGGCACCGCCGTGCCGGGTCCGAAGGTCGTGGAAGCCGAGTACTTTCTCGTGGCGGGTGGCCAGTTCGCGGATGCGGGCGCGGTCCGCATCCGGAATCTCCCGGTCGAGGAGAACGTCCATTGAATGCCCGGCGATGTTCCAGGCGCCCCAGGCCAGGTAGACGGCGACAGAGAGCCCCACCAGCGGATCCACCCAGGTAAGGTGCGTCGCGGACGCGATCGCCACCCCGGCGACCACACTCAGATTCACCAGCAGATCCGTCTTGTAGTGCAGGGCATCTGCCGCAATCGCTACCGAACCGGTTTCACGACTGACGTATCGCTGCCAGCTCAAGAGCGCCAGCGTGATCACGGTGGAGGCGGCAATGACGGCGATGCCGGCGAGTGGACGCGAGATGGCCTCCGGGCTGACCAGCCGACGCAGGGCTTCGAACGCAACAAAGACCCCGGACAAGCTGATGATCACAGACTGCAGCAGGGCGACCAGACCCTCCGACTTGCCATGGCCGAAGCGGTGCTCGAGATCAGCGGGTGACAGCGAAAAGCGCACCGCCCAGAATGTGAGTAGTGAGGCAAAGACGTCCAGGAACGAGTCGGCCAGGGAACTGAGTACCGAGACGGAATCGGTCGCTCGCCAGGCCCACGTCTTGGCCACGACGAGGCTCAGCGCAACCGCCACGGAGGCGTAGGTGGCGGAGCGCATCAGCGTGCCGCGGCGGGCGGCGCGGACTTCGGCTTGCGAAACAGTCATGCCGCAATTATGGCTGCGCGGTGTGCAACCCGCTAATATCGTCATGCTCATGACCCCGGCCGATATCCTGCAGATCATCGCAATGGCGGCCGTGTGGGGCTGTTCCTTCCTCTTTCTGCGCGTGGCAACCCCGGAGTTCGGGCCGCTGCCGCTGATTGCCATCCGGGTGGCAGTCACGGCGCTGTGCCTGCTGCCCGTGCTGCTGGCCCGTCCCGCGTGGCGCGCCGAGTTCCGGCAAAACCTCGGCAAGCTCGCCGTCCTCGGCCTGATCAACTCGGCAATTCCATTCCCGCTGTTTGCCTACTCCACGCTGTTCGTGACGGCCGGCTTCGCGTCGATCATCAACGCCACCGCACCGTTGTTCGCCGCGCTCGTGGCCGGCATCTGGTTGCGGGACCGGATCACGCCCGGTGGCTTCCTCGGCTTGATCGTGGGTTTTGGCGGGGTCGTACTGCTGGTGGGCGGCCTGCCGGAGGTCAGGCCGGGCGCCCTGCTGGCGATCGGCGGTTCGTTGTTTGCGTCTTTCCTCTACGGCGTTTCGGCAAGCTACGTCAAGAAGCATCTCACCGGCGTGAACGCCTGGGTGGCGACGATCGGCAGCTTTGGCTTTGCCGCGCTGATGCTGGCGCCGCTCGCGGTCCTCTCCTGGCCTGCGCTGAACCCGTCGCCCGGATCGTGGGTCGCGGTGCTGTTGCTCGGCGTGGTCTGTACCGCGATTCCGAACATCTACTACTTCCGTCTCGTATTGCGTGTGGGCCCTGGCAAGGCGATGTCCGTCGCGTTCCTGATTCCCGTCTTCGGCATCCTGTGGGGCGCAGTGCTACTGGGCGAGACCGTGACGCCCGGCATGCTGGGTGGCGGCGCCGTGATTCTGCTGGGCACGGCGCTCGTCGTGGGGGTCATCGGGAAGCGCCTGGGTGCGACCGCCATCGCGGTGCCCGTGGTGGCTTTCCTTGCGCTGGGACTGCCCGGCGTGGCCAGGGCGCAATTGGTGGCGGACTATTGCACCTGCGTCGTTACCAAGGTCTATCGTTCAGCCCGGGATGGCGCCCTGGTTGCCGAGGTGCTGTCGAAAGAAGCCGCGATCGATCCGTCGTTTAGTATCGACCTGCGCAGCGGCGCACTCACCGGAAAGATGTTCAAGGCCAGTGCGTCGGGCGGCAGTCGGGTGTGGCGCAGTCCCGACCGGGCCTCCTGGCTGGCGGTCTGGTCGCCCTTGCCGAACTCGCCGGCCGCTGCGCTGCGCTACCTGCGGCTCGAGGAACAGGGCGTGGGGGCGGGCGAGACGCCGGTCAGCTTCGTGGCGGCCACGGCCAGCCGGCTATTTGCGGGGGTCTGCCTGCCGTCGCCGCCGGCGGGAATTCGGCCCGACTAGGCCCAGACGGCGAGTGCCGGGGGACGTTGAAGGTTTATGTAACATCGACTTTCCCGGCAACCCGCGTAGGATTAGGCTTAGCGACTAAGAAAATCTGCGAAACAAAGACTTTCGCCCAATATCACCAACCCTGGGGGATTCGACATGCTGCACTCTCTGAACCATCGCCTCACGCTCGCTGCCGCCACGCTGCTGCTGGGTGCCGCTTCGGCCTCGGCGGCGGTAGTTACCCGCACCTTCTTGATCGACTCGGCGGTGATTGTTGATCTGTACAGCGCTACCTTTGACGGCGGGCTGCTGAACTGTGGTGGGAGTCCAACGCAGGAATGCACGTTCTTCGGCGGCGACCTGCCCGTGCCCCGCAACATCGTCGTCACAAATATCGGTACCGGCGGCGGCTCGCTGAACGTCAACTACGAGGACACGACCGGCGAGATCCTGCAGGTCAACAGCATGAAGATCAGACTGCCGGACATCACCATCGTGATTGCTGGCTCGACGACCACGACCACGGTCCAGGGCAATGCCCTGCCGGCCCCGAATGACATTCCGTTCATTGAGTCGGGTACGGGCACGGCCGCCCGTGATCTGGACGGCCCTGGCACGGGTATTGCCCTCGGCAACGGCACGGCCGACGCTGACGAGGCTCCCGCAATCGGGCAGGCAGCCATCTTCCAGCACGACGACGCCCCCAGGATCGACACTCCTGACTTCGCCGTATTCAGTGACATCGTCGACAATTGCGTTGGCCCGTTCTGCTCGCTTATCACTGGTGGAACTCTCACCCTCGACGCGGTTCGTTATCGTCTCGAGGGAACCATTAGTGGTGCCGGTGGCGACGCCCTCGTGCTGAAGTCCGGGACCGGTAACAATTCGATCTACCGGGTTAACTTCACCACCGCCCTCGGGACGGCGGACGCGGACGGTGATAGCGTTGCCAACGCTGTGGACAACTGTCCGATCACGTCCAACGTCAGCCAGACCAATAGTGACGCTGATGCCCGCGGCGACGCCTGCGACAACTGCATTTCGAACTCGAATCTCACGCAACTCGATACCAACAGTGACGGATTCGGCAATCTGTGCGACGCCGACATCAATAACAGCGGCACGGTGACGACGGCCGACTTCGGACTGTTGCGCTCCGTGCTGGGCCAGGCGGTCTCGTTTAGCGCCACCGCGGCTGCCGCCGACATGAATGGCAGCGGCACGGTGACGACGGCCGACTTCGGCCTGCTGCGCGCCCGGCTCGGCACCCCCGTGGCGGGCCAGTCTGGTCTGGCCTGCGCGGGCACGGTGCCTTGCCTGACCCCCCTGTCCCCGTGATGTGCAATGCGGGGTTCGACGGCACATCCCTCGAAACCCCGCCTATAGAGGCATCAACAGGGAACCCCCATCGGCGGGGTTGATTTTTT
>JANNJM010000087.1:0-308851 GCA_031395645.1 Gammaproteobacteria bacterium | reverse complement strand
AACCTTAACCGCTAAAATCCCCGCACCGGACCGCCCGCTAAACCCCCCACCCCGCCTTAATACCTGTGGGCCTGCGTCCCCCGTTACACGCCCCCCGGCGCACCAGTCCTCTACCCGGCAATTGAGTATTCGCTATCATCCGCGTCTGGACATTCCGCCAGCTCCCGAGCACCCCGCATGCATAGTCCTGTCCGCACTGCTGTTTTCCCTGTTGCAGGAAGAGGGACCAGATTTCTCCCGGCAACAAAGGCGATGCCGAAGGAGATGCTGCCAATCGTTGATAAGCCACTCGTGCAGTACGCCGTCGAAGAGGCCATCGAAGCCGGTGTTACGCGGCTGGTTTTCATTACTGGTAGCGGCAAGCGCGCTATCGAGGATCACTTCGATCGCGATCCGGAACTCGAGCGGGCGCTCAGCGCGTCCGGCAAGCAGGATCTCCTGGACCTCGTCCACGCGATCCTCCCTGTCGGGGTGTCGTGCGTCTATATCCGGCAGGGTGAACCTCTCGGGCTGGGACATGCCGTGCTGTGCGCCCGGCCTGCCGTGGGTGACGAGCCGTTCTTTGTGCACCTGCCAGACGACCTCATCAAGGCAGACGTTGGCTGCCTGACGCAGCTTCGTCGCCACCACGAGCAACACGGTTCCAGCGTCCTGGCCGTGCAGGATGTCCCCCGTAGCAGGACCAGCGACTACGGCATCGTTGCTGTGGATAACAACAACCGGCTGATTCAGATCGTCGAGAAGCCTGCGCCCGAATTGGCTCCGTCCCGATTGGCAGTCGTGGGTCGTTATCTGCTCACGCCGGCAATCTTCGGGATACTGGAGTCGACCGGACGGGGTGCGGGTGGAGAGATTCAGCTCACGGACGGCATCGGCCAACTGTTGGAGGCAGAACCCGTCTACGCTTTGCCGTTCACCGGGCACCGCTACGACTGCGGCAGCAAGCTCGGCTACATCGAGGCTACAGTGGACTACGCGCTTTCAGACCCTGCGCTTGCGGGCCCGTTACTGGCTCACCTGAAGACGCTCGCCTGAACAGCTGGCGCACCTCTGGTTGGCGTGAAGATAATTGGCTCCCCGGGCCGGATTCGAACCAGCGACCAACCGGTTAACAGCCGGTTGCTCTACCACTGAGCTACCGGGGAAGCGAGCAATCGCCCTGAAGCGCGCCGGATTCTCAGCGATCGCGGCGTGGCAAGTCAAGAACACGAAGCACGTTATCCGATCACACGCGTGATCCGACGAATGGACTCCTTAAGCACCTCAAGGCTGCAGGCGAACGACAGCCGCAGGTAGCCGGGTGCGCCGAATGCGGAACCTGGCACCACCGCAACCTCGCCACTGTTTAGCAGCAGTTCCGACAGGGCCAGATCATCCTTGAGGCCTTTCGCACGCAGGGCCCCGCTGACGCTCGGAAACGCATAGAACGTTCCCGAAGACGGGATGCATTCGAAGCCCGGTATGCCATTGAGTGCTGCTACCACATAGTCGTGGCGCTCCCGGAACGCTTTTGTCATCTCCCTGACGCAGGTCTGGTCGCCCGATAGCGCGGCGATGCTTGCTGCCTGGGAGATACTTGAGGGATTTGAGGTGCTCTGGCTCTGAATCTTTTTCATGGCTCCAATGATCGATTTGGGGCCACCTGCGTAGCCAATGCGCCAGCCGGTCATCGCGTAGGCTTTTGACACGCCGTTGATAGTGACCGTTCGATCATAGAGCGCAGGACACACCTCGGCAAAGCTGACAAAGGGTTCCTGTGCCCAGTAGATGTGCTCGTACATGTCGTCGGCGGCGATGACGATCGCCGGATGCTTATCGAGTACGGCGCCCAGCGCCTGCAACTCTGCCCGTGTATAGGCAGCACCCGTAGGATTCGACGGGCTGTTGAGGAATACCAGGCGGGTCTTCGGCGTGATCGCAGCCTCAAGGAGAGCAGGGGAGATCTTGAAGCCGTCTGCCATCATCGCGGGGACGATGACCGGCTCAGCATCGGCCAGCTTGATCATGTCCGGGTACGAGACCCAGTACGGTGCCGGCACGATGGCTTCGTCGCCCGGATTGAGTACGGCTCCGCAAACGTTGTAGCAGGTCTGCTTGGCACCACAGGAAACGATGATCTGGTCCGCGCCGTATGTCAGATGATTCTCGCGGTGGAACTTCTCGATGACGGCATTCTTGAGTGCTGCAGTGCCCTCAACTGCCGTGTATTTGGTCTGTCCCCCGCGAATGGCCGCAATGCCCGCCGCCTTGATGTGCTCGGGAGTGTCGAAATCCGGCTCACCGGCACCGAGATCGATGACATCGCGCCCCTTGGCACGAAGTTCGGCGGCCATGGCGGTGACAGCCATGGTGGGCGACGGCTTGACTCGCTGACAGCGCTGCGAAACTGCTAGACTCACGGGACTTCCTTGCTGGACTCGGGGCTCAAGACGGCCGCAAATTCTAAGGGATTCGGGTCCCGCAACCAACTGCCGATGCAGACCAGTCAATGCCCACCCGATGGACCGCATTCAACTCTCCTCCGACTTCCGTCCTGCTGGCGATCAGCCAGAAGCCATAGAAGCTCTGAACAGCGGCTTGTCCAGTGGGCTGGCCCGGCAAACCCTGCTTGGCGTTACGGGTTCCGGCAAGACCTTTACTATTGCCAGTGTCATCGAGGCGCAGCAGCGGCCTGCGCTCATCCTGGCGCCCAACAAGACCCTGGCAGGCCAGCTCTACGGTGAGATGCGGGAGTTCTTCCCGAATAACCGGGTTGAGTATTTCGTCTCCTACTACGACTACTACCAGCCGGAGGCCTACGTCCCGTCTTCCGACACCTACATCGAGAAAGATGCGGCGATTAATGCGCATATTGAGCAAATGCGCCTGTCCGCCACCAAGGCCCTGCTTGAGCGTCGCGACTGCATCATTGTGGCGACAGTCTCCGCAATTTACGGCCTGGGCAATCCCCAGTCCTACCTCAGCATGGTTTTACACTTGTCGCGGGGCCATCGCTTGCCAGAGCGCGACCTGCTGCGACGGCTGGCCGAGATGCAGTACACCCGCAACGATGTGCAGCTCAGCAATGGCACTTATCGGGCCCGTGGGGAACTGATTGATATATTTCCAGCGGACGCAGAGCGTGAGGCGGTCCGCGTTACCCTGTTTGACGACGAAATCGAGAACCTTGCCTATTTCGATCCCCTGACAGGCGAGGTACTGCGCAGCGTTCCGCGGCTGACGATTTTTCCCAAGAGTCACTATGTGACCCCGCGGGACGTCGTGCTCCGGGCAGTCGATCAGATCAAGCGCGATCTGGTCATCAGGCTCGAAGAGTTGCGCAGCGCAAACAAGCTCGTCGAAGCGCAGAGGCTTGAACAACGCACCCGCTACGACGTCGAAATGATGGCGGAGCTTGGCTACTGCAATGGCATCGAGAACTACAGTCGCTACCTTTCCGGGAACCAGCCCGGTGAACCGCCACCCTGCCTGTTCGACTATCTTCCTGACGATGCACTACTCGTGGTCGATGAAAGTCACGTAACGATTCCACAACTTGGGGGCATGTACCGTGGCGACCGTTCCCGCAAGGAGACGCTGGTCGAATACGGCTTTCGATTGCCGTCCGCGCTCGACAACCGGCCGTTGCGGTTCGATGAATTCGAGGCCAGGTCGCCACAGACGATTTACGTCTCCGCCACGCCCGGTCCCTATGAGCGCACGCACTCTGGCGCGGTAGTTGAGCAGGTCGTCCGACCGACCGGCCTTATCGATCCTCCCATCGAGGTCCGTCCGGCGTCGACTCAGGTCGATGACGTACTCTCGGAAATCCAGATCCGGGTTGCCCGGCAGGAGCGCGTACTGATCACGACGCTGACCAAGCGCATGGCGGAGGATCTGACAGACTACTTGCAGGAGCACGGCATCCGCGTCCGCTACCTCCACTCGGATATTGAAACCGTAGAACGCATGGAGATCATCCGGGATTTGCGGCTGGGCGCCTTCGACGTCCTGGTCGGGATCAATTTGCTCCGAGAAGGTCTGGATCTTCCTGAGGTGTCCCTGGTGGCGATTCTGGATGCTGACCGTGAGGGTTTTCTCCGTTCGGAGGGTGCATTGATCCAGACAGTAGGGCGGGCTGCGCGTAATCTGAACGGTACGGCCATCATGTACGCGGACAAAGTCACCGGCTCAATGCAGCGGGCGATCGACGAAACAGACCGTCGCCGGCAGAAGCAGGTGGAGTTCAATCGCCGGCACGGCATCGAGCCACGGAGCATCGTCAAGCAGGTACGGGACATCATGGACGGGGCGCGGGCTCCCTCGTCACGCCGGGGCCAGCGGGTGGCCGAGTCCCGCGAGGAATACCGGCGGCTCACTCCCGACCAGTTGGCCCGGCGAATCGCGCGGATGGAGAAGGACATGTTCGAACACGCGCGGAATCTCGAGTTTGAAGAGGCGGCGAGGCTCCGGGACGCGCTACAGGACCTTCGCCGGGTTGAGTTGGGGCTTCCTGCCATCCTGACCCGCTGATTTGGCCCGCTGACGCGGTCCTGGCGTCTGTCTTGCTAAGGGCGCCCGGCATTCTGTATCGTTCCGCCCGGCCCGCAACAGGCGCGTAGCTCAGTGGTTAGAGCACTTCCTTGACATGGAAGGGGTCGGTGGTTCGACTCCACTCGCGCCTACCATTAACGTACAGCACCCATGCCCAGCATCACTCTGCCGGATGGCAGCCAGAGAGCATTTGATCGCCCGGTCACGGTGGGTGAGGTAGCGGCTGCTATTGGCGCTGGCCTGGCGCGTGCGGCACTGGGCGGACGGGTCAACGATCAGCTGGTGGACACGAGCTATCTGATCGAACAGGACGCCCGGCTCTCAATCATTACCTCGAAGGACCCGGCTGGCCTGGAAATACTCCGGCACTCCACGGCCCATCTGCTGGCCCAGGCGGTCCAGTCCCTGTTTCCTGATGCCCAGGTCACCATCGGTCCCGTGATCGAGGATGGCTTTTACTACGACTTCGCGTTCAAGAGGCCTTTTACGCCCGAGGACCTGGTCGCCATCGAGGCCCGGATGAAGGAACTCGTCGCGTCCGACCTGCCGGTAGAGCGGCGGGTGATGTCCCGGGATTCTGCCGTCAAGTTCTTCACGGATCTTGGCGAGCGCTATAAGGCAGAAATTATTGCGGCGATCCCGGCAGACCAGGAGATCAGCCTCTATGGCCAAGGGGGCTGGGTGGACCTCTGTCGCGGACCCCATGTGCCTTCAACCGGCAAGCTCAAGGCATTCAAGCTCACCAAGCTGGCGGGTGCGTACTGGCGTGGCGATTCCCGGAACGAGATGCTTCAGCGCATCTACGGCACGGCGTGGCCCGATGAGGCCGCCCTGAAGGCTTACCTCACCCGCCTGGAGGAGGCGGAGAAGCGCGACCACCGCAAGCTCGGCCGGGAACTTGACCTGTTCCATTTTCAGGAGGAAGCCCCTGGTGCCGTGTTCTGGCACCCCAGGGGCTGGACGCTGTTCCTGCAGCTGATTGGCTATATGCGGGAGCAGCAGCTCGCGGCCGGCTACCAGGAAGTGAGTACGCCAGAGATCATGGACCGCGGCCTGTGGGTGCAGTCCGGGCACATGGAGAAGTTCGGCGACAACATGTTCCTGACGAAGACCCCGGATGAGCGGGTCTTTGCGATCAAGCCCATGAACTGCCCGGGGCACGTGCAGGTCTTCAATCAGGGTCTGAAAAGTTACCGGGATCTGCCCCTGCGACTGTGCGAATTCGGCAAGGTGCATCGCTACGAGCCTTCCGGAGCGCTCCACGGCCTGATGCGGGTCCGGGCCTTTACTCAGGATGATGCCCACATCTTCTGCACTGAGGACCAGATAACGGCCGAGTCCGTCGCAGTTACTGACCTCATCCTCGGCATCTACCGTGACTTCGGGTTCGACGATATCCGCGTGAAGTTCTCGGATCGGCCCGCCAAGCGGGTTGGCAGCGACGCGATCTGGGACCAGGCGGAGGCGGCACTGCGGGCGGCCGCCAAGGCCGGGGGGCTGGATCTCGAGTACAACCCGGGGGAGGGGGCCTTTTACGGCCCGAAGCTGGAATTCGTCCTGCGCGATGCCATCGGCCGGGACTGGCAGTGCGGCACCCTGCAGGTGGACTTCAACCTGCCGGAACGACTGGGCGCCTCCTTCATTGGGGACGACAGCCAGCGCCGGGTGCCGGTCATGCTCCATCGGGCCATGTTCGGGTCCCTGGAGCGATTCTGCGGCATCCTGCTCGAGCACCACGCCGGTCGGCTGCCCACCTGGCTGGCTCCGGTGCAGGTGGTCGTCCTCAATATTACGGACCGACAGACCGAGTTTGCCGGGCAGGTTCAGGAAACCCTGATAAATCAGGGCGTTCGGGCGGAAGCGGATTTGCGGAACGAGACGATTGGCTTTAAGATTCGCGAGCACACCTTGCAACGGGTTCCCTATCTGGTCGTCGTGGGGGACCGCGAAGCACAAAATCATGCGGTGGCCGTGCGCACGCGCGGTGGTAAGGATCTGGGCACCATGCCGCTAGAGCGGCTGGTCCAGGGCCTCACCACGGAGATTGCGAGCCGCGGCCGCACAGTTATGGAGGGTTGAAGTATCGCTGCGAATAAACGAGTCCGCCGGAATGAAGAGATCGATGCGCGGGAAATCCGCGTCATAGGGGCCGGTGGAGAACAGGTCGGAATTCTGGGTCGGGAAGCTGCGCTCCTGCTGGCACAGGAATCGGGGATGGATCTGGTGGAGATTTCGCCAACCGCTGTGCCCCCCGTCTGTCGCATCATGGATTTCGGGAAATTCCTGTTCGAGACGAACAAGAAGGCGCACTCAGCGAAGCGCAAGCAGAAGCAGATCCAGGTCAAGGAAGTGAAGTTTCGTCCTGGGACCGAAGAGGGTGATTACCAGATCAAACTGCGAAACCTCCTCAGGTTCATTGAATCAGGTGACAAGGCGAAGGTGACGCTGCGCTTCAGGGGCCGGGAGATGGCCCATCAGGAAATCGGTGCGCGGCTTTTACAGCGGGTCCGCACGGACCTGGAGACTGTCGGGATTGTGGAGCAGTTTCCCAGACTCGAAGGCCGTCAGATGGTCATGGTGATCGCGCCGAAGAAGAAATAAGTGCCGAAGGACGTGCCTTCAAGAACAAGTGAGTGACGGTTGATCGCTGGGGCAATACCGTCCCAGTGGCTCCCAGAACCCGCCTGCCATGGCCGACGAATCAGGTCCAACCCGATTCCAGCGGTTCGGAACAGGCTCAAGGAGAATTCAGTGCCCAAGATGAAAACGAAACGGGGCGCCGCAAAGCGCTTCCGGAGGACTGCCAACGGCTTCAAGGCCGCTCAGTCCCATCTCAACCACATCCTGACGAAGAAGAGCTCGAAGCGAAAGCGCCAACTGGGAGCAATGAACCAGGTGGCCGAGTGCGACGTGCCCGGCGTCAAAAAGATGTTGCCGTACTCATAGGAGGACCGATTCATGGCACGCGTTAAACGTGGTGTGACGGTCAAAGCCCGTCACAAGAAGATGCTCAAGAAGGCCAAGGGAATGTCCCAGGCCCGGAGCAAGTTGTACAAGACTGCCAAGCAGGCGGTCATCAAGGCCGGGCAATATGCCTTTCGGGATCGCCGGGTTCGTAAGCGCGAGTTCCGTGCGCTCTGGATTACGCGCATCAATGCGGCCGCCCACCTGCACGGCTTGTCCTACAGCCGCTTCATGAGCGGCCTGATCAAGGCTGGCATTGAAGTTGACCGAAAGATGCTGGCGGACCTGGCCGTGCACGATGCGGCAGCCTTTGGTGCCCTTGCTGAGAAGGCCAAAATCAGCCTGAAATCGGGTCCGAAGACTGGCCCCAAAACTGGCCTCAAGACCGACCTCGCCGCTGCCTGAGAATTCGAACCGAGCGCTACCGGTTGGCCGGTCATGGATAACGTCGAGTCGCTGCTGTTGCAGGCCCGGGATGCCGTTGCGGCTGCCCGGGACCTGGCAGCTCTCGACGGTGTCCGGGTTCATTACCTTGGCAAGAAGGGCGAGCTCACTGGCCTGCTGAAGCAAGTGGGCGGCTTGTCAGAAGAGCTACGGCGGACCCGTGGTCAGGTCATCAACTCGGCCAAGACGCTCCTCACGGAAGCGCTGGAGGCACGCCGGCAGCAGCTTGAAGCCGATGCACTCGGTCTCGAGCTTCGCGCCAGCGTGATCGACGTCAGCCTGCCGGGGCGCGGACAAGGACCCGGCGGGCTCCACCCGGTAACCCTGACGCTGCAGCGAATTGAAAAAATCTTCGGTGCCGCTGGCTTCGCCGTGCACGAGGGTCCGGAAATCGAGGACGATTTTCACAACTTCACCGCACTCAACATACCCGCCGACCACCCCGCCCGGGCCATGCACGATACTTTCTACCTGCCGGACGGCCGGCTCCTCAGAACGCACACCTCGCCGGTGCAGATACGTGCGCTGTTGCGGCAGGGGGCACCCATCCGGCTGATTGCCCCGGGCCGCGTCTACCGCTGCGACTCGGATACGACGCACACGCCGATGTTTCATCAGGTTGAGGGGCTGGTGGTTGATACCGACGTCAGCTTTGCCAATCTCAAGGCGCTCCTGGCTGACTTTGTTCAGCGGTTTTTCGAGCGCGTAGCGACGGTGCGCTTCCGGCCGTCCTACTTCCCATTCACGGAGCCGTCGGCAGAGGTCGATGTACTGTCGGAGTCGGGCCGGTGGCTTGAAGTCCTCGGCTGCGGGATGGTGCATCCCGAGGTTCTTGGTAACGTCGGGATCGATCCTGAGAAGTACACGGGCTATGCGTTCGGGATGGGCGTGGAGCGGCTCGCGATGCTCCGGTACGGTATCGACGACATTCGAATGCTCTTTGAGAATGACTTACGTTTCCTTCGTCAGTTCCACTGAAAATCCTGATCGATACCTGCCATGAAGATCAGTGAATACTGGCTGCGGGAGCTGGTCAGTCCGCCGGGTGATACGGCCGCACTATTGCACCAGCTGACGATGCAGGGGCTGGAGGTCGAAGGTTTCGAGTCGGCAGGCCCCTCGCTCGAACACGTGGTCGTTGGGCGCGTTGCTGAAGTCACGCCGCACCCCAACGCGGATCGCCTGCGGATCTGTCAGGTCGACGTCGGCAACCGTTGCGTGCAGATCGTTTGTGGAGCGGCGAACGTCCGCGCCGGCGGCGTATACCCCGCCGCATTGCCCGGCGCCACGCTTCCCGGAGGGCTCGTGATCCGTAGCGCCACGCTGAGGGGCGCAGAGTCTGCCGGCATGTTGTGTTCCATGGCCGAGCTCGGCCTCCTGGGCGACCAGGGCCCAGCCAGTCAGGAGGAGGGGCTGCTGGAACTCGACCCGGGACTGGTTGCCGGAACGCCACTTGCGGTGGCATTGACCCTCGATGACCAGATCCTTGACCTGAAGATCACGCCGAACCGCGCCGACTGTTTCTCGGTTCTGGGCGTCGCACGGGATCTGGCTGCGGCTACGGGCCTGGCGTTTGCTGAGCCTGAGATCCGGCCGGTGCCGCCCGTCAACCTGCAGAGGGTGTCGGTCCAGATCGAAGACCCGAACGGGTGCCCCGTGTTCGTCGTCCGCACCATTCACGGAATCCGCATGGACGCGAAGTCCCCGTTCTGGCTCCGGGAGCGCCTCCGCCGAAGTGGTATCAAGTCCATCCAGCCCGTTGTCGACATTACTAATCTGGTGATGCTCGAACTGGGGCAGCCGCTGCATGCTTATGATCTCGACAAAATTGCTGGCGGACTGGTTGTGCGGCGCGCCAGGCTCGACGAACCCCTTGAGTTGCTGACTGGCGCGGACGTCGTGCTTGATGACGACGTCCTGGTGATTGCCGATCGTGCTGGACCTGCCGGTATCGCCGGAATTATGGGTGGTAGCAGTACCGCAGTGTCCCCGAACACCACCAACGTCTTGCTTGAGGCTGCTTACTTCAGTCCGGCCGTAATCGCAGGGCGAGCCCGGCGCCTTGGCCTCCAAACAGAAGCTGCGACGCGCTTCGAGCGCGGTGTTGATCCGAGCGGCCAGCAACGAGCCCTCGAACGTGCCACGGCACTGCTACTCGCCATTGCAGGTGGGGTGCCGGGTGAGTGTCAGGCGGAAGGTTCGGGCGTACAGCCCCGCAGCCCCGTCTGCCTTCGGCGGGACCGTCTGACCAGAGTACTTGGTGACTCGATCCCCGATACCGTTGTGGAGGCCATCCTGCGCCGTCTCGGGATGATGGTGAGCGTCAGTCCGGACGGCTGGCAGGTCCAGCCACCGTCCTTTCGCTTCGATATTGCCGTCGAGGTGGACCTCATAGAGGAAATTGCCCGGGTATACGGTTACGGCCGGATAGCTTCACGTCCTGAACGCCAGGCAACGCAGCTTGGCGAGGCTCCCGCAACCCGGGTTGATGCCGATAGTTTTCGTGCTGGTTTTGTCCTCCGTGGCTACCAGGAGGCCATCACTTACAGTTTTGTGGATCGTGAGCGGGACCGTCTGTTTGCAGGCGGACGCGAGGGAGTTCCGCTCATCAATCCGCTGTCCGCTGAAATGTCGGTTATGCGTCAGGGCCTCTGGGCTGGCCTTGTTGAATCCCTGCAGTACAACCTCGCGCGACAGCAGCGTCGGGTAAGGCTTTTTGAGATGGGTGTGCGCTTCCTGCCTGCTGACACTGACGCTGCCGTTGTCGAGGAGGCTGTAATTGCCGGGCTCGCCGTGGGCCCTGCTGTCCCTGAGCAGTGGGCGGAGCGGGCCCGACCCGTAGATTTCTACGACGTCAAATCGGATCTTGAGGCCGTCCTCGGAGGCCTCGGGCCGCCGGAGGACTTCGAATGGTCGGCCGATGAGCATCCGGCCCTGCACCCCGGAAAATCGGCACGTCTTCGGCACTGCGACAGGCAGGTCGGATGGCTGGGTGTTTTGCATCCCAGCCTTGCAAAACGCTGGGGCCTCGAAGAAGCGCCAATCATGTTTGAGGTGATGCTCACGGCTCTGTCGAGGCACACTCTGCCTGCATACCAGGGGTTGTCCCGGTTCCCTACGGTTCGTCGTGATCTTGCGGTCCTCGTTGCGAAGGAAACGCCAGTCGGGAAGTTGGCTGCGGCCGTAAGGAAGGCCGCCGGACCGGCCTTGCGGGAGGTCATCGTATTTGACATTTTCGAGGGTGGACACATCGACGCCGCTCAAAAGAGTGTCGCTTTGGGCTTGATTTTGCAGGAAACATCACGCACCCTTACTGACGATGATGTAGAGAAGCTCGTGGCTGGCGTAGTCCAGCTCCTGGCGAGGGATTTCGGCGCCAGGTTGAGAGATTAGCGCTCATAAAGAAGAACAAGAGACCAGGAAATCGCGATGAGCATGGCTCTCACCAAAGCGGATATGGCGGAGTCCCTGTTCAACGAACTGGGACTGAATAAACGTGAGGCACGCGAGCTCGTGGAGCTTTTCTTCGAGGACCTGCGGGCAGCGCTGGCGAGTGGGGAGCAGGTCAAGCTCTCCGGGTTCGGTAACTTCGACCTGCGGGATAAGAACCAGCGGCCGGGCCGGAATCCAAAAACGGGCAAGGAAATCCCAATCACGGCGAGACGTGTTGTTACGTTTCGTCCCGGACAAAAACTGAAAGCCCGAGTGGAAGCCTATGCTGGAGCCGGGAAATAACGACGAACTGCCCCCGATCCCGGGCAAGCGCTATTTTACGATTGGCGAAGTCAGTGAGCTGTGCGCCGTAAAGCCGCACGTGCTGCGCTATTGGGAGCAGGAATTCCCGCAACTGAAGCCGGTCAAGCGCCGCGGTAACCGTCGCTACTATCAACGGCAGGATGTGCTGATCATTCGCCAGATCCGCAGCCTGTTGTATAGCGAGGGGTTCACCATCGGCGGTGCCCGTCAGAAGCTCACCGGGGAGGAGGCGCGGTCTGATCTGACGCAGAGCCAGCAGATCATCCATCAGCTGCGTCTTGAGCTGGAAGAAGTCCTGCGCCTGCTGCGCCGCTAACCTGCCGACACCTGACCTATTTCGGGTATCATTCCCGACGAAGTCTCAGCGGTCTGGTACTGATCAATAACCATTCAAGGACGGGGCGTGGCGCAGCCTGGTAGCGCACCTGCATGGGGTGCAGGGGGTCGCAGGTTCAAATCCTGTCGCCCCGACCATTCGTGGCATTGATCATGATATCGGGCCGAAAAGCAGCATTTGCCATTGCCTGGCTGCTATCGATTGCCGGGCCGGCATTACCCGCACCTCCTGAAAGTTCGATCGGCGCAGAGCAGACGCTTCGTCTGATCCGTAGCTGGGTGGCCGGCCGCTACAATAATGCCCTCCAGGCGGATCAGGATCTGGCTGATCCTGCCGTTCCAGACGATGAGAAGCATCGCCTGATGCATCAACTCTTCGTCCCGGTCCTCGTCAGCGTTCCTGCGATACCCGGCTACCTCGTCTTTCAGCAGTCTTCGGTGGACGGTACAGAGGAACCCGCTACGATCACACGGGTAGGACTTCTGCAGTTCTTTGTCGGTGATGACAGCCGCGTCAGGCAGCGTGAGCTTAACTTCACGGATCTCGACGCTTTCAAGAACCTGCACCGCACGCCGGAACGGTTCAGTAAACTGACGCTGGATCAGTTTCGTTTCGATGCCGGTTGCGACTTTATTCTCACGCCGGACCCGTCAGGCAGGCAGATTACCGGACCGATGCGACGCGGAGCGTGCCGTTTCTTCAGCGCAGGCCTGAACAAGGAGCTGACCGCTGACGATGCCGTTACCATCAGGCCCGATGCCTACTTCTTCCTCGGGCGATTCGTCGATGCGACTGGTAAGGTGATGTGGGGGAATGCGAGCCCACAGCCCGTCAAAATGGTCCGGCTGCCGGCCAGGGCTGAGGATGCCGGCCACGAATAGTTGCTTGGACCAGTTTGGGGGTCTGCCGTGCTAATCAATAACTGGTATGTCGCCGCCTGGTCGCATGAAGTGAGTACCGGCAAGCCTCTCGGTGTCCGAATGCTGGGCTGCGATTTCGCCCTGTTTCGCGACGCTGAGGGCAAGGTAGTCTGTCTCAGCGACGTCTGCTGTCACCGCGGAGCTTCCCTGGCGGGTGGCCAGGTGAAGAATGCCCGGGTCATCTGCCCGTATCACGGCTGGAATTTCGACAGTCATGGCAGTTGCGTGCTGATCCCGTCCATGGGTGAAGGAGCCGCCATTCCCAAACGCGCCCGTGTCGACAATTATCCGACGCAGGAGAAGTACGGCTGGGTGTGGGCCTTTCTCGGTGATCTCCCCGAGAGTGAACGTCCCGTCGTTCCCGACTTGTTTCCTGAGTATGCAGATCCGGTTGCCTGGCACCGCGTGCCCTACGGATTCGAGGCCAGAGCCAACTGGATGCGTTTCGAGGAGAACTCCCTCGATACCGCCCACACGAATTTCGTTCACCAGCAGTTTGGCGCCATTCGTAATCCAAAGCTGGAGGTTTTTCCACTCGAGCACACGGAGTGGGGCGCGCGGGTTGCGCGGGTAAAACCCGCCCCGGGCGCCGACCAGAAGACGGGCGAAATGGCCAAGTTGCTGGCTGAGGAACGCAAGTTCACCCAAGTGGAACTGGAGTTCAGTCTTGCCGGGCTGTGCCATCGGATCAAGCCGACCTTTAGAGAGGGCATGAGTCTGATCAACTTCACCGCCCGGACGCCTGTAGAGGCCAAGCTGAGCCGGGCGTTCGGTTGGCAGGCCCGCAACTACCTTAAGGAGCCGCAATATGACGCAGAGCGTATTGCAGGCATCGAGCTTGCAGTGCGTGAAGATCTGTCCGTCGTCGAGCGCGTTCGCCCTGTACACACCCCCAGCGCCCCCTCGGATGAACTACTCGTTGAAACGGACGGCATGGAAGTTGCTTTCCGGAAGTGTTGCTCGCGCTGGGCTGCCCGGGGTTGGGAAATAGACCAGGTGGAGCTGGAGCGGCTAGGGCCGAATCAGGTTCTGGTGATTCCATCTCCGGCACGACGGGCGGACCCGAAGAACTGGGTACACAAGACCGTGCCGATGAAATCCGTTGCAGCGGCAACAGACTGAGAAGCGCGCTGGGGAGTGCCATGGCCAGACCGCACATAGAGCCATTTGTAGATCGCGACGTTGCCTTCAGGAAAATGACCTTGCCCGGTTTTTCGAAAGGCATGCACTACAAAATGCTGAGCATGGATCCCGTGACCGGTGCATGTTCCCTGATGGTGCGATTCGACGCCGGCTTTCGTCTGCCGCCAGGCCTGAGTTACTCCGAGATGGAGCTGTTTATAACCGCCGGGGAAGTGCGGTACGGCGGTGAACGGTATGGCAAGGGAAACTTTTTCTTTGTTCCGGCGGGCGTGTCGATGCCGGCATTCTCGGTGCCCCGGGGCGCCCAGGGCCTGATGTTCTACAACTATGGGGAGCCAAGCTTTCTCGAGTCAGACCGGGATCATCCACGTGCCCGGCGCGAACAGCTTGTGGCCGTCAATGCTTACGAGGGCCTCCAGTGGAAGGCCGCGGACTTCATCCGGCCCTCCGTGGCGCCCGGCTGCATGGTCAAGATGCTGCGCTCAGACCCTCTGACGCACGCTCACTCACTGCTCTATTGCATGACGCCAAACTACTGGCAGGACAACATCTCCTACCACGATTGTTGCGAGGAGAGTTACCACCTTTACGGCACCTCCTGGATGATGCAGTTTGGCAATCTCCCGACCGGCGGCTACTTCTGGCGTCCGCCGTACATCAACCATGGGGCGTTCGCGAGTGAGTTCGGGGTGCTGGGTTTTGGCAGAACCGACAGTCAGCTGCACAACTATTTTCACTTCAATCCGTGGAGCAGTCCGGAAAGCAACCGTGAGCGCGCAGCGGCCCAGTGGGCGCGTGGCAAGCCGAATCTCTACGAGTGGGTGCGCTCTCCCGATGGCCACAATCACCCGCACGATTTCGAACACCCGGAGTTCGACTACGGGCAAGGCACGAGCTGACTAGATTGCCCTGGTTTTGCGCAGGCGTTCTATGGTCTCGACCTGGAGTTTCTGCAAGTACGCTCGGGAAGTGCCTCCGGCAGATCGAAGTTCGTTCGCCGCGCGGCCGGTGATGCCCGCATAGCTCGCTGCAAAGGCCTGCAAAGGCAGGCGGCTCAGGCTGTTGGCAAGACCGGTGTGCTGTCGTCGGGCGCGAAGCCCGGTGACATCGACAATGCCATGGGCCTCAATGCTGGCTCCGCCCGGTGCAGCCTCCGCGATGATTCGCCCGTTGAAATCCACCACTTTCGACATGCCCGTGCTGGATCTGCTCGGCAGGTCGGTACCAGGGACGCCCGCCGTATTGGCTGACACCACGTAAGCGAGATTCTCGCTGGCCCGTGCTCTGCGCGCGAGTTCCTTGGCGGTTGTTCGTGGGCTACCCATTTCACTGGTTGAATGCACCAGGATCTCGGCGCCACGCATGACGACGCACCGGGCGATTTCCGGGTAGAGGATCTCCTCGGAGGCGATAGCGGCGATCCGACCAATGTCCGTGTCTGCCACCGGATATACGCCCGCCAGCCCGTAGAGGTTCAGGTAGCGCTCCCAGACGTCATAGGGACTCGGCGAGTAGAGCGAGATCAGACGGCGGTAGCGAAGAATCACGTCGCCGCCCGGGCTGATCACGAAGCTGCACTGGAAATACAGTTCTGGAAAATGGGCGTCCACCTCATACGCATTCCCTGCCAGGTACGCCCCGCACTGACTGGCAATCGTCGCCAGGGCCGCATACTCAGGGCCATTAATCTCGAGGCAGGCCGAGTTCCGCCAGTCAGCGAAGCCGCCCGCGCCTGGCGCTCCAGTCAGGACATACTCCGGCAGCACGACGAGGCGCACCGGAAGACCGTGCCGTTCCCCCAGGCTCGACGTAGCGGCAGCCAGACTCTCGCCAAGTCCCGCGATGCTTCGCTGGATTTGAAGGCGGATGGCGTCGCGACCCGATAGCCCGGCCACCGGATGCGTCGGCATCTGCAGCGCGAGGGCGAGATAGGGCTGGATTGGAACCGCAGGCATTGGACAGGGTAGTGTCGATCAGGCGTTTACACGCAGCAGTCGGTCCTCGATACCCAGCAGGATCGGATCGGCGCCGCGACGATGAATATTTACCTTGGCGTTGTAGGCGTTGCGCCGCAGACCATGCTTGTCCTCGATTGCCAGCTTCCGGATCGAAAAGGTGCCGTCCGGGCAGGCTTCTCCCGTGAGGTAGCACTTGATTGATTCGACGGCCTCACCGGACAGCTCCAGCCCGTTCAGCTGGGAAAGGCTGCCCTGTGCCTGATCCATGAACCGTATGGAGTCAAAGTCGGCGCCGTTTTCCAGTCCAGCCTGGGGCATGGGCACAGAGAACTCACCAACCAGAATCTGCCCAGGCAGAGCGTGTTCAATCATGCGGGCCAGTTCGATCGTGACGTCGCCCACGAGGTCGCAGTACATGGTCGGATTGAGGCCTTCGGCATGGTTAAACTCATAGCAGCTGCCCACATGAAAGCTTGTTCGGAGTATGGGGACGCCGTGGCCGTAACCTTTTTGCCGCGCGATGGCGTTATCCGCCAGGACAAGATGCATGAAGTGGTAAAGATTGGTGTTTGCTTCAAGTCCCTCGTCCCGATTCCAGATGTAGAAACCGTCACCCGTGCTGGACCGCGCAAAGTTGACCAGCATGCGTCGGGCAAGCAAACGGCTGTGGGCCGCATTCAGTGAACAGGACAGGCTGTTCAGTTGTGCCATCTGCTCGAAGGGGCTGCGCAGACCGAAGCCGACAATGTCGAAGAGGGCCACGGCGCGGTTGCGCACGTAGGTGACGCTGTAGCGCTTGACGAGCCTTTCAATAGCGGCCGTTTCCTGCGGTTTCCCGGTCAGCGCCTGACGAAGCCGGACCGGCACGGCCTCGACTCCCAGCAGGCGCGTGGCATTGTGCATTTGCCGGTCCGAGAATTGTCGTGTCCCCGACAGCAAATGCACGATGAACTGATGCGCCGCATTCAGGTTGACGGGGTTGGTTTGCGGGGCGTCTGGCGGAGCCCCGTAACTGGCAACCGCATAGTGGGGGACGACCAGCAGTTGCAGTCCGTCGCCGCAGGGCGACCAGGCAAGCACCAGGTTCTTTCCCAGGTTCCAGTGAACCGCGAACTGCCGATCGAGCTCCAGCAGGCTGCTGCGCTGCCGGAGGTCAAGCGTCTGCTCGGGACCTCGTGAGCCATCCGGTGTCAGCGGGTCAATGAGCATGGCTTCGGGCCCGTGGGCCCCGGGTTCCTTCCATGGCCAGAGGATCTGCGGGAGGGTGCCGGCTCCTTTTGCCAGCAGCCGCAAGGTGACTTAGGATGCATTAGCCATCCGCGACTTTGCAATGGCTTGACCACAGGCCCTGCAATTGACTGATCTGTCTCACCCCGTAGCCGCCGAACTGAAGTCAATCGTGGGTGCCAAGGGCTTCCTGGACAGCCCGGAGGACCTGGTTGGGTACGTCACGGAGTGGCGGGGGCTTTACAGGGGTTCGACGCCGTTCGTCCTGCTGCCCTCGACCACCAGCCAGGTGGCGGAAATCATTCGCCTGTGCGCCCGGCATGGGATCGGCGTTGTGCCCCAGGGCGGTAACACTGGCCTGGTCGGCGGCGCTATCCCGCACTCCACGCCAGAACGACCGCAGGTGCTGGTCTCTGCGCGACGCCTGAATGCCATCCGAGCAGTTGACGCTGCCAACTTCAGTATTACGGTGGAAGCTGGCTGCGTGCTGGCGACCGTGCAGGCGGCCGCGGCTGCGGCAGCACGCCTGTTTCCGCTCAGCCTCGCGGCGGAGGGCAGCTGCCAGCTCGGGGGTGTGGTCTCTACCAACGCTGGCGGGACGGCTGTACTGCGGTTTGGGACGATGCGTGACCTCGTGCTGGGTCTCGAGGTGGTGCTCGCCGATGGCCGAGTGCTAGATAGTCTGCGCAGTCTGCGGAAGGACAATACTGGCTACGACCTCAAGCAACTTTTTATTGGTGCTGAGGGCACCCTTGGTTTCATTACGGCGGTGTCGTGCAAGCTGTTCCCCCAGCCACGCAGTGTCGTAACGGCCTGGGTGGCCATACCGAGCGTTGGGGCGGCCCTGCGCGTCTACGCCGCCGCGCGAGATCAACTGGGTGACGATCTCACTGCGTTTGAGTTCGCCAGCCAGTTCACTGTTGAACTAGTCGCAAAAAACATACCGGGCAGCAGGTCGCCACTTGCCCAAGCCAGCCCGTGGTACCTGCTGGTAGAAATCAGTACGTCAAGAAACGACCAGCGTCTAGAGAGTCGGGTCCAGGAATTCCTTGGGCAGATGCAGGACCGTGGCCTGGTTACCGATGGCGTCGTGGCCGCCAGTGGTCTCCAACGCGATGCCCTCTGGCGCCTTCGCCACAGTATGTCGGAGGCGCAGAAGAAGGAGGGCGCCAGTATCAAGCACGATGTGTCCGTACCCGTCGCCAGTATGGAGCACTTCCTGATTGAGGCGACGGGCGTCGTCGAAAAGTTGATTTCCGGCGTCCGCGTTGTCGCCTTTGGCCACTTGGGCGACGGCAACGTACATTTCAATCTCAGTCAGCCGCAACACTCGGATGGGGCGGCATTTCTGGCGCGCTGGGACGAAATCAGCCACCATGTCCATGCGCTTGCAATCAGCTTCGGCGGCAGCTTCAGCGCCGAGCACGGTATTGGCGCATTGAAGATTGGGGAGCTTGCCCATTGGCGAGGTGGCGTAGCGCTGGATCTGATGCGGGCGGTGAAGCGGACCTTAGACCCACTTGACATCATGAACCCGGGAAAACTTTTCGCTTCAGACTCGTGACGCCCTGGCCTGAAGCCCCGGCCAGGGATTATGGATGCTAAACTTGCGGCCCTTTCGGGCCGCGGCGCGGCGCCTCCAGGTGGTTCTTCCAAGGTGGTTTGGGCAACATGAGTACAGACGAGCGCCGCTATTCCAGCGTCGTGGTTGACGGCGTCCAACAGGCACCAAGTCGCGCCATGTTGCGCGCCGTGGGCTTCACGGATGCGGATTTCCACAAGAGCCAGATCGGCATCGCCTCCACGTGGAGCATGGTCACGCCCTGCAACATGCACATCGACGGACTTGCGCGGGCCGCCGCGACAGGTGCCGATGGCGCAGGGGGGAAGGCGGTTCTGTTCAATACCATTACTGTTTCTGACGGCATTTCGATGGGTACTCCGGGTATGCGGTACTCACTGGTTTCGCGGGAAGTAATCGCAGATTCGATTGAAACCGTCGTTGCTGCCGAGGGCTTCGATGGTTTCGTCGCTATTGGAGGGTGCGACAAAAACATGCCAGGTTGTGTCATGGCCATGGCGAGGCTCAATCGGCCCTCAGTCTTTGTCTACGGTGGCACCATCAAGCCTGGCGCCGAACGGCGCGATATCGTGTCGGTTTTCGAAGCGGTGGGTGCAGTGGCCAGTGGTCGGATGTCCGCACTCCAGTTGCTGGAGATCGAGCGGACGGCGATTCCGGGGCCGGGATCGTGCGGCGGCATGTACACCGCCAACACGATGGCCTCGGCCATCGAAGCTCTCGGACTCAGCCTGCCCAACAGCTCCGGTCAGGAGGCCGTCTCGAGCCAGAAGCACGAGGATGCACTGCGTGCCGGTGCCGCTGTCGTCGACCTGGTGAAGCGCGGTATCAGGCCTTCAGACATCCTCTCCCGCGAAGCCTTCGAGAACGCGATCACGGTAGTCATCGCGGTAGGTGGCTCGACCAACGCTGTCTTGCACCTGCTGGCCATGGCCTACGAGGCTGGGATTGCCCTGACGCTGGATGATTTCACCCGCATTGGCCAGCGCGTGCCGGTCCTCGCCGACCTGCGACCGAGCGGCACCTATTCGATGTCAGAGTTGGTCGCCATCGGGGGTATCCAGCCGCTCATGAAGCTCCTTCTGGACGGCGGGCTGCTGCACGGTCAGTGCCTGACCGTGAGCGGCGCGACGCTGGCCGAGAATCTCGCGCCCGTGCGGCCCTATCCGGCCGGCCAGAGCATCGTGCGGCCTCTTGATAAGCCGTTGAAGAAAGATAGTCATCTCATTGTCTTGTATGGGAATCTAGCACCGGAGGGCGCGGTCGCGAAGATCAGCGGGAAGGAGGGTCTGCGCTTTCAGGGCCGGGCACGCGTATTCGCCTCCGAGGAACTGGCGCTGGTGGCCATCCTGGATGGCACGGTCATCGCCGGTGACGTGATCGTGATTCGTTACGAGGGTCCCAAAGGGGGGCCCGGCATGCGCGAAATGCTGAGCCCGACCGGAGCCATTGTCGGCAAGGGCCTTGGCGACAAAGTGGCACTGATTACTGACGGGCGGTTTTCAGGTGGCAGTCACGGTTTCGTCGTTGGCCATGTGTCTCCCGAGGCAGCCGTTGGTGGCCCTATCGCCCTGTTGGTGGACGGTGACCGGATAACCATCGACGCGGAGCGCCGGACTATTGACGTCGACCTTCCTCCTGCCGAGCTTGAGCGCCGCCGCGCACAGTGGCACGCGCCAGCCAGCACGGCGCCTCTGGGCGTGCTCCGCAAGTACGGCCAGCTGGTCAGTTCGGCGTCGCTTGGCGCCGTGACGACGCGGCAGTAGCAAAGTCACCGTGGTAACACAGCGCACCGGCGCGCAGCGCCAGGCACCCGCACCGCTGCGGTGGGTGGTTCTGAAGTTTGGCGGCACCAGTGTCTCGACAGCCGAACGCTGGGCGACGATCCTGAACCTTGTGCGGCAGCGGCAGGCGGATGGGCTGCGCCCGGTCGTCGTTCACTCCGCTCTGGCCACGGTCTCGAACCGCCTCGATGAGCTGCTCCGGACTTCCGTTACCTCTGCTGTGCGGCCTTCGATTGACGACCTCAAGACGCTGCACTTTAAGCTGGCAAAAGACCTTGGTGTGGACGGTCCCCGGGAACTGAACGAGTATTTCTCCGAGCTTGAGCAGCTCCTCGCGGGAGTCCACCTGATCCGGGAAGTCAGTCCGCGCATCCAGGCGCGCGTGATGGCGATGGGCGAACTGCTGGCCACCCGGCTGGGCGCCGCCTACCTGAAGAGCGAGGGTTTGCGGGTGACCTGGCTTGACGCCCGGCAACTGCTGCAGAGCCTGCCCGTTGCAGGAGCCAACGAGCGGAGCGCCTATCTCTCCGCCAGCTGCGACTTTGATGCAGATCCCGCCCTGCAGGAGCGTTTCACTGCGATCGATGGCGTCGTGCTGACGCAGGGCTTCATCGCCAGCAATGCTCGCGGCGAGGGGGTGTTGCTCGGGCGCGGTGGCTCCGACACCTCGGCGGCGTATTTCGCCGCCAAGCTCCAGGCGGTGGCGCTGGAGATCTGGACCGACGTGCCTGGGATGTTCAGCGCCAATCCCAAAGTGGTGCCTGGGGCGCGGCTGTTGCGCACGTTGAGTTACGCTGAGGCGCAGGAAATTGCCTCGACCGGCGGCTCTGTGCTCCATCCCCGGAGCATCAGTCCGTGCCGTCGCCACGGCATCCCCCTGAAGGTCTTGTGCACCAACCAGCCGGAACTTCCGGGAACCCTCGTAACGGTGCGGGCTGGCAGTGATGCCCCGCGCGTCAAGGCCATTTCCGGCCGCAGCCGGATCACGCTGGTTTCCATGGAGACCCTCGGCATGTGGCACGAGGTCGGGTTCCTGGCCGACGCCTTCCGGTGCTTCTCGGACCTCGGCCTGTCGATCGACCTCGTCTCCACATCCGAGAGCAATGTCACGGTGACGCTGGATCCTGGCGTCAACCCGATGGTTGCCAGCAATCTTTCTGAACTCCAGGAGCGACTGAGCAGGCTCTGCAAGGTGACCGTCATCGAGGGCGTCGAGATCGTGAGCCTGGTCGGGCAGAAGATCCGGGCGGCGCTCCACGAGATCGGCCCGGCACTCGAAGCTTTTGAAGAGCACAGAATCCACCTCGTCAGCCAGTCCGCAACTGACCTCAATCTGTCCTTCGTTGTGGAGGAGGGGCAGGCAGCGCGGCTGATTCAGAAACTGCACGGCACTCTCGTGCGTCCGGGACCTGACGACGAGGTCTTTGGCCAGACCTGGGAGGAACTGCAGGGCGGCACGGACCAGGGGGGCGTTCATCACGATACGTGGTGGGTGCGTCGTCGTGCCGAGCTGATTGCCATTGGGCGGGACAAGGGCTCGGCCTACGTCTATGACCTGGCGATGGTCCGGGCCGCCGCCGGCCGACTGAAGGGACTGCGATCCGTCAACCGGGTGTTCTTCGCCATGAAGGCGAACAACTCCGTCGACATTCTGCGGGCACTGCATTCTGAAGGACTGAACTTCGAGTGCGTGTCGCCGAGCGAGATTGACCGCGTGCTGGAATTGTTCCCGGAGATCGATCGCCAGCGCATCCTCTATACGCCCAATTTTGCGCCCCGGAGCGATTACGAGTTTGGCCTGGAACGGCGCGTGTGGCTCACGCTCGACAACCTGCACCCGCTGCGGCACTGGGGCGATCTCTTCAAGGGAAAAGAGCTCTTTCTGCGCATCGACACGGGTCATGGGCGCGGTCACCACCAGCACGTCAAGACGGCCGGATCGCATTCCAAGTTTGGCATTCCACTGTTTGAAATCGATGAGGCCCGGGCGTTGCTGGCCACCTCCGGGGCCACTGTCGTTGGCCTGCATGCGCACGTGGGTAGCGGCATTCTCACGCCGGAGAACTGGCAGGAAGTGGGTCGCGAACTGGTCACGGTGGCAGAGGATTTTCCCGATCTGCGCTACCTGGACCTCGGCGGTGGGCTAGGCGTTCCAGAGAAGGTCGGCCAGGCGCCGCTGGACATGGCAGCGGTGGACTTAGGGATCGCGGAGATTCGGGCGGCGCGACCCGGACTCGAGATATGGCTGGAGCCTGGTCGCTACCTCGTGGCTGAGGCCGGCGTGCTGGTGTCAGCAGTTACGCAGACCAAGGGCAAGGGCCAGGTGCAGTACGTCGGCGTCAGTACCGGGATGAACAGCCTGATACGTCCCGCGCTGTACGGCGCCTATCACGAGATCGCCAACCTGAGTCGCTGGGGTGAACCCGCCACGCAAGTCGTCACGATCGTGGGCCCGATCTGCGAGAGCGGCGACCGCCTGGGAACGGACCGGCTGCTTCCCCGGTGCGAGGAAGGGGACGTACTGGCTATTGCCAATGCGGGGGCGTATGGGTTTGTGATGAGTTCCCGGTATAACCTGCGGGAGCCGGCGGAGGAGATTGCGATCTAAGGCTGGTGGCAGGTCTCGTAGGAGCGCCTTCAGGCGCGATCCTCACTAAGCCTTATGCCGCTCCTCGAGTTTCTGCACCACTTCCTGCAGGCTGATCTGCCGGTCCGCCAGCAGCACCAGCACGTGATAGAGCAGATCAGCAGTCTCCGCCACGACCCTTGACCGGTCATCTCCGACGCCCGCAAGCGCCAACTCCACGCCTTCCTCGCCTACTTTTTGCGCGATTCGCTGTCGACCAGACGCGAGCAGCGAGGCCGTATAGCTCGAGTCCTGTGGCGCCTCCCGTCGCCCGGCGATCACCTGCTCCAGCCGTGCCAGAAATCCGAACTCGTTCGTCATAGTCGCACCTCAATACCGGCGTTCCGCAGGAAGCCTTTTAGTGTTTCGATGTGAATTAGTCCTCCATGAAACACGCTGGCGGCCAGGGCGCCATCCACACCGGCCTCCCTGAAAACGGCTGCAAAATGCTCCATCGCGCCTGCACCACCAGACGCTATCAGCGGCACCGAACTGATCGCCCGGATCTGCTGCAGCTGAGCGATGTCATAGCCATGCCGGACGCCGTCCCGATTCATGCAGTTCAGGACGATTTCTCCCGCTCCCCGTTCCTGCACCTCGGTGACCCAGGCGGCGGTTGTCAGGCCCGAGAACGCGGTCTTCGCCGGATCACCCGTGTTGCGATACACGCGGTAGGCGCCGTCTTCCTCCCGGCTGTCCACTCCGACCACAACGCACTGCGAGCCGAAGCGTCGGGCGAGGTCCGTGATCAGGATCGGATTGGCAAGCGCCGGGCTGTTGATTGAGATCTTGTCGGCGCCGTTGCGCAGGACTTCTTCGGCGTCCGCGACACTGCGAATGCCACCGGCGACGCAGAACGGTATGTCGAGCACCGCCGCTACCCGGGTAATCCAGGTTCGGTCCACCGAGCGCTCCTCGGGACTCGCAGTGATGTCGTAGAAGACCAGCTCGTCCGCACCTTCATCACGGTAACGGGTGGCGAGTTCGACGATTCCGCCCACCACCTGGTGATTGCGGAACTGGATGCCCTTGACGACCTGACCATCCCGGACATCGAGGCAGGGAATTATGCGGCGCGCGAGAATGACTCGATCTCCTCAAGGGTCAGTCGCCCGTCCAGCAGGGCTTTGCCGGTAACGACGGCTGCCGCCCCGGTCTGCGCAAGCTGATGCAAATCGCTGAGCGAACCAACGCCACCGGATGCGATGACCGCAGCGGCGGGAAAGCGCCGGGTGCATTCGCGGTAGAGGTTCAGGTTGGGGCCGGCGAGCGTTCCGTCCTGAGCCACATCCGTACAGAGAAAGTGCCGGGCTCCGCGCGCACAGAAGCGTTCCAGAAGTGCCCAGAGGCTGCTGCCACTGTCCTTGACCCAGCCCCGGGTCAGTACCGCGGGATCCTCGTTGTCAGTGATCCGGACATCGAAGGCAAGGACCAGGTGTTCCGCCCCAAGCCGTTCCAGCCACTCCAGCGCCGTGTCAGGTTTCTCCGCAGCAATCGAACCGACCACCACCCGGTCCGCGCCTGCGGCGCGCAGAGCCAGGGCGCGGTCGATATGCCGCAGGCCGCCGCCCGCCTGAACAGCCAGTCCGATCTGGCCGGCCATCGCGGTGATTAAGTCCATGTTCTGCGGACTCCCGGTACGTGCGCCGTCCAGGTCGACCACGTGGAGCCGGCGCAGCCCGGCGTCGTGGTAGCGCCGGGCCAGTTCAATCGGATCGGCCGAGTAGACCGTCACCCTGGAAAAGTCACCCTGGAACAGCCGGACACATTGCCGGTTCAGGAGGTCAATGGCGGGTATGACTTCCATGCTCAGTAGCGATTCAGGAAGTTGCTGAGCACCCGGGCGCCCATCGGCCCGGAGCGTTCGGGGTGAAACTGGGTTGCGAGGAAATTTTCGGCTTCGACGACCGCCGAAAAGGGCCAGCCGTAGTCAGTTAGGCCTGTCGTCGTCGGACCCGTCTCGGCCGCGTAACTGTGCACGAAGTAGAAATAGCTGTTGTCTGGCACGTCCGCGAGCAGGGGGCAATCGCGCACCGGCATGACCTGGTTCCAGCCCATGTGCGGGACCGGGCGGCCGAGCTCAGGTGTAAAGCGCCGCACAGATCCCTCAAGGATGCCGAGACACTCCGTGTCGTCCTCCTCCGAATTCTCGAACAGCAGTTGCAGGCCCAGGCAAATTCCGAGTACTGGTTGAGTGAGCAGTGGAATCAGGTCGGCGACGCCTCGCTGGCGCAAACGATCCATCGCTGGGCGTGCGGCGCCGACCCCCGGGAGAATGACGTGCGATGCGGCGCGAATCACCGCCAGGTCTGTGGTCAGCTCGCCAGTGACGCCAAGCCGGGCCAGTGCGAATTGCAGGGACGCGATGTTGGCGCCCCCCCCGTCGACGATGGCGACGCTCCTCTGCGTCACAGAGTACCCTTGGTGCTGGGCAGGGAGTTACCCGTCCTGGCTACAGCCTGCCGCAGCGTGCGCCCGAATCCTTTGAAACAGGCCTCCACCATGTGATGCGTATTCTCCCCGCGGACCGCAATGTGCAGGTTGGCCCCGAGACTGTCCGTAACGGAGCGAAAAAAGTGGGGCACGAGTTCGGTCGGCAGTTGACCGACTTCTGTGCGTGGGAACTTCCCGTCGAACACCAGGTAGGCTCGCCCGGACAGGTCGAGGCTGATCTGCACCTCCGTTTCATCCATGGGCAGCAGAAAGCCAAACCGGTTGATTCCGCGTTTCTCGCCGAGTGCGGTGCGCAATGCCTCACCCAGGGCCAGGGCTACGTCTTCGACAGTGTGGTGCTCATCCACCTCGAGATCGCCGTCGCAGTCGATGACCAGCGAGATGCCACCATGTTTCGCGATCTGTTCGAGCATGTGGTCAAAGAAGCCGATGCCGGTCCGAATGCGGACTGGGGTCTCGGCATCCAGATCAACACCCACGGAGATTGTCGTTTCACGAGTCTGGCGCCGGACCGTGGCTGTCCGGGGCCGATCAATCAGGGTATGGGCGATGCCAGCCCAGCAGGTTGCACTCGTCGGATCTATCCGGAACCCCGGCACACCGATGTTGCGGGCAAACTCCAGGTCCGTATCGCGATCGCCCGCAACGAAGCTCTGGTCCCGGTCAATGGCTACTCTGGCGAGGAAATCGCCCAAATGGCCTGGATTCGGTTTTCGACAAGCACAGCGTTCCTCGGGCCGATGCGGACAGACAAAGACCTCTGTAAACGCTATACCCTGCGACTGAAACAGGCCGAGCACGAAGTCCTGCACCTGCGCAAACGCGGCTGCGGGAAATGCTGCCGTTCCCAGGCCGTCCTGATTAGTCACCATTGCGAATTCGTAGCCCGCGTCGCGCAGGCGGAGCAGGGCGGGTATGACTCCTGGAACCAGGGCGATCTTGTCGAGACGGTCTACCTGCTCATCCGCAGGCTCCAGGATCAGGGTTCCGTCCCGGTCCAGAAATGCAATCTTGCGGGTTGTGGTCATCAGGTCCTCAGCACTTTGAGTAGTTTGTCATTGTCATCCGGGGAACCCACGGTGATACGGACACAGCCTGGAAGCAGAGGGTCCCAGCTGAAGTCACGCAGCAGTATGCCCGCCGCCCTGGCGCGTGCCGTCAGGTCAGTGGCGTCGGCAGACTCGACGAGTATGAAATTGGCGGCGCTGGGCCACACCCGGCTGATGCCACGCGCGCGTGGCAGGGCTGCCATCAGTCGTTCACGCTCTGCAAGGATACGAGCCCGGCGATGCGCGAGTTCTTGTTGAGCCGGAGGCGTGAGCAACGCGAGGACGGCATCCTGGCTCGTGGTTGGGAAGCAGTATGGCGGCAAAATACGGCCGAGCAGTTCTATCAGATCGCTTCGTCCGATCAGTACGCCGCAGCGGACGCCCGCAAGACCCAAGGCCTTTGAGAGCGTCCGAAGAACCACGAGATTCTCGTGGCTGGCGAGAAGGTCGTGCAGGGGATCAGCGCCTGAAAACTCCTGGTAAGCGGCGTCGAGAACGACCACGCCACGACCGGCTATCCCCGCACACAAACGCGCAATCTCGGCGTCAGGAAAGCGGTTACCAGTTGGGTTGTTCGGTGAGCAGACGAAGGCGAGCTTATTCGCGGGAAGCCATGTGTTCCGGATCAGATCCACTGGCAGGTTGTATTCCCTGGCCCGATCGAGCGGCACGCGCTCCACCCCGGCTCCCTGGATCTGCGCATAGACCTCGTACATGCCAAACGTCGGCGGAGAAATCACGATGTTGTCCTGTCCCGCCCGACAGAACCCCCGGATCAGGACATCGATGGCCTCGCTCGAGCCGCGCGTGACCAGCAGCTCGCCGTTTTGCAGGCCATAGAAGTCCGTCAGCCGTTGCGTAAGCTCGGCAGGGCGCGGATCGGGGTAGCGATTGAGGCCATCACGGCTTTCGTCTCCCGGCGGCCGCCAGGGGTTTTCATTGGCATTCAGCCGGATGAAGCCGCCCACATAGTCAGCGGCCTTGTAGGCATTGAGTTGCCGGATTTCCGGTCGCAGCAGCTCCAGAGCGCTGGTCATGGCTTGGTGTCCGCCGCCTCGAGACGCACCGTGACCGCCCGCGCGTGCGCAGCAAGGCCTTCGAGGCCGGCGAGCGCCAATACGGTCGGGGCGAGGCCACGCAGGCCGGTCAGAGTGACTTCCTGCACCGTCATACGGCGCTGGAAGTCAGCCACGGATAAGCCGCTGTAGGCCCGAGCGTAGCCGTAAGTAGGCAGCACGTGATTAGTGCCACTGCAGTAGTCACCGACGGACTCGGGTGTCCACCGGCCCAGAAATACTGAGCCGGCCGTCGTTACATCGGCCACGACCGCCCGCGGATCCGACACCTGAAGAATGAGGTGCTCCGGCGCGTATGTATTGGCCACCACAATGGCCTCCGCCAGGTCGGCCACAAGCACCACGACGCTGTGCCGCAGTGCCTGTTCAATGATGGCTCGCCGTGGCAGGGAGTTCGTCGCAGCGTCGATCTCTGCTTCGACCCGGCCCACGAGGGCCTCATCCGTTGTCACGAGGACCACGTGGGAATCGGGCCCGTGCTCGGCCTGGGAAAGCAGATCTAGGGCTACGAACCGGGCATCGGCCCACCGGTCGGCGACTACCATGACCTCGGATGGCCCTGCAGGCATGTCCAGAGCAGCGCCGGCCGGGTCGCCGGCAACGATGGTCTTGGCTGCGGTCACCCAGGCATTACCTGGCCCGAAGACCTTTACCACTTGCGGTATGGACTCGGTGCCATAGGCCATGGCCGCAACAGCCTGTGCGCCGCCGACCTTGAAGATGTCTTGGACTCCGCAGGCCCGGGCTGCAACCACGACCGCCGGATCAGCTCGCCCGTCGGGCCGGGGTGGCGTGCACAGGACGCGCACGGGACAACCTGCGATGGCGGATGGAACACCGAGCATGATGGCCGTGGACGGCAGTGGCGCGGTTCCCGCCGGTACGTAGAGGCCCACGGCCTCCAGGGGTTTGCTGATCCGTTCGCAGACCACGCCGGGTGCGGTCTCCACCCGCAGTGGGGGAGTCGACTGAGCCTCATGGAATCGGCGGACGTTGGCGATGGCCGTCTCTATCGCGAAGCGGGACTGCGTGGACAGCGACCCTTCCGCAGCCAGTACTTCGTCTTCAGTCACCCGCAGGGTCAGCAAGTTCGCCCTATCGAACTCGCGAGCCAGACGAAGAAGTGCGGCATCTCCCTCCCGTCGTACGCTGGCAATGATCTCGCGGACCTGACCTTCAAAGCCAGTCAGCTGCGCAACGGCCGGACGCAGAAGCGCGGTTCGACGGGCTGCTGTGCCGAGACCGGACCACCTGCAGACCGTCATGCGCATCAGGCAAGCATCTTTTCGACGGGCAAGACGAGCAGCGAGGTAGCACCCGCCGCCTTGAGGCTTTCCAGGGTTTCCCAGAACACGTTTTCACGACACACCACGTGCACCGCGACGAGGTCGTTGCGTCCGTCCAGGGGCAGGACGGTTGGCGCCTCGGAACCCGGGAGGAGGGCGGCAATCCGCGCCAGTGCAGCTTTGGGCGCGTGCATCATGATGTACTTGCTTTCCTTGACCTGCATCACGCCTTCGACCCGCTGCAGCAGCCTGTTAATCCAGTCCGTTTTTTCCGGCGGTACCTGCACGGGCGTCTGCAGGAGGACCGCGCGGCTTTCAAGGATCGTTTCACCCTCGCGGAGTTTGTTGGCGACGAGCGTTGCACCGGTGGATACCAGGTCGCAGATGGCGTCGGCCCGGCCGAGGCTTGGTGCTATCTCCACCGCTCCGGAGAACTCAACCACGGTTGCACTGAGATTCTGCCTGCGGAGGTAGTCCCGCACGATGGAAGGATAGCTCGTGGCGATCTTTCGGCCGGCCAGGTCAGCGACGCTTCGCAACGGACTGCCATCCGGGTAAGCAAAGGCCAGGCGGCAGTGCCCGTAGTCGAGCGCGCGGAGGATGCGAAAGGGTTCAGTGGGCTCCTGCTCGAGGAAGTGCAACCGCTTCTCTTCAACGATATTCAGCCCGGCAATGCCGAGGTCGCAAACGTCGTCCCGGACCAGGCCGGGAATGTCGTCGTCGCGGACGAGCAGGACATCCACCGGCATGTTCTCGCCGAAGGCGATCAGTTGATCGGGCCCCTTGGTGTACTTCAGGCCGCAGCGTTGCAGCAGGTCCAGCGACTGCTCCGTCAGCCTTCCGGATTTCTGGATGGCAACCTTTATGCGGGCAGGTTTGTCGGTCATGAAGGCCTACTTTCGCTGGCGTTGCAGCGCCTTGCTGTAACCACCGGCTCCACTGGTCAGGTAACGGGCCACGCGGCCGATGGTGGTAACGCTCACACCGGTCCGGTCGTGGATCTGGCGATAGGGCAGGTCCCGGTCGAGCAATTCCGCAACGAGCCATCGGTCTTTCAGTGCCTGCAGTTCGGCAGGGGTACAGAGGTCGACAAGAAACGCTCTGACTTCCGCGACGTCACGCAGGCTGAGAATGGCGCGAAACAGGGACTGTTCCGCGGCCTTCTCGTCGCGCTCATCGAGGATCCGGTGTTCTTTCATCGGTGTACCAGTGTATTAACGCGCTAGTACATTAGTACAAACTGGCGAGTGAATGCAAGCACGTTGCCGGTAGCTCAGGAACTAGCGGGCAGTAACGCCCTGCAGCACGGCGTCCCCCATGGCCCGGGTGCCTACGGGGGTGTGGGTAGCTTCCGCGATGTCCGCAGTGCGCTTCCCTGAGTCAAGCGCTGCCATAACGGCAGACTCGATCTCTTGTGCTTCCGCTTCGAGGCCGAGGGAATACCGGAGCAGCAGCGCTGCACTGAGAATCGTCCCACAGGGATTGGCTTTGCCGAGGCCGGCGATGTCCGGGGCGGAACCGTGGATGGGCTCATACAGGCCACGGGTGCTGTCGCCGAGCGCCGCAGACGGGAGCATCCCGAGCGACCCTGTCAGCATCGAGGCCTCGTCAGTCAGAATGTCACCGAACATGTTCTCGGTGACGATAACGTCAAAATCAGCTGCCCGGGACAGCAAGTGCATGGCGGCAGCGTCAACAAGCAAGTGCTCGAGCTGCAACTGGGGGAACTCCCTGGTAAAAAGCTCCGTGGCTATTGAACGCCAGAGTCGCGACGTTTCCAGTACGTTGGCCTTGTCGACGGACGTGACCCTGCGTCGTCTCTGCATGGCGAGTCGACCCGCCATGCGCAAGACCCGTTCTATCTCGCCCCGTGAGTACGTGCAGACATCGGTCGCGGACGTGGCGGTCCGCTCCTTAGGGCCAAAATAGATTCCACCCGTAAGTTCCCGGATTACAAGGATATCGACGCCAGAAAGGCGCTCTGCTTTTAGCGGCGAGGAAGCGTACAGCGAGGGGTGGGTTATTACGGGGCGCAGGTTCGCGTACACGCCCATGGCGGCGCGCATATCCAGCAAGCCCTGCTCGGGACGCACCAGTGCGTCGGGACTGCTCCACTTCGGCCCGCCAACAGCGCCGAGCAGAATGGCATCGGCGTCAATGCAAAGCTGACGAGTGGCGGGTGGGAACGCGGAGCCCTCCGCGTCGATGGCGGCCCCACCGATCAGGCCAGCCTTGAACTCGAATCGATGGCCATGACGATCACCAACGGCCTTCAGGATCCGAACCGCCTCGGTCGTGACCTCAGGTCCAATGCCATCCCCGGCGAGGACGCCGATCAGGGCTTCCACGGGCGGGTGCTCTCAAAACGGGTGATGGCATCCGAGTGATTGAGCAGATAGCCCAACTGGTCCACGCCATTCAACAGGCAATACCTGGAGAAGCCATCGATGGGGAAGGGGACTGTTCGCCCATCCGGCAAGCGTAGCTCGCAGGCGGCGACGTCGATAGTGACCGCGACGCCGGGATTCTCGACAAGCCAGCCGTGGGTAGCTTTGTCGACGATCACCGGGACCAGGCCATTCTTGAGCGAGTTACCGCGAAAAATATCCGCAATCTCCGTACTGATCACCGCGCGAATTCCAAAATCCAGCAATGCCCAGGGGGCGTGCTCGCGTGACGATCCGCAACCGAAATTGTTGCCGGCCACCAGTATCCCGCAGCCCTCCGCCTCGGGACGATTCAGTAAAAACTCAGGCCTTGGCTTGCCGGCCGAATCGTAGCGCCAGTCGGCGAACAGTGCCTTTCCCAGTCCCGTCCGGGTTGTGGTGGTGAGAAATCTGGCAGGAATGATCTGGTCTGTATCAATGTCGGACTGGGGAATGGCCAGGGTCCGAGAGCGCACGATGGTAACTTTTTCCATGAAAGTTCTTCTCAGTTGGACGTGAGTTGCCGGGGGTCGGCAATCCGGCCGGCGATGGCGGACGCTGCGGCGGTCAGCGGACTGGCCAGCACGGTGCGCGCCCCGATACCTTGCCGGCCTTCGAAATTTCTGTTGCTGGTACTGACGCAAAGCTCGCCACTCGCTGTCAGGTCGCCATTCATGCCAATGCACATCGAGCAACCGGCCTCGCGCCACTCAGCGCCGGCGGCGCGAAAAACCTCGTGCAGACCCTCGGCCTCAGCGGCACGCTTGACTTGCTCCGATCCTGGCACCACGAGCATCCTGACGGACTTCGCCACCTTTCTTCCCCGCATGATGCCTGCGGCCTCCCGGAGATCAGAGAGGCGGGAGTTGGTACAACTGCCGATGAAGACCACATCGACGGGCATGCCGAGCATGGGCTTGTTTTCCGCCACACCCATGTAGTCCAGGGCCTTGCGAAAGCTTAAGTCGGTTGCCTTCGGGACCGGCTCTGCGATCGGCACGACCATGCCCGGGTTCGTTCCAAACGTCACCATGGGGGTCAGCTTGGTGGCGTCGAGACTGATCTCACGATTAAAGGTTGCGTCCGGATCGGATGGCAGTTTCCGCCAGCGGGCGACGGCGGCGTCCCAATCCGGTCCCTTCGGCGCCATCGGGCGGTTGGCCAGGTAGTGGATGGTGGTGTCGTCAGGCGCAATCATTCCAGCCTTGGCGCCCCCTTCAATCGACATATTGCAGACGGTCATCCGCTGCTCCATGCCGAGGCTGCGGATGGCGCTGCCGCGGTACTCAATGACATGACCCGTGCCGCCGCCGACGCCAATCCGGCCGATGATGGCGAGAATGATGTCCTTGGCGGTTACGCAGGGACCGAGAGTGCCGTCCACGCTGATGGCCAGCGTCTTCGGTCGCCGCTGCAGCAAGCATTGCGAAGCCATGACGTGGCCCACCTCGGTCGTCCCGATACCGAAAGCGAGCGTGCCAAAGGCGCCGTGCGTACTGGTGTGGCTGTCGCCGCAAACGATCGTCTTCCCGGGTTGCGTGATTCCCAGTTCAGGGCCGATCACGTGGACGATGCCACGGGCATCGCTGTCGAACCCGAAAAGTTGAATACCGTACTCGCGGCAGTTCTCGATCATCAGGCGAATCTGAGCGGCAGCTGCCGGCTCCGAGACCACGTCGAGCTCCTTCAGCGATGCAACCGGCACAGTCGGCGTCGAGTGATCGAGAGTCGCCAGGGTCAGATCGGGGCGGCGAACTTTCAGTCCCTTGGACCGAAGCACCGAAAAGGCCTGGGGCGATGTGACTTCGTGCGTCAGATGAAGATCGATATACAGCACTGCCGGTGTATCGGCAGACTCCGGGACGACGATATGGTCGTCCCAGATCTTCTGGAAAAGCGACTTGCCGTTCATTGGAGCAGTTCCTGGTATTGAGGTCGATGAAGCTTGTGCACAAAAAGCGTCTAGTGGATGGCTCGATTTGCCGTCGTCGGCGCGTCTAGCGGTTCGAGCCATCCCCGCTTGTCGGCGGTGCGGCCGCTGAAGAGCCCAAAGAAGGCATCCTGCAGCGCTTTGGTGATGGGCCCCCGTGTTCCGGCGCCAACTATCAGTCGATCCACTGAACGGACCGGCGTGATCTCGGCGGCGGTTCCAGTGAGGAATATCTCGTCCGCGATATACATCATCTCCCGTGGCAGGACCTGCTCGCGAACCTCAATACCCAGGTCCCGGGCCAGCAGGATGACGCTGTCCCGGGTAATGCCCAGAAGAATGGAGGCTGCAGCGGGTGGCGTAATCAGCACGCCGTCCCGGACCAGGAACAGGTTTTCGCCGGCGCCTTCGCTGACAGTACCGTCCGCACCCAGCGCAATGCCTTCGGCAAAGCCACGATCCCGCGCTTCAAAACCGACGAGCGTACTGGACAGGTAATTGCCGCCGGCTTTGGCCAGTGCCGGGATCGTGTTGGGTGCTACTCGCTGCCATGAGGAAACGCAGACGTCGACGCCCTTCTCGAGTGCTTCAGGACCGAGGTATGCGCCCCATTCCCAGGCAGCAATCGCCAGTTCGACCGGATGACCTGCCTTCGGGACCACGCCCACTTCGCCATAGCCACGGTAGGCCAGAGGGCGGATGTATGCGCTCTTCAGTCCGTTGCGCACCACGACTTCCTTACACGCAGCATTGATTTCCGATGCCGACCAGGGAATCTCGATGCGATGGATTTTTGCCGAATCGAGCAGCCGGCGCGTGTGTGCCTGCAGCCGAAAAACCTGAGGGCCGGACGGCGTCGAATAGGCACGCACTCCTTCAAATACGGATGATCCATAGTGCAGGGCGTGACTCAATACGTGCACTGTTGCGTTTTGCCAGGGCACGAGCTTGCCGTTATGCCAGATCCATTCGGTGGCCTTGATGCTCATAGTTGGTTCCCTTCTATAGTCGTACGACGTTGTCGCCAGCCGCCGTCGAGGCCAATCGGACGGCGGACTGCCGACAGACGCGGTTAATGACGTCCAGGTAGGCAAGCGCGCCTGCCTCAACGATATCCGTGCTTACGCCGTGGCCCCGATGGCTCTTCCCGTCATGGTCCACGGTAACGGTGACCTCTCCCTGGGCATCCTCACCCATGGTCACGCTTCGGACCTCGAAATTCTTGAGATCAAGGTTAATGCCCGTTGCACGCTCCAGCGCCTTGAATGACGCCTCGACGGGGCCATCGCCCACAGACGCCTCGTCAACGACCCGGCCATCGGCATGCCGCATCCGGACGGCAGCAGCCGCAATCGCGCCAGTACCTGCCGAAATATGCAGTTCCAGCATTTCCCACGGACCTTCACCGCCCGACTCGGCATTCATGATGATGGCCTCGATATCGCCGTCGAACATTTCCTTCTTGCGATCTGCAAGCTTCTTGAACTCGGCGAATGCCGCATTGAGATCCTCATCGCCCAGATTAAAGCCCAGCTGCTGGACCCGATCGCGGAAGGCATGGCGCCCGCTGTGTTTTCCCAGCACGAGATTTGACCGGCTGATGCCAACGTCTTCGGGGTTCATGATCTCGTAGGTGGAGGCGTGCTTCAGCATGCCGTCCTGATGAATTCCCGATTCGTGGGCAAAGGCATTCTCGCCGACCACGGCCTTGTTACGTGGCACGTGCATGCCGGTGATGCTGGCCACCAGACGGCTCGTCGGGTAAAGCTTCCGCGTGTCTACTCCGGTATTGAGTCCGTAGTGGTTGGACCGGGTTCGGATCGCCATCACTACTTCTTCGAGGGCGCAATTCCCTGCGCGCTCACCAATGCCATTGATCGTGCACTCGACTTGCCGGGCCCCTGCGGATACCGCTGCAAGGCTGTTGGCGACTGCCATTCCAAGATCGTCATGGCAGTGTACGCTGAGGACGACGTTCTCTATGCCCCGGACCTTCTTGCGAAGATAGGCGAACAGCCCGGCGAACTCCTCTGGCACCGTGTATCCCAGCGTGTCTGGGATATTGATGGTGCTCGCGCCGGCCTCGATGACCGCAGCGATGACCTCAGCGAGGTAGGCTGGCTCTGTCCGGGAGGCATCCTCCGCCGAGAACTCGACATCGTCACTATGCTTGCGCGCGTGACGTACTCCTTCAACAGCCCGGCGGATGATTTCCTCCTTGGCCATGTTCAGCTTCAACGTCCGGTGAATCTCGCTGGTAGCCAGAAACACGTGGATACGCTTTCGTACCGCTGGCTTTAACGCCGCCGCAGCCCGTTCGATGTCCTGGGCGTGACACCGGGCCAGACTACAAATTACAGGACCGTGGATGTCAGAAGCGATGGCCTGTACGGCGTCGAAATCCCCGGGCGAGGCGGCGGCAAAGCCAGCCTCGATGACGTCAACCTGCAGGTCACGCAGCGCCGAAGCGACCCGCAGTTTCTCACCCAGCGTCATGCTGCAGCCGGGCGCCTGCTCGCCGTCGCGTAGTGTGGTATCGAAGATCAGGACGCGGTCCTGCTGCTGATCGCTCATGGTCGTGCTCCCGAAATAAGTGCGTTCGACGATTCAATCCCAGCCAACACGTTCGGTATTTGCTGCCTCAAAAAAAAGACCCCGTCACCTTGCGGGTGCGGGGTCCTTGTGACTCGTGGAAAAATCAGCCGGTCAGAAGCCCGCTCCCCGACCTGGTACCAGTGAGTACGGTACCAGAAGGCTTCGCAGGAGCAGGGCCAGCCGGGACAGGCCGTCGCTGGCCTGGTCTGGCATCTGGCAAGAGTTAATTTGCATAGCTCTGAATGGTCACGGAACCGACCGGCCTTGTCAACCGCGCGGTGCCGGTCTCCATGCTATTCTCGCGCCCGTCCCGGGAGCCCGGGCAAGTCCCGTTTTTCAGCCGTGGATGCTCATGCCCCGAGTCATTTTTAACGATGTGGACGGCCAGCGGATCGAGGCTAGCGTGGCTGTGGGCAACACAGTCATGGAGGCTGCCCTCGATAACAGCGTCGCCGGTATCCTGGCGGAGTGTGGGGGAGCCTGCGCCTGCGCCACTTGTCACGCTTATGTCGCCGACGCCTGGCTGCCGCGCCTTCCGCCACTGGAAGAGATGGAAGACGCCATGCTCGACACCGCGACCGAGCGGCGTCCCACGAGCCGACTCATGTGCCAGATCGAGTTGACGCCCGAACTTGATGGCCTCGAGGTCTTTGTCGCCAGGAACGATCTGTAGGTATGCCGTGCGGCTCGTAACGCTGGACAGCCGGGAAGTTGGAGGCCGACCGGGCATATGCCTGCCGTCGGGCGAGATCCTCGACCTGGCGGCGGCGGCGCCCGGCCTGACAACCGCCCAGTGGCGTCCTCAATCCGTGGTGAGTGTTCTGGCGGAAGGGGAGGAAGGCACGGCACGGGTCGCTCGTCTCGTTGCCGAATTTGCAGACGCACCGGATTCACAACGCCAGCAGTGGCGCGCCAGCGGGCGGCTGCTTCCCGGCTCTGGTACGCGCCTGATGACCCCGATCCGAAGGCCCGGTTTGCTGCTCATGGTCAGTGACGACATGGGCAGTCGGACGGCGTGCTACGTCAAGAACCCAAATTCCGCGATTGGACCGGACTCAAGCGTCCCCATGCCGGAAGGCGAGGACCCGCATCTCTATCTGCTGGGCATGGTCGGTCTGGTGATTGGCCGGCCGTTGTTTCGTGCCACGCCACCGCAGGCCGCCCGGGCCATCGCCGCACTGACCCTGGTCGCAGACCTGGGCACGCGGCGCCTCGACCGCGGGCCTGGTGACGGCTGCGCCGACGCACGGCAGTTTCCCGGCGCCTGCGTCGTGGGTCCGGCACTCGTGACCACCGATGAATTTTCCGCTGGCGCCAACTGGGGGCTAACGATCCTGGTCAACGGGCGTCAGGTCGTGGCTGGCCCCTCGGATCTGGGTGCGCAGCGCGCGTCGGCTCTGCTCGCGGGATTATCCAGCCGCTATGCCTTCAGGCCCGGCGACGTGGTGGGAGTGCCTGTTGGCGTGCCGGAATTCGAGCTGCCCAGTGCCAGCCAGGTGACGCTGGCGTTGGGGCCGATCCTCGAGCTGCGCTTCGCAACCGGCGTCAGGGCCGGCTAATGAGTTCCAGCAGTTCGCCCGCAGCACCGCGCACGCAAGCCACGCTGCTTGCATCCGTGTAAGGCGGGCCGTCATCGGGTGGCGCCGGCAGGACTCCCGGCTGTTCACTGGCAGCCCTTTTGGCAATGAAGCTGACCATGGCGATCCCGGACGGTAATTCCTCCTGGTCTGCTGGCAATGGCTGCGCCTGGGCGGGCATTTCGTCGGCCTCGATATAGCACCGGTCGACCAGCGGCAGGGCTGCGATCCGAAAGCGATGTTCGCGGGAAAGTCCAAACTCGAGGGCCATGGTCTGCACGCGGGACTCCATGGCCGGAGTCCTGGGGACGCCGAATGTCGTACTGAAATAGCTTTGCATCGCGTCCAGTGAGCTGCCACCCACGATGACAATAAACGTGCGGTCTACGGCGCACCGGGCTGGTGGTGAGTCAAGACCGGATACGGGCTTCTTGAACTCGGTCAGATAGAGGATCTCTCCACCGGGTCCCCGAATCTGCATCGCGCGAATATCGGGGCAGAACGAGAGGTCGAGGGGCGGCGAGACAATCTCAAACGGCGAATTCCGCAGTTGCTCCGCCAGCGGATCCACCCGCGCAACAATCAGTTCCGCGGCGTGCCAGCCGTGTCGCCTGAAGGCCCGATACCCTGGCTCTGCCGGAAGTTCTATAAACCGGAAAACAAAGTCGGTGGCAGCTGCCGGCGCCATGAGCAGGGCCGGCGCTCCGGCGAGGTTTGCAACTCCCCAGAGCTCAGCCTGGAACCGGGAAACAGGTTTTCTGCTGACAACCCTGTACTGAAGGAACGCACCATACGCGGCTTCCGTGGCGGCGAGGGATGGGGTACGAACCGTGACGCAGGCGATTGGCCCGAGGCAGTTTGCGCCGGGACTCAGATAATACCTCGCGCTCGAAGGTCTTCGAGCCGTGCGGTATCGAAGTTGAGAAGACCGCGAAAAATCTCTTCGGAGTGCTGCCCGAGTTCCGGCGCAGGCGACCGGATGCCGCCGGGCGTGGCTGAAAGCTTGGGAGCGACATTCTGCATGCGCAGCTCGCCAAACTTCGGATGCATGGTCTTTACGATGGCTTCGCGAGCGCGAAAGTGTGCATCCTCAAGCATCTCCGGGGTGCGGTAGATCTTGCCGGATGGAATGCCAAACTGCTCCATGAGTTCTTCAAGTGGTCCGGCATCGATACCGCGGGTCCAGTCGGCAATGAGGTCATCGAGCTCCCTTTGGCGAGCCCCGCGCGCCGTGTGAGTCGCGAAGCGCTCATCTTTGGAAAGTTCCGGCCTGCCCATGGCCTCCGTGAGCCTGCCGAAGACGGTGTCCTGGTTGGCAGCGATGAGAATCATGCCGCCATCGCGCGTCGGATAGACATTGGACGGCGCCACGTTGGGCAGGATTGCGCCTGTTCGCTCCCTGACGTAACCGGTCTTGTCGTACTCGGTAACCAGTGACTCCATCATATTGAGGACCGCTTCGTAGATCGCGGAGTCCACCACCTGGCCCTGGCCAGTCTTTTCCCGGTAGTAAAGCGCAGACAATGCGCCAACGCAGGCAAAGGTGGCCGCCAGGGAGTCGCCAATGCTGATTCCCATGCGGCTGGGAGGCGTTGCTGGATCCCCGCACACGTAGCGCAGGCCGCCCATGGCTTCACCTACAGCACCGAATCCGGCCCTCTTGGCGTAGGGGCCGGTCTGCCCGAAGCCCGAGACCCTGATCATGATCAGGCGTGGATTGATTTTCTGCAGCTCAGCGTAGGAAAGATTCCAGCGCTCAAGCGTTCCCGGCCGGAAATTCTCGAGTAGAAAATCTGACTTCGCGATCAAGTCCCTGGCTATCGCCTGACCTTCAGATTCGCGGAGGTTTACGGTGACTGATTTCTTGTTGCGGGCCACCACCGGCCACCACAGCGACATCCCGTGAGACTTTTCTCTACCCCATTCACGCATGGGATCGCCCTGGCCGGGAGGTTCAAGCTTGATAACCTCTGCCCCGAAATCACCCAGCAGCTGGCCGCAAAACGGTCCTGCGAGCAGGGTGCCCATTTCAATCAGCCGCAGCCCCGCCAGCGGACCTCCGCCCTTGGATTCATTGTTTGCCATGCCAAAGCCCTATCAATAAAGTCGAAAAGTCCGCCGCTTGCAGGAGCGCAGCCAACCTGCAATGGACAGCACGACAAGGGTCTTCTTGTAACGCTGACTGTCCGTATAGAATACTGCTTTTGCAGCGCCCTGTAAGGCCATGAGCCAGTCATCACGCCACGTCTCGATCATTGAAGTCGGGCCTCGGGACGGTCTCCAGAGTGAGCCTGAGATCCTGCCGACGGCGGCCAAGATCGAATTTATTCGGCGGGCCGTCGACGCCGGCATCCGGCGGCTTGAGGTTACGAGCTTCGTGCACCCGAAGCGCGTCCCGCAGATGGCGGACGCCGAGGCGCTCATCAGTGGCCTCCCGCGCAAAGAAGGCGTCATCTATATAGGGCTGGTCCTGAATCGGAAGGGTTTTGAGCGTGCCCAGGCGACGGGTATCCAGGAAATCGGCATGGCTGTTGTTGCCAGCGACACCTACAACCAGCGCAACCAGGGTGTACCGACGGCTGAATCTGTCAAGGCATGGGTTGATATTGCCAGGGCGGCGAAGGCGGCTGGCATCCGCGCCAACGTGATGATCTCATCGGCGTTTGGTTGCCCCTTCGAGGGTGAAGTTCCGTTGCGACGCGTTCTGGAGCTTGTTGATCAGGTCATGGAAGGTGATCCGGTAGACCTTGGGATCGCCGACAGTATTGGCGTTGCTGTGCCTTCCCAGGTACGGGATCTGATTGGTGCCGTGCGTGCAAAGGCACCAAACGTTCCCATTCGCTGCCATTTCCACAACACGCGCAATACTGGCATTGCGAACGCCCAGGCAGCGCTGGATGCTGGCGTGGCATCGCTCGATGCCAGCATCGGCGGAATAGGCGGCTGCCCATTTGCGCCGGCGGCAACAGGCAATATCCCTACAGACGATCTACTCTACTTGCTCGACCGGTCCGGAATACAAACCGGGGTGTCTCTGGAGCGCGTGATTGCCACCAGTGATTGGCTGGCGGAGCAGCTGGGCAGGGGAGTCCCCGCGATGCTGCCCAAGGCAGGAATCTTTCCCCAGGTGGCTGAGATAAATCGGGCCCGATTGGCCAGCTGATGCTCCCACCCACAGAATGGGTGGGGACATAATAGAAATTATTTCGTGGGAGTCTTTCCCGGTGTTTTGCATCTTTGGTATTAGACAATCTGAGAGGCTTGTATGAGTTACCGACTAGGGGTCGACGTTGGCGGCACATTCACGGACCTGCTGCTCATTGATGAGCGGAGTGGTGACGTTTTTACGGCCAAGGTGCCGAGTACACCGCACGACTCCTCGGTCGGAGTGCTGAGCGGCATCGAGAAAGTCTGCAAGAATGCCGGTATTGATCCCAACAAGATCACCCACTTCATGCATGGCACGACTGTCGCCACGAACACCGTTCTCACGGGTTCGGGAGCCAAAGTCGGTCTGGTCACCACCAAGGGTTACCGGCAGGTCCTGCAGATCGCACGTTCCTTCGTGCCTGGCGGTCTGGGCGGCTGGGTCATCTACAACAAGAGCCTCCCCATCGCACCCCTGGCCCTGACCATCGAAGCCGATGAGCGTATTGGTTCCCGAGGCGAGATCGTGCGTAAACTGGACGAGGCAAAATTGCGCCGGGACCTGAAGGCGCTGAGCAAGAAGGGCATCGAGGCCCTGACGATTTCGCTGATCAATTCTTTCGCCAATGGTGACCACGAGGTACAGGTCGCAAAGATTGCAAAGCAGGTGATGCCGGATATCCCGATCTCTCTGTCGTCCGAGATCGTCCCGGAAATGCAGGAGTACGAGCGCACTCTCACCACGGTCGCAAACTCCTACGTGCGGCCCAAGGTCGAGACCTACGTGCGCAACCTGCACCGCCAGCTGCAGAAGACCATGAGTAAGGTGCAGCTGCACATCCTCCGTTCAGACGGCGGACTGGCTTCAGCGAAGGCTGCAGAGGCCTATCCCGTCAACCTGCTGATGAGCGGCCCGGCCGGCGGTGTTTCGGGCGCCGTGTGGGTTGCCCAGCAAGCCGGCTTCAGGAACCTTCTGACCTTCGACATGGGCGGCACATCGACTGACGTTTGCCTGGTGCAGGATGGCAAGGCACAACTACGGCGCGAAACTACCGTGGGCGACGTTGTCGTGCGAGCCTCATCAGTGGACGTCAGAACGGTAGGTGCTGGCGGCGGGTCTATCGCGAAAGTGCCCGATCTGACCAAGGCCCTGCGGGTGGGACCTGAGAGTGCGGGCGCAGTTCCGGGTCCGGCCGCCTACAACCGTGGTGGAACGCTGCCAACGGTCACGGATGCGAATGTTGTGCTTGGTTACCTGCCGAGCGGAGAAGTGCGCCTCGGTGGTGACATGAAGTTGCGGCGCGATCTGGCCGAAAAAGCCGTGCAGGCGACAGCGGACTCCCTCGGCATCAGCCTGAAGCAGGCGGCCTCGGGTATCATCGATATCGTCAACGAGAATATGTACGGCGCACTCCGGCTCGTCTCTGTGGAGAAGGGCTACGACGCCCGCGACTTTGCGCTGATTGCCTTCGGTGGCGCCGGCCCGCTGCACGCCAACGCGCTCGGCAAACTGATGGGTTCCTGGCCCGTGATCATTCCCCCTGGCCCAGGCGTCTTGTGCGCCTACGGTGATGCCACTACGCGGGTCCGCGACGAAGCATCCCGCACCTTTATCCGGCGCTTCAGCGAAACGTCGGCGAAGGAGGTCTCAAAGATCTTCCGTGCGCTCGCCAGCGATGCATCAAAGACGCTGGACAGCGAAGGCCTTCCCAAGGCCGACCAGTCAGCCAGCTACCAGGTTGATATTCGCTACCACGGTCAGGGTCTGCTGCTTACGGTAGACCTCGAGATCGAGGAATTTGAGTCGCGGGGAATGGACGGCATTGCGGAGCGCTTCGACGAGATGCACCGTCAGCTGTTTACGTTTGCCCTGCCGCTCGACAAGGAGCTTGTAAACCTGCGCGCCGTAGCCCAGGGCAAGCCGACCAATGTCAAAGCAATGCGGGTCGATAAGGGCGGCGAAAGCCCCTCGGCCGCCGCCACCGCGAAGCTCAAGGTCTACGTCGAGGGCAAGGATCAGGATGCCACGTTGTACGATCGGGCCAAACTCAAGTCCGGCAACGTCGTGAAGGGGCCTGCAATCGTGCTCGAGATGGACTCGACCACGCTCATCCTTCCGGGACATGTGGGCACCGTCGATGACTGGGGCAACATTCTCATCACCCCGGCAGCCTGATGCGCGCAGTGTCCGGCCAAGCCACGTAAGGAATTCAGGAGCAAACAAATGCCAGCCAAAATTATTGAGACCCGCCCCCGTCCGTTCAGCCGGGTCAAGATCGACCCCATCACGCTCGACATCATTGAGAACGCAATGATGAATGCCCGCTTCGAGATGGACACGGTCCTGTTCAGAACCGCCATGTCGCCCGGAATCCGCGAGCAGCATGACGAATTCCCGATGATTGCCAATCTCGACGGCAAGATGGTCGTCGGCCAGTTTGGAAGTTTCATCTATGGCTTCAAGGCTGCTTATGACGGGACGATCGAAGAAGGGGACATGTTCCTTACGACCGACCCGTACACGTGCAACGGGGCTGTCAGTCATTCCAACGACTGGCTGCTGCTTCGCCCGATCTTCAAGGATGGCCGGCTCATTTCCTATGCCGCCATGTTTGGCCACATGACGGATATCGGCGGCAAGGTTCCGGGCAGCCTGCCAACGGATGCGCAGTCGATCTTCGAGGAGGGCATCCGCGTTCCGCCGACCAAGATTTTCAAGAAGGATGTACTGCAGGAAGATATCCTGGAACTGATCCTTCACAACTGCCGTATGCCGCAGTGGAACCGCAGCGATTTCTACGCCATCGTCGCGGCCATTCGGACTGCGGAGAAGCGGGTCATCGAGATGTCCAACCGCTTCGGGGATGACACCCTGTATTCCGCCCTCGAAGAGCTGCTCGATCGCAACAAGCGGGCCATGAGCAAGCTCATCGCGGCTGCCATACCGACCAAAAAGCAGTACTTCGAGGACTACCTGTGCGATGACGGCATGGGCATGGGACCCTACAAGATCAAGTGCGCGATGTGGCGGGAAGGCGAAAAGGTCATATTCGACTTCGAAGGCACTGACCCGCAGTCCTCAGGCTCGGTGAACTTCTACCTCAATGAGGAGATGTTCAAGATGTTCTGTGGCGTGTACATGATCATGGTGTTCGATCCACAGATCATGTTCAACGACGGCTTCTACGATCTCATGGAAGTGCGCATTCCGGACGGGTCGCTCCTGAAGCCCCGGTTTCCGGCTGCACTGTCCTGTCGAACGCACGCGCTCGGTAGGATTTTCGACATCCTGGGGGGCTTGCTCGGCCAGGGCAATCCCGACTTTCTCTGCGCCGCGGGGTTCTCCGACAGTCCGCATTTCATGTATTCGGGCTACCGCAAGACAGGTGAGTGGTATCAGCTCTACAGCATCGGCTTCGGCGGCGTTCCCGGGAAGCCCTTCGGCGACGGGCCCGACGGCCATTCACTCTGGCCAAGCTTCACGAACGTCCCTAACGAGTTTCTCGAAAGCTACTTCCCGCTGCGCATCGAGGTTTACGAGACACTGGCAGATTCGGGCGGCGCTGGCGTGCACCGGGGCGGCAATGCCCTGCGCGTGGGCTATCGGTTCCTGGAGCCGGGCCAGATCTCCATCCACGATGACCGCTGGCTGACCTACCCCTGGGGCGTCAACGGCGGACTGCCCGGTGCCCGTAGCCGCAAAATCATGATTCGTAAGAACGGCAAGAAGGAGTTGCTGCCGTCCAAGTGCGATCGCGTCATCGTGGCTGAAGGTGACCTGCTCTACTTCGACACCTGGGGTGGCGGCGGCTGGGGCGATCCGCTAAAGCGGCCCACGGAAAAGGTTTCCTTCGACGTGGAAGCCGGGCTGGTAACACGGGAGGGTGCGAAGCGCTACGGTGTCGTTATCAAGCCAAATGGCGTTGTCGATGAAAAGGCAACGACGGCACTCAGGGCCAAAATGTCCAAGAAACGTGGCAAGACCAAGCTGTTTGACTTCGGCGGGACCATTCCTGAATTGAAGAAGGCCTGCAAGAAGGAAACCGGACTCGAGCCACCGAAGCCGCCGGTGTTCCAGACATGGATCAAGCCAGCGCATGCGAATACAGGAGCAGGAAAAGAAGCCGTTGGCAAAAAGGCTGCCCGGAAAGTGGCTTGATGTAAGCCTCAGCTGTCGGAAGAAGCAGGGCTATCGGTGGCGATCGCCAGGGCCTGACGCTCGCTCTGGGAGACAAAATCTGCCCCGATTCGCTGGGCCGTAGCCCGAAGCTTCGGCACGAAGCGCTGGATGGCCTCGGGTTCCGGCACAGCCGAACTGGAGAAACGAATAGTCAGCGAGGCAAGTAACCGCTCGCCCGCCAGAATCGGCACTGACAGGCTGAGTTCGTCGGACACACGACGTGGGCGGCGCCACGCAGCGTAGCCGCGCTTGCGCGTTTCATTCACAAGTTCGGCAATCCTCTTGCCATTCGCAGCGGCCTGATCCTCCGGACGTCTGGACTTGGCCAGCAGATCGAGAAGGGCGTCCCGCTGTTCACCGGGGCACCACGCCAGGTAGGCGATGCCCGATGCGGAGCCCAGTATGGCGACTCGAAAACCGGGACCGCGCTTCTCCACAGCCAGCGGGCTACGGTGGTCCGTTGTCTGCCTGATCAGCATTGAGGAGCCGGAGAGCGTCGCTATCGCAATTGGCCACACCAGCTCACTACAGAGTTCATACATGTAGGGGCGGGCAATCTGGGTGACCCACGCTTCATCATCGAAGCCGTCCGACAGGCCGCGTACCAGAATTGTCAGACGATAGCGTTCGTCACTGACTGCACGATAGGCGTAGCCAGCGTGACAGAGTGTCTCCAGTATCCGGTAGGTCGTCGTGCGGGGCAGGTCGATTGCGGTGGCTACTTCGGATACTGTTGCTCCGTTGTGCTGGTTCAGGACGTGCAGGACCTCGAGGCCGCGCAGCAGCGCTCGAATGGGGCGTGTGGAAGGCATCTGGTTTGATCGTTCCCGGAGTGACCGACAGGCGGTCAATGGTAGTCAGTGCGGCGGCGAAAGCCAAGACCAGCGCCAGTCGCCGGGATAATGCCGGCAGTGATCGAAGTCACTCGATGAGTACCGTCCTTGTGACAGGCGCCAACCGGGGCCTCGGCCTCGAGTATTGCCGCCAGCTGTCGGCGGCCGGATGGCGCGTTTTCGCCGGAACCCGGGATCCGGACCGTGCCGCGGACCTGCAGTCACTCGTCCTTGCCAATCGGGACCAGATGCGGGTACTTCGCCTCGACGTCGTGAACGAGGCCGAAATTGAGGCTGTGGCGCAGGAGTTGCGGGGCCAGCGGCTGGATATGCTGATCAACAATGCGGGAACCTTTGGTCCTGAGGGATCGCCCGCGGGCATGCGCTACCAGAGTCTGGCGCACATGGACTACGAAATCTGGCGGAACATTCTCGAAGTGAATCTGCTGGCTCCCTTCCGCCTGACCGTCGCCCTCGCGGCGAGTCTGCGCCTATCGAGCCGTCCGGTGGTCGTCATGTTGTCCAGCGATCTGGGTTCGATCGGGAATAATCGGCTGGGCCATTCCCACGCCTATCGCACGAGCAAGGCCGGTCTCAATATGCTGACAAAGGGGATCTCCAACGAGTGGCGAGATCTGATTACTGTTGCGATGGCACCCGGCTGGTGCAAGACGGACCTTGGTGGCGAGGATGCCCAGATTGATCCGGACGACAGCGTCCGCGCGCAACTGCAGACTTTTGCAGCGCTGACGACTGACCACAATGGCCAGTTTATCGACCGTTTTGGGGCGCCCGTCGCGTGGTAGAACGACCTCAGGTTGTGACCGGAAGTCTCGCCTCTCAATAGATGACCGTAGTCGCCTTGGTCTTCAGGTACGGATCCAGGCCTTCCCGCCCGAACTCCCGACCCCAGCCCGATTGCTTGTTGCCGCCAAAAGGAATCGCAGGATCGACGGCGGCGTGGCAGTTGATGCTCACCTGTCCGGCGTCGATGAGTCCGGCCATCCGGTGCGCAACCGAGATATCACGGGTCCAGACGCTGCCTGAGAGGCCATAGATACCTTTGTTGGCCTCGTCCGCCACGGCCTGCAGTTCGCTGTCGCCGAAGGACTGGGCGCAGAGCACAGGTCCAAAAATCTCCTCGCGGGCGATCTGCATGTCCATGCTGGTCTTGCTGAAAAGTGTCGGTTTGACGAAGAATCCGCGGCCCGGCAGTACCTCGCCACCACAAACCAGTTCCGCCCCGGATTTCTTGCCCGAAGCCACGAACCCCATGACGCGGTCGCGTTGCTCTGCTGAGATCAACGGGCCAAGGTCGCTATCCGGGCTCATTCCCGGACCGATGCGAAATTTGTTCGCGGCCTCGCCGACGCCGCTGACCACCTTGTCAAAAATGTCCCGGTGTACAAACAGGCGGGTGCCCGCCATGCAATTCTGACCCTGCAGGAAGAATGCACCCCGGGTAACGCCTGGTATCACCCGGTCAAGGTCGGCGTCCGGGAACACCACCATCGGCGACTTGCCGCCGAGTTCGAGCGTGACTCTTTTCAGATTGCCGGCCGCCGCGGCGATGATCTTCTTCCCGACTTCGGTGGAACCCGTGAAGGCGATCTTGTCGACATCCGGGTGGGCCGCGAGGGCGGCGCCAGCAGACTCGCCATAGCCGGGGACGATGTTGATGACGCCGTCAGGGAAGCCTACGCGCTTGATGAGTTCGCCCAGAAACAGAGCGGTGAGCGGCGTCTGTTCCGCTGGCTTTAGCACGACGGTGCAGCCGGCAGCCAGCGCGGGGCCGAGCTTCAGTGCGGCCATGATCAGCGGCGCATTCCACGGGATGATCGCGCCGACAACACCGATCGGCTCACGCCGCGTGTAGGTAAGGGATTCTCCGTTGCGGACACCAGCGGGTGATACCGGAATGGTATCGCCGGTGATCTTGGTGGCCCAGCCGGCGTAGTACCTTAAGAAGTCGCAGCCAAAGGAGGCAATGGAGTACTGCGCGACCATCAGTGGCATGCCGTTATCGAGTACTTCCAGTTCGCTGGCGAGAGCGAGGTTGGCTTCCAGTTCGTCGGCCAGCTTCCAGATCAGGCGCGTTCGCTCGTAGGACGTTAACTTAGACCACTCGCCACGAAATGCCTTGCGCGCTGCCACGACAGCGCGGTCGATATCGTCCTTGCCACCAGCAGCGACCTTCGCCAGGTGAACTTCAGTGGCTGGGTTAAACACGTCGATGGACTCGCGGGAAGCCGATGGGACCCACTGGCCACCGATCAGCAGGCGGTGCTCGCGTTCAAGAAAGGACCGTGCTTCGGCACTGGGGCCAAGGTTTGCGGCGGCGCTCATCAGCTATCTCCCGGGTCGAGGTCGGGCAGCATAAGTGCCGGGCCAGGCCGCAGGCAAGGCGCCCGGGTATGGGATGACTGCGCGGCCATGCCCTGTACAATGGCTGGTCAATACTACCCACGAACACCCATACAGAGGACATCACGATGGCAATCAAGGTCGGCGACCGGTTACCTGCGGGCAAGTTTGGGATCATGACCAAGGACGGCCCCGGTTCGCTTTCAACCCAGGACCTCTTCAGCGGCAAGAAAGTGGTCTTCTTTTCGGTACCGGGTGCCTTCACCCCGACCTGCTCAAACAGTCACCTCCCGGGCTACGTCAAGCACGCGGGCGAGATCAAGGCAAAGGGTGTCGATACCATCGCCTGCATGTCGGTCAACGATGTTTTTGTCATGGATGCCTGGGGCAAGGACCGTGGCGTTGGCGACAAGGTGCTCATGCTCGCCGACGGCAATGCAGAGTTTACGAAGGCCCTCGGACTGGAACTCGATGCCAGCGGGTTTGGCATGGGTCACCGCAGCCAGCGTTTTTCCATGGTGGTCGATAACGGTGTGATCAAGGAACTGAACGTGGAGGCACCCCGCGAGTTCAAGGTGAGCACAGCGGAGTGCGTGCTCGGCCAGCTCTGATTCACCCCCCCGTATATTTCAACCAGCAGCTCCCGGGAAGCCTTCGATGGAAGAGACCCAGGTCGTCCAGACCCTGCCGTTCGTCTACGCAGTATTCAAGTACATCCACATCCTGTTGTTCGTGTACTGGCTTGGCGGCGATGCGGGGGTGTTCTACTCCAGCACCTTCGTCGTGAACAACAAACTTTCGAAGGACGCACGGCTGACGGCGTTCAAGATCTTCATCAATCTCGACATGTTGCCGCGCTATTGCCTTGGACTGATGTTGACGGTGGGTGGCATCCTGTCGGAGTTCGTCGGCTACAAGCACCCGACTTGGCAGATGATTGGCATTGTGGCACTTGGCCCGATCTGGGTCTGGGTCATTCACATGGTGCACACGAAGGAGGGCACTGAATTCGGCAAGCTGCTGGCCAAGGGTGACTACTGGTTCCGGTTTTTCATGATCTTCGCACTGCCCACGTCGGTGGCGTACCACTGGGTTACGGGACCGTTGAAGCCCTACCCCTGGATCGCTGCGAAAATCCTTATTTTCGCCGGCCTGATTTTTTGCGGCTTCATGATCCGCAGAAACCTGCCACCGTTCATCGAAGGCTTCCGGATGATGGCAGGGCAGGGCGTTACGCCCGAGAGCGACAGCAAGATGTACCACGGCCTCATGGCCTGCCGGCCCTACGTCTGGGTCATCTGGGCCGGCGTCGCGTTGTCAGCGTTTCTGGGCGTCTGGAAGCCCGGAATGTAGTGGCTCGGGGGGGCATCAGGCGGCCGGGTCGTCAGCGCAGCCGCTTCTCGATCTCCGGAATGATCAGAAAAAGGTCGCCCACGAGGCCCAGGTCGGCAATCTCGAAGATGGGTGCCTCCCCATCCTTGTTGATGGCAACGATGGTGCCAGCGTCCTTGATGCCAGTCAGGTGCTGGATAGCTCCGGAGATACCGAAGGCCATGTAGAGCTCCGGCGCGATGATTTTTCCGGTCTGTCCTACTTGCATGTCGTTCGGGACGAAGCCTGCATCTACTGCTGCACGCGACGCACCAACTGCAGCGCCAATGCGGTCGGCAAGTTTATAGAGCAGCGCAAAGTTTTCCGCACTCCCGACCCCGCGACCTCCCGACACCACGAGCCTCGCAGTCTGCAGGTCGGGGCGGTCGGATTTACCAGAGCACAGTTCGATGAAGCGAGTATGGGTGGGCAGGGGTACGGCAACTTCCGCCGGACGAACGGGTGCGGCAGTGCCGTTGCCGACCGGCTTGAACGATGCACTGCGAACGGTTGCCACCACCTTGGTGCCGGTCGGGACCTCGATGGTGATCAGCGCGTTACCGGCGTAAATCGGTCGCTGGAATAGTCGCGGCCCCAGCACACTCATCACGTCGCTGAGCTGGGGAACGCCGAGCAGGGCGGCAACGCGCGGCAGCAGATCCTTGCCAAAGGTGGTCGATGGCGCGAGAACGTAGTCGTAAGCGGCCGCCAGCGAGGCTATCTGAGGTGCCAGGACAGCCGCCAGCGGCTGGCTGTTGGCCGGATTGGTCACGGTCAGCACGCCCGCCACGCCGATGAGCGCGGCGGCTTCGGCGGCCACCGTCGTGGCGTCACCTCCGAGGACGACAATCTCGATAGCACTTGGGTCGATGGCGACGGCGCAGGCGACACAACGCGCGGTGCTCTGGTTGAGATGGCCGCCGGAGTGCTCGCCAATGATCAGGATCCGGCTCATGCCAGCAACCCCCGATCCCGCAGGGCGCTTACGAGTTCATCAACACTGTTCACCATGCCGCCCTTGGTCCGCGCGGCCGGCGTCTCGTAGCGTGTCACGCGAAGGACCGGCGTGACGTCGACGCCGAGAGACTCAATCGGCAGTACTTCGATGGTTTTCTTCTTCGCCTTCATGATGTCCGGAAGCTTCACGTAGCGGGGCTCATTCAGTCGAAGGTCGCTCGTCACGACGGCGGGCAGGTCCACCTCGATGACCTCGAGGCCGGCATCGACCTCCCGGGTCACGGTTGCGACCGTGCCATTCAATTCCAGCTTTGACGCAAACGTGGCCTGTGGTCGGTCCCACAAGGCGGCCAGCATCTGGCCGGTCTGATTGCAGTCATCGTCGATGGCCTGTTTGCCCAGCAGCACCAGGCCAGGCTGCTCCCGACTGACGATCTTGAGCAGGATTCGCGCCGCGGCCAGCGGCTCGAGTTCCGCGCTGATCTGGACGAGAATGGCCCGGTCAGCGCCCATGGCGAGCGCCGTCCGGAGCTGCTGCTGGGCATCTTCCGGGCCGATCGACACGGCCACGACCTCCTCAGCCTGGCCTTTCTCGCGGAGCCGAAGGGCCTCCTCCAGCGCGATCTCGTCGAAGGGATTGATGCTCATCTTCAGACCGTCGGTAATCACTCCGGAGTTGTCTGGCTTGACGCGGATGCGCACGTTGTAGTCAACGACGCGCTTCAGGCATACGATGATTTTCTGCATGGCAGGGTCCTTCGGGGGCCGGGCGGGGGGTTGTGGCAGCCCGCTATTTTCAACGACCGGGGAACGGGGGACAAGCCGTGTCTGAAGCGAAGCACCAAATTGCCGGGAGCTTGCTCCTGATCTCGGCAGCGGACCTGGTGGCTGCGCCGGGTCCGAAGGCCCCGGTCGTCGTCGACTGCCGGTTCAACCTCGTGCAGCCCGATGCCGGCCGGGCCGCTTACCAGGCCGGGCATATTCCGGGGGCCTGGTACGCCGATCTCGACCGGGACTTGTCCGGGCCCCGACAGGCCCACACCGGGCGGCATCCCTTGCCCGATCCGGAGGGGCTGCGCGCGCTCTTCAGTGGATTCGGCATTGGCCCTGCGACCCGGGTCGTGGCCTACGACGAGGGCGGCGGCGGCCTTGCGGCGCGTCTCTGGTGGCTCTTGCGCTGGATGGGCCACCGCGACGTCGTGCTGCTGGATGGTGGTCTGGCCGCGTGGCAGAAAGCCGGTCTCCCGCTAACGCAGGCCAACCCGGTGCCGAGACCTGCGAGATTCCAGGGTGAGCCAGGCTGCATGCCGGTCTTGCACACGGCGCAGGTGGTGGCGGCGCTCGCAGACGACGCCATCCGATTACTGGATGTGCGGGCCGAGGAGCGTTTCCTGGGGCGCGCCGAACCCATTGACCCCGTGGCTGGCCACGTACCGGGTGCATCGAACGTGCCGTTTGGTGGGAACTTAGCTGCTGACAACCGGTTCAAGACCCCCGAGGAGCTGGCACAGCGCTACGCGCCGCTGGTCGAGGGGCGAGATCCTCAGGAGATCGTTGTTATGTGTGGTTCAGGCGTCACGGCTTGTCATGGGATTTTTGCCCTCGAGCTCGCGGGGCTGCCGGGCGCCACCCTCTATCCCGGCTCGTGGAGCGAGTGGATCCGCTCGTCCGGGCGGCCCGTGGCCAAGGACTGATGAACCTGGCGGAGAGTGTGCCAAAAAAAGCGGACAACCCCGCAGAAAAATCGGCCGGGCGGTTGGCTACCAGGACCTTTCCCCGTAAAGTTTCCGCCGCGAGGCACCTACAGGGATCCCATCCGGCATGAATTCCAGCATTCTTCAGCGCGACCACCGCGCTATTCGCGGCACTATCGCTTACACAAGCAACAAGCCTGATCGCGTTGGTCAGGAGCGCGGGCGCGAGCATTTTCATATCACGGTGCATAGCGATGGGCGGCGCACCTGCAGTGCCCACTCGGAGATCGATGACCGGCCGAGCGTGATGCGTGACATCGTCTACAGTCTCGACGAGCACTGGTTGCCGACGGACTGCTTCGTACGTCTGACGGTGAACGACCGCTTTACTGGCAGCGGCTGGTTTCGTTTCGGTCCGGACTTTGCCGAGTGCGAGACCTACACCGCCCTGGACGGCCGCGTGACCCAGAGAATGGAAACGAAGGGCCGACTGCAGGCCTTTCAGAATCACGCCATCATCTGTGATGCCTGGCATATGCAGTTGTTCGACCGGCACAAGGGGCCGGGCCTGCAGAGCATCGACGAGATGCTGCTGTCATCACCCGACCACCGCGGCGCGACCGGACCAATGCTGTTCCGAATTGGCTTCGGCGTGGAGTACGTGGGGGAGGAGAGCGTGACGGTGCAGGCGGGCAAGTTCGACGCGTTGCATTTTCGCTTTGTATCGTCGCCCGGTCTGCCGCAGGCGCATCCGCCCTACGACATCTGGTGCACGGCCGACGGCGACTTCATCTTTCTCAAGGGCGTGATTGGCGGCTACATGCTGACGCAGTACGAACTGGTGCGGCTGGAGTATGCGCAGGGCTGACACCCTGATCCAGCGCTTTGGCCGCGCGCCTCGCGCACAGCAGGGCGAGCATTGGTGGCATCACTCGTGCTACTGAATCCGATGAGTGATTCCCAGCGTATCTCTGCTTGCCGCAGTACACGGTCCCCTGGTGAGCAGCGGGGGACGGCAGAAGGCCCATCGCTTGCAGCAGAGAAAGGTCGACTGGCTTGTGAATACAAGACGCCTACTACTAAAAGCCCTGTTGTTCGCGGGAGTCATACTGCTGGTTCCGTCGGTTGTCTGGCTGTTTGGAGGCTTCCTGGGCCTCCTGCCGACCGACGTGGCAGCTATCGCCGGGTACTCGGGCCTGCGCGTGATTGGCAGCGCAGCGGTCGGTGGGTGCCTGCTCGCCGCCATTGGTTCTGCCGATATCTGATTTCAGGAGGAACGTGATGATCAAGCAATCCGATACTTTTATTCTTCTGTCCGTGGCTATCTCCTTTGCCCTGTCCGGTTTCCTGTGGTTTTCGGGGCAGCGTGAGGAGGGACTCTTTACGGCGCTCTGGGTGCCATCGATATTGTGCTTCGGCATCTACTTCAAGCTGATGGCCCAGGCCGGATCGAGGTTATGAGTACCGGAACCATCTTCTATTTTGCGATTGGCGTCTTCACGCTGATGGTTATCGGTATCGTCCTGACGGGTCTTGAGTTCAAGAGGATGACCAAGGTTCCCCCCGCCCGGAGAGGCGCCGACCTGCGCGGGAACTAGGGTCTGACCCGGCTGGCGCGTCCGCTTGGGCCCGAAAGGAAGTGAGTACTCTGCGGAATGTGAGCGCGGTGGAGTCGGCCGTACCCACGACGGCGGCGCTGCTTGGTGCCGCAGGCGCCTTGCCTTTTATCATGCTCGCAATCGGGCCGTTACTACTCTCGTCAGTGCCCCGCGATCCGGCACAGATTGCACTGGCCACCTACGGTGCCGTCATCTTGTCCTTTCTCGGCGGCGTGCACTGGGGCCTCGCGCTTGCCGTGAATGGCCAGAGAACCGCACCAACGCGCTATCGCTGGAGGCTGGTGCTGAGCGTGGTGCCCTCACTGGTTGGCTGGGGGGCGCTGTTTCTCCCGGCCGTCTGGAATCTCGTTACGCTAGCCGGCGCATTCGTTGTGATGTTACTCGTCGACCTGAGCGCCGGTACGCGCAGCGGTGCTCCGGCCTGGTATCCCCGGCTGCGCTGGCCCCTCTCGGTCACGGTGGTCACATTGCTCCTGCTCAGCGCCGTGCTCGGGACCCCGCAAGGTTGACTTGATCTCGGCGCCGATCGTACCCGGCGCGCGTCAGGTGTCCGTCGGGGAATCCGACAGGATGCGCGAGCGGGTGGTACGCCCTGGAGATGCGTCCCTGCTATTTCCCCGAGGGGAACCCATGATCCAGATCTCGTAGATGAGTTCCGCGATAGCCCCGGCGTCGACGCCGGAACTGCTCGCGCTATTGGTGACCGGGTTGATTCAGGGTCCGGCTAAGGACGGCGGGAGTGCGCAGACCGCTGACCTCGACAGCGCGGTGATTGGCTCAGCTCGGGACGAGCTACCGGCTTTCCTTATCCTATCCTCGACGCGGTAGCTGCCGTCCACCATGCCCGCGCATCGCACCGGCCTCCAGGGTTCAGCCCTCTCCGGGACCCTGCGACCGGGGCTTGGCAGGCTGTGGAACAGCAGGCACCACCGGGATTTTAGCAGGGCTGACCACCTGACCCCGGAACGACGCGGCCACGAGGGTCGCTTCCGCCGGGTCAACGTTGACGCGGCTCATTAGTCCCTCGATATAGCGCGTGTAAGCAGGCGTGAAGCCCGGGGGCCTGCCCTTCCACCAGGCCCGCACCCCGGGCTGTCGGAGCCACCAGCCAAGCGCGGCTTCCCAGTTCTCAAGGACGTCAGAGTCCAGCGTGCCTCGATTGACATGCACCCACGCGCGTTCCGTTTCAAGTAAGAGGCTGTAGATATAGAAGCCGAATCGTGCCCACTCGTGAGGGGGAAGGCGCGGAGTGCCGGCAAAGCCCCGCCAGACGATGCTCGCCAGCTCACCATCGTCGGCCATAACCCGCAGCATGTCGTGCCGCCGCGAAGTCACGAGATCCAGTGCATCCTGGCGGGCCTGCCGTGTATACAGCCGAATCTGCCAGGCGAGGAAACAAAGGGAGAGGACCACGGCGGCTGCCGCGATGATGTCGGCGACAAATGCCCATTCCTGGAGGTTCATCGGAGCTGCCCCGGTTGCCGCATGGCGAGTATATGTCGCGAGTGGCGGCTGGTGGCCTTGCGCTGCAAGCGCCGGGGCTTTTACCCAAGCTGCGGTACGCGGCGAACCCTGCGGCTATGGGGCCGGTGCTCGCTATCGTCTACCGGACCATCGCGAGCCACCTGATCGGGAAGGTGGGATTGACCCGGGCCACCGACCTGCGCGACCCTCAGCTCAGCAGGAACTTCAGCGCTGCAATCATCACCCCGAACCCGACCACCAGCATGGAACCGAGCCGGATGGTGAGGGTGCTGGACAGCAGTTCCATGTCCTTGCGGACCAGCCCGATCTCGTAGCGCAGTTCGTGGCGCAGGTCGCTGATGCTGCCATTGATCAATGACGTGAGGTCCTGCCTCAGGATCTGCAGGTCAGCCTTCGTGGCGATGGTCGTTCCCATGTCGCGCTCCATGGCATCCACCACCGCCCGCGCCTTGTCGTTCGGGACGTGGATGCTGACGAGGGCATCATACAGGGAGTACAAATAGTCCACGGGGCACACGCTACACCGTGGTGCCGGGCGGGGAAACCCGCGTTTCTGCACATTTCATGCGGGTTCAGACTGAGTGACTGATCCGGGGTACGCTCCTCGGAGCCTGCATGGCATCCTCTTTTTTGTGTCTAGCTACCTTGTGAGCCCGGCACCGCGATGAGTACCTCGATCACCTATGGTGTGCTTTTGGCCGCGTTAATCGTGCTGAACCTTTGGCTGCTCGTTCGTCAGAGAGTCTTCAGGAAATGCCTGCCGACACTGCGGGAGTGGCGCGGTCCGCTGCCCTCAATCTGGCCGAGGGTCAGTGTGATCGTGCCATGTAGAAACGAGGCTGCCAGCGTGGTGGCAGCAGTCTCGTCACTGCTCGCCCAGGACTATCCGAATCTGGAGATCGTGGCGGTCGATGACCGCTCGGATGATGGGACCGGGGCATTGCTCGATGCCCTGGCTGCACAGGATCAGCGACTGACCGTCCTCCACATCGGGATGCTTCCCGAGGGCTGGCTGGGCAAGATCCATGCAGTGCATCAGGGTGCCCGGCGTGCCACCGGCGAGTGGTTACTGTTGACTGACGGCGATGTGCTGTTTGAGCCTGCTGCCCTGGAGCGCTCGGTAGCTTTCGCCACGGCGCACGGCCTCGGCCACTTCGTGGCCTTGCCGACCTTCGTGGCTGACGGTTTCCTCGAGCGGGCATTCCTGGCGACCTTTGCCCTGACCCTCAGCGCGAAACTGGATCCGTCGAAGTTGTCGGTGCCGAAGTCCCGGGCCTTTGTCGGCGTGGGCGCCTTTGGGCTCGTGCACCGGGACGCCTACGCCCGGATTGGCGGTCACGAACGGCTGGCCTACGAGGTGGCCGACGATCTCAAGCTCGGGCTGCTGCTCCGGCGCCAGGGCGTTGCCCAAGGTTGCCTCGACGCCGATGGCCTGGTCCGCGTGCGCTGGCAGAACGGCCTGATCGCGACGCTGCGCGGGCTGGAGAAGAACGCGTTCGCCGGCTGCGAGTGGCAGGTAGCCGTAGCGGCACTCGCGGTGCTCCTTTTGCTGGCCAGCACGCTACTGCCTTACCTGCCGCTGGTGCTGGCCCTGGCCGCCTGGACCCACCCCCTGGCGGTGATTGCCGCCTCACTATCGGTGATTGCTGTGGGTCTTTCTGCCCGGCGGGTGTCTGGCGGTAGCGGGCTGGAAGGTCTCCTCGCGCCGCTCGCGTCGCTGGCTCTTGCCGGGGTGATCGCCTGGTCGACGTTGCTCACGCTGGCCCGGGGCGGCGTCCTGTGGCGTGGCACGTTCTACCCGCTCGATCAGTTGCGCAAGAACTGTGTCAGGGAGTGGTCGATGAGCGCAGCAGGCGCTGTGGGCTGGACGCCCCCCAGCCCGCCGAACCGGGGCCGCCATTGAAAGGGCTGCTACTTTTGACTTGGCGGGGGCCGTTCCTCGATTCAATCAATACGCGTGGCGAAAGCGGGGCCACTCGCGGTACGTCAGGCCCCGCCACACCCACTCCAGTGGACCGTACCGGAAGCGCCCCAGCCACCACCGGCTGAAAAGCAGCTGCCCGGCAAAGGCGGCCGTGACGCCCAGCAACAGCGCGGTCGCGCCAACGCGGCCAGCCAGAGCCAGCCCGGGCCCGATGCCGAAAAACACGAAGGCGCAGATGAAGCTCTGCATCACGTAATTCGACAGGGCCATACGCCCCACGTGACGGAACGGCGCCAGCCAGCGGCGCCCGCCTGGTGTGTGCAGCCCGACGACGATGGCGCAGAGGTAGCCGGTGGCTAGTATCGGGGCGGTGATGAGGTGCCCGACCTCCACCACCACTTGCCAGTGATCCCAGTCGGGCAGGCGTCCCCCGGGGTCGTAGACCCGGATGATAGCCATGAGCCCCTCGCCCGCGAGCCCCAGCGGCAACGCCACACTCATGACCCGGCGAAAGCCCGGCAGGTGGTCGCCGGCCCGCTGCAGCCAGCCTTTCTGGCCCACCCATGCCCCAACCATGAAGCGGCCCAGCGCGTAGAGAATCCAGCCGAGGAGCACGCCGCTGAGGAGCTCGTAGAGCGTGACGCCGGCAAACGCACGAACGAGTCCGAAATAGTCGCCAGCCAGTGCGAGTTGCTGGCGGTGCACGACCGCTTCCTCAGCATAGGCATCTGGCAGGCCGGCCCAGTCACTCGATCCGCCGTACTCCGCCAACAGCTCAAACGCCGTCCGGGCCACCAGCGCGAGGGCCAGGCCCCCGACCAGCAGCACACGACTACTCACCCGGCGCAGGGCGAACAGCAGGAAGCCGGCAATGGCGTAAATGCTGAGGATGTCCCAGAAGAAAACGAGGAGTACGTGGAGCAGGCCAAACCCCAGCAGCACTGACAGGCGCCGCAGGTAGAGGCGCTCGAAATCACGGCCGCCTGCCTCAGCCCGCTGCATCTGCAGGTAGAAGCCCAGCCCGAACAGGAAGGCGAACAGTGTGTTGGCCTTGTCCGCCAGCAGCCAGCCCACCACCTCGCGCACGGCGTAGTCGAGACCGGCGGTTGGCAGGGACAGCAGTTGCTGTCGTGTCGCGAGGATGGCCTCGTTACCGAAGAACACCATGTTCATCACGAAGACGCCGTAGAGCGCGATGCCACGGAGGACATCCAGTTCGGCGACCCGGTCGGCGGCCCCCACGGGGCCGCTAGTCATCCCCGGCATCCAGGCGCTCGGGGAACAGCCCCGCGATCTCGACCAGCTCCACCCACTCGCCAGCCGGGCCCACTGTTACAGCAGCTTCCTGCCCGTTGTAGGGAAACTCCGCGATGCGGGCCGGGGGCGCTCGCCAGTTCAGCTGGAAGTCATCCAGTTCGGTCACGCCGAAACTGACCATCGCGGGCCCCGGAGGCAATGCTCCTTCGCGTACCGGGCGCGGTACTGCCTTCGACGGGTACTCGTCGAGTTCCACCAGGAAATCCTTCTGCATCGCCGCCACCGCGAGGGGATAGGTGGTCTCCATCGGCAGGCCCAGTGCGCGCGACAGCACGGTAATCTGCCAGTTGCTGGACTTGCCGACCGCCAGGCCCAGGGATTTTCCATAGAAGTCCTGCAACGCCGTCATCGAGGGACCGCCAACGACCATGATGAAAACCCGGTCCACCGGCGCCGCTGCGGGCGTCATCGGAATGGGGAAGCCGGCGGGGATGACCCGCGTGAAGTAGAGAAACTCCCGGGCCGGACCGATGGCCTGCATCGCCCGGGGCGCATCCGGAGCCTGCCAGAGATCCTTTGGCGGTCCGACGACATTGAATGCGGTTCCTGCGAACTGCTGGACGAGCGCGTCGGGGTCCTGCACCAGGTTCTCGATCGCGTTCCAGCCGAAGGTCGTGCCCGCTTCAGGGACGGTTGCCGCCGGGTCTTCAATGAAACGCAGGTACACAGGACGCTCGCCGGCGGGTTGCAGGATCACGAACGGTCGTCCCGTCATGCCGGGTGCCCCCCAGAGCGCGGCCTGCTCCGCGCTGATCACGCCGCGGTGGACCGGTTGGTACCCCAGCTGCTGCTCGTACGGTGCTTCAACAGTGGCCAGATGGTTAACCAGCAGCGTTACGGTCGCTATATATTTCAACATCTTGTGGCCTCAAGTTTTCCTCTTGGCAGTAGCCAATCTTAGCCTGCCGACACTCGCCGGCAATGGGGTCGTCGAACCGGTGCGATTCCGGTATGGTGACCGCCGCATCTGACAGGGCAGCACCCCAGTGACGGCAAAGGACGGCAGCGGCTTGTACTACGGCTGGATCATTGCCGTGGCGTCTGGCGTCATCCTGCTGATCACGAACGGCATGACGCTCGGCGGTCTCAACGTCTTCGACAAGCCCTTGCTCGAAGCGCTGAGCCAGGCCGGCGGTGCACCCGTGAGCCTTGCTGCCCTCAAGGCGCGCGACGCCATTACCCTGGGGGTGAGCGGGCTGATGGCGCCCCTGGCCGGGGCTGCCGCCGATCGCTTTGGCGTGCGACCGCTGATGCTGATTGGCGCCGCGCTGCTGTCCGCCGGTTACTTCCTGTATTCAACCGCCGACAGTCTGAGCACCATCTACTGGATTCACGTGCTGTTCGCGTCAGCACTGGCCACTTGCGGCCTGGTGGTCAATGTCATTCTCGTGTCGCGCTGGTTCGTGAAGGATCGCGGCCTTGCCTTAGGCATAGCCCTGGCCGGTACGAGCCTCGGCAACGGCACGCTGCCGCCGTTGAACGCCGCGCTGATCGGGGAGATCGGCTTCCGCCCGGCGTTTGCCTGGACGAGCCTTCTGCCGCTGCTCCTGGTTCCTGTCATTCTCTTCATCGTCCGGGAACGTCCCGCTGACCTGACAGCCCAACAGCCCCGGACCGCTACCTCCCGTGGTGCTGCAGTCAGCCTGTCCCTGCGTGCCGCGCTCCGGACCAGCAACTTCTGGGTCCTCGCGCTGGTCGCGATGTTCACCTTCTTCTCGATCATCGGCACGCAGGCGCACCTCAATCTCTACATGCTCGGCCGTGGCTTCTCGCCAATGGATGCCGGCTTCAGCTACACGGTGCTCTTCTACCTGGGGCTGCTCGGCAAGATTGCGAGTGGCTTTCTGGCCGACCGCCTCGGTCGCAAGCCGGTATTTGTCGCGACCCTCTCAATCATGGCCGTCGGGGCAGTGCTCCTGACGATGCCGGGTGTCAGCGTGCTGTGGGCAGGCCTGGTGTTCTTCGGACTTGGTTGGGGCGGGCTGTATACGCTCCTGCAATTGCTGGCCGCGGACTACTTCGGACCGCAGCACCTGGGCAAGATCCTGGGGGCGATCACCGTGCTCGACACCTTCGGCGGTGGTCTCGGGCCGCCGCTGATCGGCGCGATCCGGGACCAGGCGGGAGCCTACGACAATGCTTTTCTGCTCGTTGCAGGCCTGGTGACCCTGGCGCTGCTGATCGCGACGCAGTTTCGCAGTGGCATTCCGCTACCCGCACCGCGACCAGCGGCAACCTGAGAGATACCGATCCCCATGCACACGTCATTCAAACCCAGCTCCGCATTGCTCAACGTCCGTTACGAAATTCGTGGCCGGCTTGCCAATCAGGCCAACGAGATGGAGCGGCGCGGCTACGAAATTATCTCGCTGAACATTGGCAATCCCGGACGGTTCGGCTTCCGCGCCCCGGAGACGATGCGTCTCGCCATGATCGAGAATCTGGCCAGCGCCGAGGGCTACTGCCACCAGAAGGGCATCTTCCCGGCCCGGGAAGCGGTCGTCATGCAGCAGCAGTCCCGGGGTGTAAACGGGGTGACCGCCGAGGACGTCTTCATCGGCAACGGTGTCAGTGAGCTGATTGATCTCACGCTGCGAGCGCTGCTGGATCCGGGTGACGAGATCCTGATACCCAGCCCCGACTATCCGCTGTGGACCGCGAGCGTCACGCTCAACCAGGGCAAGGCCGTGCACTATCCCTGCCACCCTGATGATGGATTCCAGCCAGATCCGGATGCTATTGCCCGGCTGGTGACGCCGCGCACCCGCGGTATCGTCGTGATCAATCCGAACAACCCGACGGGTGCCGTGTACTCGGAAGAAACACTGCGCGCGATCGTGCGCATTGCCGAAAAGCACCAGCTGGTCATTTTCAGTGACGAGATCTACGACCAGATGACCTACGACGGCGCGAAGTTCATCCCACTGGCCACGCTGGTTAACGACACGCTGTGCGCCACGTTCAGCGGTCTCTCCAAGGTTTACCGGGCCTGTGGCTATCGCGTAGGGTGGGTCTCCTACAGTGGGGCGCGCGAACACGCCCGTGACTACCTGCAGGGTCTCGACCTGCTGGCCTCGTTGCGTCTGTGTAGCAACGTGCCCGGTCAATGGGCCGTGCAGACGGCACTGGGCGGCTACCAGAGTATCCAGGAACTGGTCCGTCCCGGTGGACGGCTCTACGAGTCGCGGCAGGTAATCATCGATGCAGTCGCCGCCAGTCCCTACCTGCACGTGACGGCGCCGCAAGGGGCGATGTACGCATTTATCGGTGTCGACCAGGAACGCTTTCCCGCCTTTGACGACCAGCGCTTTGCGTTGGACCTGCTCGAGAAGAAGCACGTGCTGGTAGCGCCAGGTACCAGCTTCAACACCACTGACCGGAATTTCTTCCGCATCACGAATCTCCCGGATCCGGAAACCCTGCGGGATGTTTTTGCGCGCATGCACGTTCTGCTGGAAAGTCATGCCGCCGAGCAGGCGGCCTGACGAACACCAGCCAGCGTCGGTGCGCCGCCGGCGGTCGCCGTGGTGAATGACACGTTCCAGAGCGAGGCCGTGCTTGGTGGAGGCGGCACGGTCATCACTGCCACGCACCGTCTCGCCCGGCAGATCCGCTCGCGCCACGACCAGACACAGGCGGCCTCGGGCGCGCGCGCCTGGCCTTCACCCGACGTCCTGCCGCTCGACGCATGGCTGCGGCGCACGTGGGAAGGGCTCACCCTGCGGGACGCTCCCCCAGGCCGCTTGCGCCTGTTGACGGATGACGAGACCCGGCTGGTCTGGCGCCGCGTGCTTGCCGGTGACCGACAGGACCACCTCAATGCCGGTGTCATCGTGCCACTGGTTGCTGCGGGCTGGCGGCTCTGCCAGGCCTGGGGAATTCTCCCCAGGCAGCTGCATGAGGCGGCCGATTCCGAGGATGGCAGGGCCTTCGCACACTGGGTGGACGCCTACACGGGTGAGCTCAGGATGCGCCACTGGCAGGACAGTGACGGGCTGCTGAACGTCCTCGGTCATCCGGGGCGAGACGTTCACTCCAGTGGGGCAGGGCAGCTTGGATTCGCCGGTTTCGAGCCCTGGACTCCCGCCATGAGCAAGCTCGCGGCCGGTCTTGCAGAAGCTGGCCGGACGGTGGTCACGGTAGTGCCAAGACCCCAGGCCGGACCCCGTGAGATTGTCGCCGCCCGTGACGAAGGCGACGAGCTGGCCCGGGCATTTCGCTGGGCAGCCGGTCACGCCAGCGCGCAGCCCGGCGCCACCGTAGCCATTGTGCTTGCCAACCTGGAGCAGAGTGCCGACCGCGCGCGTCGCATTGGTCTGGACGTGCTGGCGCCCGGCTGGCAACTGCGCGAACCCCGGATCCGGCCGGTGGCATTGGCGGCCGGGCGACAACTGGCCGACTACCCGGTCGTTTATTGTGCGCTCACGATGCTCCGGCTGCTGGCTACCGAGCTGACGTTTGACCAGGCCAGTTTTCTGCTGGGGTCCTGCTACCTGGCGGGGGCTGACCAGGAACGTGCAGGCCGCTCTCGCGCCGAACTCAAACTGCGTCGGCTGCCTTTGGAACGCGTGCTGCTGCGCACGCTGCTGCGCGTGCTCGACGACGACTCCAGCCAGCTTGCCAGCCAACTGGCCAGGCAGTGGCGCGGGGCAGAATCTCTGGCGAGCACGTTACGCAGTCGGCGCCTGCCACCCAGCCAGTGGGCAGGACACTTCAGCGACTGGCTGACAGTCGCCGGCTGGCCCGGTGACCGCGGTCTCGCCAGCGAGGAATATCAGGCAACCGAGGCCTGGCAGCGCTTGCTGGAGTCCTTTGCGGGGACGGACGAGGTCGCCGGCTCATTGCCGTTGCAGACCGCGTTCGGGTTCCTGGCGGAGCAGGCCCGGGACCGGCCTTTTGAGCCGGAGAGCTCACGCGGGGCCGTGCAGGTTCTCAGTCTGCGCGAGGCGGAGGGCCAGGAGTTCAGCGCGCTGTGGATCTGCGGCATGACCGCAGACCACTGGCCCCCGCCGACGCGACCACACCCGCTGATCCCACTCGCACTCCAGAAAGCAGCCGGCATCCCCGCAGTCTCGGCAGCCACGCTGGAGGCGCACACGCGGCGGCGCTTCGAGCAGCTACTGGTCTCAGCCGAAAATCTTTGCCTGAGCTGGCCGGCGGTACAGGACGAGACCGAAACGCTGCCCAGTCCGCTGCTCGCAAGTCCCCTGCTGGCAGCGGCGCAACGTTATGGCATACCGGCGGAAGAGGCGGAACTCCACCCGGACCGGCAACTCATCGCTGAATCTGCACAGACGGACGACGTAGTCGCAGATCCCCCGCCGGCCAGATCACCAGGGCCGAAAGTCCCCGGCGGCACCCGATTCCTGGCCATGCAGTCGGTGTGCCCGGCGCGCGCGTTCGTGGAATTCAGGTTGCGCGGCGCGCCTCTCGAAGCGCCGGCCCGGCCCCTGGATCGCGCCACTCGTGGCAGGGTGGTGCATCGCCTGTTCGAGAAACTCTACCGCCTCGAGCAGTGCTCGGCGGGCATCGGCGGGCTTGATCCCGATCTCTTGCGCACCCTGTTCGAGCCGCTGGTCGACGCCGTTCTGGATGAGTTTCTGCCGGCCGGCGAGCCGTTTTACGCCAGCCTTCGGCCGCTGGAAAGTGAGCGCCTCTGGAAGCTGCTGCTCAATCTGCGTGAACTGGACAGGGACCGCCCCGTATTCCGGGTGGAGACCGAAGTCAGACGAGCGGTCAGCATCGGATCACTGCCGCTGGAGATTCGCCTGGATCGTCTCGATCGGCTGGCAGACGGCGGTGAACTGGTGATTGACTACAAGACCGGCCAGTTCAAGCCCAGCGGGTGGAAGACAGCACGGCTGCCGGACAGCCAGCTGCCGTTGTACGCCGTGACGGTTCGCAGCCGCGGTATGGCCGTTATCCAGCTGCGACCTGGGGGAGGAAAACTCCAGGGTGTCGGCGAGGACGCGCTCGGCATCAACGGCATTAAACCCGCTGCACGCTTCATCAGGGGCGCTGATCTTGACTGGCACGGCCTGTTGACGCGCTGGCGAATACAGCTCGAAACCCTGGCCGGGGAGTTCACCGCCGGCGATTTTCGCGTGGACCCCAGGGACCGCAACTGGGCGCCTGGTCAGTTCGCTGGCCTGACCCGGATTCACGACCTCGGTGTGTGGTCCGACGACGACGAGCCGGTGGAGGACGAGGACGAGTGATACAGCCACTACCCGCGCCGGACGCCGCCGAACGCGAGCGCGCCCTCGATACCGGACGCTCTTTTCTCGTCCAGGCACCCGCCGGTGCCGGCAAGACCGAGCTGCTGGTGCGGCGTTACCTCTGCCTGTTGGCGCAGGCCAACGAGCCTGAAGAAATCCTGGCCGTGACCTTCACCAGGAAAGCTGCTGCAGAGATGCAGCGGCGCATTATCGGCGCACTGACTATGGACTCCGTTCCCGAACTGCGGTCACTGGTTGCCGCCGTGCGCGCCCGGGACGACGTTCGGGGCTGGCAATTGCCCCGGCATCCCGCGCGACTGCGCATCAGCACCATCGACGCCCTGAACGCTACCCTCGCGCGCAGCGCGCCGGTGAGTGCAGGCGCCAGCGTGCTGCGTGCGATCAGCGAGCAGCCCGACCGTCTGTACCGGCTTGCGGCGCGGGCCACACTCCGGCTGGTCGCAGAATCCAATGGCCCCGAAGTGGCAGTGGCCAACCTGTTACGCCACCTGGACAACGAGCCCGATCGGGCCGAAGAACTTCTGTCGCTGCTACTCGTGAGGCGGGACCAGTGGCTGCCGTTTATCGGCGCTGGCCAGGACCCGGTTGCCGCCCGCAGAGACCTTGAGAGCAGCCTGGCCCGGCTGGTTGAACGCGAGCTCGAACGCGTGGAGACGGCGATGCCCGCAGAGCGGCGCGCGGAACTCGCCGAGGTCGTGCACGCTGCTGCGATCAATCGGGGTGTGGACCTGCCTGCCGGTCAGTCCCTGGCCGAGCGGACGGCATGGTGGCAATTTGCGGCCAAGCTGTTTCTGACGGAAGAAGAGCAGTGGCGCCAGAAGTTCACGGTCACGAATGGCATCCCGGCGGATCAGAAAGACCTCAAGGCGCACGCCGTGGAGATTCTCGGCGCACTACGCGCCGCCGATGGCTTGCTGGAGGCGCTGGTCACGGCGAAGAAGCTGCCATTGCCGCACTACTCAGCGGCCCAATGGAGTGCGCTCGAGTCGCTGCTCACGCTGCTGCCCTACGCAGCAGCGGAGTTGAAGCTGACGTTTGCCGCTGAAGGTGAAACCGACTACGCGGAAATCGCTGCTGAGGGCCGGGTTGCACTGGGCGACGAGTCTGCACCCAGCGAACTGGCGTTGCGCATCGACTGGCGGCTCCAGCACCTCCTGCTCGACGAGTTTCAGGACACCTCCCAGGCGCAGTACGCGCTGCTCCGCGCCCTGACGCGTGGCTGGACACCCGGAGACGGGCGTACGCTGTTTCTGGTTGGCGATCCGATGCAGTCGATTTACCGGTTCCGACAGGCGGAGGTCCGGCTGTTTCTCGACGTGCGGGATCACGGCCTGCCGGGTGTCACGCTCGAGTTCCTGCGCCTGCGCGCCAATTTCCGCTCGGTACCCGCGCTGGTCACCTGGGCAAACCAGTGCTTCGAGCAGGTCTTCCCGCGGAGCGATGACCTCGTCAGCAGCGCCATCTCTTTTGCGCCCGGTGTGGCTGTCCGCAGCGGGCCCGAAATCGACCCTGCCGCTGTCACCGTGCACGCGTCGGCTTGGGATGAACCAGAGGCGGAAGCGGACGAGGTGGTGCGCGTGGTGCGCGATGCCCTGGCGCGCTGGCCCTCGGGGAGCATCGGCATTCTGGTCCGCAGTCGCAGCCACGCACCCCACGTGGTCTCCGCGCTGCGCGCCGCGGGTATCGCGCTGGCCGTAACCGAGCTGGTGGCGCTCGGGCGCACCTCGCTGGCCAATGACCTCGTCGCGATCACGGGGGCACTGGTGCAGGCCGGCAACCGGTTGGCCTGGCTGACGGTGCTGCGGGCCCCCTGGTGCGGCCTGTCGCTCGTGGACCTCGAACGCCTGGGCGCCGTGCAGGACGAACGGACCCTGTTCGAGCTCGCCCGCGACCCTGCGACCCTGGCGACCCTGACCCCCGAAGGACGGGCAGGCGCCAGCAGGGTGACCGCCGCCTTCGAGGCGGGCCTGGCCCGGCTGGGCCAGATCCCGTTGCGGGATGTCGTGGAAGGTGTCTGGCTTGAACTGGGTGGGCCTGCTATCGCGGGCCGTGAACTGCCGCTCACCGATCTGATCCTCGACGAAATCGGCCGGCATGACATCGGTGGCGAGCATGCCGACCTGCTGGCGCTCGCCGCGGCGCTGGACAAGAAGCGTGCCTCCCTGCCAGGCCTTGGTGCCCGTGTGCAGGTGATGACGATCCACAAGGCCAAGGGCCTGCAGTTCGACACCGTCATCGTCCCCGGACTGGGCCGGGGAATCCGTCGCGAGGACCGCCCGGCCCTGCTCTGGCAGGAACTTGGCGCACACGGCGCGCTTGATCTGCTGCTGGCACCGCTCAATGCCAGTGGCGCTGCCGGCGACCCGCTGTACGAACTGCTGTGGAAACTCCGCGCGCGGCAGGAACTTGCCGAGACAGACCGGCTGCTGTACGTCGCTGTCACCCGTGCCCGCGAGCGCCTGCATGTGTTTGGGCAGACGAAGTCACGCCCGTCCCCGGGTCGGGTGAAGGGGAGTCTGCTCGACCGGCTGTGGCCTGTCGTCGGGGCTGACTGGCCTGCGCCCGCGAACGGGTCGAGCGACGCCAAAGCGCCTGTCGATCCGGTCGCCCACTGGCGCCAGCCACTGCTGCGCCGGTTGCCGTCAGACTGGCAACGCCCTTCGCCGCCTTCGGCACTGTCCCTGCCGCGCGGGGTAAGTCCGGTAGCCCGGACGCAGGTCGCGTACGACTGGACCAGTGCCTGGGCACGACAGGCGGGCTCGGTGGCACATCGCTGGTTGCAGCAGATCGCCATCGATGGTGTCGGGCAGTACCCGGACACGAAGCTCACAAGCCTCCGTCCACGCTTTCGCCAGCTGCTGCTCCGCCAGGGCGTCGAGTTAGCACTACTGGACAAAGCCGTTGGCCGCGTCGAGTCGGTGTTGCGGGACGCGCTGACGGACCCGGAGGGACGCTGGGTGCTCGCTGCGGAGCACACTGAACAACTGAACGAGTATGCGGTGACGATCGCCGACGGGGACCGCTTCAGGCAGCTGATCATCGACCGGGCGTTCGTCGCGGCCGATGGCGTCCGGTGGATCGTCGACTACAAGACCAGCAGCCACGAAGGCGGCGACCGGGACGCCTTCATCCGCTCGGAGGTGGAACGCTACGCACCCCAGCTGCGCGCCTACCGGCAGGCGTTCGCGTGCCTCGAGCAACGTCCGATCCGTACCGCGCTGTATTTCCCGCTACTGCACCTTCTGCAGACGGTGGCAGCGGACTAGAAAGATCCGGCGATGCTCAGCGCGTGACCGCCATCCGGGGTCGCAGGTCCGAGCATTTGCAGGGCGTTGCGCAGCTCGGGAGGCGCGTCCGGACGCGGCTTGGCCGTGCCGTTCAGTTCGTAGGAGCGGGGCGGCGTGATCCTGACCGTACCGGCAATCTCCAGCGGTCCGCCACTGTCCTGGAGGACGCCTGTGAGCGGATCGTCAGCCTTGAGATCGTCGGTCGCAAACGTTACCTGGTAGGCAGCAGGGGCCAGCTGGGGGCCGGCAGTCGGGATTGGCAGGACGATGCCCGCCACCTGGAGGATGCCGGTCGCCGCTTCGACGCGGCCAGCCTTCAGCGCGAGCCGCTCGAAACGCGCCGTCAGCTGACTGCCAGGACGCCCCAGTGCGGGCGCGAGCCAGCTAAGCGGCGCGGCAGCGTCGAGGTCACTGAGGGCAATGCGCTTGCCCGGCGACAGGGCGACGGTCGCGTTCAGAAAGCCATCCGGCAGCGTCGCCTCAACGCCGGCTGCCAGCTGACCCAGTAACAACCGTGCGGGCTTTGCGTGCCAGCGGACCGGACCCAGGGCAAGACCACCGAGCGCCAGGCCTTGTGCAGCGCCGTTCCAGACCGTGCCGGATACGCCGGTTGCGACGCTGGGAGGCACGCCGAGTAAGGCCAGCGCGATCCGGGCGGGGAGCAGTGCCAGCGTGGAAACGATCAGCGAGACGACGCCGACCGCCGCAAGGAGACGGATCTGACGCATTGGACCGCTAGCGACCGGTCAGCACGAGATTCGAGTTGACGCGCCCGGGCTCACCGCTCGGATCGAAGGAAGCTGAGACGGCGGTGAGGCCATGCCGGACCTGAGTGTCGGCCAGCCAGGCAGTGAGCTCATCGAATGGGGCATTCTCGAGCCGGAGGCGAACCCCGTTGGCACCCTCGGGCTGATTGCGTTTCAGGTAGGTACCCAGCCCGCGTTCCCGCGTCGAGCGATCGATGACCACGACCAGCGATTCCCCATTGGCGACGACCGGGCCCGTCGAAGCGCCCTGTGGTCCGAAGCGGCGGGCGACTTGCTCGATATCGCTCAAGAGACTCCGTTGCTCAGCCACCTGCTCGGCCGCCCGGCCCCGCGACGCGTACAGGGGCGCAAGACCCAGCGCATACACGAGCGCGACGACGGCGAATGCCACTGCTGCGAGCACGAGCCAGCGTTCCCTCGGCGCCAGTTTGTCAAACCACTCGCGAATCAGTGCCGGATTCATGGTTCTTTCCTCAGACGCCACTGCCGGAAATACGGATACGGCCCTGGATCTCGTCGCCAGCAGCATTGGACGACTGGATCTCGGCCTTCAGATTACCGGCCTCGACGACAAACTTGCGAATAGTGTCGAGCGCATCAGCACTGGGGGCGCGGACCTGCAGTTCGAGTACGCCGCCCCGGTAGTTCAGGCCCTCGACGGTGGCGTTGCCGGTTTTGGCAACGGCCACGGCCACGGTTTTCAGTGTCTCGAGAAAGGCGCGGGCCGCGGCACTGGCCGCGGCACTATCACCGCTCTGCAGCTTGCTGTTCACGAGTTCCCGGAGATCGCCATTGGCGCTGACGCCCGGAAAGGTGAACGCCGCGGCCTCGGTGATTTCCGCCTGCAGCGCTGCGCTTTCGCGCTTCAGTCGCCAGGCATCGGCGCCGGTGGCGGCAACGACCGTCATCGCGAGTGCGGCCACGAGGCTGGCTGCCAGTCGCCAGCGTGGCCAGTAGCTGCCCGCACTGTTGCGGCTCGCGTAGCCGCCCTGGAGCAGATTGACGCCGGGATGGGTGACGATGGCTGCAGCCAGCCGCAGCAGAGCCCCATCCGGCAGCCGTCGGACTTCGAGGCTTTCGACGCGGTCCTGGAGGTCTTCCCAGATCTTGTTGGGCAGGCCGTCGACGGTGGCGTCATAGACCTGAAGATTTCTCGGCGGAATGGCGCCCTCCGGCCCCGCGGGGCGCGGCTGGGCCAGCCACAGCTCCAGCAGCCCATCGAGGGAGTCGAGTTCGGACACGACCGGATCACCACCGGGGTCGCGGAGGAGGGCGTGGTGCTGTTCGAGAATCAATGTGGAGTTGCCGGCGATGTCGAGGACACCGTCGCTGTCGGCATAGAGCGCCTGGGGCGAGATTCCGGCGGCACTGAGCTGCGCCTGCCAGGCGTCCATCCATTCCCGGCGCACGACCGCGACGGCGACTTGTTCATCGGCAAAGCGCGCGCCGGCGACGAAGTGCAGTTCCTCCACGTCCTCGGCCAGCAGGTCTTCGAGTGCAAAAGGCAGCGCCTGTGCGATCCGGCTGGCACCTTTCACCGGCACGTCCACCCGCGTGCGCAAGACCCGCACGGCAGGCACGAGCACGACCGTGCGGCGGCCAGCACAGAGGTCCGCCGCGCTGGCAAGAGGCCCAGTTGCAGGGGCGAGCACGCAGGCACCGGCGGTGTCCACCACCGCCCATTCGGCGAGACCCGTCCCGGCGGCAAGGGCAGGGTCGTCGGTGACGAGCCGGATGACTAGGGTTTCACTCATTGATCAGGTTGTCCTGGGTCCTGTCGTCCGGGGTCAGATCGCGGGGGTCAGTTGGCATCAAAGCTTCGGATCCGGGCACGCACGTTCGCATCTTCGCGCTGCAAGAGACTGTACATAGTGGACCGTGTGCTGCCAATAGTTGTGGTCACGGTTAACAGAAACCAGTTGCTGCTGACCCCCAGCAGGACTGTCGGTGGCAGATCGACCTGGGTAGCACCCAAGAAATCCGTCCTGAATTCCGTATCCGCCTCATACGTGGTTAAACACCCGATGGTGCCTGTTTCAGGCTTGGGTTCGCCACGGCCACAGGCACGCTCGATATCGTCGGGGGTCTTGCCCCGCACGAGAGAGGCGAGGACGAGGTTCGTGGCGGTATTTACGTTCAGGGGCCAACGTGTCGAGGTCTGACCTGGCAGTGGTTTCCCCGGCCGCGGAAGTGCCGTGACGTGTGGCCACAGTGCGCGGAGTATATCGGGGGTAAAACCCCTGACGGCCTGCAGTTCGCTGATCGAGGTGAACCAGAAATTGGCCGGAACGTAGGGCGGCTGCAGGCTGGTGTAGTAAGCATCCTCGGCGCCTCCCAGTCCGGGCAATGCGTCGGGATCCAGCCAGTCGATAGTGGCTTCAGCGAGTTCCGTAGCCGTACCCGGGTCCATGGGCGTGTCGAGATCCTCAGATACCAGCACCAGCAGATTCTCGAACTGCTCCTTGGCCTGAGGATCAGCCTTCGAGGTCCCCGAATCAACCAGACTGTTCAGATCAAACAGGCCCTGCTGGTCGATGAGCCAGCCTTCGAGGGCACCGTCCTTGAACTGACTGACGATGTGCGTGGCCCAGTCTTCGCCATAGTTGTCAGGTCCTCCGGCCCTGGAGCCCTCGTTGTCTTTGGCAAGGTAGTGTTTCGCCAGTTCCTCGCCGCCCAGGTCGTAGAGCCGCGCCTGATCCTGGGCCAGCAGGCCCTCTGTCCGCTGAATATCGACGCTCGTGCCCCAGAGCAGATTGACCGCCAGTACGGTGGCGATGGCCACGACCAGAATGGCGGTCAGGACCGCGATGCCTCGCTGCCTTTGGCGAGTGGCCGGAATCATTATTGGGTGACCTCTACCCACCGCTCGATCTCGCCCCAGTCTTCCAGTTCCAGGATGACTTGAACGGCCTTGGGGCGATCCTCCGTTGGTACCGTGGTGCGTAGTGGCGGCCAGCGGTCGAAGCGCTCCTGCGGCGATGCGTAGGACCAGACTTTGAAGCTCTTGACGCCAGTGAGCAGTTCCTCGCTCTTCGGCTTTTCGCTCAAATAGTGGTCTACCGAAGGCCAGTACTCCCGGTAGAGTTTGTCGTCGTCCAGGCGGTACTGGAAGCGCTGCTGGGTGCCCCGAAACGGCAACGCGGCCGGGTTTCGCCAGCCACCCCGGGTGCCCTGGATGAGGAAGCTGAGGTCATTCGTGACATAGGGCAGGTATTCGCCACCGGCGGTCCGATCGTCGCGCGTGCGACGCGGTGCCAGGCTGCCGAGGTCATTGGTGAGGAGACGCATCGCGCGCTGCAGTTTTGCGAGCCGGGCCGTGTTCTCCTGGGCCTGGGTCGACTGCCCGATGATCGCGTTGAGACCTCCCAATGCCATGGCGCCGATGATCGCGAAAATGCCCATGGCCACCAGCAGCTCGAGCAGCGTGAAACCTCTGCATCGATTTGGCATGCCGGTCAGGAGGCCGGCTCGAGTTTGGGCCAGCCGACGCTAACTCCCGGAGGCTGCTGCGCCGTTGGAGGTGCACCGATGACCCCCGTGACAGAGGTAACGACACTGTCCGGGCTGTCAGCCAGGGCCACACTCACGTCGACGACCCGGAGCGTCTCGAGATCTGCCTTGGTCACCTTGGTTTTGTAGACCCACCGGGTGCCGGCCATTTCGACTTCGTCCGATGAGCTGCCGATGGCGGGGAATTCGCCGAGAACGCGCAGCCGCGTGATCTGGTCTACGGCAATCCAGTGCGCAAGCGTCAGGCTTCGCAGCCGGCTCGCCGCGTTCAGCGACTGGTTTACCTGGCCAAAGGCAGCCATCAGGCCCAGGGCGACGATGACCAGCGCCACCATCACCTCGAGCAGCGTAAAACCGGCGGCGGGAAAGGAATGCTCACGCATCGTCTTTTTTCAACGTTACTTCGCCGTCCACGGCGACGGTCAGGGAATAACTGCGATCCTCTTCGGCGCTGCGCAACCGGATCACGAAACCGTCGCTGAAGTCACCCGAGGAAAAAATGAACAACTGGGGCCTGTAGACCTTTTCGACGTCACGCTTGCTGCGCGCCAGGTCAACGCTCTTGCCTTCGATCTCGAGCTCGTAGCGAAATACCTCGGGCAATTCGTGCCCCGCCAGCGCATCTTCCTTGAGCACCGTCCACTGGTCGTCGGAGATATCGACCAGCAGCGGCCCCAAGTCGAACACCGAAAACTCATAGCTGCCGGGGTAGAAGCGGATACCAAGGTCCCGGGCCTGGAAGTTGGCATCCTCAAGAGCCAGTTTGAGGAGGGTCTGTAAACGCTCGGCTTCCCGCCGCAGCTCAATGTCGGAGCCACCAGCCACCCCAACCGACAACGTGAACATCGCGGCCATGATGCCGATGATGAACACCACCACCAGCAGCTCGAGGAGGGTAAATCCCCCGGCCCGTCCGGCGACGCTACTTGAGTTCCCAGTTCCCGACATCGGCATCCGGACCCTCGCCTCCGGGTTGTCCGTCCCGGCCCAGGGAGTAGATGTCCATCGTGCCCTGCTTGCCTGGATTTTCGTAGAGGTACGGACGCTCCCAGGGATCCTTCGGCATCCGGTCCAGGTAACCGCCTTCGGGCCACTTCTGCGTCGAATCCTGCGGCGGCGTGACAAGGGCATCCAGGCCTTCCTGGCCAGTCGGATAGCGGAACCGGTCCAGCCTGAAGAGCTTGAGGGCACTCTCGATGGCCCGGATGTCCTGCTTCACCTTGGCACCCTGCGCGTCATCGATCCGGTTGATCACGTTTGGCGCGATGAGCGCGGCGAGAATCCCGATGATCACGATGACCACCATGATCTCGATCAGCGTAAAACCACGTGCGGCCCGGAAAGGCATGTGCGCGAACTTCATGAATTGACCCTGCGATTCTGCGATGATCTGCCGCAACCCTAAGGCGGCAGAAAGCCCGGACGGATTATCGGCCACCTGCCAGCGCCTGTCAGCAAGTTTCAGCCAGATTTGACCAAGTGGCCCTAAGCGCCCGACAAATAACGTTTTCTCCCCGGCTGGAATCGTCCTCACTGGTGTGGGCGTCCGGCTTTGCTGTGATGCTTGTCGCACTTCAGCTGCTGCCGACCGAGTGGCACCGGGCCCTGTGGTACGACCGCGCGGCTATCGGGGCCGGCGAGTACTGGCGACTGCTGACCGGCAACCTCGTCCATCTCGGCTGGACACACCTGGCGCTCAATGTGGCGGCGCTGGTCATCGGCACCTGGGTGTTCTATCCCGCCCGTAACCCGATCGCGTGGGCGATCGCCCAGATCGTGTGCTCCGTCGTCAGCAGCGTCGGTCTCTATCTTTTCAGCCCGCAGACCGGTTGGTGTGTGGGGATGTCCGGGGCTCTGCACGGGCTGCTGATGATCGGTGCCATCGACTGGATCCGCGAAGGCGATCGCGTCGGTTGGGTCCTGCTCGCCATCTGGTCCGGAAAACTGATCTGGGAGCAACTCTATGGTCCGATGCCGTTTTCAACCGGAACCGTCGGGTCTGCCGTCGTTACCGATGCTCACCTCTGGGGCGCCGTTGGCGGATTGCTGTATCTTGCCGCCGAAGAAACCTACTCGCGTTGGGCGCGTAAGCCCGCCGCTACCTGAATTGTGGAGCGTGTGATGGCAACTGCCACTGAACTGCTGTCAATGACCGGCGAGACGGCACTCGTCACCGGAGCATCGCGTGGCATTGGCGCTGCGATTGCTGACACCCTCGGCCGCGCGGGTGCGACCGTGCTGGGCACTGCCACTACCGAAGCGGGAGCGACAGCCATCACTGCGCGTCTCGTCAGACTGGGCGTTGCTGGCCGCGGACTCGTGCTCGATGTATCGTCGACGGAATCGGTGGCGGCCGCGGAAAAGGACATCGCCGCCCACGAAGGCCGGATATCCGTTCTGGTCAACAACGCCGGTATTGCTCGTGACAATCTCGTATTGCGCATGAAGGACGAGGAGTGGGATGTGGTTGTGGCGACCAACCTTACGTCCGTGTTTCTCTTAAGCAAAGTGTTTGTGCGTGGCATGCTCAAAGAGCGTCACGGGCGAATCATCAACATCTCGTCGGTGATTGGCGCCATGGGCAATGCGGGCCAGGCCAACTACGCCGCCGCCAAGGCGGGCGTCGTCGGGTTTTCCAAGTCCCTCGCACGGGAAGTTGGCAGTCGTGGCATTACCGTGAACGTGGTCGCGCCGGGTTTCATACAGACGGACATGACGAGTGCGCTCCCGGACGAGCAGCGGGAGCGGCTGCGGGCCCAGACCGCGCTCCAGCGGCTGGGCACGGTGGATGATGTGGCTGGCGCGGTGCTGTTCCTGGCATCCCGGGCCGGTGCCTACGTGACCGGCGAGACCCTGCATGTCAATGGCGGCCTGCTGATGGCCTGAAGCCGGACACTTTTTGCAGTGCTAGATTGGCTGACGGGCTTACCCTAGAATACCCGCCGTTCAGGGGGTGCGGCCTGCGCATGGCGCGGGTCGACTCATCTGGTCGGTCTCACGGAGAGGACAACACATGAGCAGCATTGAGGCACAGGTTAAAAGCATCGTCGCCGAACAGCTCGGCGTTAAGGAAGACGAGGTCACCAATCAGGCTTCCTTTGTCGATGACCTCGGGGCCGATTCCCTGGATACGGTCGAATTGGTAATGGCACTTGAGGAAGAGTTCGAGACCGAGATCCCGGACGAGGACGCCGAAAAGATCAAAACCGTCCAGCATGCGATTGACTACATCACCCAGCGCACCGCGGCAGCCTGATCGTCGAAACCAGCCGCGAGGGTCATCCACGGATGTCCGCCAGACGCGTTGTGGTCACGGGGATGGGCATCATCTCCCCGGTGGGCAACGACCTGGAGACGGCCTGGCAGCAGGTCGTCGCTGGTAAATCTGGCATTGGCCTGATAACGGATTTCGATGTCAGCCAGTTCTCGACGAGATTCGGCGGCAGCATCCGGGACTTCGATGCCGGCCTCTACGTCCCGGCCAAGGACCTCAAGAAAATGGATCCGTTCATCCATTTCGGGATTGCCGCGGCATCTCAGGCTGTCGCCCACGCGGGACTCAAGGGCAGCGGCCATTTGCCCGACCGGATCGGTGTCGCAATGGGTTCCGGAATTGGTGGCGTCGGTACGATTGAGGCCAATCACCAGCGCATGCAGGAGGGCGGTCCTCGCAAGATCTCTCCGTTCTTCGTTCCGGCCAGCATCATCAACATGATTTCCGGCCATGTCTCCATTGAGCACGGCTATCGTGGTCCGAATATTGCGCTGGTCAGCGCCTGCTCGACAGCAACACACAGTATCGGTATGGCTGCGCGGATCATCGCCCACGGCGACGCCGACGTCATGCTGGCGGGAGGTGCCGAGCACGGCATCACGCCGATGGGCCTTGGCGGGTTTTGCGCCGCACGGGCCCTCTCGCAACGCAATGATGATCCGCAAGCCGCGAGCAGACCGTGGGACAAGGATCGCGACGGTTTCGTGCTGAGTGATGGCGCCGCCTGCCTGGTGCTCGAGGAGTACGAGGCAGCACGCAACCGGGGCGCACAGATTTTTGCTGAGCTGGTTGGCTTCGGGATGAGTGCCGATGCTTTCCACATGACCGCCCCGCCAGAAGGCGGGGAGGGCGCCCAGGCCTGCATGCTGGCCGCACTGAAGGACGCCCGGCTGAATCCCGATCAGATCGACCACATCAATGCCCACGGCACGTCGACGCCGCTTGGTGACGTCGCCGAGACTCGCGCCATCCGGGGCCTGTTTGGCGCGCACGCTGGCAAGCTCGCCGTCAGTTCCACCAAGTCCACGACCGGACACCTGCTCGGCGCCGCCGGCGCCGTCGAGGCCGTGTTCAGCGTGCTGGCAATTCGTGACCAGATAGCACCGCCAACCATTAATTTGCACTCGCCAGACCCGGAGTGCGACCTGGACTACGTGCCGAATACCGCTCGACGCATGGCGATCAACAGTGTTCTCAGTAACTCCTTTGGTTTCGGAGGCACTAATGGCAGCCTGATCTTCCGACGGATCTGACGGCCAATACGATGGCCAGACCAATGGCCCAGCAAGCGGTGTCAGAGGTCCGGTCGGTGGACCTGCCACATGACTTCGACCTGCTCGAAATGCACGTGGGTCATCCGGAACGGTATCCCTACCTTCTCGAAAGCGTCGCTACCGGTGCTGATGGTCGTCAGCCATCCGAGGCACACGACATACTCTTCGCCTTCCCGGGTGAGACACTCCGACTGGACCGGAATTTCCGTGTGCACGGCGCGCACGGACTGGTGGCCGACAGCTTTCTCCGCGCACTCGACGACTGGTGGCGGGAGGGTCAGGTGCCCACGGATCCAGGACTGCTGCTCCCATTCCATGGCGGCTGGTTCCTGTTCCTGGGCTACGAACTTGCCGGACAGATCGAACCGAGCATCCGGCTGTTCGAACCGCCCGAGGGTCCCGTCGCATTTGCCACCCGCATTCCGGTGGCACTCGTGCGCAATCGTCAGACGGGCGCTGCGTGGATAGTTGCGGAATCAGGCCACGGCGACGCTGTTGCGGAGTTGCGACGAGATCTGACGACCCGCACTTCATCGCTCCGGTCGTCGGCGCGCGAAGTGCGACTGGTCACCGGCATCTGCGAGCCAGACCCATTAGAGTTCCTGGCCGCGGTTGCTGAAATCCGCAGACTCATCTCGCGTGGAGATGTCTATCAGGTCAATCTGGCACGACGCTGGCAGGCATCCGTCAGTGCAGGAGTGAGCCCAGCGGACATCTACCGCGAGTTGCGCCGGACCAATCCGGCGCCGTATGCCGGTATTGCGACGCTGGGCGACTGGGCCCTGATCAGTTCTTCCCCCGAACGCCTGGTGCGGTCTCGAGGCGGTATCGTGGAAACGCGGCCCATTGCCGGCACACGACCCACCGCCGCTCATCCGTCGCTGGAAGACGCCCAACGACGGGATCTGCTGGCCAATCCCAAGGAACGCGCCGAACACATCATGCTTATCGATCTTGAGCGCAACGACCTCGGACGCGTCAGCGAGCCCGGCTCAGTCGAGGTGACAGAACTCATGGCCGTGGAATCCTATGCACACGTGCATCACATCGTTTCCAACATTCGCGGGCGGTTGCGGCCCGACGTCTCACCGGGCGACCTTATTCGGGCCCTTTTTCCAGGCGGGACAATTACCGGTTGTCCGAAAGTGCGGTGCATGGAGATCATCAGTGCACTTGAATCAGTGCCACGCGGGCCTTACACGGGGTCAATGGGTTACCTCAATCGCGACGGCAGCTGCGACCTCAACATCCTGATCCGGAGCTTCGTGATGCGCGGACAGGAGTTATCGTTCGCCGCCGGAGGGGGCATCGTTGCTGATTCCGACCCTGACCTTGAACTGGAGGAGACGCGGGCCAAGGCCAAGGGGCTGTTGCTCGCTCTCGGGGGCTGATCCGGCATGGAAAACTGGTGGATCAACGGAATGCCGGGTCGACTGATCGATGTCACCGACCGGGGGCTTGCCTACGGCGATGGCTTGTTTGAGACCATTGCTATTCGCGCTGGACAGGCGCGGTTCCTGAGCTTCCATCTGGATCGCCTGCTGGCCGGTTGCAGCAGGCTGCGTATCGCGGCGCCCGAGCTCACGAGCCTGAAGTCGAATCTGGCAGCAGCTGTTAGTGGAGTCCGGCACGGAGTCCTCAAGGTTATCGTCACCCGGGGGCCCGGCCCGCGCGGCTATAGTCTGCCGGTACAGCCCTTGACCACCGTCGCCTGGGGCACGGCAGCAACCCCTGTACTGCCGTCACTGCCAATTGAGATTCGCTGGTGTGAGACGATGACGAGTGTCAATCCTGCCGCGGCCGGGTTCAAGTCGCTCGGTCGACTCGACCAGGTGCTGGCGCGCGCTGAGTGGTCCCAGCCGGAAGTCGCTGAGGGATTGATGACAACGACCGAAGGGCACCTTATCGGAGGAACCGCCAGCAACGTGTTCCTCGTGGCTGGTGTGCGCATTCTGACGCCCGCCGTGCACCGTGCTGGCATACCCGGAGTCATGCGGCGAGTGGTCCTTGAAACAGCGAAGAAAGCGGGAATCGGCATTCTGGAAGGACAGCTTGCCCCGTCAGAAGTTGCCAATGCATCTGAAGTTTTTGTGACCAACGCCCTGACGGGTATCCGTCCTGTCCGCCGACTCGGAGCCCAGACCTGGCCGACCGGGCCGCTGACGCGGCAACTGCAGCAGCTGCTCGCCGCAGCCGGAGTCACGGAATGCGCCGGTCACTGCTGATTGCGTTGCTCATCGTCGGAGGCGCCCTGGCAGGCGGCTTGTTGTGGGTGCGCACCTACCTGGCCACGCCGCTCAGCATCCCGGAGCAGGGCTACCGTCTCGCGATTGCACCCGGCACGCCATGGTCCGCTGTCGCCCGCCACCTCGCCGATGACGGCATTACTCCCTGGGCGCAGGTCCTGCGGGCCTGTGGACAACTGACGGGGCAAGCCGGGCGCATCAAGGCTGGCGAGTACGACCTCGTTCCGGGGGCGACACCAGCGTCACTCCTCGAGCAGCTGGTTGCCGGGAAAGTCGTGCTGCACAAAGTGACGTTCGTGGAGGGCTGGTCAGTAAGCGAGATTCTCAGTGCGATTCGGGCCGAGCCGGCCTTGAGAGCGACGCTGCAATCCACCCGCAAGGATACCGTCGCCGCTACGCTGGCGGTCGACCTGGCCCGTGAGCTGGACCTGCCCTGGCCCAGCGCGGAGGGCGCTTTCCTCCCCGAGACCTACCTGTTCGCCAGCGGGACCACGGATCGGGAGGTGCTGGCCCGGGCGCATGCCACTCTCCGTGACAGGCTGGATGAGGCCTGGGCAGCGCGGCGCCCGGACCTGCCCCTGGCGAGTCCCTACGAACTCCTGGTCCTGGCATCGATCGTTGAGCGGGAGACTGCGCTGGCCAGCGAAAGACCGCAGATCGCCGGCGTGTTTATCCGGCGACTGAAGAAGGGCATGCGCCTGCAGACTGATCCCACGGTAATCTATGGACTTGGTGCCGGGTTCGACGGCAATCTGACGCGCGTCGATCTGGCAACGGATTCTCCCTGGAACACTTACACACGTGCCGGCCTGCCACCGACGCCGATCGCTTCAGCAAGCGGGGCCGCAATCGACGCGGCGTCCCGGCCGGCGGACGGCGAGGCACTGTTCTTTGTCGCCAGCGGGAAAGGCGACGGCAGCCACCGTTTTACGGCTACTCTGCAAGACCACGACGCGGCAGTCCGCGCCTACCTGGCCGAACTCCGACGGCGTGACAGCAACTGAAGGCGCATCGCATTGGGCAGTTCCACTAAACCGGCGGGTCGCTTCATCACCGTTGAGGGTATTGAAGGCGTTGGGAAATCGACGAACCTGAGCTTCGTCGCTAACGAACTGCGGCGCGCAGGCCATGCGGTCGTCGAGACCCGGGAACCGGGCGGCACGTCGCTCGGCGAACGCATTCGTGAGCTGCTATTGAGTCCCGAGACGCGCATCGGGCCACTGACAGAACTGCTGCTGATGTTTGCTGCCCGGGCTACTCACCTGGATGAAGTGATCAGGCCGGCACTCAGCAGCGGAAAATGTGTGGTTTGCGACCGGTTCACGGACGCCAGTCATGCCTATCAGGGCGGGGGAAGGGGATTGCCTGCATCGACCATCGATACACTGGCCGCTTTGGTTCAGGGGGACCTGCGCCCGGATCTCACGCTGTTGCTGGATGCTCCTCTCAAGATTGCAGCGGAACGCCAGGCCGGCCGCGGGCACCGGGATCGTTTCGAGCAGGAGCCCGTAGAATTCTTCGGACGGGTGCGGGAGGCGTATCTGCGCCTGGCCGCGTCGAACCCGGACCGGGTCCGACTTATCGATGCGGGTCGGTCGTTGCCAGAGGTCCAGGAAGATATTCGTCGCGCACTGTCGGAAATTGTTCAGAAATAGAATTACCTATAATGTTTAAAATATTGATTGTTCATAGGTAATTAAGTGTTCGATGCTCCCTGGCTCGACGGTGCCTTTCAGCGCTTCGAGGCGCGGCTCGCGCGCGGCCAGACTCCCCAGGCGCTGCTGATTCACGGACCTGCGGGCATCGGCCGCCGGCACTTTGGCCTCGCCATTGCCGCTCGTCTGCTCGGCGCCGGCTGGCACCCGAAACTGGCTACACCCGCTGACCAGCTCGGCGGCGTGCCGCATCCGGATTATTGGAGCGTTGGGCCGGACGACGATTCGAGCATCATTAAAATTGATCAGATCCGGGATTTGAATCAGGCCCTGTTCCTCACCAGCCACCGAAGTGGCTGGAAAGTCGCGCTCATCTGGCCGGCGGAAGCGATGAATCACAATGCTGCCAATTCGCTCCTCAAGACCCTGGAGGAGCCACCGCGCGCAACGACCGTGGTACTGATCACGGCGGCCCTCAGCCAGCTTCCGGCAACGATTGTCAGCCGGTGCGAACACATCCGTCTCTGTCCACCCGCCCGGGAAGCAGCACTCGCCTGGCTCGTTAGACGACACCCGGACCGAATCGCCTGCGAACGGGCCCTGGCCTTTTCAGCGGGCGCGCCGCTGGCGGCCATGCACCTGCTGGGCGACGCCACCACCGGAGGGGTCGGCAAGCTCCTGACAGACCTGTGTAACGAAGTGCAGCAGCTCATAGACCGGTCCGTTCCTCCCACCACACTGGCCCGCACCTGGGCCCGGCGGGACGCAGGAGTCTGTCTGCGCTGGCTCTACCTGCAGACCGCAGAACTGCTCAGGCGGCAGGTTCGCACACCGGGTGATCCGGAAGGGGCACTGCTGCCCTTGAAAATTCCCGAAGGGCCATTGAACATGGCAGCTTGTTGCTCGTACCTCGATCAGGTCATGGAAGCGCAGCGGCTCAAGGATCGTGCGCTAAACATGGAAGTGATGTTCGCTGACTTGCTCATGTGGTGGTACGGTGCGGCTGGAGCTGCCAGGTAGGGATATGTCGAAACCAGGATTGCTGACGCTGACGATCAGGGACAAGAGCGCCCTGTATCTGGCCTATATGCCATTTGTCCGGAATGGCGGGCTCTTCATTCCCACGAGCAGCAGCTACCGGATCGGTGATGAGGTCTTCATGTTGCTGAATATCATGGGTGAGGACGAGAAGATTCCGGTGGCCGGCCGGGTGATCTGGGTGACCCCGAAAGGGGCCCAGGGCAAGCGGACGGCGGGAATCGGTGTCCAGTTCAGCGACCAGGACAACGGCACGACCCAGAAGAAGATCGAGAACTACTTAGCCGGAGCTCTTGGTGGGGACAAGCCGACCCACACGATGTAGCAGCCGCCAACAGAATAACTAAAGGCGCGTCAGATTCAGGCCGCCGCGCAAGACCCGCGTGTCGAAGCCCCGTTCATTGAGCACGAATGAACCAGCGGAGCTTCGGCGGCCGGTGTCGCAACACAATACATACGTGGTCCCCGCATCCAGAGTGCTGAGCTTCAGCCTGATGAAGTAGAGCGGGATGTTTATCGCACCGGGCTCGTGGAAGGCCTCGAACTCACTGGGAAGGCGAACATCCAGCCATTTGCCGCCGGCAGCAACCAGCCGTTGGCCTTCATCGTGATCTACCCAGGCCACCATGGGCTCGTTCAAGAGGGTATTGAAGTCGTTCTTCCCGAGACGCATGAGGGCGCCATCGGTGAGCATCGTGACGGTCGCATTGCGCCTGTTGTGTGAGATCAGGGCCTCCTCGCCAAAGGTGTCACCCACATTCAGTTCCGCGAGTTTGATGCCCTCCTTGTTTAACGGCGTCTCGCGCGTGACCGTGCATTTCCCCCGGGTAATGACGTAGAAATAGTCGCCTTCGTCGCCCTGCTTGATGATCACCTCGCCAGCCGAGAAGTGCACCTGCTGCATGCGCAGGAATATCGCCTGGATATTGCCCGGCGGAATTCGATGGAAGGCCTTGGTCTGCAGCAAGGTGGTCATCCAGTCGTCCGAATTGCCACGGTCATCGCTGCGCAGCTCGTTAACCTCGTAGCTGCCGGTCTGGTCCCACGTCAGCATGACATCGAGGAGTTCGGTATCGACGGAAATATATTCCACGCGGTCCACTGCCCTGACGGTATAGCGACGGGGAAGACCTGGTGTTATCGGGTTACGGGCATCGTCGGTACTGGCACGCAACAGCCGGACGTTCCCGTTACGATCAGTCAGCTCAAGCGTCCCGGTGACGAGGTAATAGGTACGCTTGTCCGTGTCCCCCTCCCGCAGCAATGGCTTGCTGCCGTCGAGGGTCCGGACTTCCATTTTCTTGGCGAGCGCCGCCACGTTCTCGCGTTTCAGCCCGTCGAGCGGGGAAAAACGCCGAAGCAGATCGGGGCTGATAACTGAGTCGACCATCAGATAAGCATTGTAACCGTAAGATTTTACATGGTGAAAGCGGTCAGGGCCAGAAAGTGTGACGTCAGTTCCGCAAACGTGCCCAGCCCGGAGAGGGCGTAAAGCGCGGCCCGTGTCGTTCTGCCAGCTCCCGCAGACGGGACTCAACCGAATCTATGCCAAGGCTCCGCGCGTAGTGGAGCGGGCCACCCCGAAAGGGCGCGAACCCCGTCCCGAAGATCACCCCGGCATCCACCAGGTCCGGGTCACTGACGATCTCGTCGTGCAGGCAGGCGGCGGCTTCATTCAGCATCGCGTAGATCAACCGGTCACCCACCGCAGGGCTCGCTGATCCCCAAACGAGCTCCGGCCGCACGGGACTGCGGTCCCGATAGGTGTAAAAACCCTGGCCGGTCTTCAGGCCGAGATGCCCCTGCCTTACCAGCTCGTCGAGCTCTGGTGCCGGACTCCGGCCCAGAACGGGAGCGAGAATTCGGGCCACGTGGCTGGCGACGTCGAGGCCGACCGAGTCCGCCAGTTCGACCGGACCCATCGGCATACCGAACTCAACGGCGGCCTGGTCGATTTCAACCAGCGGAATTCCCTCCCGGATCATCTCCATCGCCTCGCCCATGTAGGGCGCGAGGATGCGATTGACTAGAAACCCGGGGTGACTGCGGCACAGCACTGGCAGTTTCCCGATCTGGCGGGCAAATGCCGTCCCGGCGCTGACGGCATCGGGTGAACTGGTCCGCGCGGCGATGACCTCAACCAGCGGCAGCCTGGCGACCGGGTTGAAAAAGTGCAGACCGATCAACCGGCCGGGATCGCGAAGGCAACCGCTGAGTTCCTCCAGCGCAATGCTCGAGGTGTTGGTAGCCAGGACCACTCCCGGTCGCAATCGCGGTTCCAGTTTCTCGTAGACCTCCATCTTGACCTTGAGGTCCTCGAATACGGCTTCAATGACCAGGTCGGCTGCCGCCGCCCCTGTACCGTCCGGATCCGCCCGCAGACGGGAGACTGCCGCCTCGATGGCCTCCGGTTTCCTGAGCTTGCGAGCGAAGAGCTTGCCGGCACGTGTAATGGCCGGCTCGATTAATCTGAGCTCCCGGTCCTGCAGCGTGACATCCAGACCGCGCAGGGCACACCAGGCGGCAATATCACCACCCATGACACCGGCACCGATGACATGCACGCGGCTTATGGCTGCCTTCGTCGTGGCAAGTTTCTTGAGCCTCTCCTGCAGGAAGAACACCCGGACGAGGTTTCGGGATGCCGGAGTCATCACCAGGCGAGCAAACGAGCGCGCTTCCGCCTCATAGGCCTCCGGGGAGGGCGTGGCCCCGAACGATTCCCAGAGAGCAATAATTGCCGAGGGCGCCGGGTAGTGTTCAGGTCGCGCCTTTGCCGCAACCTTGCGCCGGAGGTTTCTGGCCAGCATCGGGCGGACAATGCCGAGGGTCAGGAGCCGGTCGAGGAGGGGTACTGGACGCCGGGATGGGCGATTTTCGAGTTGCCTAACGGCCGCCTTTTGCCACTCGCCATCACTTACCAGTGCGTCTACCAGGCCCGCCGCCAGGGCCTCGCCTGGCCTTACTGACCGGCCGGTGAGCAGCAGGTCCATGGCTTTGCGCACGCCGATCAGCCCAGGAAGGCGGACCGTGCCGCCGAACCCGGGATGGACGCCAAGCTGGACCTCAGGCAAGCCGAAAACGGCCTCAGTGCCGGCCATCGCAATCCGGTAGGTACAGGCCAGGGCCAGCTCCAGCCCACCGCCAAGGGCGTAGCCATTGAGTACGGCGACTGTGGGGTACGGCAACTGCTCCAGGCGGTCGAACACCTGCTGGCCCTGGCGGGTCAACGTGAACGCTCGTTCATCTGAAGTCAGTGTCGGGAATGCATTGATATCGGCGCCGGCGATGAACCCGGAATCCTTGCCGGAATAGATCACCAGCCCGCGGAGAGAGCGCCCGGACAAGTCTTCAAGCATCGAGTGCAGACCTGCCATCGTTTCAGCGGACAGGGTATTGGCCCCGGCGTCCTGACGATTAAAGCAGAGCCAGCCAAGCCCGTCGGCGTCGCAGGAAAGCTGCCAGTGGGGCACTAGAGCCATCGGACTACCTCAACTCAAAATCGCACAGCAGCGGCAGATGATCGGAATGCAGGACCTTGGGAACGCTGAACGATGAAATCTCGATACCGGAGCTGTACAGGATGAAATCGAGTTCCATGCGCGGGGCCTTGCTGGGATAGGAGGCGGCACCTTCCACATTGGCGCTGCGCAACCCCGCAGCCTTCATGAACAGGAACATCTCGCTCTCACCCCAGAACGTATTGAAGTCTCCGGCCAAGATAACCGGTTTTGTTGCTCGCGAGACGAGTTCGTAGAGGTGCCGTAGCTGAAACTGCCGGTGCCGGTACTTGAGCGACAGATGTACAAGGAAAATGACGACCCCATCCAGTTCGAGTTCGATAATCAGCCGCTTGATACCGGTGTCGAAGTAGTGGAAACGCTCCCCGAGTATATGTGGGGCCGCGAGGAAGGCATTGGCCTGCTTGCGGAGGATCGGCAGGATCTGGTTGAGAGACTCTTCGCCGTACTTGCACTCGTAGCAGGAGTAATGGCCAAGTGCCCCGGCAATGGCCTCGGCCTGGTTTACGCCGCCGCTGCGCACCGAGCCGACGTCTACTTCCAGCAAACCGACGACATCGGGGCGGCACGATTTGATGAAATCTATGATGTTGTCGAGGGTTCCCGGGTTTCCAAACAGATAGCCTGCTCCAGGAACGGGCAGCTGTGGGGGCATTCCCGCACCAACTGCGTAGCGAATGTTATAGATAAGGAGGCGCATCGGTCTCGCCAGTGTAATGCCCTGCTGCGAGCGTTGAAACTCCATGGTACTTTTAGGCAGGGATGAAGGAGGGTAGAGCGATGTCCGATGCAAGTCCGATCCGGGTCTTCGTCAGCCATCTCTTCGAGAAACACCCGGATTATCTGCGCGTCTTCGAGTACCTGGAGAGTCGGGACAAATTTCTCTATCTGAACGTCAGCGACCCTGAGAAAACAACGGACGGTGGCAAGGAAGGTCTGAAGGACGAGTTGCGATTCCAGATAAAGTCAGCGGAGGTGATGGTTCTGCCGGTTTCGATCTACGAACTCAACCGGGATCTCGTGACGTTCCAGATGGACTGCGCCGGCGCATTCGGCAAGCCTATTATCGGCGTCAAATCGTTCGGCGAGACAGTAGTTATCCAGAAAATAATCCTCGAGCGGGCCTCTGATGTGGTCGACTGGAATGCCCGCTCCCTGGTTGATGCAATCCGGCACCACGCCCGGCATGAGAATACAGCGCGCTGGGACGTCGTCGAGTTCAAGCTGGACTAGAGCCTTGGGAGCCACCAGGACCAGGAGGCCGCCTTAGGTGGCGCTTGTTCCCGTCGGGCCGGCTCACGTAAGCTTTCGCCCCCGCCGGATTTCCCGGTATCACTGAGACGGCACAGGGGCCGGCCATAGCCCCGGGCCCCCTGAATTGAAGAGCATGGTCATCCAGACAGACGCCTTGATTGTTGGTGCGGGCCCGTGCGGGCTGTTCCAGGTTTTTGAACTCGGATTGCTAGGGATCAAGGCAGACATTATCGACTCCCTGCCTGCTGAAGGCGGCCAGTGCAGCTGGCTGTACCCGGACAAGCCAATCTACGTCATCCCGGCGATACCAGTGTGTACGGGCGCAGAGCTTGTCGCGAACCTCATGAAGCAAATCGCGCCCTTTGGGCCGGTCTTTCATCTGGGCGAGGAGGTTGTTGCCTTGCATTCCAACGATGGCGGTTTCCGGGTGCGGACTAGCCCCGGCAAGGAATTCCAGGCGAAGACCATCTTTATCGCGGGTGGCGTCGGTTCATTCCAGCCACGCAAGCTGCATCTCGATGGAGCCGACGCTCTGGAAGAGCACTTTATCCACTATCGGGTCCAGGACCCGGCGCGCTTCAAAGGTCAGCGCCTGGCGATTCTGGGTGGAGGAGACTCGGCTCTCGACTGGGCGCTGGCGTTGGGCCCGGATGCCGCGGCGCTGACTGTGATCCACCGTCGCGACGACTATCGGGCAGCACCGGCGTCAGTGGCCCAGCTTAAGGCACGAGCGGCTGGGGGCGCCGTGCAAATGATCGAATCGGCAAGCGCGACTGCACTGCGACTGGATGGCAATCGTCTCACTGGCCTGGATGTGAAGCTCCCGGACGGCAGCACACGCATTGTGGAGGCAGATCATATCCTCGTCTTTTTTGGGCTTTCCCCGAAACTGGGGCCGATTGCGGAATGGGGGCTGACGCTTACAAAAAAGACCATCACCGTGGACACGGAGGCTTTTCAAACCAACATTCCAGGCATCTTTGCTATTGGTGATATCTGCGATTACCCGGGTAAGAAGAAGCTGATTCTCAGTGGCTTCCACGAGGCAGCTCTGGCGGCCTTCGCCGCAAAAGCCCTGATCGAGCCGGGCAAGAAGGTGCACCTGCAATACACCACCACCAGTCCGCTGATGCACAAACGTCTCGGCGTTGCAGATTGAGTATCCCGGACCGGTGAGCCGCACGCCTGTTGTCATTGCCCATCGGGGTGCCAGCGGCTACCTGCCGGAGCACACATTATCGGCCAAAGCCCTGGCGCACGGCATGGGCGCCGACTTCCTTGAGCAGGATGTCGTGGCCTCGCGAGATGGCGAGCTGCTGGTCTTTCACGACCTGTATCTTGATCAGCTTACAGACGTCGCTCAGCACTTCCCGGGCCGTGCCCGGTCCGACGGGCTGCACTACTGCATCGATTTCAGCCTGTCGGAACTTCGTGAGCTGCGGGTCACCGAGCGCCGCCGCAGGGATGGTGCCGGTGCACGCTTCCCGGGGCGATTCCCGGTCGATACCGGCACGTTCCGTCTGCATACACTGGAGGAAGAGCTGGATCTCCTTCAGGGCCTCAATCGCTCGACGGGGCGGCGGGCCGGCGTGTACGCGGAGATCAAGGATCCTGCGTGGCACGCACAGCACGAGGTCGCGCTCGGTGACCGGCTGATCGAGACCCTTCGGGCATTTGGCTACCGCACCCCGGCTGATAATTTCTTCGTGCAGTGTTTTTCCGCACCGGAGTTGCGCCGTATGCGTACCAAGTACGGCACGGGATTGCCCCTGATCCAGTTGCTGGATGAGGGCGCGACTGTGACGCATGAGGTGTTACGTGATATCGCGATATATGCCCAGGGAATTGGGCCGGACATCAGTCTCGCGTGGCCCGACCATGGCCTGGTCACGCTGGCAGGAAAACTGGGCCTGCTCGTGCACCCGTTTACGTTTCGAGCCGATCAACTGCCCGATGGCTTTGCAAGCTTCACTGAGTTGCTCAAGGTGTTTCTGGAGGTCCTGGAGGTTGATGGCGTGTTCACTGACTTTCCGGACCTGGTTGTGCGGCACCTGAACCGATCAGCCTAGTCTGGCCAGCCTAGTCTGGCCAGCGCTGGGGAACGCGTTGAATTTTCGTTGTTTCGTAGCCGGACGCCCGTAGTTCCGAAATCAGCTGCTCATACTCAAGATCCGGCATCGTCGATGTTCGCGACATGATCCACACGTACTTGCGGTCCGGAACCCCGATGACCGTGCGCTGGTACTGGGGATCGAGATGCAGTATCAGGTAGTTGGCCTCGGGCACGTACCAGCTGAACTTCATTTTCCATTCGGAGTTGACCGGCGGATTGGCAACCCGGGCTCGCGGGGTAAACACGCGCTCGGGGCCGTCGAAAGTTCCGCGCCGGAAGGTGTAGGTGGTCTCTATCGTTCCGTCCGGCGCCAGACGGTAGGTCTCAACGCCGTTGTGAGCGCCTTTCTCAGAGAACATGGGGAGCAACGGTATGTCTATCGGAATTGAAGCGATGACGTACCAGGGCCCCATGAAGCGCTGCAGGTCCACTGTTGCGTCGATTCCTCGCAGCGGCGGAAGGCTGGAGGTGCTGCAGCTAGACAGGAGCAAGGTGAGGATGGCGAATCGGGAATAACGCGTTGGCACGGTGGGCTCCTTGTAATGCGTATAATATATATTATGTTAAATAATGGATGTACAAGATTACTCGACGATCCGATCGATAACGATCACAACCGGGTTCCCGCTAACAGCGCTGCGCTGCCACCGCGCTTCTCCGTAGACATCCCCTGATTTGGCAATCGGATCGCCGCCGTTAGCGATTCGCGCGACCAGTGTGGCCCCCGTAACGTTGGCCAGGGACCGTCCGGGCAGCATGATGTCGGCATCACTGATCTGCAGTGTGACGGGCAGTTCACGCGCCTGGCGTCGAATAACTGCCAGCGGTGGCCCAGCAGCCGTCGCATCCCGCACGAAGACAAACAGCGGCGCCGAAGCCGAGACCTGCGCACGCACAGCGTCGCTAACGGAGACCGTGACGCTGATACTGGCCGGGCTTGCCACTTCAGCTGCTGATGGGGAATCCGGTGCCGGGCTGGCCGCGCGCCCAGCGGCACCGTCCAGTTCGGCGAGCTGGGTTTCGATAATCTGACGAACCCGCTCTGGCGGTGCCAGCTCCAGTAGTGCACGCCAGCGCTCCCGCGCCACGTCTGGCTGGCCGCGAGCGAGGCTTAAGAGGCCGCCGTACCACAAACCCTTGGGATTGCGCGGTTCAGCCTTCAAAACGGCTTCAATATCGTCACCGATCGGGCCCGAGAGCGCGGCGGGATCCTGCACGATCCGCGCCTCTGCCACACCAAGGCGTGCATCGACGCTGCGACCATCAGAAAGGTCCAGTGCGCGTTGGTAGGCATTGGCGGCATCGGCTGGCCGGTTGAGACTCAGATAAGAACTGCCAAGCAGAATCCACCCCTCCTCGTCTGCCGGCGCCGCCTCAAGCTTGCGCTCGAGCGATGCGACCGCCTGCTCCATCGAGCCCGCGGCAGTGTCAGTTGCCGGGGATGCGGTGGTGCCCGTTTCGGGCGTCCGCCAGTCGTACTGGCTGATCAGCAGGTAGACCAGGACCACCGTCGCCGGGATGACGAGCGCGGTCAGTAGCGCTGCGATGGGATGGCCCGCTCCCCCGGAGCGCAGCAGGGGCCAGGCCACGAGGCCGACGGTCACGAGCGTGAACAGGACGGCAATGGCTGCAAAGACTGCCAACGTCTAACTCCTTGAGGGCGCCGCCGGCGGCGAACCCTCGTCATCGTCTGCGGGTACTGGCAAATCAGCCCGCCTCTGAATGATGCGACGCAAAGCAATGCCACCAACCAGCAGTAACAGCAGCGGCGCCAGCCAGAGCATGGCCGTGGACGCTCTGAAGCGTGGCTTGTAAAGCACGTAATCGCCATACCGGTCCAGAAGAAACGTCTTGACCTCGGTCTCGGAGCTTCCCGCGGCCAGCATCTTGCGGATCTCGCTGCGCAGATCCGCCGCCAGCGGAGCGCTGGAATCAGCAATCGTCTGGTTCTGGCAGACAAGGCAGCGCACCTCGTGGGTCAGGCGTTCGTAGGTTTCCTGCAGCACCGGATCGGACAGCTTGGGATCCGCATCCATGGCAACGCTGGGCCTCGGACCCAGCGCGAGGATGATCAGGCAAAGTACCCCCATGCAGAGATGCCTCAAGGCTCTGCACCGACGGCGGCGATCCTGGGCAGAAACTCCGTCCGCCAGACATCGAGGGTCATCGGCGCAATGTGCTTGTAGAGCACCGTGCCATCCGGACCAATCAGAAAAGTCTCTGGTGCCCCGTAGACACCCCAGTCAATGGCAGTCCGGCCTTCCTGGTCGACGCCGACAGCCACGTAGGGGTTACCCAAAGACTGCAGCCACTCCCGTGCCAATTGCTGGTCGTCCTTCCAGTTAATGCCGAAGATGGCAATGCCGCTATCCCGGGCCAGAGTCAACAGCGTTTCGTGCTCCTGGCGACAGCCCGAGCACCAGGTGCCCCAGACGTTAACGAGACTGGTCTTGCCCAACAGGTCTTTGCGACCGAAAGTCCGGGCAGGGTCGTCGAGGCGAGGAAGTGTGAACTCGGGCGCCGGCTTGCCGACGAGCGGTGACGGCACGAGCGTTGGGTCCTTACCCAGACCGACCACAAAGACAGCGACTAGCAGTCCAAAGAGAAACAAGGGCACCAGAAAACGCCACGCGGTCGTGCCGGATTCGGAGCGCAAGGTCAGGTCTGCGCTGAGCGCAAGGTCAGGTCTGCGCTGCTTGCACGGGGCGCTCAGGGTCGCCTGCCCGAGCATGTTCCCGGGCGCGCAGTCGGTAGCGGCGGTCTGTACCTGCCAGCAGGCCGCCCAGCGCCATGACGATCGCTCCCAGCCAGATGAAGCGGACCAGCGGCTTGTATTGCAGGCGGACGCTCCATGCACCGCCACCGAGTTCATCGCCGAGCGCGACAAAGATATCCCTGGACCAGCCAGCATCAATACCCGCCTCGGTCATCGGAGACGTCCGAACGGCATACATCCGTTTTTCGGGGTACAGCGTCGCCACTGGCTCGCCCGCCCGGGTGACCAGCACCTCACCGCGAAGCGCCTGATAGTTTGCGCCGCTCACGGGTTGTGTGCTCTTGAACACAATCTCGTAGTCACCCACCCGGGCTGTTTCTCCCAGCGCGATCCGCTGATCAGTTGCCAGCCCAAATGCTGAGGTCACCGTAACACCAAGGACAAAGAGCCCCAGGCCGAGATGCGCGACAGACATTCCCAATGCAGCCTGGGTCAGACGCGGTCCCCGTCCCACCAGCCAGCGAATCGGATCGAGGACAGCAGCAAGGATGACCCAGGAAGCTGCAGCAACGCCAACCGTCGTGAGGACGCCATTGCCGCCGCCGTATACCGCCAGGGGCACCAGCACGCCCGCGGCAAGGGCGAGTCCACCGGCGAGCCGCAGCTTTCTGCCCACGTCAGCAACAATCGCACTCCGCCATGCCGTGTGCATGCCGACCCCCACAGCGACGAGCAGCGGAAACATGGGGATAAGGAAAGCCGTTTCGAAATACGGCGGGCCAACAGAGATTTTCCCGGCGTCCAGCGCTTCCAGAACGAGCGGATAGACTGTACCGAGGAAAACCAGGCCGGCAGCAATACACAGCAAGACATTATTGACCAGGAGAAAGCTTTCCCGGGAAAAGGGCTTGAAGCCGACCGGTCGGTCGAGGGATGAGGCTCGCCAGGCGTAGAGGCCCAGCGCGGAGCCAATGACGACCGCGAGGAAGGCCAGGATGAAGAGCCCGCGCGTAGGATCGGCAGCAAAAGAGTGCACCGAAACAAGGACACCGGATCGAACGAGGAACGTGCCGATCAGACTGAGCGAGAAAGCGCTGATTGCCAGCAGCAACGTCGAGCCTTTGAATATGCCCCTCTTCTCTGTGACTGCCAGCGAATGCATCAGGGCCGTGCCCACCAGCCAGGGCATAAAGGAAGCGTTCTCAACGGGATCCCAGAACCACCAGCCACCCCAGCCGAGCTCGTAATAAGCCCACCAGCTGCCGAGGGCTATGCCAACGGTCAGGAAGACCCAGGCGGCGGTCGTCCACGGCCGGGCCCAGCGAGCCCACTCCTGTTCCAGGCGGCCAGCCAGCAGCGTGGCCACCGCAAAGGCAAACGCCACTGAGAAGCCCACGTACCCCGCGTAGAGCATTGGCGGGTGGATAGCCATCGCTGGATCCTGCAACAGGGGATTCAGGTCATTACCATCGAAAGGAACTGGACTGAGCCGGAGAAACGGATTGGAGGTAAACAGAATAAAGCTCAGGAAGCCGACACTGATCGCACCCATGACTCCAGTGATGCGCGAGGCAATCTCCCGCGGCAACGCCCCGCTGAGCGCGGTCACGGCAATAGTCCAGCCCGAGAGAATCAGGGCCCACAGCAAGAGTGAGCCCTCGTGGCCGCCCCAGATCGCAGCAAAGCGATAGACATCCGGCAGCTTGCTGTTTGAGTTACTGGCGACATAGAGGAGGGAAAAGTCGTTCTGCAGAAAGCACCAGGCCAGCAGCCCAAACGCGCCAGCCACGAAGACGAACTGCCCGGCGGCAGCGGCTGGCCCGACTGCCATCAGTCCGGGTTGGCCGCGGTGGGCACCGACCAGGGGGAACACCGACTGACAGACTGCCAGACACAGCGCCAGAATCAGGCACAGCTGGCCGAGTTCAGGAATCATTCGGGGCTCCTCAGGGGACTAGTTGGCAGCAGTGGCGGGCGCAGCAGCGTCGGTGGGATGCCCCTCCGCCGCGAGGGCCTCCGCCACTTCGGGCGGCATGTAATTCTCGTCATGCTTGGCAAGAACCTCTTCGGCCCGAAACACGCCATTCGGCTCCAGGTATCCCATCGCGATCACACCCTGGCCGTCCCGGAACAAATCGGGCAGGACGCCCGTATAGGCGACCGTGAGCTGCTCCTTGTTGTCCCTGACCAGAAAACGCACCTCGAGAGCTCCCGTCTCGCGGCGGACGCTGCCCTTTTCAACCAGGCCACCCAGTCGAAACTTCTTGCCTGCCGGCGGTTCGCCAGCCAGGGCCTGCGACGGCGTGTAAAAGTATAAAAGATTTTCCTGGAACGCCCGCAGCGAAAGACCGACTGCAGCGGCGACTCCTGCCACGACCAGACCAACCACTACCATTCTTTGCCTACGCGGTGTCATGACGCTCTCCGTACTTCTGGCCCGACTGCGGCCCGTCTGCCCAATTGATCTCTAAGACGTTGCTGGGTCCTGCGGAAGCGCCGGCGGGCCGCAACGATATTGCCGACCACCACCACCGCCGTGACACCATAAGCCGCCAGTATGTAGGCCGCATAGCCACCCATGACAAGGGACTGATCCATCAGTTTGCTCTCACGGGACTGGTGCTACGCAGCACGTCCTGGGCCCAGCGCGACTGAAATTCGCGCTCCAGCACTTCGCCCCTGACGCGCATCGCGAGGATGCCCAGAAAAAAGAGCGTGAACGCCAGGATCATCATGAGGAGCGGCCAGAGCATGTCCGTGGAGATCGAGGGTACCTCAAGCTTCGACAGCGTAGGTCCCTGGTGCAGGCTGGCCCACCAGATTACCGAAAAATGGATGATGGGCACGTTCACCACGCCAGCTATTGCCAGGATAGCGCTGGCGCGGTCCGCCTGGTTCAGGTCTTCGAAGGCACTGCGCAGGCCCATGTAGCCAAAATACAAAAAGAGCAGGATCAGTTCGGAGGTCAGGCGCGGATCCCACTGCCAATAGGTCCCCCACATGGGCTTGCCCCAGACTGCCCCGGTAACTAACGCAGCAAAGGTAAACGAAGCACCAATCGGTGCACAGCTGGCGGCGACCGCGTGCGCGAGTTTGATTCTCCAGATCAGTCCGATGGCACCCGCCAATGCCATGGTGACGTAGACCATCATCGACAGATAAGCACTGGGCACATGGACATAAATGATCCGGAACGCATCACCCTGCTGATAGTCGGGCGGCGCCAAGACAAGCCCGCCAAAGGTGCCGATCACCACAAGAATGAGGGCAGGAATCAGCAGCCAGAGGCTGAGCTTCCCGGCCAACGCATAAAAGTGGGGTGGCGATGCCAGTCGAAAAAACCAGGTCCACACGTTGCTCTCTCCCTAAGCAAACTGATGGGTTAATCGGCGCTAACCCGCAGTGCACCGGCAGCCGCGATCGGTGCAACGCTCAAGGCCAGCAACAACAAGGCTGCCAGCAGGTACAGCGGACCGGCTGGATCCTCCCCCGCCAATGCCAGGTCGGTGGCCTTGGCGCCCAGTATAAGGACCGGCACCATCAGGGGCGCGACGATAAACGCCAGCAAGACCCCGGCGCCCCGCAACCCGGCAGTCAGCGCCGCTCCGATTGACCCCAGCAGGCTCAGCGTTGGCGTGCCGAGCAGCAGGCTCAGCGTGAGCACCCCCATTGCAGGCGCCGGCAGTTGGTAGGTGATTGCGAGGACGGGCGCCATGATCACGACCGGAATACCCGTGATCGTCCAGTGCGCAACGACCTTCGCCAGCAGCATCCAGCCAAGGGGATGCGGCATCAGCAACAGTTGTTCGAGCGTGCCATCTTCCAGGTCGGCACGAAACAGCAAGTGCAGCGACAGCAGCGTTGCCAGCAGCGCAGCGATCCAGAGCACGCCGGGAGCTACCGTCCGCAGCATCTCCGCCTTGGGGCTCAGGGCGAGCGGGAACAGCGTCACCACCAGTACAAAGAACAGGGCCGAGTTGCTGGCGTCCGTCCAGCGTCGCAGCCCTACTCGCAAGTCGCGCTCGAAGATCAACCAGAACAGCTGCAGCAGCCCGGGATCGTGGGCTTCCGCCGGACCTCGAACCCTGGCCTGACCCAGTGCTTCGACGCCCACTACGCGTCACCCAGGACGAGATGGCCGACGTCAGCGTTCCCCAGTGCGAGGGGCTGGTGTGCAGCGATGGCTGCCATCCCGCCACGACGGAGATGGCTGCGAATCGCTTCCTCAAGGAACTGGCGGCCGTCCACGTCGAGATTCGTCTGGGGTTCGTCCAGCAACCAGAGATCCGCATCGGACAGCAGCACCCTGGCGAGGGCGGCCCGCCGCCTCTGGCCCGCCGACAGCAGCCTGACCTCCAGATCGGCGCACGCTCCAAGCCCAGCTGCTTCCAGGATTTCATCGACCTTGCCCTCCAGGCTGGCCAGCCGCGCAAAGAATTGCAGGTTTTCACGCGTGCTGAGTTCCGTCTTCAGGGCAAGTGCGTGCCCGGCGAAGGCCAGGCGCAGGCGACCCGCCTGCAATTGCTCCCGCAGCGGACGACGCTGCCAGGCGACGCTGCCGACCTCAGGCATCGTCAAACCGGCGATGACCCGGAGCAGCGTGGTCTTGCCGGCACCATTGGGGCCTTCAATCATGAGCGCCGCACCTGGCGCCAGCGCGAACGACAGCGACTCGAAGAGGCGGGTCGTTCCCCGCCACAGCGTCAACCCCGCACCATTCAGCACACCGATCTCCAGAGCCCCAGGCCGACAACGCCAAACGGCGACCAATCCTCACCGACTTTCATATCTAAAACAAGCCACTAGAGGGATTTACTACGCCACTTTCACGGTCTCTCCGCCGGCTGCGGCAGAGCCCCCTGCCGGCGGTCTTTACTTAACGCGGACGGCTACTTAGACTCAACCTTGCACAGCGCATGATCGGCAATCTCTAACGAAAAAGAGCCGCAACGCATGTCGCCTTTGCCGGGAGTTGCACATGGCCGCACTGTTCGAAGGCGCGACACTCAGTCCCCTCCCGGGTAAGTCAGGACCTGCGGCTACACGAACTGTCGATTCAGCCGGTCTGACCGCTGGCCTCGCCTATACCGGTCGCTGCCTGCGCGGGCACCGACCGTTCGGCATTGTTACGGGATCAGCAGCCGGACTGAGCGCGCTCGTCGATCGCCTGGTGGCGGCTTACGAAGTGCGGGAAGACCTGCACACGTTAAGGATCTGCTCGCCAACAGACGACGTCCGGACGTTTCTGGCGCGCTGCCTTGCCGGCCTGGGTTTCGAACTGGTGCAGGCTTCCATCGAAGATCTCCAGAATCTGCTGACGGTCTTTCTTCGCCACGAAAGCGCACGCGGCCGGCGCACAGTCGTCATCATTGAAAGAACAGATCAGTACGGCCCGCACGTGCTGGAGTTCATGCAGACGTTGGCGAGGGTTCGGGCCGGCGCGACCCCGGCGATGACGATAATCCTGACCGGCTCGCAAGGCCTGCACCGCATCCTGGACTCGCGTGGAATGGCGGGGCTCCGCCAGTTCACCCGCGAGCGATTTGACCTGGACCGGGCGCTTGCCTGGGTCACTGCGCCTGGCAAACCGGTTACGGTTGCCGGCCCGTGGTCCGGCTCAACACTTGTCGATGAGCAACCAGAGATCGATGCGGCGTCAACGCGAAATCTCGTGGTGATGATGGATGGTGTGATCCTTGAGCGGCGCCCGCTCACTCCGGGCCGGCTGCTGATCGGCCGTAGCCCCCAGAGCGGCCTGCATCTGGACAGCCCTTACGTGAGCCGCCATCACGCCATGCTCGTCGTTGCCGAGCACGGTATGGAGGTTGTCGATCTGCAAAGCACCAACCGCACGCTCGTCAATGGCCAGGTCGCCGGGCGTCAGTCGCTCGAGCACGGCGACCTGCTGGCAATCGGCGATTTCCGCCTCCGCTACGAGTGCTGGCGCGGCCATTCAGCCATCAAGAAATGATTTCCTGACGGAGGTGTGCCCAGGGCCGGACTTGAACCGGCACGGCCTTTTACGGCCAACGGATTTTAAGTCCGCAGCGTCTACCAGTTTCGCCACCCGGGCCAGGCAGCATTGTAGGGCGAACGGTGGTGATTGGAGGCTAGGGTCGGAATCGAACCGGCGTACACGGCTTTGCAGGCCGCTGCATGACCACTCTGCCACCTAGCCGCTGTAACGGCCCCGCATTGCAGACGTCGCGCAACGTCCGTCAGGGAGGCAGAATCTGGAGCGGGAAAGCGGGCTCGAACCGCCGACCTGTACCTTGGCAAGGTACCGCTCTACCAACTGAGCTATTCCCGCTTGCAAGAGCTGCATATGCTACCGGGTGGGGCCTGCGTGTCAAGAAAGGGGCGCACCTTCCCGTTGCGCCGGCCAGGCAGCGCGAACGTAGCCGAGCATCGACCACACGGTCAGCCCGGCAGCAAGCACCAGGAAAACCAGCCCAATCTCATAGATGGGCAGGCCGAGCAACGGCTCCGCAAACAGCATGCAGGAGAGTCCAATCATCTGCATGATCGTCTTGAGTTTTCCATACCCGGAGACCGCTACCCGGTGGCGCGTTCCGAGGCCGGCCATCCACTCCCGCAGTGCCGATACTGCAATTTCCCGACCGATGATGATGGCTGCCAGGGCGGCAACCAGCACGCGCGGATCCGACTGGACTATCAGAATGAGGGCTGTCGAGACAATCAGCTTGTCGGCCACCGGGTCCAGAAAGGCACCGAACTGAGACGTCTGCTGCAGGCGCCGCGCAACATAACCATCCAGCCAGTCCGTAATCGCCGCCAGAATAAAGACCGCGGCCGCCGCCGGCCGGGCCCAGGGCGACGACCAGTAAAAAACCACGGCCACCAGAGGGATCGCCGCGATCCGAAACCAGGTCAGCGAGGTTGAGATATTGAGCTGGGGATACACGTCTTTATTCTAGCCTTTAGGGCGGCTCAGGGTTGCCCCCCATGAAGGTGATCGTAAATCCGCTGAGCGAGCACGCGGCTGATGCCCGGCACAGTGGCGAGATCTGCGACACCAGCCTGACGGATCCCCTGCAGCCCGCCGAATTGTCGCAGCAGCGCCCGCCGGCGTTGCGGACCCAGGCCCTCGATCGATTCCAGTCTCGACGTCATCCGTGCTTTTGCCCGGCGCTGGCGGTGACCTAAGATCGCAAACCGGTGTGCCTCGTCCCGGATCTGCTGAATCAGCAGCAGTGCTGGTGAGTCTTTTGGCAGTGTTCGTGTCGTCGATTCACCTGGCATGACCAACTGTTCATCGCCGATTCGCCGGTCACGGCCCTTTGACACCCCGATCAGCGGCAGGTGGGCCAGCTGAAACTCTTCCAGGGCAGCTCTCGCCTTCTCCACCTGTCCGTGGCCGCCGTCGATAAGGATCAGATCCGGCATTGGCGACTCTCCGCGCCGAATGCGGGCGAAACGCCGTTCGACGGCCTGGGCCATGGCGCCGTAATCGTCACCCGGCCCGATCCCCCGGATGTTGAAACGCCGATAGTCGGACTTGATCGGGCCGTCGGGCCCGAACACGACGCAGGCCGCAACCGTTTCATCACCTCCCGTGTGGCTGATATCGAAGCATTCGATGCGCTGCGGAACCTCATCGAGGCCCAGCGCCTCCGCCAGGGCATCGAGCTGCACCCGGAGCGATGCGCCGGCAGCCAGCCGGCTTGCCAGCCCTTGAGCAGCGTTGGTAGCGGCCATCTCGAGCCAGCGCTTGCGCGTGCCCCTCACTCCGTATCGAATCCGAACACCTCGGGTATTCCGGGCCGTCAGGGCCGCCTCGAGAATTGGACCGTCCAACGGCGCCTCGGACACGAGGATTTCGGCGGGTGGTTCCTCGTGGACGTAGTGCTGGCCAATGAATGCGGCGATGACCTCATTGGGATCGGTGGCGAACGTCACCCGGGGAAACCACGTCCGGCTGCCCAATACTCGCCCTCCGCGAATCAGTATGACCGCGACGCAGGCCTGGCCCTGCTCCTGGTGCACGCCAATGACATCGGCCTCGTCGATGCTGGTTCCCGCGATGACCTGCTCCGCCTGGATTCTGCGCATCAACACGACCTGGTCACGCAGAACCGCCGCTCGCTCGTAGTCAAGCTCGCCGGACGCCCGCTCCATCCGGCCAACGAGGCTTGCCAGGACCGCTGAATTCCCGCCCTCCAGGAACAACACGGCATCGTGGACGTCCCGGCGGTAGTCCTCAGCCGAGACCAGCCCGACGCATGGCGCTGTGCAGCGCTTGATCTGGTACTGCAGGCACGGCCGGGTGCGGTTGGCGAAAAACGTTTCGGAGCACTGGCGAACCCGAAAGAGCTTCTGGAGCTCCGTCAGGGTTTCACGCACGGAGCCGGCATTGGGCCAGGGACCGAGAAACCGGCCGGCTGCCTTTCTCGACCCGCGATGAAACTCGAAGCGGGGAAAGTCCTGATGCGTTGACACGTAGATCCATGGGTAACTCTTGTCATCGCGCAACACGACGTTAAAGCGGGGATGGTGCTCTTTGATCAGGTTGTATTCGAGCAGCAGGGCCTCCTGCTCGGTCCCGGTCACCGTCACCTCAATTCGCTCGGTTTGCGCCATAAGCGCCTGCGTTTTAGGGTGATGAGCTTTGCTGCCGAAGTAGGTCGAGACCCGCTTGCGAAGATCACGGGCCTTGCCAACATAGAGGACGGTCTTCTCCCCCGCCAGCATGCGGTAGACGCCGGGTCGGCTGGTCAGCGAAGCCAGGAAAGCCTTGCTGTCAAACGGTTCGTCCATGACCAGCGATCCGCATTGCGACTTCCATCGCCTGATCATAGTTCAGGCGCGGATCGACCTGAGTCCGGTAATCGCGCCCCAAGTCTGAGTCCGTGAGGCCCCGCGCGCCACCCGTGCACTCAGTCACGTGCTCGCCCGTCAGTTCGAGGTGCACGCCCCCGAGGTGCGAACCCGCCGCGCGATGCACGTCGAAGGCGGCATCGAGTTCCTCCAGAATGTTTTCGAGACGACGGGTTTTCAGCCCTGATGTGGCGGTCTCCGTATTGCCATGCATCGGATCGCAGATCCAAACGACGCAGGCGGCGGCCTCGCCAACCGTATCAATGAGGTCCGGAAGCGTCTTGCGGATGCGCGCGGCACCAAGTCGATGGATCAGCGTCAGGCGCCCGGGTTCGTTAGCCGGGTTCAGTGTGCGCAGGAGGCTGCGCAATGTGGCCGGAGTCGTGTCCGGCCCAATCTTGACGCCGATGGGATTGCGGATCCCCCGGAAGAACTCCACGTGGGCGCCCTCCAGCTGACTCGTACGCACGCCGATCCAGGGGAAGTGAGTCGTAAGGTCGTACCACCCGTGCCGGCGCTCCAGGAAGCGCGTCTGTGCCTGCTCGTAGGGCAAGTGCAGCCCCTCGTGGCAGGTGAAGAAGTCGACGCGACGTGCCTGGTCAATGGACTTTCCCGTAAGGCTTTCGAAGAAGTCGAGCCCATCAGCCACGGTCTGCACGGTGCGGCGGTACTGGTCGGCCAGCGGCGAGTGGTGCACCCAGTCGAGATCCCAGTTTTCCGGGTGATGTAGATCGGCAAAACCCCCATCGATCAGCGAGCGAACGAAATTCAGCGTCAGCGCCGAACGCTCGTAGGCACGGAGCATCAGTTCGGGATCCGGCTCGCGATCGTGGGTGGTAAAAGCGTTCCGATTGATAATGTCCCCCCGGTAACTGGGCAACGTCTGGTCCGTGCGGGTCTCCGTATCAGCGGAGCGGGGTTTCGCATACTGCCCGGCCATGCGCCCTACCCGCACCACGGGCCGTTTCAGTCCCGAAATGATCACCACACTCATCTGGAGGAGGATCTTGAGCTTGGTAACGATGGCGTCCGATCTGCAATCCTCGAAGGTCTCGGCGCAGTCGCCACCCTGCAGGACGAACGCCTTGCCTTCGCCGGCCAGAGCCAGGTGAGCCCGCAGGGCGTCGACTTCCCATGACGTCACCAGTGGCGGTAACCGGGCAAGCTCGGCCATCACCGCGGCTGCACGCTGCTGGTCTCGATAGGCTGGAATCTGGCCCACCGTGCGGGCCAGCCAGCTGGCGGGATGCCAGCTGGCGTCGGTCGTTGGTTCGATCATGCGGCAGGACTATGCCACAAGGCCTCTGCTCGCTGCAGAGTTGTTCCGGACCGTTCCGTTACGGACCGCGATCAGAAGGCCGGTCGAACCGAGACTTCAATCGGTATGCGCTCGCCCGGCGGGGCCGCTGTCTCCGTGTAGTACTCCCGACCGTCGAAAACGTAGGCAACCTGATAGCCACGGGTTCGTTCCTCGATACGGCTCTCGTAGCGCGTCGTGCACTCCTCTACAGGGTATGCCTGCCTTCCTTGCTGCGGATAGTAGGCAGCCTGGCGCCGGGTAGCGACATCGTGCCCGATGGCAGCGCCCACCAGAGCGCCGAGCAGCCGCATGGCATCCCGACCTTCGCCGCCGCCGAACCGGTCGCCAATCACGCCACCCACAACACCCCCGGCGATGGTGCCACCGACGGCGCTGCCTGGCCTCGCAGGGCCATAGGCCGGGGGTGCATACGCCGTTGATGCATAGCACTCCCGTACGGGGACCTGAACGTGCACTTCTTCGACTAGCGGCCGCACGTCGGTGACCCTGGCATAGACGATGGTCGCGCCGGGGGCGTAGCGTTGCGAGTGATTTCGGTCGCGGTGGCGATGGCCGGCGTCGGCTGCGCCTGAAGCAAGCAGTACAACTAAAGACACCAGTAGCGACGGAACGGGACTCTCGATGCGCATGCCTTAAGCTCCTGGCCGGGATACCTGCACCGGCATCGGTTTACACGTTAGTCCTCGCGGCCTGAATCCGTCCTGAACTTAACCTAACCTGACGCGTCACTCAGGTTTCTTTGCGTTCTCCCACCGGTCGTCCAGTTGCTCAGGGCTAAGGTTGCGCCACTCCAGCCCCTCGTGCCGGACGGCTGCCTCGACGCGCCGGAAGCGGGTCTCGAATTTCCGGCAGGCCTGCCGGAGTGACTGCTCCGGATCCACGTGACAGTGTCGGGCCAGACTGGCGCAGGCCAGGAGAAGATCACCCAACTCCTCTTCCACCGCAGCATGCTTCTGTGCGGCCAGGGCTGCCGACAACTCGTCGAGTTCCTCACGGACTTTGCTGATAACGCCCTGTGCATCCTGCCAGTCGAGGCCCACGTGGGCTGCACGTTTGCCCAGCTTTTCCGCCCGGATCAGGGCCGGAAGCGCCTGACCTATGCCCGCAACGGCGGACGTGTCACCACCACGTGCAGCCCGCTCCGCAGACTTGAGAACTTCCCAGGTATTCGCCGGGGAATTCGCCAGCGCGTCTTTGTCAGAGCCAAACACGTGCGGATGCCGCCTGATCAGCTTGTCGCTGATAGCGGAGACGACGTCGTGAAAATCGAAGGCACCGATTTCTCCGGCGATCTGGGCGTGAAAGACTACCTGCAACAACAGATCGCCAAGCTTATCACGCAGGTCGGGGAGATCATTCCGGTCAATCGCATCCGCGACCTCGTAGGCCTCCTCAATCGTGTAGGGAGCAATTGACGCAAAGTCCTGCTCACGATCCCAGGGGCAGCCCCGCTTCGGATCCCTGAGCGTGGCCATTATCTCCAGCAGCTTCTCTATACGGATTTCATTTCTGGTGTTCATGGTCGTTGTCCAGTAGCGCACCAAGGATCTGTGCAGTCGCGCCCCAGATATGGTGCGGGCCATACTGGTATGCGCGCACGGGAACGGTGACACCCCGAACGACTCGTTCGCTGTGGATCACATTGGCCGGATCCTCGAGGTAGCGGAGTGGCACTGCGAAGATCTCCGCCACTTCAGCGGCATCAGCCACCAGCGAAAAGCCGGGCCGCAGAACTGCAACCACCGGACTGACGGCGTACCCCGTAACCACGGCATGCGGGCGCAGGAAGCCAATGACCTCGATGAAGGGAGCTTCGATCCCGACCTCCTCCTGCGCCTCGCGCAAGGCAGCGGCAAGTGCGCTTTCATGCGGGCCGTTCAATCTGCCCCCCGGGAAGCTGATCTGCCCGGGATGGTCCCGAAGGTGCTCGGTACGACGGGTGAGCAAGACCTCCCACCCGGTAGCGCGCGCAACCAGTCCCACGAGCACAGCGGCCGGGATCAACGGACCCGGAAAGAGCTGCGCCGCAGTCTCCGGTGGAATCAGCGCCAGCGCTTCCCTGGCCAGATCGACTGGAGGCCGCGTATCCTTCAGTCGGGCGAAGAGCCTGTCGATCACTACTGTGCTGCCACCCAGGTCAGGACTTGATACCGCCCTGCGTCAGCTTCCTGGCATCGAGCAGTCGATTGATTTCCCTGGCGGAGAGGTCGGTAAGCTCCGCAGCCACTTCGCGAACCGGCCTTCGTTCGGCGTACGCCTTCTTGGCAATCGCTGCACCCTTCTCGTAGCCAATGACGGGATTCATCGCAGTCACCAGAATTGGATTGCGGTCCAGCGCCTCTGCAAGTTTGTCGTGATTGACCTTGAAACCGGCAATGGCCTTGTCGCCGAGTATCCGGCTTGCGTTTGCCAGCAACTGAACGCTCTGGAGGAGATTGTAAGCCACGACCGGGAGCATGACGTTCAGCTGAAAATTGCCCGACTGGCCGGCAACGACGATCGCAGCATCATTCCCGATGACCTGCGCTGCAACCATCGCCACGGCCTCAGGGATCACTGGATTGACCTTGCCCGGCATGATGCTGCTTCCGGGTTGCAGTCCCGGCAATGAGATTTCTCCGAGACCTGCCAGGGGACCACTGTTCATCCAGCGCAGGTCGTTGGCTATTTTCATCAGCGCGACTGCCAGAGTCCGCAAGTGACCCGAGAGTTCCACCGCAGTGTCCTGGCTACTCAGCGACTCGAACAGGTTGCGAGAGACGTCAAACCTGATGCCGGTGTTCTCACTCAGCAGTACCGCCACTTTCCTGCCGAATTTCGGGTGCGCGTTAATGCCTGTACCAACGGCGGTACCACCCTGTGCAAGCCGCGTGAGTCGCGGAAGAGAGTCACTGATGCGGGCTTCCGCGTTTGCAATCTGGTGCGCCCAGCCGCCGAGTTCCTGGCTCATGCGAACCGGCATTGCGTCCATAAGGTGGGTCCGACCCGTCTTGACAACATCATCCGTGTCATCGGCCTTCCTGCTGATCACTGCTCGCAGATGCTTCAGTGCTGGCAGCAGCGCCTCGCAAACTTCCAGTGCAGCGCTTAAATGGATGGCGGTGGGAATAACGTCATTGCTGCTCTGGCCCATGTTCACGTCATCGTTGGGATGCACCTCCACGCCAAGTTGGCTCGTTGCCAGCCGTGCGATGACTTCGTTGGCGTTCATGTTGGTGCTGGTTCCGGAGCCGGTCTGGAACACGTCGATGGGAAACTGGCTATCGTGCTGACCGGCAGCCACCTTGAGCGCAGCCGCCTGAATCGCCATCGCCTTGCCGCTCTTGAGCAACCCAAGTTCGGCATTGGCGCCTGCTGCCGCCCACTTGATCAGTCCCAGTGCGCGAATGAAGCCACGGGGAACCTTCAGGCCGCTGATCGGAAAGTTCTCCACCGCCCGCTGTGTCTGCGCGCCCCAGAGAGCCTCGTCGGGAACCCGCAGTTCGCCCATGCTGTCGCGTTCGACGCGATAACCCTTGTTAGCCATTCCTCATTTCTCCTCAAAGGATGTGCGGGGACTGCGCCAGTCGCTGCCTGGCCCGCGAACATCGTCCTCGTTGGTGTATCATTTGAAGCTGAATTATAGGGATTTTCCTTAAGCTGGATATGGATCGGGACCCGCTCACCGCAATTTCACCGCTCGACGGCAGGTACTCCGCGAAGACGGAATCCCTGAGGCGCATTTTCAGCGAGTACGGACTGATCCGTTTTCGCGTGCTGACCGAAGTTCGCTGGGTACAGTTCCTGGCCCAGGAACCCGGTGTCGGGGGCCTTGGACCGCTCTCCCCCGCTGCCAGCGAGGTGTTGAACGAACTCGCTGAGCGCTTTGCTCCCGACGATGCCCGCCGGGTCAAGGAAATCGAGCGGAGTACCAATCACGACGTAAAAGCGGTGGAATACCTGATCGCTGAACGCCTGGCCGGCGACTCAGAGCTCAACCGGATTCGTCCATTCCTGCACTTCGCCTGCACTTCGGAAGACATTAACAACATTGCCTATGCCCTGATACTTCGGCATGGCCGGGACGACCTGCTTCTCCCCGAGTATCGCCAGCTCGTCGCCGTGCTGGAGGCAATGACGCGCCGACTTGCCGACGTCCCCATGCTGGCCCGCACACACGGCCAGACTGCGAGTCCTACGACGATGGGCAAGGAACTCGCCAACAGCAGTTGGCGCCTGAAGCGCCAGTTGCGGCAGCTCCGGGCCGTGGAGCCCCTCGCCAAGATGAATGGCGCGGTTGGCAATTTCAATGCGCATCGTGTCGCCTACCCGGAAGTCGACTGGTCTGGCGTATCCCGTCGCTTTGTCGAATCGCTGGGCCTCGTCTGGAACCCCTACACCACCCAGATCGAACCGCACGACTGGATTGCCGAGTATTGCCATTGCCTGGTCCGGTGCAACGTGATTCTTCTCGACCTCGCCCGGGACCTTTGGGGGTACGTTTCAATCGGTTATTTTCAACAGCGCAAGGTGGACACGGAGATTGGCTCGTCCACCATGCCGCACAAGGTGAACCCGATCGATTTCGAAAACGCTGAAGGAAATCTCGGCATTGCCAACGCCCTTCTCGCACACTTTGCCGAGAAGTTACCCATCTCCCGCTGGCAGCGGGATCTGAGCGATTCGACGGTTTTACGTAATCTTGGCGTGGCCATAGGCCACAGCACCCTCGCCACCCAGGCCCTGCTGACCGGCCTTCGGAAGCTCGAGGCCGATGCTCCGCGCATGCGGGCGGACCTGCAACAGTCCTGGGAGGTCCTGGGCGAAGCCGTCCAGACCGTGATGCGCCGGCACGGTCACGCTGACGCGTACGAGCAACTGAAGCAACTAACGCGCGGTTCGGCCGTCACCCGCGAGTCACTCGCCGAGTTTATCCGCTCGGTTGACCTGCCCCTTGGCGAGAGAGAGCGGCTGCTCGCAATGGCTCCGGATACCTACATTGGGGATGCCGCCCTGCTGGCGCGACAGGCCGCCGACTCTGAGCCCTGAATCAGCAGAACAGGGGTAGCTAAACGTGATCCAGTTGGCACAACGAGCATCCCGGCCCTTCGTACAATGCCCCGTGACCATCACCAACACCCCGGACAATATGGAATCGGAGCGCACCCAGGGTCGCCGTTGGGTTCTTGCGGACAAGGAAGACACGCTCGCCGCGGCCGTTGAAATCGCGACGGTTGCCCAACGCGGGCTGTGCATCCTCACACCTGATCTCGAGCCAGGGGTCTACGACCACGACCAATTCCTGGAGATCGTAAAACGTCTGGTCCTGGCGAAGCGCTTCGCCCGGGTGCGCGTTCTGATCTCCGAACCACAGCGCACTATTCGCCTCGGCAATCGCCTAGTCGGCCTCGGACGCCGACTCAATACCTACATCGAGTTCCGCAACATACACGAAGACTATCGGGAACATCGCGAGGCGTTCCTGCTGGCTGACGACGTGGCACTGCTCTACCGGATCAATCACGTTCGGTGGGAGGGCATCGCCGATACGTACGAACCGGCGGTCGCCCGTCGTTATCTGGCGCTGTTCGACGAAATATGGACTGCCTCAGAGACCTCCCGGGAACTTCGCCAGCTGCGTGTTTAGCGCGGCATCCGTAGCGCGTTGCCACCCTCCGCCATTGACACTCTCCCGGAATTGACAGTAGCTGCGGTTGTCGAGCGCAGCGGTCGCTTTATGCTCGTCGAAGAGCGGATTGATGGCCGGCTCGTGATCAATCAACCGGCTGGCCATGTGGAAAGCGGCGAGACACTGCTGGCGGCAGTGGTCCGCGAAGTGCTGGAAGAGGCAGGTTGCGCGTTCATCCCTGAGGCCACGATCGGGGCCTATTTGTGGGCACGCAGCGACGGCAGAGCTCCCTATCTCCGCGTCGCGTTCTCTGGTGCCTGCTCAGGCGAGCCTGACCAGCGTCAGCTGGATGAGGGCATTGAGCGGGTGCTGTGGCTAAGCCGGTCAGACCTGGTGGCCCGAAGGACCCGGCTACGAAGCCCAATGGTGCTCCGCGCGGTTGATGACTACGAGCGCGGTTTGCGCTACCCGGTGGACCTGTTCCATGGACTGGCGCTCGAGAAACTGGCTCGTCGTGCTGCCATTCTCTGATTGTCAGCGCCAGTATCGCGACGGCTGCTAGACTTTCCCGCCATGACTGCTGGGCAGCCACAGCTCGTAATCGTTGCGCTTTCAGGCGGAGTCGACTCGGCAGTTGCGGCTCTGTGCCTGCTTCAGGCCGGCTATCGCGTCGAAGCGCTGCACATGACCAATTGGGACGACGCCAATGAGTATTGCACCGCCGGCCGGGATCTTGCCGATGCCCGGCAAGTCTGCGCCGACCTTGGCATTCGCCTCCATCTCGTCAACTTTTCACGCGAATATCGCAGCGAGGTATTCGCAGGATTCCTCACTGAGATTCGCGCTGGACGTACGCCCAATCCCGATGTGGCCTGCAATCGCCACATCAAGTTCGGTGCGTTTCTGGACCACGCCAGCCGCCTCGGTGCTGACTGGATTGCAACCGGGCACTACGCCCGCGTCTCTTTGCAGTCGGCGCCTCGCTTGTTCCGGCCCGCAGACCGCGACAAGGATCAGACCTACTTTCTTCATGCGATTGACAGCAAGGCGCTGGCCAGGACCCTCTTCCCCCTCGGATCGCTGGCCAAAACGGAAGTTCGTCAACTGGCCCGCAACTATGGGCTCGCCAACCACGCCAAGCGGGACAGCACGGGAATCTGCTTTGTCGGCGAGCGCCCGTTCCGCGAGTTTCTGTCGGAGCACGTGCCACAATCGCGAGGCCCGATACTGACTTCGACAGGCACAGAGGTCGGGCAGCATGATGGACTGCCCTTCTACACGCTCGGACAGCGTGCGGGGCTACACATCGGCGGACGCAACGATAGTCTTCAGTCACCGTGGTTCGTTGCCGCTAAGGATCTGGAGCGCAATGCCCTGATCGTCGTGCAGGGTGCCGGGCATCCGTGGCTATTGCGAGAGCATCTTCACGCTGGGGACCTCCGCTGGCTGGCGGGAGAGCCGGCCGGCATCGCGGACGGCCTCGACCTCGAAGCCCGAATCCGCCACCGGCACACGCCGTCGGCCTGCCACGCGCGACGCCTTGACGACGGCCGGGTGCACGTCCGGTTCCATCTGCCGCAGAGATCCCCGACAGCTGGCCAGTACGTGGTGTTTTACCGGGGCGATGAGTGCCTCGGTGGCGGAGTCATTCTGGATGAGAACTTGAGTTTGATAGCCAGCGCCAGCGCCTCTATAGTCCAACGCCCGTCCTGCTCAGGAGAGACCATCCATGGCGAAAGTGATCGATGCGAAGTCCACCCTCTCAGTCAATGGCAAGGACTATGAAATTTACAGCCTGTCTGCGGTCACTGAAGGCCACGTCAGCCGTCTCCCCTACTCGCTGAAGATCCTGCTTGAGAATCTGCTGCGCCATGCTGCGGGGGGCGACGTAAGGGCAGCTGATATCAGTGCCCTGGCAAACTGGGACCCGAAGGCAAGCAAGGAGCATGAGATCGCATTCACACCGGCCCGGGTTGTGCTCCAGGACTTCACGGGTGTTCCGGCGGTGGTGGATCTCGCGGCAATGCGTGACGCCGTAGTCAGGCTCGGCGGCAAGGCCGACGCCATTAACCCCCTGTCGCCCGCCGAACTCGTCATCGACCACTCCATACAGGTGGACAACTACGGCAGTCCTGGGGCGCTCGCGGCCAACACTACCGTGGAGTTCGCGAGGAACCAGGAGCGCTATGGGTTTCTGCGCTGGGGGCAAAACGCGTTCCGGAATTTCAAGGTAGTCCCTCCAAACACCGGCATCGTCCACCAGGTCAACCTGGAATTCCTCTCCCGCGTGGTTTTCAGCAACGAGGTCGGGGGACGCCGGGTGGCCTACCCCGACACCGTAGTGGGCACGGATTCCCACACGACCATGATCAATGGCCTTGGCGTTCTCGGCTGGGGCGTGGGCGGCATTGAGGCCGAAGCGGCGATGCTTGGCCAGGCCGTCACCATGCTGATACCGGAAGTGATCGGGTTCCGGCTCACGGGCAAGCTTCGGGAGGGCACTACGGCCACGGATCTCGTGCTGACGGTAACGGAGCTGTTGCGCAAGAAGGGTGTCGTCGGAAAATTCGTGGAGTTCTTCGGCGACGGACTGAACAATCTGCCGCTGGCCGACCGCGCCACCATCGGCAACATGGCGCCTGAATTTGGCAGTACGGTGGCCATCTTCCCGATTGACCTTGAAACCATTCGCTACCTGGAACTATCGGGACGTTCCGCCCAGGACGTTGCGCTGATCACCTCGTACGCTAAGGCCCAGGGTCTGTGGCGCGATGCCGGCCAGCCTGATCCGCTGTTCACGGACATCGTCGCCCTTGACCTGGCAACCGTCGAGCCCAGCCTGGCCGGACCTCGTCGTCCCCAGGACCGGATCGCCTTGCGCGATCTGGCAAACTCCTACCGAAGGATCGAGTCTGAGCAGACGGCCGACGGCAAGACGGGCACTACGGCCGTTAGGGTCACGAGCAAAGGGCAAACGTTCGACCTCAAGAACGGTGCGGTGCTCATCGCGGCAATCACAAGCTGCACTAATACGTCCAACCCCTATGTGATGGTCGGTGCGGGCCTGCTCGCGCGCAATGCCGTCCGGCGTGGGCTGACGTCCAGGCCGTGGGTCAAGACCAGCCTTGCGCCTGGCTCACGCGTGGTCAGCAGCTATCTCGAGAAATCGGGATTGCTTGCGGAGCTTGGGACTCTGGGCTTCAACATCGTCGGTTTTGGTTGCACTACCTGCATCGGCAATTCCGGCCCGCTGGATAGCGCCATCGAGAAGGCCGTCGTTGCGGGCAAGCTCATCGGTTGCAGTGTGTTGTCAGGAAATCGGAACTTCGAGGGCCGCATTCACCCGCTCGTACGCAACAATTTCCTGGCGTCGCCGCCGCTGGTTGTGGCCTACGCCCTTGCCGGAAGCATGCATGTGGACCTCGACACGGAACCACTCGGCACCGGTACGGATGGCTTGCCCGTCTACCTGCGGGACATCTGGCCCAGCCAGAAGGAGATTCAGGACATCGTCCTGGGCAGCCTCGACTCCACGATGTTCCGGAAAACCTACGCCGACGTCTTTTCAGGGGACGAGAACTGGAATTCCATTCAGGTGCCGCTGGGTGACCGGTTCTCGTGGGTGGAGGACTCAACTTACGTGCGGAATCCGCCGTACTTCGAAGGCATGACTCGTCAGCCGCCCCCCGTGACTGACATTGCGGGGGCGCGGGTGCTTGCCCTACTCGGAGATTCCGTGACGACGGACCACATCTCCCCGGCGGGATCCATTGCAAAGAACAGTCCGGCCGGTGAGTATCTTCTTAGTAAAGGCGTTCAACCATCTGATTTTAATCAGTATGGTGCCCGGCGTGGCAACCACGAAGTGATGATGAGGGGCACCTTTGCCAACATCCGTCTCCGTAATCAGCTGGTCCCCGGAACCGAGGGTGGGTACACCGCGCATCTCCCGGACGGTGAAAAGCTGTCGATCTACGCTGCCGCCATGCGCTATGCCGGCGATCAGGTGCCCCTGCTGATCCTGGCTGGCAAGGAGTACGGGAGTGGCTCCTCGCGGGACTGGGCGGCCAAGGGCACCAAGCTGCTCGGAGTGCGTGCCGTGATCGCTGAGAGCTACGAGCGCATCCACCGCTCGAACCTGATCGGCATGGGCGTGTTGCCCCTCGAGTATCAGCCCGGACAGAGCGCCGTGTCACTCGGCCTCACCGGCCGCGAGCTCTATGACATTGCGGGCCTTGAAGAAGGCCGGGCCCGGGAGGTCGCAGTCATCGCACGGCGCGAGGATGGCGCGCAGATCAGCTTCCGCGTGCGGGTGCGGATCGATACGCCGAAGGAACGTGAGTACTTCGCTCACGGGGGGATACTGCACTATGTCCTCAGGCAGCTCGCTGCTGCCGGCGCAGCGGCTTGATGCGGACGTGCCGGCACTGATCGACGTCGGAGCCAATCTCACCCACGAGAGCTTTCGCAACGACCTGCATGCGGTCCTTGACCGGGCCGGGAGCTGCGGCGTGCGTCGGGTGATCGTGACCGGCACAAACCTGGCATCGTCAGAGGCTGCACTCGAACTAGCGTTGTCAAGACCCGGCGTGCTTTGGTCGACCGCCGGCGTGCACCCGCACGCGGCGGCCGACTACGACGATGCAACAGAGGCACGGCTGAGCATCCTGTTGCGTGACCCCCGTGTCGTCGCTGCTGGTGAATGCGGACTTGATTACTACCGAAACTTCGCGCCCCGGGACATCCAGCGCACGGCGTTCTCGCGGCAGCTCGAGCTTGCCGCAGCCAGCCGGCGCCCCCTGTTCCTGCACCAGCGCGACGCCCACTCTGACTTTCTCGCCGTGCTTGCTGAGCAAGGTCCCGCGCTGCCGGCAGGTGTCGCCCACTGCTTCACCAATGGGCCGGCGGAAGTGAGTGACTACCTCAATCTGGGCCTCCACATCGGCATCACCGGCTGGATCTGCGACGACCGTCGTGCAACTGAGTTGCGCGCCGCTGTTCGATTGATCCCGCTAGACCGTATCGTCGTGGAAACGGACTCGCCCTATCTGTTGCCGAGGAGTATCCGGCCCGTTCCCCGCGACCGGCGCAACGAGCCGGCCACCCTCCCTGAGGTGGTCCGGACTCTGGCGCAATACATGGGAAAGAGTCCGGAAGAAGTCGCGGAAGCCACCACGAGAAATGCGGAACTGCTGTTCGGTCTCAACGCGGAGTAGAGAACGGTGCATGATCCATTCGGGGGGCGATTGCCGCCTTACGCAGCCTCTCCCAGGCAGCCAGATACCCTTCCGGACCGGCGCGGCCACCGGCTGCTTCGCGCTCCAGTTCCTGCAGCAGCGGCTCGAGCAGGGTTACGCTTCTTGGCTGCCCCTTGGTGAACCTGGCGCGACCCGTGAAACTTACGAAACCGGTCACAGGAATTTCCGGCGTCAGGCGCTTGACTGCGGCAACCCGGTCCCAGAGACCGGGCTGAGGGTTCGGAAAGGTGAAGCGTCGGTCGTCCGCGAGGACGGTCCATTCCTGCATCGCCTCGCTGCCAAAGACGTGTCCCTCGACATCCTTGATGTCGATAACCAGGATGCCGCGCCCGGTTAGCAGGGCATACTGCACCTGGATTTGCTCGCCATTGCCATCGGGAATGACAAAGTTTCCGAGCACACCGCCGCAGGCTTCGCGCAGTCGGCGATCGATGTCCTTGCGGCGGCGCAGTCGCAGACGCCAAAGCCCTACACCTGCGGCAATCAACAGCAGCAACCCTCCACCGCCGAGTAACAGCCACAACTGGCCGTTGGAGGCAGGACCTACTGCGTCAAGCATGGGATCAGAGCCGGGCCGCCAAGGCGTCGAGTTCAGGGGGAATGGTCTCGAAATGCGTGGGCCGGGCCAACAGTGCCGAAAGCTCGTCTGGTAGCCTGATGTGTACGCCGAGCAATGGCTCCACGATGGTGTCGAATTTCGCGGCATGGGCAGTAGCCACCACGGCCCAGTCCCTCCCGGCCCGCTCCGCCGCCGGCAGCTTCCGGTAGACATTCAGGCCGGTGGCGGTGTGCGGGCACCACGGCAGGCCGTGGCGGCGGAATTCATCCACGATAGTGCTACGAATCTCGACGTCCGATACCGGGATCGCGGACACTTCCTCGCGCACCGTCTGGATATCCCCACAGAGTCCCTGCAGTCGTTCCATATTGCTCGGGTTGCCAACGTCCATGGCCGACGCCAGTGTTGCGATACTCGGCCTCGGCAGCCACTGACCCGTGGCGAGATAGTCTGAAATGGTCAGGTTGGCATTCGTTGCCAGGATGATTCTGTCGATCGGCAGCCCTGCCCTGCGTGCCCAGACGCAGGCAAAGGCGTTGCCCATATTACCGGTCGGCACGATGAAACTCAGATTGCGTCCCGTGGCACGCCAGTGCGCCAGGCTGGCTTGCGCGTAGTAAGCCGCCTGCGGCAGCAGACGCCCGACATTGATGCTGTTTGCGGAGCACAGCCGATGCTGCGATCTGAGGCTGGAGTCTGCAAAGCAGGCTTTTACCAGTCGCTGGCAGTCGTCAAATTCACCGCGCACGGCCAGCGACACCACGTTGTCGCCCCAGCAGGTCAATTGATGTTGCTGGCGGGCAGAGACTCTGCCTTCCGGAAACAGGATCACAACCCTCGTGCCGGCTCTCCGGTAATAGGCTGCCGCCACGGCACCGCCGGTGTCTCCGGATGTCGCTACCAGAACCGTGACGGGCCCCGCAGCCAACACACCGTCGTGAATGATGGCCTCCATGCAGCGGGCCAGAAAGCGGGCACCAACATCCTTGAAGGCTGCCGTCGGGCCGTGGAAGAGTTCGAGGACCGACAGGGAGCCGGGAGATGCTTCCAGCTGGCGCAGAGGCAGGGGAAAGTTAAATGCCGCGCGACAGATATCCGAAATCCGTGTCGCCAGAGAAGATCCTGCAAAAAACGGTTGGAGAAATATTGAGGCGATAGCCGGCAGATCAGCTGTTGGTGGAAAACTGGCGGGCGGGAGCGCGGGCAGAATCTCCGGTACGTACAGCCCACCATCACCAGCCGTCCCCCCCATGATGGCGGTTTCTACGGACACGGCGGCGGAGCCACGCGTGCTGATGTAGCGCATGGCGGTGCTCAGAGGGCTGCGCCAAGGTAGGTGGCGAGCCGCAGGATATCGGCGAAGACTCCGGCAGCAGTTACCACCGGTCCGGCGCCTGGTCCCTGAATGACCAGCGGATTCTCGCTGTAGCGCGCCGAGGCGTACCGCACAATGTTGTCCGTGAGATTGATGTTCGCAAACGGGTGGCGACGAGGCAAAGACTCCAGCCGAACGGTTGCCGCCCCGGACTGACGGTCGAGCCGTCCCACGTATCTGAGCACCTGATCGGCCGCGTTGGCTCTGGACCAGCGCTGCGCCATGGCCTCGTCGTGCGCCGGGAGCGTGCGCAGGAATGCCTCCGGCGTGCCAGTCTCCAGGCCCAGGGGAATCAGGCTTTCGATCTCGAGGTCTTGCATCTCGATCCGCATGCCCATTTCGCGACTGAGAATGATCAGCTTGCGAGCCACATCCAGACCTGAGAGGTCATCGCGCGGGTCCGGCTCCGTGTAGCCGGCATTCCGAGCCTCGCGCACGATCGTGGAAAAGGGTTGATTACCATCGAACACGTTAAAGAGGTAGGCGAGAGTGCCCGAAAAAATACCGTCAATGCTGCGAATCTCATCGCCAGTTTCCCGCAGGTCCCGGAGCGTGCCAAGGATCGGGAGCGCTGCCCCGACGGTGGTCTCGTACAGGAAGCGGGTGTTGTGGCGGCGACGAACTTCGTGCAGCTGGTCGTAGGTGCCAAGCGGTCCGCTTGGTGCCTTCTTGTTGGGAGTAACGACGTGCACGCCGCCGCCCAGCCATTCCACGTACCTCTCGGCCACGTCGGCACTGGCGCTGCAGTCCACGACAGCAGCGTGGGGTAAATGTTCAGCGTGAACGTGGTTCGTGAACACAGCCCAGTCGAGCGGGACTGACAGCTTTTCGAAGTCCTCGCGCCACGTCGCCAGATTGATGGCGCGATCGCTCAGCAGCATCTTTTTCGAGCCCGCGATGGCCCGCACCCGCAGGTCCAGATTGAACTGGGATTTCAGTCGGGGCAATTCGGCAGCCATTTGCTTTAGCAACACCTGCCCGACATTGCCGGGACCGATGACGCCGATCGACATGGTTTCGGCGGAAAGGTAGAAGCCGGAATGTACCGCGCGAAGCGCCCGCGTCGAATCCTGCCGGGCCACTACCGCAGAGATGTTGCGCTCGGACGAACCCTGGGCAATGGCCTTGACATTGATACCTGCACTGCCAAGCGTCCCCAGAAACCGACCGGCGATACCGGGCATCCCTGCCATGCCATCACCCACTACCGCAATGACGCTGCAGGGATTCTTGACCGTCACGCTCTGGATAAATCCCTGCCTGAGTTCAACCGCAAAGGCCCGCTGTACCACCCGCTCCGCTTCAGCAGCCATGGGGCTCGGGACGCCAATGCAGATGGAGTGTTCGGAACTGGCCTGGGAAATCAGGATGACGGAAATGCCGGCCTCGCGCAGGGCACCGAAGAGACGATCAGCCGTGCCGGGAACACCAATCATCCCGGCACCTTCAATGTTCAGCAGGGCCACATCGTCAACTGCCGTCACCCCCTTGATCGGCTGGCTGGGGTCGGATCCAGGACCAATGAGGGAGCCCGGCGCTGCGGGATTGAAGGTGTTGCGGATCCAGATCGGAATAGCCCGTTGCACGGCGGGCGACATGGTCTGCGGATGGATGACTTTGGCACCGAAGTACGCCAGCTCCATGGCCTCGCTGTAGGACAAGGACCGGATAATCGCGGCCTCGGGCACCCGATTCGGGTCTGCGCTCATCACGCCATCAACGTCAGTCCAGATAGTAATCTTCTCCGCGTTGAGCAGGGCGCCGACGATGGATGCCGAAAAATCGCTGCCGTTTCTGCCGAGCGTCGTCTGCAGGCCATTGCGCTCCCTGGCTATAAATCCCGTGATCACGCAAATGCCCGACGTGCTTTCTGTAAAGACTCGCCGCGCGTTGGCATGCGACTCGTCCCATTGCACCGATGGTCCCATCTCCCCACGCTCGATAACGATGAGCTCTCTGGCGTCGATCCACTGCACGGACCGGCGGCCAGAGACCGACTGCGTGCGTTCGGTCAGGTAGGCGGCCAGCAGACGTGAAGACCAAAGCTCCCCGAAGCCCGCAATCAGATCCCGGCTCCGCTCCCCCGCCTGGCGCACCAGGGCAATGGCACGCAAGACGTCCCGGACGTCCGCCAGATCGGTTGCAAAGGTCTTTAGCAACCCGTCGGCATTCTGTTTGTGCCGGAGCAGCGCTGCGACTGTAGACCGGTAGCGCGTTGCTATAGCGTCAATCCGTGCCCCTAAGTCCGGGGCGGACTGTTCGGCTGCCGCGACCAGCCCAAGGAGGGCATCCGTGGTCTTGGCCATGGCCGAAACCACGACGGCCTGACGGGGCACCGCCTCGTCGAGCAGAATATCCGCAACCCGGCGGAAACAGTCCGCATCACCCATGCTGGTGCCGCCAAACTTATGGACGTGCCAGCCTGCAGGATTTGCGGAATCGGTGAGCCCTGAAGTCATGAATACGCTATCGTCGAGTCAGGAAAAACGGCGGCCAATGATACCCGTTCTGACCGTCTGCCACAGGGGGCGAAACTACCAGCGGGCGTATTGGGCTAGAATCTTCCATCGATGGCCAAGATCTTCATCGCTGCTATTGAATCGCAAGGCGACCGGGTGGACCTGGAGAGGTCCGTGGGCGCGCCCATCGAACGGCAGCTGATCATCCGGAGCTTCAGTGATGCCACCTATCCGGAGCTGATTGATATCGAGCGGCGCGGCCACGGATTTTACGCCTGGGGTCTGCGTGGCAATTCCCGGAACATCGAGCACTGGTTCCTGATGAGCGTTGGCGACTTCGTGCTCCTCGGGCAGAAGGACGTCTACCGGCACTATGCCAGGGTGCTTGGGCGCTACGAGAACGCCAAGGCGGCCCGGGCCATCTGGGGCGCTGACACGCCAGATGACCAGGTCCGGGAGTATTTGTTCTTCCTTTCCGAGCCGATTGCCCTCGGCCTGCCCTGCAACTCCCTGGCCGACTACCTTTCTTTCGAATCCGGCGAGATCGCGCGTGTGCCCGACGAAGCGATGGAGAGGATCGAGGCAGACTATGGCACTGTCGAACGCTTTGCCCGCCGGCGCCTGCTCAATACCGCCGTTGGTGGTCCCCTCCTGGACATGAGCGGAATGATCCAGGTGTCCGAGCGGGACATGGCCAGGCTGCAGTTATCGGAGCCCCAGAACAGCAAGGACGGGCGCCAGTCCGTCGTCGACACCATTATCAGGCGACGGGGCCACCCCAGTTTCCGCCATGCGCTGCTCGAAGCCTATGACTACCGGTGTGCCATCACCAGCTTCAACGCGATCGACGCCCTCGAGGCCGCCCGCATCGCACCGTTTCGCGGAAAGTTTACCCAGCATCCCTCGAACGGGCTGCTGCTTCGCGCCGATATTCACACTCTCTTCGACCTCGGCAAGGTGGCAATTGACACTGGCACGATGTCTGTCGTCATGACCGATGATGTGATGCAAACCAGCTACCGCATTCTTGCGGGCCGGCCACTGCGCTACCCGAAAGACGAGAGCAGCCGGCCCAGTACCGAGGCACTTGATTTGCATCGACGCCTCGCCGGACTCTGAGCAAGGCCCGGTATACTCACGATCATGCTGCTGACTCCGGAACAGTTTCTTGCCTGGCCACGGCGGGCAATCACACTCCTTGGCATGTCTGGTGTTGGCAAGACCCACCTTGCGTCCAAGGTCCCGCGGTCTACCTGGTTTCACTACTCCGGTGACTACCGGATTGGCACCCGGTACCTCGAAGAGCCAATTCTCGACAACATCAAGCGCCAGGCAATGCGGGTGGATTTCCTGCGCGATCTCCTGCTCAGTGACTCGATCTACATTGCCAGCAACATTACCGTCGACAACCTCGAACCGATTTCCACCTTTCTGGGCAAGATCGGAGACCCGACCCGCGGCGGCCTGCCGCTTCACGAATTCAAGCGCCGCCAGTGCCTGCACAGGGACGCAGAAATTTCGGCCATGAAGGACGTGGCAAAGTTCATACCCGATGCCAGGGAAATCTACGGCTATAACCATTTCCTGAATGACGCCGGCGGCAGTCTCTGCGAGCTTGATGATCCTGCCATGCTGAAGGTCCTGACCGAGCACACGCTCATCCTGTACCTCAGTGCCGGCGACGATATGGAACTGGAGCTGATCCGGCGCGCGGCCGTCACTCCCAAGCCACTCTACTATCGGGAGGACTTTCTGGACCGGGAGCTCAAGGTGTACCTGGCGGAAACTGGTGAACCGGACCCCGACGGTATCGACCCCGATCATTTCGTGCGGTGGATTTTCCCCCGGCTGGTGCAACACCGCCGCCCCCGCTACGAGAACATGGCGAAAGCGCACGGCTATACCGTCGAAGCACGGGATATCGGTGGCATCCGTGACGAAAAGGATTTTCTGCAGCTCGTCGTCAGCGCCATCCGCCGTCGAGAACGCAACGAACCGTAACAATTTCAGCCGTTTCAGCGAGTAATTCACATGGATAAACCGAAGGGGCAGCGCCCCCTCGACGGCTACCGCGTCCTTGAAATGGGTCAGTTGCTGGCAGGCCCGTTTGCCGCCAGTGTGCTCGGCTACTTTGGCGCCGAAGTCATCAAGATTGAGCCGCCAGGCGCGGGTGACCCAATCCGCACCTGGCGGGTCATGAAGGACGGCGTCTCGCTCTGGTGGCACAGCCTGGGCCGCAACAAGAAGTCGTTGACGCTGGATCTGCGCACGCCCAAAGGCCGCGCCATCGCCCGCGAACTCGCCTTGAAGTCGGACGTTCTGATAGAAAATTTCCGCCCGGGCACCCTCGAAAAATGGGGCCTGGGTCCCGCGGACCTCTGGCAGAAGAATCCCGGTCTGATCTACGGGCGGATTTCCGGGTATGGGCAGAATGGTCCGTACGCGTCCAAGCCTGGCTTCGCGTCCGTCTGTGAAGGTGCCGGCGGGTTCCGTTACGTCAATGGCTTTCCCGGTGAGGCGCCCGTGCGGCCGAACCTAAGTATCGGCGACACCCTCGCGGGCATTCACTGCGTCCTGGGCGTGCTGCTCGCCTGTATCCAGCGATCACGGGATCCCGAGAAGCGCGGTCAGGTCATCGACGCCGCCCTCTACGAGTCCGTATTCAACCTTATGGAAGGCGTCGTGCCGGAGTACTCGGGAGCGGGCGTCATACGGGAGCCGTCCGGGTCGACGCTGACCGGTATTGTCCCGACCAACACCTATCGCTGCAGGGACGGCAAATTCGTCATCATCGGCGGCAATGGCGATTCCATCTATAAGCGGCTGATGCAGGCGATTGGTCGTCCCGACCTCGGCGAAGATCCGCGCATGGCGGACAACGCCGGACGTGTCGTCCACGAAAAGGAACTCGATCAGGTGATTGGTGCCTGGACCGGGTTGCTCACTGCCCCCGAGGTCCTTTCCGTGCTGGGCAAGGCTGACGTGCCCTCCGGACCGATCTACAGCGTGGCCGACATGTTCACGGACCCGCACTTCAATGCCCGCGGCCTGTTCGAAGAAGTCCAGGTCAATGGCCAGGCACTGAAGATCCCGGCAATGATGCCTTTCTTAAGCGGGACGCCGGGCCGCACGGACTGGCCCGGTCCGGCCGTCGGCGCACACAATACGGAAGTCCTCGGTGACCTTCTCGGCTATGGTGCGGACGAGATCTCTTCCCTGGCCCGCGACGGGGTCATCTGACGAGCGTCAGGTCAGTAGAATCTCCGGAAGACTCTGGAGATCCGGAAGGATGCGGTGGGCACCAGCCCCCGACAGCAGTGAGGAATCGGCGGCCCCGGTTAGTACACCGATCGTGTATAGCCCTGCCGCATGGCTGGCATGCATGTCGGCCACGGAATCGCCGACATAGGCTGTTTCCTCCGGTCTGACGCCCATCCGCTCCATGCATAGCAGGAGCCCTTCCGGATCGGGTTTACGGCGCGCTACATCCCGTGCGGTAACAATTTCCTCGAAGTAGTCCATCAGTCCGGCGCGCTCCAGTGGACGGAACGACTCGCCCCTGGATGCCGTGCAGATGCCAAGACGGACGCCCGCCGACCTGAGTCTGGTAAGCATGACGGCGATACCGGGATAAAGCAGCACAGACTCATCGAGAACGGCTGGCCAGTGGGCCATGGTGTCCCGTCGGAGCCGTGCAATGAGCTCCAGGTCGCCGCGAGATTCGACCGGCAGCACCAGGTCCCAGAATTGCTCGCCGGTATTCAGTGACCGCCGGACCGCCTCCTGCGACACCGACCAGCCGTAGGGTTGCACCGCCCTGGTCGCTGCCAACCGGTAGCCATCCAGCGAGTTGACGAGCGTGCCATCGACGTCGAACAGCACCGCCCTCTGATTACCGGCCGGTACGGTACGTAACGTGACGATGGCCCCGTCCTCAAGCGCAAGGACCTCGCGCAGCGAAACCGTGGCCAGGATTTCGACCTGGTGTGGGGGGTAGTCGGGAACTTCGGGCACCAGAACTGCAGCCGTAATCGGGCCTCGCCCCGGCACCGTAGCGAGCACTGGATAGCAGCGTGCTCCGCACTCGCTGGCTCGCTGTGGCTCGATTCGGAGGCCGGGTTGGACTGTCAGTGCCTGCCAGTCGGCACGGCTCTGGGGGTCCAGGAGCAAATTGAGGGTGCCTGGATAGGCATCAATACCCAGCACCCGGACGAATTGCCGATGCGCCCACGGCAGCGAGGTAAATCCGGCAGCCTGGCCCAAGCCTGTCTGCACCCGCCCAACGATGTTCCAGCTGGTAGTCTCGCGCACCATACGGTGTTGCGTCTGCCGTCCACTGCTAAACTGACCTTTTACACCGGTTGAAGGACTAAAAGCCCCATGAAGATCGCAATCGTCGGCGCCGCCTACACCGGCATGGCTGCCGCCCGGCATTTCCGCAGCCAGGGCCACGAAGTCCGGGTCACGACGACACGCGCAGACCGGGCCACGGATTTGGCGGCCATTGCGAACGAGGTCGTGGTCACCAGGGGTAGCGACGTCGCCGGAATGAAAAAACTCATCGACGGCGTCGATGCCGTCGTCCTGACGATGGCCGGCGGCCTGGGCTTAAAGGATGGCAAACCCTACATGGACCCGGTCGCGTACCGGGATTCCTACGTCGGCACTGCCGAGGGCCTGATCGGCGCCCTGGAGTCGGCGCCCAGGCTCCGGCAGATCATCTTCTGCAGCTCGATGAACGCTTACGGCGACGCCCACGGCGTATCGCCGGTGGTTGAAACCACGCCACCGAATGCCGCCTCGCCGGCTGCGCAGGTTTTCATTGAAACCGAGCAAAAGCTCGCGGCGCTGGGCACCGACGCGCGACGCGTGGTCAATTTTCGGACTGGGACCATCTACGGTCCGGGAAGGGAGCACCGTAACGAATTGCGCCACATTGCCGGCAAACAGATTCCGTTTGATGGCAAGTCAGACGCCATGCTGGTCCACCGGGATGACGTCGTCAGGGCCATCGCCTTCGCAATAGAAAAGCAGTTGTCGGGCCTCTTCAACCTGTTCAACGACATTCCCGAAAACAAGGAAGACTTCTTCGCCAGGGTCGCAAAGCGCGAAGGCCTGGAACCTGTGACCTGGCTCGGAGTGGTCAAGGGCCCAAAGGCCGTCTCTAACGCGCGTATCAAGGGTACGGGCTTCACTTTCGCGGATCCCCTCGGCGCACGGGAGGGAGACGACCTCCTCGCACGGTGAGCGTGCTGCCCGCGACAGCGGTCTTTCGCAGCCGCGATTTCAGCCTGTATCTCGTCGCGCGGTTCCTGTCTGCGCTGGCAATCCAGATGCAGAACGTGGCCATTGGCTGGCTGGTCTATGACCTGACGCGGGATCCTTTCGCTCTGGGTCTCGTCGGTCTGGCGTCGTTCCTGCCCGCCGTGGCCCTTGCACTGGTCACGGGGCACACGGCGGACCGTTACGACCGGCGACGCATTCTGGTTGCCTGTTACCTGGTGACCCTGGGGACCGCCTGCGGTCTCCTCATCATCGCCCTGTCCGGTTCCCGCGAGGTCTGGCTCATCTATGGGCTGCTGTTGATCTTCGGGGTGGGTCGCGCCTTTGCGAATCCGGCTGGCCAGGCGCTGGTGCCAAACCTCGTGCCGCCGGTACAACTGGGCAACGCCATCGCGTGGAACTCCACCGTGTGGCAAACCGCAACGATCGCTGGCCCGGCGTTGGGCGGACTGCTCTACTACTTCGGCGCGCCCGTGGCATTCGGCGCGACTGCACTCTGCTTCCTGGCGTGCTGCATCCTGTTCAGCCTGATGCACAGCCGACCGCAGGCCGCACCGGGCGCTGCCACCTGGGAAACGCTCGTGGCTGGTATTCGCTTTATCTGGTCGCGTCCCGCAATCTTCGGAGCGATTTCGCTCGACCTGTTTGCGGTCCTGCTCGGGGGCGCAACCGCCCTGCTCCCGATTTACGCCCGCGACATCCTCGAGGTCGGGCCGGGCGGGCTTGGCCTATTGCGGAGCATGCCCGCGGTTGGAGCCCTGTTTGTGGCGCTCTGGCTGGCGCAGCGTCCGTTGCAATCACGCAGCGGGCTGCGGATGTTTCAGGGAGTGGCACTGTTCGGTGTCGCGACCATCGGCTTCGGACTGTCCACCAACGTGCTGCTGTCATGCCTGTGCCTGTTCGTGCTGGGCGCGGCGGACATGATCAGTGTCTACGTCCGTTCCACGCTCGTGCAGTTCGACACGCCAGACGCCATGCGGGGGCGCGTGGCTGCGGTGAACTCAGTGTTTATCGGCGCCTCGAACGAACTGGGTGAGTTCGAATCTGGCGCCGCGGCAGCGCTGATCGGTACAGTCCCCGCCGTCGTCCTCGGTGGTGTCGGTACTCTGATGGTCTGCGGGCTGTGGATGCGCTGGTTCCCCGCGCTCCGTTACCGGGATCGTCTGACCAGTTGAGCGACCAGACCCAACCCGGCAACGAGCGCGCGCTGTGAACGCCGGCGGCCGAGCAGGAGCGTCGCCAGCAAGCTGCCAGCGAGCAGCACCGGGGGCGTAGCGACCCGGCGCACGAGACTGAGGCCGCGATCAACGCGCTGGAGTGTCGCCTCGATCTGCTGCAGGTGTTCGTCCCAGTCCAGCCGCTGACGCTCACTGCGCCGGAGCAGCGCCTCGCGGCGAGCGCGCAGCCTGGCTGAATCCTGACTCAACGGTACCGTCCACGCAGCTGGCCTTCGTCACGCCCCAGCTCCGCGAGCGTCGCCTGCAGAAACCGGGGCCGTGATCGCAGCCGCGAGCGAAGTAACAGTGCGGTTATTGCCGCCACCGCGAAGAATCCCAGGGTCACCAGCACGGCGGCGAGAATCCGGTGCGTATCCCAAAAAGCAAAGATGATGGCCAGTCCGGCGAACAGTACCCCCGCGGCCGCAGCCAGCACTGCCGCCAGACCCAGCACCAGCAGTTCGGCGGTGCGGTGCACTTCTTCGCGGAGCTCAACCGTGAGCAATTCCAGGCGGGTTCGTCCGATGTCGAGTGCCGTGGCCAGCAGCCCGCTGACCGACGCGATCAGCTGGCGCACAGGCCCGCGTGGCTCGTCATAGTCGCCGGCGTTCACCGGCGGCTGATCAAAAGGCCCAGGAGAATACCGACGCCGGCCGCCACGCCCACGACCTGCCAGGGATTCTCGCGCACGTATTCGTCGGCGGTCGCCGCCGCTTCACGCACGTGCTCCACGGCCTCCCCCTCGGCCTCCTTGAGGCGGGACCGGGCCTGCTGCAGCGACTCACGGGCTCGCGCCCGGATGCCGTCGACGCGGTCGCCGGTCTGGGCTGCAGTGGCCTGCAGCAGGGCTTCCGCATCCTCCATGACGGTCTGCAGGTCGTGAAGTAACTTGTCACTGGGAGATTTTCTGGCCATGGCATCGACTCCTGAGTAGTGCTGAGCGTTCCGGGACAATCCTAACAGTCTGCGCCCGCGCTGCCTGCCACACTGCGGAAACTCCTTAGACGTGGACCTGACTGCTGGAAACGTGAGGGGCGTCACCTGCGGAGAACAAGGCCACTAGCGCATACTTCGGGCAGGGTGCGTCGCTCGGGTAGCGACCGGGGCGAAGTTATGGGAATCAGGTCTGTAGCGCTGGCCGCGGCTGGCATGCTGTTCTTCGCGCAGGCATTGGCAGAACCGGCTGGCACCACGCGTCTGATCATCAAGCTCCGACCAGCCGCCGGTGCAGAGGCGCAGGCAACCAACCAGAAAACCGCCCAGTCAGCCAGCCAGAGTGGCCCCGGCCGCGCCCGTCGCCTGGTCGAGCGCACTGGCCTGCCCCTGAGCGGCGCGCGGGACCTGGGCAGCGGGATGGTCGGGATTGCCCTCCGCGCGCCACTCGCGGGTGACACCCTCGACGCCACACTCGCCGCGCTCCGCGCCGACCCCGACATCGAATTTGCTGAAGTTGACCAGCGTCGCTACGCACGCGCACTGCCCAGCGACCCGCTCTACATCAGTCAGTGGTACCAGCAGGGCGTCGAGACTGCCGCAACCCATTTCGAAGCAGCGTGGGACACAACGACCGGCGCCGCCGATACGGTGATCGCCGTCCTGGATTCGGGCATCCGGTTCGAGCACCCGGACCTGACCGGGCGCGTTCTGGCAGGCTATGACTTCGTGTCGGGAGAATCCGGCACCTCGTTTGTTGCCGCCAACGATGGGAACGACTGGGACGCTGATGCTTCGGACCCCGGTGACTGGCTGTCCTCTGCGGACCTCGACAGTGGTGCTCTTGCCGGCTGCCGCCAGGTCGATCCGGAGCCGAGTTCCTGGCACGGCACTCGCGTAGCAGCCATGATCGCCGCGACTACGAACAATGACGTCGGCGTTGCCGGCAGCACCTGGAGCGGGAGCGTGCTGCCCGTGCGCGTGCTGGGCAAGTGCGGTGGGTTCGATTCCGATATCGTCGCCGGGATGCGTTGGGCGGCGGGCTTGCCGGTTGCTGGCGTGCCAATGAACCCCGCCCCCGCCACAGTCCTTAACATGAGCCTGGGAGGCGTCGGTAGCTGCGGCTCGGCCTACCGCAACGTGCTCACGGAGCTGACGGCCGCCGGCGTCGTGGTGGTGATATCTGCCGGCAATGACAACGGCCCGGTGGATAGCCCGGCAAACTGCCCCGGTGCGCTGGCGGTCGGCGGTCTGCGCCACGTCGGCACGAAATCCGGCTTTGGCAATGTCGGACCAGAGGTCGGGATTTCAGCGCCCGCAGGCAATTGCCCCGACGTGAATACGACATTCCTGTGCAGCTATTCGCTGATCGCCGCGACCAACACCGGCCTCACCGTGCCGGTATCCTCTACTTACACCGATGAGGTCAACTACAGCATCGGAACCAGTTTCTCAGCGCCGATCGTCTCAGCCGTCGCCGGGCTCATGTACGGTGTGAATGACGAACTGACCACGGCCGAGTTGATTACCCGCATCAAGACCAGCGCGCGGCCTTTTCCCGCGCCGGACGCCGGCATACCCACATGCCCGGCCGTCGATTTGAACAACGGCCAATGCAACTGCACCACCAGCACCTGCGGCGCCGGCATCGCCGACGCACCCGGAGCGGTCGCCGAAGCCCTCCGCCCAATGGCGCGGATCGTCGCTCCTGCCGGCGCGGCGGCTGGCCAGAACGTGACTCTGAACGGCGGTACCAGCGGTGCGGCCCGGAACCGGACTGTCGCGAGCTATGCCTGGACCGGCGTGAGCGGTAACCCGGCCTTCGTCGGGGCCACCAACGTTCCGAACGCGACGGTGGCAATGCCCGTCTCGGGGCAGGTCAGAGTGCGACTGGCTGTCACTGACGATCTCGGTCGTACGGATACGAGCGAAGTGACGCTTGGAGTGGTCGCTGGTGGTGGCGGCGGCGGTGGCGCGTTCCACCCGCTGATGCTGCTCGCGCTCGGCCTGCTGCTGGGGCGCCGCCTCTTCTATCGATAACCCATTTCTATCGATAACCAAGAGCCTGCAGATTAAACAGCCGGGCATAGTCCCCGTTTCTTTCCAGCAACTCGGCGTGTGTGCCGTACTCCACGATGCGGCCGTGCTCCAGCACGGCAATGCGGTCGGCCTGGCGCACCGTGGAGAACCGGTGCGAAATCAGGATCGAGATCCGGCCCACCGTGTGCTCCCGGAAGTAGGCAAACAGCTCGGCCTCCGCCGCCGCATCCATCGAGGCGGTGGGTTCGTCCAGCACGAGCACGTCAGCGGAAGCGCGCATGAACGCGCGCGACAGGGCGACCTTCTGCCACTGACCGGTCGAGAGCTCCTTGCCCCCCTTGAACCAGCTGCCCAGCTGGGTCTCGAAGCCACGCGGCAGCGTGCGGATGAATGGCAGGGCCATGCCCTTCCGGGCCGACTCCTCCCAGCGCCCTGCGTCGCTAAACGCCTCGATGTCCCCGGCGCCGATGTTCTCGCCCACCGTGAACTGGTAGCGATTGAAGTCCTGAAAGATCACCGCGATCTGCCGCCTTAGAGCGTCGCGATCCCAGTCCCGGAGGTCTTGTCCGTGCAACAAGACTCGCCCAGATGTTGGTTGATATAGACCACATAAGATCTTGATTAATGTTGATTTACCAGCACCATTCTCACCCACCAGGGCCAGGCTCTCGCCCGGCCGGATGTGCAGGTTGATCTGCTCCAGTGCCGGCTCCCGGGCGCCCGGATAGGCAAAGGACACGGCTTCGAAGCGCACGCCATCTGCCGGGTCGGGCCCGCGGGGAGCCGTTCCCCAGCGATCCGCCGGGGCCTGTTCCAGGTACTCGTAGAGATTGCTGAGGTAGAGGTTGTCTTCGTACATGCCGCCAATCGAGCTCAAGCTCGCAGCCACTGCGCTCTGCCCCTGCCTGAAGAGCAGCAGGTACATGGTCATCTCACCCAGGCTGATGGTCCCCTGCACGGCGCTCACGGCAATCCAGCCGTAGGCGGCATAGAGGGCTGTGGTGCCAAATAGCGTCAGCGACAGGCCCCAGGTTTCCCGGCGCAGGGTCAGGGCCCGATCCTCCCCATAGATCTTCTGAAAGATGGCCTTGTAGCGTTTCAGCAGCATCGGACCCAGCTGAAACAGCTGCACCTCCTTGGCGTTGTCCTCCCGTGCGATGACCGTTTCGAGGTAGTTCTGCAGGCGGGACTCCGGCGCCCGCATCCGGAACAGGCGAAAAGCGTCGCCGGAGAATTTCGTCTCGGCGATGAACGCTGGCAATCCGGCCAGCACGAGCAGGCCCAGTGCCCACGGCGAAAACGCCGCCAGCAGCACGGCAAAACTCAGCAGTGCCACGAGCTGCTGGAACAGCGCAAAGTTGCGCATGACCAGGCTGAGCGGGCGACTGGATGCTTCGCGCCGGGCTCGGGTGAGCTTGTCGTGGAACTCCGCGTCCTCGAACTGCGTCAGATCGAGCGTCAACGCCTTCTCGAGAATCATCTCGTTGACCCGCTGCCCAAGCTGCGCACGGAGAAGGGACTGGCAGGCAGCGATACCGCGTTGTGCCGCACCGAGCAGACCGATGATCCCGCCCTCGGCCAGCACCAGTTTAAGTACGGGCACATAGGACGGCACGGCACCAGCGGCCACGAGTGCCATCTGCGCCACGATGGCGTCGATCACCAGTTTGCCAACCCAGGCCGCCGCCGCCGGCAGCAGTCCGGTGGCCAGCGTGAAGAAGGTCAGCATGAGCGTCAGCGGGCGACTGGTGGACCAGACGAGAGCGATAGCCCGGCGGCTGTAGCGGAGGACGCCGAAATTGAGGCCGAGCCGGCCCAGAAGTCCCGGTATGGCAGTAGACGGACCCGGGGTGGCTGCGTGTGGAGGGCGAGCGTTCAAGGCCCGTCAGTATAATGAACTGGCATGCCCAGCCGGGAAACGACACGCTTTGCGCCGAGTCCGACGGGTGCCCTGCACCTCGGCCATGCTTACGCCGCTCTGCTCGCGCACGGAGCAGCACGGGAAACCGACGGGCGCTTTCTGGTCCGCATGGAAGACCTCGATCAGGGCCGCTGCACGGCAGGCTTTGCGACCGGCATTCTGGAGGACCTCGCCTGGCTCGGCCTGAACTGGGACGGACCGGTCCGCAGGCAGTCAGAGCGCATCGCCGGCTATCGGGCGGCGCTCGAAGCACTGACCGCACAGGATCTGGTCTATCCCTGCTTCTGTACCCGTGGCGCCATTGCGCGCGAGATCGAGACCATTGCCGCGGCACCTCAGGGCCCCGACGGCCCCCTCTACCCGGGCAACTGTCGCCACCTGACGGCTGACGAGCGCCATGCTCGCGTTTTAGCCGGCCAAACCTACGCCGTGCGTCTGGATATCAACCGCGCCGTCGGAAGGCTCCACGGTCTCGAGCTGTGCTTCGAGGAAACCGGTCAGGGTCCCTCCGGCGAGTCTGGTCGGATAGTGACTCAGCCCGGTGTGCTGGGCGATGTCGTGCTTGGTCGGAAGGACTCAGGCGTCAGCTACCATCTCGCCGTGGTGGTGGACGACGCCGACCAGGGTGTCTCGCTCGTGACCCGCGGGGACGATCTGTATTCATCAGCCCACGTGCAGCGCCTCCTCCAGGCGCTCCTGGACGTGCCGTCCCCACGCTACCGCCATCACCCGCTGATCCGCGACGACGCCGGCCGTCGTCTCGCCAAGCGCGACTCTGCCCGGACACTGGCGGCTCTTCGGGCCACCGGAGTCACGCCGAAAGAAATCCGCCGCCAATTGGGACTGGGATAGCATGCCGCAGATGGAAAGCTCAAATCTCACGCCGCGCCAGTACTGGGCGCAGGCAAAGGCTAACCCCACGCGCGCAAAGTTTGGCTTTGGCAGCAAAGCCGCGCTGATCAACATCGACCTGCAGCGTGCGTACACGGACACGGCCACCTTCCGCACGGCCTACCAGACCGATCCCCGCCAGCTGGAGTACATCAACACGCTGGCTCTGCTCACCCGTGCCTTGAACTGGCCCGTCGTCTGGACCTACGTTGCCTACCTGCCGGACGGCTCCGATGCGGGCGTCTGGGGCACGCGCACCAACACCGAGGACTCCCTGCAGAACATCAGGGAGGGCTCCGACCGCGCCGCGCTGGACCCCCGCCTGGTCGTCGATCGGAGCAGGGACGCCGTGCTCAACAAGCGCATGGCCAGTGTCTTCCACGAGACGCCGGTGGCCTCCCTCCTGAACTGGCACCGGGTGGATACCGTAATCCTGACCGGCGGCAGCACGTCGGGCTGCGTGCGGGCGAGCGCGGTCGACGCACTGTCACGGAGCTACCGCGTCATCGTCCCCGAGGAGTGCGTGGCCGACCGGCACGAGATCCCGCATTTCGCGAGTCTCTGTGACCTCATGCTGAAGTATGCGGACGTGGAACCCTGGACTGGCGTCAGGGACTGGCTGGCAGGTATGGCGTCGCCGGGCCGCTAGCGGGCATCGGCCTTCAGCGCGCTGAACTGCGTCCGCCAGGTATCGCGCCGGGCACTTCCGTCGCTGAATGCTTCGAAGGTCTTGCGCAGCGCGTCCGGATTATCGAGCGTCGCGATCATGACCGTGGCTACGTCCCCGCGCGCGATGCGTCCGGACCCCTCGTCGCCCTGTTGAAGGAGCAACCCGGTCTGGCCGGCCGGATCGTTGGTAAGCCCGCCGGGCCGGACAATGGTGTAGGGCACGCCGCTCGCACGCAGGTGCGCCTCGCCCTTTGCCTTCCAGTTGAGGGCATCGCCCGAGATCAGATTGAGTAGCATGCCAAGGAGACCGCCACCGCTGCCCACACCCATGGACGATTCCAATACCAGCTGGCGGACCCCGGCAGCACGGGCCGCGTCCGTCAGGTTCCTGACCCCACCGAAGTCCACGAACTCAGGACTGTTGGGCCCGGACCGCTCGGTGCCACCGATGGCGCATAACACCAGGCTCACGCCCGCGAGTGCGCGGCCAAGCGTTTCGGGCCGGGTCACGTCGCCTTCGACCCAGAGGTAGTCGGCGCTGACGTTCCTGCGGGCCGAAGCCACATCGCGGGCCATCGGGCGAATCGCGAACCGGGGGTCCTTGCGAAGTTGCTCGAGGATCAGCCGGCCCGTCCTTCCGGTAGCGCCCGCCACCAACACCACGGCGGGACCGCTGGCCAGAGGCTTGCGCAGCTCGCCCGTGAGCGTGTGCCCTGCGGGGACCTGCTCCGCCAGGACTGGTTGCGCAATCACGGCCAGGGCCGCCAGCGTCAGGCTGCGAAACATCTGCTGCATGCCACTCATTTCCGGGGCTTCCCGACTTCATCAAGGCGGCCCAGCATACGGGCAAACCGCGCCTCGTCGAAGGCCGCGTCATTGTCCAGCGCACCGAATACCGCATCCAGGTCAGCGTCGCGACGCGGGTTGCCATCGGCGTCGGCAAGCAGCGCGACCACGCCCATGGCCGCCTGTTCTGCACTCGCGTAGTCGGGATACGCGCCGGCCTCAGAGGCGCGTAGTATGGCCGTCAGCATGGCCGGATGGTCAGCTGCGCGAACTGGGGACACGACCAGGGCCGAGCCCAGCGACTCGAGCTGCCGGCGGAGCGCCGCAGCTGCCGGTGTCACGGCGATGCGGTCCTCATTGGCAGCCCGCTGCAACTCTTTCAGGCCGCGAAGTAGCCTGGCCGCGCGCTGTGGCTCCTGGGCCGTAACCGCCGTGACCAGCAGCCGCAGTGCGCTGTCATTCAAGCGGAGCGCGCCTGGTGCGTCACCAGAGAACAGGACCCGCGGTGCATCGTTATTGCTGCGACCCATGTTGCGGTGGCAGGAGTAGCAGTTGAAGGCCGTGAATTCCGGGAGTCCACGGCGGCCTACCGACGCCTGCACCTGATCAACGCTGGCGAGGCTCGCCTTAACAAGCCCCGTCAGCCAGACCTGCGCGCCGCCGACCAAAGGCGTCCGGGCCGCGTAGTCGGCGTCCCGCCTGAAGTGCTCCCGCCCGCCGCTGGTCCTCCACAGTTCCGAGAACGTGTCCAGTTCGAAGCTCAGGCGCGGATGGCCTGCCGCCATCATCGCGTGGGTCGCGAGGCGGTCATTGCTGCCCACGTGGCAGTCTGTGCAGACCTCGGCACGCACCGCAGGCTCATTCAGCGCGCGCAGGCCGTTCCGCAGGCTGTCGGCACGGGTCCCGGCTGTGCGGTCGTCGTGACCGGCGAGCCAGTTTTCGGCCGCGCCGTGACAGGCCTCGCAACCGATCCCGTCGTCCGGCTGGAATTTTGGCCCGCGCTGCGCAGGGGCTACAACTTCGGAATGACAGGCCAGGCACGCCGGGGCCTGATCCGCGGCCCCGAGGCCAAGCCTAAGGGCAATCGTCGTGGAGCGCTCGTCCGTGAGCGTGCGAAACGCGCCCGCGTGCGGATCGAACTCGGACCAGGTGACGTACTCATTCTGCTGGACCGCGGTCCCGGCCAGTGGCCGGGCTGCCCCGTGGCAGGTGGTCGAGGCGCAAGTGGCGACGCCCTGGTGGCGGGCTGGCGCTCCGTTGCCCAGGCCCGAATACGCGAGGAGTCCAAGTGCCAATCCCGCGAGCAATGCGTGGGAACGGAAAAACTTAGCTGGCATGCGGCCAGTATAAGCGCGGGCGCCTCAGCCGAACACGGCCCGGTGGTCCCGGATGAACTGGTCCAGGCTGAGCGGTGGCCGGCCAAGCAGCCGGTCAATCGTGTCAGTCGTGTGATCGATCACCCCCGCGGCAATCGACTCCAGCTCCTTGCACACGGCATCGATGCGCCACGGCGCGAGCCTGATCGAGGCCAGGCGGGCCCGGAACTCCGGCACCGGCTGGTCAACGTACTGAATCGTGCGGCCAAGCAGAGCAGAAAAGCGCGCGGCGATGTCCGCGAAAGTGAGCAGTTCAGGACCCGTCAGGTCGTAGCTCTGGTTGGCATGCCCGGGTTCGGTCAGGACTTTCAGGATCACGGCACCGACGTCACGCAGGTCGGTTGGCGCAATCGTGCCGCGTCCCGCCGGCATACTGATGCGGTCGTGCTCGCGTATCGCGGCGGCCGAGACGAGGAACGCCTGCGTGAAGAACGTGGGGCGGATCATGGTCCACGCCATGCCGGACTCCCGGATGTGCTGCTCGGATGCGACGTGCATGCGGGTGATCGGATTCGTGGACGCCGGCACGGATTCCAGTGACGACAGCTTCACGAGATGGGCAACACCGGCGCGCGCGGCATGGTCTGTAAAACGCTGCTCCAGCAGCAGCTGTTCCTCGCCATTCGGCATGACGAGCAATGCCCGCTCTACCCCATCGAGAGCCCGCTTCAGTACCTCGCCATCCGCCAGGTCGCCGACCACGACATCCGCGCCCATCGCCCGCAGCGCCTCTGCCTTGGCCGGATTCCGGACGAGCGCTCGAAAGGGCACGCCGGCGGCCTGCAGTTGCCGCCCAACCTCGCTGCCGGTTTTCCCGGTGCTGCCCGTAAGCAATATCATCGTCCAGCCCTCGGCAGACTCGCCGGCTGCGTTGCTGGCGTCACGGCACCGGGCACGACTCACGCACGTCCGGTGGGCAGACCACCCGATCGCTGGCAGCACCCGGCCGGAGCGACAGCACGTGGATTTCCTTGCCTTCGAACACCGGGATGTAGATCTGCGCCTGAGCTGTCGGGCCGGGACCGTCGTAACGGACGCTCTGGGTCCCGATCGTCGAAATGACTTCACCGGGCGAGCGACCAGCCGGCCCCATGATGGTCTGGGTCGTCAGCGGGCCGTAGGTGTCGTTGATATCAAAGACCACTGCCGAGAGGTATTCCCAGTTGGTCTTGCTGGGCGACTTGGGCGTCAGCAGCCAGACCTTGGACGCCTCGTCGCCGCTCACGACGATCCAGGGCTTGACCTTGCCCTGCAAGCCACGCACCGGGGTGAATGCCAGGGCATGACCCGGGGCCAGGCGGCCCGGACCCGCTGCCGGGGCAGGATAGCTTGGGTTGGGACGAATGTTGTCCTTGAGGATGCGGGTGGTCCAGCTGCCTGAAAAGACGCCGCCAACCGGCTGTTCGAAGGCGATGACCCGGCCTGGTACGGCGGTCTGCGTGACCGCAAAGCAGTTGTCGGTCTGGTGATTCGTGGCCAGGACGTCCATCTTGCCGTCGAGATTCAGATCAACGATTTCAACGCCGAAGGGCGAACCCTGGGTGGTACTGATGTCCTGCTGACGAACGAACGGCCCGGTGACCTGGTTGACGACGCCCCAGTTCTGGCCGGCCGGTGCGCCAAAGATGCGGACGTAAGGGCCGCCGAAAAACCGCGTGGCCACGATTTCCGGTATGCCGTCGCCTTCAAAGTCGAATTCATCCAGGGCGATGTCCGGTCCGAGTGCGCCCACCGGATAGCCGAACAGGATGTGCTCGACCCATTCGACATTGGCAGCCAGTGCCGGGCCCGGGTTCTTGAAGTACACGAGGTCACCGGTAAAGAAGCAGAAGCTGCCCGGCCCCGCCACCTTGAATGACGAACGCACGGTGACGATGTCCTTGAAACCGTCACCGTCCATGTCGGCGAACTTGGCGTCATGATAGAAATGGGGGAAATTCGGCGCCGTAAATGTGCAACCACCCGGGAGCGCGTTGCTCTGGTGAACGATGTACTCCTGGCGGTTGGGGTCATCCAGGTTGATCAGCGAAAGCCGGCCGGGCGGGATGGCCGGGTGAAAGCCCTGCGGCATGACGAGCGCCTCGAAGGGCACCACGCCGTCCGGCACCCGGCTCGCCGAGTTCGTCCAGTTGTTCTTGTAGGGAGGGCCGCCGAGATCGGTCAGGATCTCGACGTCGGTGTTGGTATTGAAAGTACCGGGATTGACCGCACCCACGTCACGAATGCGCGCCACGAGATCCCGTTCGTAGAATGACGTGACCATCGTTCCGGTGGGATCCTTGAGCACGTTAAAGAAGCTGCTCACAACCAGGTCGTCTTTCAGCCCGCCGCCCGGCGCATTGAACTGGTCAATGGTGGTGAAGGCGGGGTTGAAGTTCAGTGGCAGCACGCCCTTCTTCCACACGGCCGGGCAATAGTTCGCGGCGAATACTGCCGGTGAACCGAATAGCACGGTGAGCGCCATCGAAACCAGCACGGCGCGCGGCGACGTCATGCGGAAGGACCGCAGCTTCATTGAACTCATGAGATTCCCCCAGGGCGAACTGTTTTTGGTCGACGGGCGGAGCATAGGCGCCGGAAGTCCGGTACGCCACCCGGGCGCTCCAGCCCGTCCACCTTCCGGTCATTATGTTGCGTCGCCAACGACCCGACCATTGACCCATTGGCAGGCCGCTGCGTAACGGTTAGTCTGGACCTTCGCCTCAGCGACAACAGAACAATGCGCACAGCGCACGGGGGACTCCGCAATCATGAGCACGCTCTACCGCAAGTCGGCTGGACTTTCCTTTCTTCTGGCAGGCTTGCTGGGCGCCGCCTGGGCCCCGTCGGTCAGCGCCGTGCCGGTGCTGTCCGTCTCCGTCGATGGGGGGCCGGCGGTCTCCTTTGAGAACGACCAGGTCTGCGACGGCATCAAGGCCGTGCAATGCCTGGGCACCGGCAGCGTCGATGACCTGATCATCAGTTCCTTCGAGCTGAGCGCCGATCCTGACCCCTACGTGGCCGCCTCGCTCAATGTTTACAACGCGTCGACGACCAACACCCTGTCCATCGTCGCGACGATCCTGTTTCCCATGGTCGGCACCTTTGCAAACCCGGCTATCGGCGTCGCGACGGGCCTGCTGAACAACGTGGTCGGGGGCGGCATCCTCAACTACACCGTGGCCGGCTTCATTGACGCGCCGGCTGGCATCCTCGCGTCGATTACCGAGCTGAGCCCCGGCGTGCCGTTCAGTGTCTGTGACGATCTGGGCGTCAACCCGTTCTGCGCCAGCGGCCCGGCGAACATCACCCTGGCCCAGGCCGGCCCTCCCAGCCTGAATGTGCTCTCCGCGATTGGACTGCTCATCAGTTTTGACCTGTCACCGGACACGACTGCAACCATCGGCTTCGATCCTGCCGGGCCGTTCAACAGCGCTGCAAGCTTTACGATTGTTCCGGAGGTCGTCCCGGTGCCGGCGGCGGCTGTGCTCTTTGCCTCGTCACTGACGCTGCTCGGCTGGCTGCGCCGAAAGTCGGCTTAAGTACTACCCATGTTGTAGTCGCGCCAGACGGCAATCTTGCCGTCCCGCACGATGAACATCCCGGCGATGTGCGGGTGGTTGTCGTACTTGCTGTCCTGCGCGTAGAAGTGGTCGATCCGCTCGTTGATGACCATCGGCCCGACGACCTGCGACCGGACGACCACCCAGTCGACTGACTTCAGTTTCGTGAGAAACGGGCCCATCTGCTTGATGAAGGCCTCGTTCGTGGTGATCACCGGGCCACCCTCCCACACCATGTACTCGAAGGGCTGGGCGAAGTAGGTCGTGAGCAGTGCCGCGTCCTGCTTCGACCAGTCCTGGCAAAAACGGTTAACGAGGTCTTCGTTGGCTTGTTCAGCTTCAGTCGGCATGACGGGTCAGGGTCCGGTCCATAAGGTGGGGCGCTCGGTACCCACCCATTCAGGGTTGTGGCCTTCGCCCGACTGGTCCGAGATGTCTGAGGGCGTCGGATTGAGGTTCAGGTACCAGACGTTCGCCGCACCACTCGGGGTGGACAACGGGGCATTGGCTTCAGTCAGGATATCTGGCACCGACAGGTCGGTTGAGTACACCTGGATACCACGCAGGATGCCGTTCCAGACCTCGCGGCCTGGTGCCCAGGGCGCGTCGCCCCAGGTGAGCGCGGGCACGGGCGGGGTCCGGTTGCCCCAGTCGGAGTTCGTCGTCCTGGATACCATGTGCCCCGCGTCGGTATTCGGCAGGTCCCAGTAGAACTCATGGTGCTTGCGGCCAGTGCCGTCGGCCCACACCCGCAGTGCCTGGGTGTACCAGCGGTCATAGACGACAACGCCGTTCACGAAGTCCGCCTGCTGAACGGCAATTTCCCACTGGTGCGTCGGGGTGCCAGAACCGCCACCGTCGGGGTACGGGTGCGCCCCGTAGAAACTGTCTGCCTCGTTCGGGCCAGCCCACAGAAAAGTACTGAGGTCCTCGTTACCGTCATCATTGCCCCAGAAGAACGCGGTGTAGTACCCATTCTGCTGCCGGGGATAAGCCCGCCAGATGTAGGTCGCGGGAAAGATTGCCAGCGGATTGAAGAACCGGAAGCGCATCGTCGTCGCGACGGCCGCGGAGCCCGGAAAATCCAGCCCAAGGACAGCGCCTGAACCGGTAACAGTAACGGTGACCGAACGGTTCGCGCTGCCGCCCGGGCCGGTGCAGTTCAGTGCGTAGGTCGTCGCCGCCGCCAGCGCACCGGTACTCGCCGTACCACTCGTTGCCCGGGCGCCGCTCCAGCCGTTCGACGCCGTGCAGGCGGTCGCATTGGTCGTGGACCAGGTCAGGGTGGAGGAATTGCCGCTGGCAACACTGCCGGGGCTGACGCTGAGACTCACCGTTGGGAGGGGTGGCGTCGTCGTGACCGTAGCCGTCTGGTTCGCGGACCCGCCTGGTCCATTGCAGGTCAGGGTGTAGCTCGTGGTCGCATTGAGGCTGCCCGTGCCCTGCGTGCCGCTCGTGGCGCGGCTGCCAGTCCAGCCACCGGAAGCCGTGCAGCTGGTGGCATTGGTTGAACTCCACGTGAGCGTAGACGCGTTGCCGGCGATGACGTTCGACGGATTGGCTGCCAGGGTGACCGTCGGGGTTCCCGGTAGCGAATTCACGGCAACAGTGGCCGTCCGGCTCGCCGAGCCCCCGGCACCGCTGCACGTCAGTGTGTAGCTGACATTGCCGCTCAGCGCCCCGGTACTCTGGGACCCGGTGAGCGGCCGGCTCCCGTTCCACGATCCGGACGCTGTACAGGCCGTGGCATTGGCTGAAGACCAGGTCAGTGTCGCTGCCTGTCCACTGTCAACCGTCTGAGGCGCGACCGTCAGGTTTACGACCGGTATGGGGACGACGGTGACGTCGACCGCGTCACTGGCGCTGCCGTCGGCGCCATTGCATGTCAACGTGAAGGACGCGGAGCTGGCAAGCACACCGGTGCTCTGGCTGCCGCTGACCGCCTTGCTCCCCGACCAATCTCCCGTGGCCGTGCAGTCGGTGGTGTCGCTTGAGCTCCACGTGAGGGTTGCGGCGTTACCGGCCACTACCGAGACCGGCGCTGCTTCCAGTGTGACCGTCAGCGCGGCGGGATTGCCACCGGCGCCTCCGCCGCCACAGGCAGCGAGGAGCAGGGCAAGGCTGATGATGAGTGCGCGACGAGATGCCATGGCGCGGAGTGTAGATGACCCGCCGAGTCGCCGGTCGTGCGCCGATCGACGGTTACATAACTTCAAGAACGCCACCCTTTAGATCCAGCCCTGGCAATCCGCTGCACCGCACCTGCAACGCAGCGTGCCGTTGTGATGACTTTCGCCATAGTCGACCGTCAGCTCCTCTCCCTTGCGGATGTTCCGGAGCGCATAGAACTCCGCGCGGTCAGTGGTCAGCCGGGTAAAACTGTTCGGCGCGCAGGAATGATTGATGAAGCGAAACCCGCGGCCGGTGTCCGTCGCGTCGATTGCCTTGCCAGCCAGTTCGACGATAGCGACGACCCGCCGGCCTGTCGCCCGCCGTCGCGCTTCCGGGATGGAAATCACTTCGCCTTCGAATTCTCCGATCTTGGCTCTGGCGGGGATCGGGCAGCCGGCGAAGAGGCCGCGCCCGGTGATCGCACTGCGAGCCACCTTGAGCTTGTCGTAGACGGGGGATGAATAGATGATGCGCACCACTGATGTAAATACTAATTGAGGTCACGGCGTGCAGTCGATCATTTCCGTCCAGGGTCTCACCAAGACCTACGCCTCCGGTTTCCACGCGCTCCGGGATATCAACCTCGAAATCCGGCGCGGCGAAATCTTCGCCCTCCTCGGGCCGAATGGCGCCGGCAAGACGACGCTGATCAGCATCATTTGCGGCATCGTCAATCCGACCACGGGCGTAATCCTGGCCGACGGACACGATGTGGTCCGTGACTTTCGCGCGGCCCGCGCCCGCATCGGGCTGGTCCCCCAGGAACTCTCCACCGACATGTTCGAGAAAGTCCGGGCGACCGTCAGTTTCAGCCGGGGTCTCTTCGGCAAGCCCCCGAATGCCGCCCGCGTGGAGCAGGTGCTGCGCGACGTGTCACTGTGGGACAAGCGCGACGCCAAAATCATGCAGCTGTCGGGTGGCATGAAGCGCCGGGTGATGATCGCGAAGGCCCTGGCGCACGATCCCGCCATCCTCTTTCTGGACGAGCCCTCTGCCGGCGTGGACGTGGAACTGCGCCGGGACATGTGGGCGATGGTCCGGGGCCTGCGGGCGAGCGGCGTCACCATCATCCTCACGACGCACTACATCGAGGAGGCCGAGGAAATGGCCGACCGGGTCGGCGTGATCAACAAGGGTGAGATCATTCTCGTCGAGGACAAGGCCACCCTGATGCGCAAGCTCGGCAAGAAGCAGCTGCGCATTCAGCTGCAGAGTCCCCTCGCAACCATCCCCGCGGCGCTCGCCAGCTATCCGCTGGAGCTCTCCGGCAACGGTTGCGAACTCATCTACACCTTCGACACGCAGGGCGAAGGCAGCGGCATCGCCGCTTTGCTCCGCCAGCTGAACGAAGAGGGCATCGACTTCAGGGACCTGCACTCCAGCGAGAGTTCCCTGGAGGATATTTTCGTCAGCCTGGTGAGGGCCCGCGCATGAACCTGCACGCAATCCGGGCGATCTACGCCTTCGAACTCTCCCGCTGGTTCCGGACGCTGGGCCAGAGCATCGCCTCGCCGGTCATCTCCACCTCGCTCTACTTCGTGGTATTTGGCGCTGCGATCGGCGCCCGCATGGGCAGTATCGATGGGGTCAGCTACGGCGCGTTTATCATTCCGGGTCTCGTGATGCTGAACCTGCTGAACGAAAGCATTTCCAACGCGTCCTTCGGTATCTACATGCCGAAGTTCTCGGGCACCATCTACGAGGTGCTGTCGGCGCCAGTGTCCGCGGTGGAGGTGGTGCTGGGGTACGTCGGTGCGGCGGCCACCAAGTCCGTGCTGCTCGGCCTCCTGATCCTGCTCACGGCACGCCTCTTCGTGGCCTACGAGATCGCACACCCGGTGCTGATGTTCGGTTTTCTCGTACTGACAGCGGTGACCTTCAGCCTGTTCGGTTTCATCATCGGCATCTGGGCGGACGGCTTCGAGAAGCTGCAGGTCATCCCGCTTGTCGTAGTCACGCCACTCACTTTCCTCGGCGGCAGCTTTTACTCCATCAACATGCTGCCGCCGGTGTGGCAGACGGTCGCACTCTTCAATCCGGTCGTGTACCTGATCAGCGGTTTCCGCTGGAGCTTTTACGGCATCTCGGACATCGGCGTGGGGATCAGCCTGGGGATGATCCTCGTGTTCCTGGGCCTGTGCCTGACCGCAATCTGGTGGATCTTCAGGACGGGCTATCGACTCAAGAACTGAGCATGCACCCGGCCGCGCGACCCTCTTAAGTACTTTCCAGTACCTTTATTGACGAGGTACGCGGCTGTCGTATACTTCGGACGCTCTGGGGGCGCTGGTCCACTGACTCGTCGCACGAGTGCGGCCGGCAAATTTAACCAAGAACAACAGCTTGCCCCGGTGTCACGCGGGGTTTCAGCCACTGCAGGAGACTTTGGAAATGCAACGCACGGCACTGCTCGGATTGCTTGCCCTGGTCAGCTTTTCAGCCCAGGCGGGTCACGAGGTACCGGGGCTGCGCGCCGGCGTGGCCGCGAGCTTCGGGGAATTCCAGGGTACCGACGTGCCTGACGCCCTCCTTGGCGACAAGTTCATCGACGACAATGCCGTCGGCTTCAAGCTTTACGGCCAGTACCAGTTCAACCAGTGGTTCGGCGTTGAGGGCGCGTACCACTACTCGGGCGATTTCGAAGACGACTCAAAGGACGCATCCCTGCCGGGAAAACTGAAGCTCTCGTTCAGTGGCTTTTCCGCCCAGGGCCTGCTGTTCGTGCCGATGCCCGCCGACGACGTGCAGGTGTTCGTCAAGGCCGGCTTCTACGACTTCGACGATGAGCTGTCGCTTGCTGGCAGCAATCTCTCGAGCTCCTCCGAGCGCGGCCTGGTGGCCGGTGCCGGAGCCTCCATTGAGGTGAGCGAGCACCTGGCGATCCGGGCGGATCTCGACTGGTTCGACGCCAATGCCGGCGACCTGCTGGCGGTGAATCTCGGTCTGCAGTACAGCTTCGGTGGCGCCAAGCCCTGATGACTGCTGGTATTGGCCGCAACCTCCCAATTTCGCTTGAGGATACCTTCATGAAAAAAGCGCTTCTTTTAGTATTGCCACTGGTGCTGCTCGCTCTGGCCAACGCCGCAAGCGCCTACACGGTCGTCCTTCAGGCCCACAACCAGAGAAGCAACAGCGGCACACTAAGCACGCTCATCTGGAAGACCTGTCCTGGCTCGCCGCCATTCTCAGCGCCTTGCGTGAACACCACGACGATATGGGCGGGCGATAACGGCGTCACCGGCTCTACCGCCGTCTGGGACTGGAATCCCGCGACCCAGGTGCTGTCCAACACGGGTCGGTATGAAGCCACATCGCATCTCGCCAGCAATCCCCAGGGTTCGCCCGTCATCAACGATCGGGTCATTGACCTGGTTATCGACCTCACCAACTCGATCACGAGTGCCACGAGTTACAACTGCGTGGAAGGTACCTTCCTGGCCAGCGTGGGCGCGAATGGCTGCCTGAACACCAGCACGGGTTTCGACTTCGTAAACAGCAGCCTGGCACTCTACAACGTGGGTGGTAATTTCAACTGCGTCCAGCGCACTGTCAATGGCCTGGATCTTGTCAACGGCGATGACTCGAGCACAGGCAATCCGCGTGGTCTCCAGACGGCTGGCGCTGCCGGCGGCTGCGACGCGGTCGACGGCGGCTTTGGCCTCTACACCAAGCTGGCGGACACCACGACGACACCGGGCGGCACGCTGCGGATTTCCAATGGGATCGACATCCTGCTTCCCAGTACCAACTACATGACGTTCGTCGCAGTGCCAGACGCGATCGACGACGGTCCGATCCAGGCGCGCACGGGCCTGGCGGAGTCGATCAACGTACTGGCCAACGATAACGCCTTTGCCGATCCAGTGATCGTTGCGGTCACCACGCCTCCGACCAAGGGCACCGCCACCGTCGTCGGATCACCGGGCACCAAGGCTGCTATCAGGATCAACTACACAGCAGACGTGGGCACTACGGGCGCGGACAGTTTCGTCTACACGGTGACCGACGCGGACAACGTCACCACTGACTCGGCAACGGTCAGCATCAACATCCTGGCCTTCGGGGCCAATGACGACAGCGCCACGACCAGGCTCAACACTGGGGCCAGCATCCCCATCGGCGCAAACGATCTGGGCTTCACGGATCCGGTGACGGTGACGATCGTGGTCCCGCCGAATCAGGGCGGCGGTGCGGTTGCCGCTGCCCCGGGTGCGGCGGCAGGCCAGACCGTGGCGTATACGCCGGTGGCTGCCCTGGGCACACCGACCTACACTGAGACCTTCACCTACCAGATGACGGACGGCACGTTGACCGATTCCGGCGTGGTGACCGTGACGGTCAACAACGCGGTCCCCGATGCGAAGGTCGGTGCGATCACGATCTCGACCGCAGGTGTTGCCCCCCTGAACGCGACGGGTGGCTTCACGGCGCCCGGAGCCGGTGGCAGTCTGGGTGATGCCGGTACCGTAGTAATCAATCCCCAGGGAGCGAAAGGTACGGCGGTCGTCGGCGTCGGCAGTCTGATCACGTACACGGTTAGCGACGCAGCGTTCTTCACGGGCACGGACACCTTCACCTACGTAATTACGGACAGTGACGGGGAAACTGATTCCGGGGTGGTCACGGTAACCATCCCTGCGGTTACACCGACGCTGGCCAACGGGACGATCACGACCGCCTCGGGTACGGCTTCGGCGCCCCTCGCGCTCGTCTTCACGCCCGGCAACGGCACACTGGCACAGCACACCCTGGCGGTGACCGGCCAGGCCACAAAAGGTACCTGCGCACTCGCCGGTACGTCGGTGACCTACACGCCGAACGCCGGTTCGACGGGCGGCGACAGCTGCGTCGTGACCATCACGGATGAGAACGGCGCGGGCCAGAGTGACACCGGCACCATCAGCCTCACGATCACCGGTGGTGGCGGTGGTGGTGGCGGCAGTGGGGTGAGCCTGCCGAGCGCCGGAGCTGTCGATCTCTGGAGCCTGGCGCTGCTGGCCGGGCTGCCGCTGATACGCCGCAGGCGGCGAGCCGCCTTATAGAGCGAGATGACCAAGCGCCCGCGACGCCTGTCGCGGGCATGCTTTTCGGGACTGTGGGGGGCTTTGGCATGACGATTGAGAACACGGGTCGGGGCCGGCGCCTCAGTGGCATGGCGCTTGCAATTCTCGCGGTATCCCTGGCCGGAGTGAGCGTTCCGGCGACCAGTCAGGCCCAGGAACTCACGGAAATTGTGGTCACGTCCCGCAAGATCGAGGAAAAGCTCAAGGACGTGCCGCTGGCGATCACGGCGTTCGACTCCGGCACGATCGCGGCCGCTGGCATCAGCAGCCTGCAGGACGTGGCGAATCTGACGCCCGGCCTGTCGTTCTTCAATGCCTTCGGCGAAAACCTGCCGGTACCGATCATTCGGGGTGTGGTTCCTCAGGACATCTTCGGCGTCAACGCCGTGGCAATCTTCGTTGACAACGTTTACGTCTCCGGGCGGGAGGGACTCAACTTCAGCCAGCTGGATGTGGAGCGCATCGAGGTCGTCAAGGGCCCACAAAGCGCCCTATATGGCCGCAATGCATTCTCCGGCGCAATCAACTATGTCACCAAAGCGCCCAGCGACGATTTCGAATCGAAGTCGGAGGCCGAGGTTGGCAACCGCGGCAAGCAGCGGGTGATGGGCCAGGTCAGTGGACCGATTTTCCGCGATGACCTCACCGGCCGCATCTCGGCCATGTATGACGAGTGGGACGGGTCCTACGACAACACGCTCGCACCGGAAAACGACATTGGCGGCTATCGCTACCGCAGCCTGCAGGGGCGTCTCCGGTGGCAACCGGCAGACAGCCTCGACATCAATCTGGGCCTGTATTCGTCCAACGACGAGATCGACGAACCGGTGGTCGGCGGGCTGCCAGCCAATTGCGAGGACCAGGTCGAGACGACCACTGAAAACGCCACGAACGGGCCCTTCGAACGCCTGCAGAACTGGTGCGGCGCGGTTCCCGGTCTGGCGGCGCTGCCGGATGCCCTGGATCCGGCGCAATTTCCGAACCGGGTGTCGCTGCCGAACTCGATCACCAGCGATTCGCTACCGAAGAATGCCCTGGCGGTCGGCGAGAACCGGGATCTCCTCCGCGGCAACCTGAACGTCGCCTGGGATGCGGGATTCGGCACCTTCACGTTCCTGACCGGATATTCCGACACGGAACAGGACAGTGTTTCGGACTTCAACCGCAGTTCCGGCTCTTCCTTACCCTTCGTCTTTTGCCCGGGCGCCACCACCAGCGCACCCCCGCCTTTTTGCAACGGTCCGGATTTCTCCTACACCCCCATGGGCTTCATCAACGTCGAAAACGGCACCACCACGGAGGAATGGAGCCAGGAGATCCGCTTCACGGGGCCCCAGGACCAACGGCTGCGTTACACCACAGGCCTGTACTACTTCGGTGTCAAACAGACCGACTTCCCGGGCGCACCTGTCGCCACAACGCCACTGCCCGCATCCATCGCCGACATCGGTCTGGGTCCCCTGGCCTACCCCACGTCGCTCGCCATCGGTTCCTACATTTTCGGCACGTCGACGAGTTCGATCGCCCCAGACGGTACCATCCTGCCCTTCACAGTCGATGGGGCGGTCGACCCACTGATTCGTGCCAGCCAGCAGGAAAAGACCGAGTCCTGGTCCGTGTTCGGGGCGATGGACTTCGACATCACGGAAGCACTGACAGCCCGTGCGGAAATCCGCTTCACGCACGAATCCCTGCGTGGCGAACTCTACCAGTACCAGCGCTGCTCGCAGCCGCGCGACGCCCTGAATCCCCGCTTCGGTAGCAACGACCCCAGCGTGTTCCCCTTCAATGACCCGGACGTGACTGCCTGCGGTGACGACTACTACGATCTCCGGGCACTGGCCCCTGTGACAACGCAGGCCTCTGCACGTTTCAAGATTCCCACCGGCCGTCTCGGTCTTCAGTACAAACTCGAAAGCGGATGGATGGCTTACGCTTCGGTGGCCCTGGGTGACAAGCCCGGTGGCGTCCAACTCCTCGAGGCGGATGTCCTCAATGACGACCTCGTCGCCGAGCCCGAAGTGGTCATCAACAGATTTGATGAAGAGAAGCTGCTTGCCTACGAACTCGGCATCAAGGGGTACAGCGCCGACCGGCGCATCGGCCTCGACATGGCGGTGTTCTACAACGACTGGAACGACATCGTCCTCCGTCAGCTGACCGAGCGGTCCCCCGGTTCCGGCCGGCTGTTTGAGCAGCCCACCGGGTTGAACGTCAATGCGGGCGACGCGCGGGTCTGGGGGTGGGAGATGACTGCGGATCTGGCCATGACCGACAACCTGACCGGGCGCCTGACAGCGGCCTGGACGGATTCCCAGCTGAAGGACGCGGCCCAGGACAGCTACGCGCTGTTTCCCGGCTTCTACACGAAAGAGCCGAGCTGCGTGCCGGCGGCGATCCAGGCCTTGCCCGAGGAAGAGCAAATCGAGAAGGACAAGCAGTGCCGGTTGATTTCCGGCGATCTGTCGGGCAACACGCAGATGCGCCAGCCCGAGTGGACTGCCAGCGCGTCTCTCACCTACGAACGGGAGGTGGCTGGCGACTGGTCCTGGAGCACGCGGGCGGATGCGAACTACCTGGGCAAGATCTTCGTGGGCAACGAAAATCAGGCCTGGCTGCCGTCGCGCACCAACGTCAATTTGCGCACAGGGTTCACGTCCCCCAGCAAAAAAGTCACGGTAGAACTCTGGGTCCGCAACCTGTTTGAGAACAACAGTCCCATCGCGGCGTTCCGCGATATCTACTTCACCAACGATTCCGATATCTCGGGGCAAGAGAACCCGACGGATGTGAGGGCCGCGTCCAACTTTGATGACTTTCCGCCCTTCCGCCTGTCGGTTACCTACCCCAGCCTCCGTACCTTCGGTATTCTCGGGAAGGTGCGGTTCGGCGGCGCGGCGGACTAACTACGCTGCGGGTCGACCAAGCTCCGCCCGTACCAGGCTAAAGATCTGCCGGTAGGCGCGCCCCAGCCGCGGGCCCTCCTCCGGCCTGGCCTCCCTCGCATCTTTGCGCGCCTGGCGGATCAGGGCCCGCAGTTGCTGCGCGTCAGTCTCCGGGAACTCCCGCAGCCACTCCCCCAGCCGGTCGTCGTCAGCGATCAGTGCGTCGCGCCACTTCTCGGCCCGGTGGAGCATCAGAGTCTCCTGCGCCGACTGGCTGTATTGAAGCCTTAGCGCCGTCGAGACGGCCTCCAGCGCCACGGGGTCCAGACGGTGCATCAGCTTGCCGATGAACTGTTTCTGCCTTCGCTTCGCCTCGAAGTTGGTGATGCGCCGGGCATCGAGGATCGCGTCCCGGAGTTTCTCGGGCAACGGCAGTGCCGCGAACAGGTCCGCCCGCAGGGTCAGCAGGTCTTCCCCGATTTTCTGCAGGTCCTCGCTGGCGTTCTTTCGCTCCGTCCGGCTCGGCGCCTCGGTACCCTTCTGCTCCGTGCGAAACTGCTGGTCGAGCTCGCTGCCGGCGGCGACGAACTCGCCCGCGACGTAGTAGCCCTTGCGGGATTTGCGCGACATGGCAGCACCTGACGAGAAGCCGGCAGTATAGCTTCTAGAGCCGCGCCTTCGCCGCGCGCAGCAACACCTGCGAGTAGGCAATGTGAAAACCGCCGAGCAGCCTGAACCCGAGGCTTCGGCGGCGCTGCCCGGTAGCGGCGTCGATGGTCGCGGCAATCCCGGAGCCAAACTGCAGGACCGTGGCTGGTTGGTCTGGCGTCCCGGACGGCAGCACCGCGAACCAGGAGCGCGTGCGGCCCATGACATCGCACATCAGCAGCTGGGTCCCGGTGCGATGGCCGACGCGCCAGGCAGCAAACGTCTGGCCCGTACCCTCCGCCACCGCCCGCGCCTCGGTATCGGTCGACGGCAGCTTCACCAGGCGGAGTATGGCCCGTTCGAGTTTGAAGACCGGGGACGTGTAGAAGGCATAGACGAATTCCCCGAGCGCCACAGGCCGGCCTACCGTGGTCGTAAAGCAATCGCTGAATTGCTCCCAGGCCGCAGGATTGGGACCCTCACGGTAAGTCTTGAGCAGTGAGCTGGCGGGTACTGGCGCCTGTTGGATGCCAAACACCCGGGGTACTTCTAAGGGGCGACGCCGGACGGTCCCGGCGCGGTGCCGAGCATGGCGCGGAGCAGGCCGAAGTCCGCTGTCGTTACCGCCCCGCTGCCATTCAGGTCCGCGGCGGCGGCCATCGGGCTCGCCGACGCCGCCTGGCCGAGTACGTCACGCAGCAGGCCGAAATCCGCCGCTGTAACGAATCCGCTGTTGTTGAGATCCCCATCGCAGAGGTTGCCATAGCCGTCACCGTCCGCGTCGAGCTGGTCGGTATTGACGAGTACGGTACAGTTATCCGCCGCGTCGGGCACGCCATCGCTGTCCGTGTCGAGAGCGGGCAAGAGGTCGGTGTGCCAAGCCAGCGCAAAGTCCCAGTCAAAGGCCGCCTGACTAACGGGCCGCGACACGAGCAGCCGGTACTGGCGGCCTGCCACCATCGGCTGCCAGATATTTTCCGTGTTCTCGGTAGTGCTCTGGGAGGTCGCGACCGTCACGGGACTCGCCGGGATCGTCACATCCTGCAGCGACAGGTCCAGATTGAACCGGGTGGCTGTCCCATCGAAATTGTTCGTGGTACCGGCCGCAATCTTGAGATTCCAGACCAGGGCCACCGACAGTGTGCCGTCGGTGGCAGGCATGGGCAGGTAGTAGGTGGCCGTGCTGTTGTTGGTGCCAGTGGCGCCGCCAAACCGAAAATCGTAGTCCCAGCCCTGTGCGCCCACCGCACCACCGCCGCCCGGCTGGTCTTCCAGGCTGTTCTGTTCACCGGCGGCGATGATCTGATGGCTGTTCCGGATATTGAGCTGGCCCGCGCCAAAGCGCACGTCGAGCCCATTGGGTGCCTGGTTCGCCGGCGCCAGACGGTAGTCCACAATATTTGGCGCCGAGGTATTGGCCGTCGAGCGGGTCGCACCGGCCATCAGCGCCGCCTTGACGACCTCGCTGCGTTCGGCGTTGCGGACCGTGCCGAGCGTGCTGCCGGCGCGGTTCACCACCGACTGGGAAAAGGGATCGGTCGAGAGCCCGGCATTTGCGTGCCCTGACTGGACCAGCAGACTGGCGGCAGCGGCCACCCTGGGCGCCGCGTCACTCGTGGTGGCAGCGGGTGCCACGAGGTCCGGGCGAATGCGGCCGGCGGTATAAATGCTGTCGACGGCCACGGTACCCCGGCCGTGCACGCCGTCCGTGCGCCCAACGGAAATCACGTTGTAGGCCCCGCAGAGCAGCGGCTGGTTCGGATCGCCGTTGTTGAGGCCAACCACCGTCACCAGTTCATCGCGCCCGATTACCCAGTCCAGACGCTCCAGGATGTCCGTGTTGTAAGCCGGGAACGCACCGATCCAGCTGTGATTACCCACCCGCGCCGCAGAGAACAGGGGCTGCCCCTGACTGGTACCCACTGATCTCAGGAACCCGCCGCGTATCCAGTCATCGGCAGAGTAGACGCTGATTACCGTGATATCGGGGGCGATCGACGTGCTGTTGCCGTAAAACCCAATGCCGACGTTCGTGGCGTGGGTGGTGTATGCGCCGCCAGGTGCGCCGGAAAGCTCCGATATGCTCTTGCCACTGAACTCTGCAACGCGGGGGTCTGGCGCCCAGGTCTGAACGCCGTTGACCAGCTGCGAACCCTCGACCTGCATCACGCGGACGGAAGCCCCCGCGGGCGTTGCAGCACCAAGCAGCGTCTGCAGCTGCCGAAAGCCGATATCGTCATAGTAGTCAGCGGCGGCCAGCCCGGGCTGCAGGAGTGCAGCGAGGCACAGCAGCCGTCCGGCCACAGAACCGGGTGACTTCCGGACAAATTTCGACTGTGTGCAAGGCACCTGGCGATTCCCCACGAAAACGCGATGCTGGTTGGCCGCGCGAGCCACAATATACCCTGATCGGGCCAGGATCCCGGCTCGGCTCTTAACGTAACCGGAGGACCTACAGATCGTGAACGTGTTTGCACCCGTGCGCTACTCAGACGGCCATGCCCTGCTGCTCGCCGGATTGCGGCGACACCACCCGTTCACTGAATCCGGGCGCCACATTCCCGAGCAATGGCGGGCGCTCGAGGCTCTGGGGCGAATTCTCGGTCAGGTCGGGGCATCTCTCTATGGCGTCATGTGCGGCCACGACCCGTCCGGGATTGAGTTCATGTGCGGGGTTGCAGTCGACTCCTTTGCGGGACTGCCTGCCGAGCTGGGCCGCATGCGCATACCCGTCCAGCATTACGCCGTGTTCGTGCATGGCGGGCCTAAGTCCACCCTGCTGATGACCTGGGAACGCATCATGCGGGAGTGGCTCCCAGGTAGTGGCTATCAGTCAGCCCATACCCCGGATTTTGAAGTGCATGAGCGGCACATGGCGGCGCGCGCCGGCCACGATGACGTGGAAATCTGGATTTCCGTGGCTGAGAAAAGCCCCGACTGATCAGTGGCTCACCCGCGAGGCCTCGCGTGCCGTGCCCGGCGCCATGACGCGCACGACGACCGCTGCCACCAGCAGTACCGCCTGGTAGGCGCCCGCCAGTACGAACGGCGCCCACGGACCCCAGGCGTCGAAGAGTCGCCCACCGACGCCCGTAAAGATAATGATGCCGACCGCGCCGCACATGCTGCTGCCGGCGATCACGCTGGAGCGCTCACGCACGGGTGCCTCCTGGCCAATCAGGGCCATGCTGGCCTTGACCATGAAGCCCGTGCCCAGCGTGAGCAGCACGAGCAACGGAATCATCTGCATATCCAGCGGTGAGGTGAGGAACCACATGGACAGGTAGCCCGTCGCCGCGGTACTGAGCGCGACAATCATCGCGGTCACGCGGTGCACCCGGTCGATGAACCAGCCGAAGACGGGCGCCGATACCAGCGAGACGACGTACATGATGATGATCATCGTGCCGAACTGGGCCATCGCGCGACCCGGGCTCAAGCCATCCGCCCGCCCCGCCTGGATCGCCCAGAGGCTTAAGAAAAGGCCCTTGATAACCACATCCGAGCGTGCCACCAGCGCCCCGGCGTAGGCCAGTGCGATGCGTGGATTGCGCAGCGCGCGCGCCACGCTACCTGCCAGCATGCCGAGCGGCGCGCGCGCATTGCGGCCTGCGGGCGTGCCTGCCTTAAGGCCCCTCGCGCTGACCAGGGCCAGCACTGCACACAGCGCGGCGCCGGTGAGGAACATGACCCGGCCGCCCGTGACAGCGTCGTAACCGCGCTGGCTGAGCAGGTGCGGAATCTGCCCGACCACGCCGGCCATGAACATCGTGCCCAACGTGTTCATCATGCTGGTGGCGCCGATGAGCTTGCCGCGCGAGCCGTCGACCGGATAGTCATTGACCAGCGTGGCGAGCATGCCGGCCGTGGCCGCCGCCCCCACCGCATAGATGAACCGATAGACCAGCAACTCGTTGGCCGTGGTCGCGAACGGGTACAGGCCCCAGCCGAGCGCCAGCATCACGAAGCCGAAGGACAGCACCGGCCGTCGCCCGATGCGATCGGCCGCGATGCCGAAGGGAAAGAACAACAGCAGGCCGACCACCTCGGACCAGAAGGCCAGATTGCCAGCCAGCGTGCCCTGTTCGCCGCGCGGAATATGCAGGTGCGCATTGAAGATGTAGCTTTGCAGGATGGCGATCCCCGACAGGGCGCCAATGCCAACGAAGGCGGCCAGCAGCTTGACGAGCGCATTGCCGGGCGTGACGCCCGGCATCAACTCGATGGGGCCTAGTCGTCGATTGCCGGCGGGGGTATTGATCATCGGATGCGAACCTCGCCCCGGCCGCGCGGATCAGTGCCAGCACTCACTTTTCCACCTGAATCGACCCAGACCAGCTGTACGTCGCCGAACTCCCAGTCGCTGGGCCGTGGCGCATAGCCACGCTCCTCAAGGCCCGTGATCGTCGCTTCCGGCAGCGCGCAGCACGGGCTGTAGATCACTTCGTCCGGGGGCAGCAACTGATGATGAAAGCGCGGCGCCGCCACCGCCTGTTGCGGCGTCATGCCGAAGTCCAGAATGTTGATGACCGTCTGGAATACCGACGTGAAGATGGTCGACCCGCCCGGCGTCCCAACCACCATCGCCACGTGCCCGTCACGCAGCAGGATCGTTGGCGACATGGACGACAGCATGCGCTTCCCGGGTGCGATCTCGTTCGCGGTGCCACCGACCACGCCATAGAGGTTGGGCGCGCCGGGCTTCACGCTGAAATCGTCCATCTCGTTGTTCAGCAGGAAGCCTGCGCCTTCGACAACCACGCCGTTGCCGAACCAGCCGTTCAGGGTATAGGTGTTCGCGACAGCATTCCCCTTGCCATCGAGAATCGAGAAATGCGTCGTGTGGCGGCCTTCTTCGAGCCCCGGCCGCACGGCCGCAAGCGGTGAGATGCCGTCCGGGCGCACTTCGGCGGCGCGTCGTGCGATGTAGCGCGGGTCGATGAGCCTCGTCACCGGCGTGTCGACAAAGGCCGGGTCACCCAGGTACTCGGCCCGATCCGCGAACACGCGTTTTTCCATCTCGGCGACGAGGTGCACGTACTGTGTGGAGTTCTGTTCCAGACCGGCAAACTGGCTTGCGAGCACGTCCTTCATACCGAGGAGCTGGATCAGCGCAAAGCCGCCGGAACTGGGCGGGGGTGCGGCAATGAGCCTGTAGCCGCGCCAGTCCGCCGCCAGTGGCTTGCGCCAGAGCGCGCGATACTCCGCAAGATCCCTGGGCGTGATCAGACCGCCGCCCCGCTCCATCTGCGCGGTGATGAGATCGGCGGTCTCCCCACGGTAGAAACCGCCCGCGCCCTGCGTGGCGATGCGTTCCAGGGTTGCCGCGAGTTCGGGCTGGCGAAAAACGTTTCCCGCCTGGACGGCACCAAAGAACTTGTCGAAATTGGTGAGACCGGCGAATGCACCGCGTTCGTCCCCCAAGCGATTTACAAGGTGGACCGATGGGATAAATCCGTCGCGCGCCAGGGTAATCGCCGGTGCAACGAGTCCTGACCAGGGCAGACGTCCGAACCGCTGATGCGCCATCCAGAGCCCTGCCACGGTGCCCGGCACGCCGGCGGCCCTGAGGCCAACGATGCTGGCGCCGGGGACAACAGTGCCCGCAGCGTCCAGGTACATATCGCGTGTCGAAGCCAGCGGCGCGGTCTCGCGATAATCGAGGAAGGCCGGCGTGCCCTCGTGATAGATCGTCATGAAGCCACCGCCGCCCAGGTTTCCCGCCTCAGGGTAGGTCACCGCCAGCACGAAGGCCGTGGCGACTGCCGCGTCGATCGCGTTGCCCCCGCGGGCAAGCACCGCATCGGCAACTGCAGCGCCGAATTCGTCGGGCGCTGCCACGGCGGCAACGCCTTGCGCTGGAGCGCCCGGGCGCAGCGGTGCTGGCGCGCACGCGACCAGCAGGAGCAGCAGCAGAACCGTTGGGTGGCGCAGCAGAGGTCCTTCAGCGAAAAGCCCTACGAGACATTATGTTCACCCGGATGCCAACCCGGCGCCACCCCCGCTTGACACCCTGTTCGCGGCGGCGCCACCATGCCGCACCTACACATAACAATATGCAGGGGTAAAGACCATGGTGCTTCAAATCCGCGGGCCACTCACCGCCCTTTTCGTCGCCGCCCTAAGTGTTTCGCCCTTTGCCAACGCCGTGCCCGTGAGCGGCCAGGGCACCTGGGAAAGCACACTGCAAAGCCGTGACCTCGACGGCAATGCCGCCACCATCGAGGCCTACTACGATACGGTCCTGAACATCACCTGGCTCGCAAATGCCAATCTCGCGCAGACCAGTGGCTTTGACGCGGACGGCCTGATGGTCTGGGCCACTGCCAACACCTGGGCGGCCGGCCTCAACATCAACGGCATCACGGGCTGGCGGCTGCCCACGGTCAGTCCGGTCGATGGCACCACGGCGGACGATGCGACCTTTTCGAACATTGGCACCGAGGACCTGGGCCATAACATCAGCGCTCCCGGCACGCTGTTTGCCGGCAGCACGGCGAGCGAGATGGCACACCTGTTTTACAACACGCTGGGCGACAGGAGTGTCTGCGATCCCGTGACCTCCACCACGAGCCTGTGCGTCAGCCAGTCGGGCTCTGGCCTGACCAACACCGCGCTGTTTGCCAACGTCCAGGCGGGCCGCTACTGGTCGTCGACGACGTACACGCTGAGCACCGGCAACGCGTGGAGCTTCTCTTCAACCGTCTCCACCAGCGGTCTCCAGAACAGCACTGACAAGACCAGCGGCCTCTATGCCTGGGCCGTGCATCCGGGCGATGTCGCAGTGGTCCCGGCACCCGCCGCGGTATGGCTACTCGGCACCGGGCTGGTCGGTTTCATCGGCGTCGCGCGCAAGCGCCGACGGTAAGCACTGCTGCCGCCGGGAATCCGCGCCTAAGCATGCGCCTGTTCGACTTCGACCGGGCGCCGAATCCCCGGCGGGTGCGCATCTTCCTGGCGGAGAAGCAGCTGCGGATACCCCTGGTGAACGTGGATCTGTTCCGCCGGGAGCAGCTATCGCCGGAATTTCTGGCCATCAACCCGGGCGGCACGGTACCCGTGCTGGAAACGGAAGACGGCACCTGCCTGACCGAGTGCGTCGCGATCTGCCGGTACCTGGAATCCCTGCAGCCGGAACCGCGCCTGTTTGGCGGGACGCCCCGCCAGGAAGCACTGATCCTGATGTGGACGAATATTGTCGAGAATGACGGCCTCGCTGCCGTCGCCGAGGTGCTGCGCAACCTGTCGCCCGGGTTCAAAAACCATGTGTTTCCGGGGCCGGTCGCCTACCCGCAGATTCCGGCGCTCGTGGACCGTGGCCGCCAGCGAACCGAGCAGTTCTTCGATCGCGTCGAGCAGCAGTTGCTCCGTCAGCAGTACCTGACAGGCGGCGAGTTTTCCTTTGCGGACATCAGCCTGTTTGTGACCACCGATTTCGCCGGCTGGGTCGACATCAACCCGCAGCAAACCAGGCCCGGACTCAGGCGCTGGTACGAGCGCGTGGCAGCACGCTTAAGCGTCGGGGCCTGAACTGGCCTTGCTGGCATTACCCGGATGACGCCAGTAAATCCACTGACGTCATCAGTGCCTTAATTCACGAACAACGGGTAGCAGCTCATTTCTCCACACTCCGGAATCCCGCGGATCACCAGCGCGTCGTCGCTGCGGGCGATCACCCGAATCTGACCCCCACACCCCGCGGCTGACTGCACCATCCGGCATCGCCACGATGCGCCTCTGCAGGCTGAGCAATTGCATCTTGATTTCAGGAATCACCGGGGTCAGGCAATAATCATCCCCGCGATACTCGGCAATAACCCAGCCGCAGTAGATGGCGAAGAACTCCATGTACTGGGTGCGGTAATCCGCGAATGCGGCGCCGAAGGCGGTATCGTTACGGATGAACAACTCGAGGTAGTCCGTGCAGAAGAGGCTCGAATTCGACTCGAGAAAACGGCCGTGTTCCGCCAGGACGGCCTTGGCATAGCTCCTGGATGCATGCAGCGCGCTAAAGAGCACCTCACGGTCAGACCCGGTAACCCTGGCTGTACGGATATGCTCGAACAATGCCTGCCGGTGCAGCAGGCTGAAACTGGTCTTTCGCAGTCGGAGCAACTGCTCCTTCGACGTGTGGCCGGCGGCGACCTTCTTCATAAGGTCGTAGTGAAACGACAGCCAGTGGCTGTAGGTAACCGGCCTGTCGAACAGCCGGTCAACGACCAGCCGGACATCGGCGGAGTCCGACCGCCGGATTTTTTCGATCCAGGACTCGGACACATCCATCAGCACGCCGGAGGTCAGTGCCTGGGCAGACATGGCAATACTCTGAGGTCCCCGGACTTATTTCCTGTTGTACGCCTGCGACAGGCGCGGTAGGGACCGCGGAATTATACCCCGTTGGCAAGGCAGACATGATTACCGAATTGCGTGATTTCGGCGCCACACGAGTGCCAGCCACAGCGCCCGTACCCGCCCTCAATCCAGGACGACCCAGGGTGACCTCTGGTCATCCAGGTACAACCGCTGCATCTCGTCCGCCTGGAACGGCCGGGACCCGCGCCGACCAAAGACAGCGACCTGGCCACCGCTTTCGTCAACGGCGCGGTCCCGCTCCAGCGGCCGTGACAGCGCCAGCGCGGGGGACTTCGTTTTCCGCCAGGCAATCACCTGCGGCTTTGGCTCCGGGCTGAAACCGTAGAAATTTGGCTGGGTGTCGGGTGCCGTCAGCTGCAGGACCTTCAGCCCCTCGGCGCCGTCAGCGACGTAGGCAAACAGCGAGGCGTTGGTCGAGGCGACGACCACGTCCCGTGCGTCTCGCAGCGCACCACCCGCATTGAACAGCTGATACAGCTTCGGTGCTTCGGGTTTTTCCACATCGACGATTGCCAGGCCTTCGACTCCCGCGGCCACGAAGGCGTAGGTCCGGGAGACAAAGACCTTTTGCGCATCCCTCAGGGGAACGACGGCCCCGGGTACAAGTCGAGCTCGTTCTGGACGCGTGATGTCGATCACCTTCAGGCCCTCGCCATCGGTCACGAACAGATAGCGGAACTGCTGCATGCTGGCCCGGGCACCCGGTAGCGGCACTAGTGTCAGCAACTTTGGTTGTAGCGCTACGGTCACGTCTACCACGGCCACACCGGCCGGCGTGGTGACGTACAACGTGCTGCCCGCCACGGTCACGTGCCGGGCGCCCTTCAGTGTGCCATTCGCATCCCAGGTCAAAGCCCGTCTCAAAAAGTTATTGCGGAACTCCCCATCCGCCAGCGTGTTGATGTCGATAAGGATTAGACCCTCCAGCGCATCCGTGATGACCGCATAGCTATAGATCGAGGCAAAGGGTTGCTCCAGGTTGTCCTGGCGCATCAGGTCACCCTGATTGCGGGGCGGGTGCACGGGTTGCGTGGTGGCCAGTGCCACGCAGGTGGCGTTCGGCGTCGCCACGCTGGTGTCCTGTCCCAGTGGACCAAAAGGCGCCGTGAGGATTTTCTGGCTGAGTCCCTTGTTGGCGATGCCCGCCACGTCGTAGACGCGCAACCCCTTCGCTCCCTCGGCGACGTAGAGGTACTCACCCCGCAGCTGCAGACAACCGGCGCGGCCTGCCCGATGGGACTCCATCACCGGCAGCAACCGGCCGCGCTGTTCGTGAGCCTTGAAGAAGTCTGGATAGGCGTAGCGCTGCAGGTAGCTGCCGATGACGGCCTGCGGCTCCTCCCATTCGGTCACCTGCACGGCCGTCACCGCGCGCTCCTCGCCCACCCAGGCGTTCAGGCCGAGGAAATTGATGAACTGGGTGCCCTGCCCGAGGGTCTGGGCCAGGATCGCATTGTTGTCGCCGGCGGCGCTCAGGTGACAGTCTGAACAGGTCTTGGTCTCGGTCTTGCGCTCCGTGTGCGGGTAGTGGGGATTCATGGCCTGCGAGCTGTAGCCGGACGCGGCCACGGGGGGTTGCTGCACGTAGATGCGCTCGCGATTGGCGTTAGTCGATGACAGCACGAGCCCAGACGACGAGCGCACCGGCGCTACCTTGTAACCCTCGGCCGGGCCCCGGCGACCCAGCATGAAGATCTCCTCGCGCGCGACCTGCGGGTTGTAGGTGGCAAAGTTCCTCGATGTCCCACCTTCCGGGCGGTGCCGCTCCGTCTTCCAGTTGGCCTCGATGGGCAGGTGGCAGCCGCCGCAACTCGTCGTCCACGAGGTGTGGCAGGTGTAGCACTCGAGCTCGTCATCGTTGTGGGCGAGGTCGTTCCACGCCACGTCCGTGCCGTAATACTGCGTCCGGGTGTTGCGGGACATCAGCTTGGCACGCGCGGCTTTCTCGTTATAACGGGCGTTGCCGGGCGTCACCGAGTCCTTCACCAGCGACACTGTCCATTCGAGCTTTGGATCCACGGCTGACCGTTGCACCAGCGCGCCACCCCGCCACTCAAAGCGCTTGCGGCCATCCGGGTTCCGGATGGTCGTCAGGTCGTTCCCGTTAGGTCCGGAAGCAGGACCTGAAGTACGGAGCGTCGGGTAGGCGCGCGTGGTCCCGTGGCAATCCTTGCAGTCGATCTCAACGGCCTGGGCCACCTCCGCCATCAGGTGCCCGGTACCGTGTGCATCCTGCGCAAAGTGGCAGTCGACGCACTGCATGCCCGCATCCACATGGCTGGACTGCATGTGCACGGCCTTGCCCCATTTCTGCGGATCGTCCGGCGTGACGAGGCCGCCCTCCTTGTCCAGCAGGTTGCCCTTGCGGTCCCGCTTGAATACGCCGCGAAAATTCCAGCCGTGGCCGTGGTAATCAGCGAACTGGGTGTCCTTGAGTAGCGGGTTGAGCTCCGAGACCCCGGCCAGAAACGCCTCGTCGGCCCACTTCCCGCGCGGCGCGGCGCCTTCCGGATTCCGGTCCAGCACCTTGCGCATCTGCCCGGCGTCCGGGTACTGCTGCTCGGCAGGCCACATTGCTGGCGCGTCGGACTCGTAGTCCCACATGGTGTAGCCGAGGAAGGAATTCATGAACATGTTGGGCTGGTGCATGTGGCAAGTCATGCACTGACTGGTGGGAATAGACCGGGAGAAGGCGTGCCGGATCGGGTGGCCGGGCTGGTCCTTCGGAATCGTGGGGTCACTGGTCTGCGTCAACCCGCGATGGCCCGCAGTGGCGTAGACACTCGCCGAGTAGACGTTGCGGTCGTTCGCGTACACCACGTGGCAGCTGGAGCAGCCGGACGACCGGTAGTCACCCGGCTGGTCGTTCGTGCCGAGGTACCACATCAGCGGATCGTTGAGCCGGGTCTTGTGGATGTTGAGCACCGGCACGGCGATGCGTGCGCCCGTTCCGGGGCCGCGATTCGACTGCTTCACGTCGGGCCGGCCTGGCTCTTCCAGCCGCTGGAGCTGGCCGGCGCTGTTCGGCAGCGCCGTCTCGGGAAAGGTGTTGAGAACATTGCGACCCCCGTCTTCGAAGACGCGGAAGACGTCGGCCGCCTGCAGGTTTTCCCAGCGCGGCAGCGGGTAAAGCCGGCTGAGAACCCCGCGGTCGCGGGCCTCCGCAAGCGTCAGACCCAAGTCTTCGAGCGCCGCGCTCTCGATAATCGCGGGCTCGCCCTCACGCGTGTAGCCCTCGCCGAGCAGGTAATTCTTGAAGGGCAGGATCCCGTTGTTGTAAGCGGCCCCGCCCCAGAACATCGCGTTGGTGGCCATCAGGCTGCGCAGGGCGGCCTCGATCACCGGCAGGTGGCAACTGCCGCAGGCCTCCCGGGCAATCCGGTAGTCACCGGGATTGATGAAGCGGATGAACTCTGGTGCCTCGCGGTTCAGCAGCGTGTAGCTGCGAACGGGATTGGCACTGCCCTGCTGTTCCCAGGCGCCGGGGTAGCGTGGCAGGACGTGAGCCTGCTTTAACAAGGACCTGTAAGTAACTGTTTCTTCTCTTAGTACAGAAGCCCGCCTGACCCCAGCATCACCGCCGTGGCAATCGGTACAGCCCAGCACCACCGCCGGGCTGGCGTGCATGGTGGGCTCGTCACTGGCGGTGTGGCAGTCGAGACAGCCGACGCTCTTCGCCGCGGCAGCCTCTGCAGACTGGGAGCTGGGGGCCGACGGTGCCGTCACCCAGCCGCGCTCGACCGCGTGCTCCTCCGTAGAGGCCTGCGCGCCCGTCGCCGCGATCACTAGTAGGAGCGCCTTCAGGCGCGATCCCCCAGCCATCAGTACGTCAGCACCACATTGCCCAAAACCGAATACGCGACCTCGTCGCCAAACAGTTGCTCATAGCCCTTCCCCGGCAGCAGCGCCGCGGCAGACAGGCGCAGCACGACGTTCTGGATCGCCAGCGGCCGCCAGGTCAGCGCCACCGACACATCGAGGCCGATGTGCTCGTCGATACCGCCCTGGTTGCGTGCCACTTCCACGGTGGTGGAATCGGCGAACCACAACTCATTGGCATTGCCACTCAGCCGCAAGGTCGGTGACAGATCCAGATCCGCGCCGACGCCCAGAAGCACTGTACCCGGATTATTGAAATTGGACTGACCAAACTCCTTGGATGAACGCAGTGAGTTAAGCAGTCCGTTGCGCCCCGACAACGCCACGCGCCCGCCGCCGATCAGCGGCACCGGCTGGCGAATCCAGAAACTGGTGTCGGCGCCCGCGAACAGCGGATTCTCAAAGATCGCATCGAAGCCTTCTGCCGAGTCATCGAAGGGATCATCGTCACCACTGGCATAGAGAGCCGACACCCGCGCGCGGATCCAGTCGAAATCTTTGGAGGCCTCGGCTGCCAGGAAGAAGGCGCGGATGTCGCCCCCAGCCGCCGCAAAGGTGCTGCGCGTCTCGTCGCCCAGCGCCGCGTAGGCCGACACGCTGAGGTTCAGGCGGCGGAAATGGCCGTCGCCGTTGTAGCCTAAGTACAGCACGTCGTAGTCCCGCCCCTGCTCGATGCCGATGGACGCCGGCCGCTGAATGAAGCCGTTGTCGTCGTACTGCACGTCGCCACCTTCCCGGTTGCGGTTGTAGACCGCGACTACCTGGGAGGTGAAACCTGACACCGGCGTGTCCTGAGCATAAAAATTAGCGACGAACACCTCATCGTCGCGAATCGCCGGCAGGCCCCGGTCCAGGATGGCGTTCAGCCCGCTGTTCGTATCCTTGTCGAGGCGCCAGAACCAGGCGAGGTTGTACTGGTACCGGTTGTTGTCGCGAATCCCGAACAGCCGGATGCCGAGCGGGCTGTCCTGGAAGAGGAAACCGCGAAAGTCAGCGGTAAATGGCTGGATGCCGATCCGCAGGGAGTCGAAGTCGTAGCGCGCCGATACGTCGCGCAGGTGCCTGTCGACGAACAGGCCCTGCAGCCCAACCGTGCCGTCGCTGCGCGTCGTGCCGGCATCGGCGGGCGCCTCAAGGAACCCGCGCTCGCCAGCCCGGGCGTAGTTCAGGTTGAAGGCCGGGATGATCCGGAACTCCCATTCGGGGGGCATGAAGACGGTGTTGCCTTTGTAGAGCACGGCTTCCATGAGTAGCGTCTCGGCGAGCAGCAGTTGCTCCCCGGCACCGAACACGTCCAGCCTGCCCGGGTCGTCCGTTACCGGGCCACCCACCGGCGTTGGCAGCCGGCGCAGCTCGAGCACCGTATCCGAGACTCCGGTGAGACTGACGAACCAGTCCTCACCGAAGGCGGGCCGGTCGCCCTTCAGCCAGTTGTTGCCCCGGTAGGGGTTACGCAAATCCTCCGGGTAACCCAGCAGGGACACGAGGCGCCACCGATCGGGAGAGCCTGCAAAGTCCTGCAGCACGCCAGCCGGCGGTGGCGCGAGTGCCGCGGGATTGCACGGCGTCGGCACGTACGGACGGGTCTCCTCGCCGGCGCGGCGCCGGCCAGGAGCAACAACCCCGTCAGCCGGACAAGGCTCGAGCGCCCAACCGGGACCGGACAGCATCAGCACTCCCAGCAGCAGAACCCTAGCGCCCACCGCAGGCGTCCTGCTCGCTGGAATCAAGGAACGGGGCCTGCGGACAATTCACATAGCGCAGACGCGCGCCGGACGGCGTGAGGGTGTCGGCCCTGGCATCCGCAGGGGCATTGCCGAGCGTACCGAGCGCGGAGCCGGCTTCAGCCACGCCGAGAAAGGCGATCATGTCGTCCTGATCCACGCCATCGCCGGACACACCGACGGCGCCGACCAGGGTGGTGCCGCGATAGACGGGCACACCGCCCGGAAAAATCTGCAGGCCGTTGGCGAGCAGGCCGACCGGCGCCGAAGCCACGAAGCCCGAATCAAAGCCGCTGACACCGGCACAGTTTGGCGCCACGTCGGGCGCCACACCGAGCACGAAGCTGACGTGCTGAAGTATCGCGTTGTAGACCACGTCTAGTTGCAGTCCTGTAGAGAACGGACTCCAGTCCTCCAGTGCCTTGCTGAAAGGTCCGGGCGCCCGGCCCTCGACCCCGTCCGGGTAAAACGGCCGGGCCAGGTTGCCGGCAGTCCGCGCCGAAAAAGCCACCGTACCATCCGTGAAGGCGGCTGGCAGATTGAGAAAAGTCCGGGCAGCCCTGACGTAGTCGCCCGGCGCACTGGTCGCGAGCACACTGAGCCCGCCGTCGAGGTACACCGCCTCCGGCAGTGCAGTCAGCAGGGCGCCCCCGCCGGCGGACGAAAGCAAGGCCGCCGTACGCGCCTTTTGCAGTGACACGTCAATGCCGAAGACGGGCGCGTCCCGGCTGCGCACGATCCCGAGTACGCCACCATTCGAGTCCACCACACTGATCGTCACGCGCGCGGGGGAATTCAGCGGCCGCCGGATCTGCGCCCGCGCCCGGTTGGCCACCTTAAGCGCCTGCCCCAGCAACTCTCGAACCTCAGGCGCAGTCAGCGCACCAGTGACCTCACTGCCGGCGACCGGCGCGAAGCGCGGCGCGTCGGCGCCATCCACGAGTACGAAGGCATCGAGCCCCGGGAAGTCCAGCGCGTCGGGCCGCACTCCCGAAGCGGGCTGGCCAAAGGCGACGCCCGACTGCAGTGTGCCGGCGGTGTAACCCGGTACCGCGGTAAGTGCACCCAGCACGCCATCGAATACTGCGAACGCCGGCGCCGATGCTGGGGCGGTCAGCAGATCGGAGAATTGCGCGTCACTGAACCGGAAAGTCTTGCCATCGGCGGTGATCCGCTCGCCGCGCCGGTCAGCCGGCGCCGCGAAGCCGAACGAGGCCGCGAGCGCCACCAGTTCATCGGTGTCCAGATCCCGTCCGCTGACGTCACGGTCGAGACCGTAGGTACCGTCCGCAATCACGCCCACACCACCCACGGGCGTGCCCAGCTTAAAGAGGGGAAAACCACCAGGATCCGCGGCGAGGCCCAGCGGCGAGCGCTTCGGACCCGGATCCGCCGGTCCACCGCTCCAGCGCCGAGCCACGTCCGAACAGGGCAACTGGCTGAACTGCACTCCGAACAGCGGTCCACCGGGTGCCAGTTGTTCGCCAGGATTGAAATGCTCCTGGATGATCTGGCTCGCGGTGCGGGTGCTGAACGCGTTGCCCTCACTCGACAGGTAGGCGCCGGTGATCGCCTTGGCAATCGCGGCCAGAGTGTCCGGAACGATGTTGACGCCGTCCAGGCCTCCGGTCCGGTTGGCGCCTGAAGTGATCGTGACACCGCCGGCAGCGCCCGTCATCCGAAACACGCCCAGCACGTTGCCAACCCGATCCACAACGGCGATGGTGGCGGCGACACCGCGCGCGTCCGCCTCGGCGACAGCCTGGGCGATGACCCGCTCCACGTCGGGGACACCCAGCCGGGTGGCCGGAGTCGCGCAGCTGCCGTCGCACGGCAGAGGACCCGGCGCCTCAGCGCCCTCAGGCGCGGACCCAATTCCTCCGCCACAACTGCCAAGCAGCAACGCGAGCAGGACGCTGCCGCCCTGCGTACGGAGGCTGGTCATCGCGAAGGCGCCGTGGCCGTCCATAACGGCTTGTCCCCGGCGTGGAAGTCGTGGCACAGGATGCACGTGCTGGTGATCCGGTTCTCTGGCGTGGCTCCGGCCTCACCGCCCGCGTGGCACTCGCGGCAGGTGGCGATGGAAGGCAGCAGCACGTCGGTCGCGGCCCTGGAGCTCTTTGCCTGGTGACAGGTCTCGCAACGGGTCAGCGCTGTGCCGTGGTCAGCGTGACTGAACGTGGCGTCGGGGAACCACGACGATCTGAGTTTCACCGGCTCTACCTGCCACACCCCGGCGGAGGTCGCGGTGGGCGTTACCGCGTGGCACTGGGCGCAGCTTCGGCGCTCGAAGAGATCGCGCGTGACACGTCCGGCCTGCAGGCGGGCGTCGCGCAGCAGTCGCTCGCGATCTGCTGCCGACGGCTTTGGTCCTGCGCGCCGCGTCGTCACGGGACGTCCAAGCGGATCCAGGTAGCTCTCCAGGAAACGGCGGCTGTAATAGTCGACCAGAAAGGCCGTGACGGCCTGCGCATCGCCGTGGGGTACGACCCGTTCCGGGTACGCGGGATCGAAGTCCAGCAGGTGGCAATCGCCACAGTCGCGCTGCATCTGCAGGGGGCGGAAACGTGCACCGCCAGGCTCCAGGACATGACAATCGCTGCAGCCGAGTACGGTGTCACCGGTTGCCGAGCGGATGCCCGCCTCGTCAAGGTGCACGTCATGGGGGAACGTGAGGCCGGAAACTTCCCGCGGCGGCACGCTGAACGCCGGATGGCCGGAGGCAAAATCCGTCACCCGGGTGGTCACTCTCGTAGCCGGAGAAACCGCCTTGAGGTCCCCGTGACAATCCACGCAGACCGCCGGATTCTCCCGCACGAGCGCGGCTGGTTCGTGATGTTCGCTGTGGCAGCTGGCACAGCGTGTCTCATCAGGAGCGCTTGCCGACGCGTTGGCATGCTGATGCAGGTTCGTGGCGTGACAGGTCAGGCACGCTTCGTTGCGCACGCGCTGGAAAGGCCGTTCGTGGCACGCTTCGCACCGGCTGCTGAGTACCTCGTGCACACGGCTGAGCGGTCCCGGCGACCAGAAGTGATCATCAGGCAGAAAGCCACCACGCAAGGTCGCCTGCACGTCCGGACTCCGCACGCCCGCCGTCGGAATGGCGAGTGAGACGAGCAGCACGCCGAGAAAAAGTGCCCAGGACCAGCGGCGCTTCGCAAAGCCGAGGTCCGCGAGGCGGAGTCGCAACAGTTCCGGCGCCACGTCGTCGGACCGCGCTTCCGCATCCAGCTCGAAGCTGAACGCCAGGTCGCAACCCGCCGGTGGTTCCAGGATGCGCAGGACGTTGGCGCCAAGCGTCACCGTGTCGCCCAGGCGCAGCCGCGCCTCGCGTTGCAGGGTGCCATTGACCAGCACGCCGCCCGGCACGTGACTCAGGACGACCGGGTGGCCGCTGCGCAGAAGAATGCGCGCATGGGCCAGCGCGACCCGTCGATCCTTACACTGGACGACCTGGTCCGTCGCCCGCCCCAGCGTCACCGCCTCGCCGTCGTAGAGCTTGTCCTTCTGGTCAATGGCACCGGCAGGACCACGGCGCAGGAAGCGGATCAGTGCGCGCATCGGTGCTACCAGTAGATAAAGACCGCCAGCAGGTGCGCGAGCAGCGCCGCCAGCAGCCCAAACGACAGGGGCACGTGTACGTAGAGCCAGATCTCCAGCCAGGCCTTGAGCTGCGCATCACGGCGCAGGCGGCCGAGCAGGGTGCGGCGTGCGCCAACCAGATTGAGCAATTCCTGGAGCTTGCGGGAGCGCGCACCGTCGGCGCTGGCCGCAAGCTGCTGGCCGAGCCAGTCGAGCAGCGCCGCCTGCTCCGGATTCTCGAGCTGCCGGACCCTCAGCGCCCCGGTGCCAGATTCCGAGGCCGGCAACACCACCCGGGACCGGTCCCGGCCCGCGAGCAGTGCGACTACCGTGCCGCCGACCTGCGTGCGATCCCGGTTGGAGCGCAGCGCCTCGCTGAACTCCGCCGGCAGGTCGCCGGCCACGCGCAGGCAGCGCGCGTCCAGGTCCTTGAGGTCCCCAAGCAACTGGGCCGTAGTCTGGGACGCGCGGTTACTGCTGAGAAACTGCGGATAGCGAACATAGACAAAGACGCCGAACACGCCGCTCACGATCACGACCCACATCAGTGCGTAGGCCAGCGTGTGTACATTCCAGCCCACCTGGAAGCCGGCGTGCAGTGTGACTACTACCAGCAGGCTCAGGCCCAGGTACACGTGCGCCGACAGCCAGCCCTGAACCGTCCCCGCACTCGAGGCGTAGGCCCGCTTGCGGATACCAAAGGACATCAGCCAGAGAATAAGCACCGCACCGAGGGTGCCAAGGGCATAGCCCAGCCAGGTCCCACCGTTCGGCGGCACCTCCGGCGCGTGCCAGGCGTAGGCCGCGATGGCCAGCCCGCACACTGCCAGGGCCACCCACAGGTACCGGGAGCCGCGGTAGGCCAGGATGGACTGCTGCATTCAGCGTGCCGTCTCGTGGATGAGGGCCACGAATTTCTCGGGACCAATCCGGATCGCGGCGCCGGTGGGACAGGCCCGGACGCAGGCGGGGCCTCCGCTCTGATCCCGGCACATGTCGCACTTGACGGCCTTCTTGGGTCCCTTATCCTCGTGCGACCCGGCCTTGTGGGGTGCTTCGCCGGGGCCCGGACCGGCACCAAACAACAGCCAGCTGAACAACCCGGGCTTTTCCGGCGCTGTCGCCGCCATCTGGATGACCCCATAGGGACAATTGCGCTCGCAGTTGCCGCAGCCGATGCAATTGTCGCGGATGTAGACCTCGCCGTTCGGTGCCCGCCCGATCGCGTCCGGCGGGCAGTCCGTCATGCAGTGCGGATCCTCGCAGTGTCGGCAGGACGTGGGTACGTGGATATGTGCAAAGGTAGGCCCTGCCTCCCGATCAAGTCGTGATGTGCCGTCGTGGGTTTCTGCGCAGGCGCGCTCGCAGTTGTCACAGCCGATGCAGAGCGTTTCATCGATCAGGAGCACGTCCGTCGCTTCACCGAGGCCCTGCTCCATCAGGAAGGAGATCAGGTCGCCACTTTCCGGCTGGCTCGCCATGCGGGTGTTTTCCGCCAGGCGCCGGCGCACCGTGCCCTGGACCTGGTCGCGCAGTGCCGGGTTGCGCTCCAGGAGTTCGTGAAAGGTCATGGCATCGAGGCTGATCGTTTCGGTCGCCACCGTGGCCCGCACCGTGGCACTCCGGGCCGTCCGGCTCACGAGGCCCATCTCCCCGACGTAGTTCCCCGCAGCCACGTAGGAGGTGACGACTTCCCGGCCGCCGAGATCCCGCGCCACCGCTACCGAGCCGCTGCGAATCAGGTGCAGGCTGTCGGCCACGTCGCCCTCGGCAAAAATCACTTCATCCGGCTGGTAGCGACGTAACTTCGCGTTGCCTGCCACTCCCGCGAGTTCTTCAAGGCTCGCCTGGGGCGCGAAGCTGGTCTGGATCGCCCGCGCGATGAAGTGCTCGTCGATACACCGGCGCATGCCATCCACCGAACTGATCAGCTTGTTGATCTCGCGGCGGGGCGACTCTATCAGCACGCAACCGTCCCCCGCCCAGGTGGTCGCCGACCGGCGACGCCCCGAGAGCAGGCTCATCTCGCCAAAGAACTGGCCAGCACCGAGCGTGACGCGGGATTTCTGTTCCTCGCCGACCTCGATCTCGACGGTCCCTGCAAGGATGGCGAAGAAACTATTTGTATAATCATTCTTCCGGAAAATCACGCTACCCGCTGCCGGTACGGTGACCTGACTCCCAAGGAGCAACTCACGAAAGTTAAGCGGGTTGATGGCCGAGAACACCGGGATCCGCACCTGCATCAGGGCCAGCGTCTCATCCACGCTGAGGCCGAAGGGCAGTTCCTTGAACCGGGCAGCGAGCAGCGGCTGGTCTGCCGGATCAAGCGTGCGGCCGAGGGCGTACTCCACAGCCTCGTAGCCCTGATTCATCGCCTGCTTGATCAGCGGATAGCCGCCGAGGGCACCGATCACGTACAGGCCCGGTACGTTCGATTCGTAGCGTGAACTCAGCACTGGCAATGCCGCGGGATCCGGGTTCGGAAAACGGATACCGCAACTCTCCACGAACTTGCGGGGCGGGGTCGCGCCGATCCGGGCGATGATCCGGTCGCATTCCACGCGCGACTCCCCCTGGTCGACCGCGAGCGTGAGTACGTAGCGCCGGCCATCGGTGCTGCGCTCGACCCGGGTGCTCGAAGCCCTGTAGGCGCACTCAAGGCGCTTGTCCTCGATGGCCTTCAGGACCAGGTTCAGGTTCCCCTCCTTCACCCGGTTGAACTCGTCGCTGCGATTGACGACGAGAACCCGATTCTGGCGGGCCAGTGCGACGGCATTCTCGATCGCAGCATCACCCGCACCCACCACGACGATGGTTTCATCGCGGTACTCGTCGGGATCATCGAGCGTGTACTGGACGCAGGGCAGGTCTTCGCCGGGGACCCCGAGTTTGCGGGGATTGCCCTGTACGCCGATGGCGAGGATCACGTTCTCGGCGGTGACGCTGCTGCCGTCCTTCAGCAGGATCTGAAAAGCGGGAGTCGCACCCTGGATGCTGACGACCTCGGCACCGTAGCGGACGTTGACCTTCTGCCGGGAGAGGCCCTGACCCCAGGCAGCGAGAATGGCCTCGCGCGTGCCGGCCGCAAAGTGGAGATCACTGCGGAGTGGCAGCGCGCCAGGCTCCGCCATGACGTGCTTGCCCTTCTGGTAGCGCTGAATCGTGTTGGCATGCGCGGCACTACTCTCGAGCAGGATGTGTGGCACGCCCAGTTCGGCGGCGTGGGCGGCGGCACTCAAGCCTCCCGGGCCACCGCCGATGATTGCAATCCGGTAGCGCGTTGCCGTCACGGGGCGACGAATGCCGCCGCGCCGTTCACCTGGAACTGTCCGAGGCTGTCATTGAGGTTGAAGGTGATACCGGTCCCGGCGGGAGCACCGCCCGGCCCGGTCGACGGACCGCTGAAGAAACCACTGAAGGTCCCCGTGCCCGTGCCCTGAATGGGATCGATCTGGATCGTGTCGTAGAAGCCTGCAAACTGGTGGGCCGGAAGACCGGCCTGGGCGCCGATGGCACCGCTGCCGCTGGCGGTCCACGTGTTACCAGCCACGGTCAGGCCCAGCGTGCTCGCGACCAGATTGTTGGTGAAGTCCGCGGTCAGGCTGGCGGTGCCCAGCGTGCCCACATTGCCGGCGTTATCGGTAGGATTCGTCGCGCCAACCAGAGTGTAGGCGACGGTCCCTCGTACCGCCGACAGGACCGGCGCCGCATCCGCGTTACCACTCAATATCCAGTGGAGGCTCTGTTGCGTGAGACTCGTGGTCGACGGCGTACCGTTGACATTGACACCCATGTCCCCGCCGGACCAGCGGCCCCAGCGAAGCACTGCGATGGGGCCGCTGATGGCATTCACCACGGCAGCCGTGCCGAGATCGTAGGTGGCGGACAGCGTGACGACTGAACCTGTGGGGAAATCACCCACAAAGCGTATGAGGTTGCCATTGCCGTCCAGCGCGTAACTGGCTGCGGGCACGTCCTCCACGCTGGCGTAGCCTGAGGGTGCATTGGTCAGCGCAGCAACCGACCAGGCCAGGTCGCGACGTTGCGCCGACTGCGGGCCGGCCGGGGTCAGGTCGACCGTCTCGCCCTGGAACGTGCCCTGGATCTGCTGCTCAATACCCGGATTGTCGGCAGCGGGTGGCCGCGTGTCGCCCTGAACTTTCCCCTCGCCCGCCGGGCCGCGCCGCTCGTTGACCCCCGGGAGCGCGGCCTCGCTGGCCTTGCCTGAGCCACCGCCACCTGCCAGCTGGAACCTGCCGGCACCGTCCTGGTCGAGCCAGGCGGGGGCACGATCCAGGGACTCCGGCGAACCACCGCCGGCCGGAAAGAACATGACCTGGCCTGCCGTGACCCGAAACTCCACTCCGCCGTAGTCGAAGACGACCACGCCCTCATCCACAGCGAGGTACAGGCCGTCGAGAATTACGTCACCGGGCAATACGCCCGGGACATCGCGACAGTCGCCCGTACACCAGACCGCCGCGTAGCGGGTGCCACGGATGCCGAGCGTGCCGACCGGCGTCCGCACGGCATACGCCGCGGGATCACCCTTGCCGATGGCCCCGGAAGTGGTGCGGAAGCCGCCTTTCAGCAGGGACGAAACGGTCCTGCCCGAGGCGTTCGCCGTGGTGGCCTTGACCGGGGCCGTGACTGCAGCCGGCAGTGAGAACTCGTCGATTCGAAAACGCGAACCACTGCGCAGGGCGATGCGTGCGCCGTCGTTCATCAGCAGTTGGGCGCGGGCCTTCTCGCCCGTGGCGATGACGTCGCCCTGCTCTATGGAATCGCCGGCACTGGCCTGTAGGGGCGTCGGGCGCTCGATGGTGACGGGGCCGGAGACGAACAGTAGCTTGCCCGCACCAGCAAATGCGGGGTTCAGGCAGACCAGGGACAACAGGATGATTGCGAAGGCTTGCATACCCAGGATCCTCCTTCAGCGCTTTGACCGGCGCAGGTACACGCCGAGTTCGAAGCGATCGTATTCATACAGCGACACCGTGGAATCAGTGTTCGTGAAGCGCAGTGTCGGAGAAAGGCTGTAGCCCCTCGCGGGCCAGTCCCGGTAGTCGGTGCTGACCGACACGCTCCACTGCTCGTCTTGCCGGTCCTCGCCAAAGAATCCCGGTGCGTCGTCGAAATCTGTTTCCAGGTAGCCGGCGTCCAGATTCAGGCTGCTGCGCGTGCCAAGCTGCCAGCCCGCGAAGAGCCGGCCACCGAACCGCTCGTTGCTGTACGCCGACCCGTCTGTGCGTGCGTCGTCAGTACCGATCAGGCCGACGAGCCCCACCCGCCCCTGGTGGGCGCCAATTCCGGACCGGGTGAGCGACAGCAAACCGAGGTAGCGATTGACGTCGAGAATCTCGAGGACGTCCTGCTGAAAGCGGACGATGCCGGCGCGGCCGCTGGACCCCAGCTCCCAGTTCGTGCCCACGCGGTGCGCGAGGCCCAGGTCAATGCCCGCTCCCAGTTCGTGCTGGCTGCCGTCCAGCCAGCCGAAGTAACCGCTGCCGCCGATGCTGGCCCGCGTGGCTCCCCAGGTCTTTTGCCCGGCAGTCCCCACAGACACGAGGGCGGCGTTGACGAAGTCAGCGTCGGGATTGAACCGGTAGCTCGCGCGGCCGGTCGAAATCACAGCGCCACTTTGACCCACGGCCAGCCCGTGCTGGAAACCACCGGCCAGTTCGACAAAGGGAGAGTCCGTTGCCACGTTGTCCGGGTTCAGGAGGAACACGCCAAAGGTGTCGCTACCCGTGGAGGCGTTGGCATTGCTGTCCCACCCGGCGCCAATCTCGGCGTAGGGCGTGAACCGGCTTCGGCTGCCCGCTGCGAAGTCCGGACCCTGGCTGATGGCGACCAGGTAGCGATCGATGAAGGCACGGGTGGCAGGTGGCGGCGACTGGGTGAGCAGGTACTCGAACTGTGCCTGTGCCGCCGGATAGTCGCCGGCCTCGTAACGCGCCCGCGCGAGCTCCATGCGGGCACCGGCAAAATCGGGTTCTGCGGCAAGCACACGCTCCAGTGCGGTGATTGCCGCGGCCTGTCGCCCTGTGTCGAGGGCGGCGATGCCATAGAGGTAGTCGAAGTACGGGCTCCCCGCCGCGTCCAGCTCGAGGGGCGTGAGCAGTGCGAAGGCCTGGGCCGGCTGATTCGCAGCCAGGAGTGCCTGCGCTTCGCGGAGCGTCCCGGCCAGATCCGAGGTCGTGGCACTCGCCCTCAGCCCGAACGCCAGGACCAATACGGTCCCGACCAGAATGCGCGTTAACCCCGGCCGGCGGCCGTCCCTTACCTGTCGTTCCACTTAACCCCCAAACCGGCAGCCGCCCTTGGCCACCCCACACTATGTTAAGCCGCAAGACTGCCCGCGTCTGCCGGGCAACACTGCGACCTGCTTCACACCTACTTGGTCTGAAACACGAAGACCCCGTCCCAGTCGGGCGCCGGGGGCTGGGCGACGAAGTGCTCGATTCGCTCGAGGTAGAGCCTGTAGAGCGGCAGTGGCTCCGCCGCCTGGAGCGACAATAGGGCTGACCGCGCTGCCGACCACTCCCGTGCACGGTACAACCTGAGCACGGCGCCAAATGCCTGGACGTCGGCGCGCGCGCGCTCCAACCTGTCGGTTATCGGCCCCAGGGGCTCATAGATGGCGATCGGTTGCAGCTTGCCCTTCACACGGACCAGATCGAGTTCGCGGAACAGGTAATCGGGGACTGCCGCTGCGGTCGCTGCACTCACAATGACGTCCACGCCGTATTGCTTGGTGAGGCCTTCCAGCCGGGAGCCCAGGTTCACCGTATCGCCAAGCACCGTGTAGGCCATGCGGAAACGGGACCCCATGTTGCCCACGTTCATGTCGCCGCTCGAGATACCCACGCCAATGTTCAGTTCAGGCCAGCCCCGGGCCCTGAACCCGGGATGCAGCGCCCGCATCGCCGTCACCATCTCGAGGGCCGACTCCACGGCGTGCCGGGCGTGTTCCGGATCGGCAAGCGGCGCGCCCCAGAAGGCCATGACCGCATCGCCCATGTACTTGTCGATGGTCCCGCGGTGGCCCTGGATGACCGCCGTAATCGGCGTCAGGAATTCGTTCATCAGCCGCGTGAGCTCCCGGGCGCTCAGGCCCTCGGAGATCGTGGTGAAGCCCCGCACGTCCGAGAACAGCACCGACATCTGCCGGGTCTCCCCCTCGAGCGACACTTCGGCCTCGCTGGCGTCCAGATCACTAACGACTTCCGGCGGCACGTACTGGCTAAAGAGGCGCGAGAGCCGGCGCTTGCGGCGCGTCTCGGCGAAGTAGCCGTAGGTAAGCTGCAGGAGCGCCGCCACCGCGGTGTAGAGCGCCATGCCACCCACCGGCATGACGATTCCTGCGCGCAGCCAGGTCACAAAGCCGGCGGCGATCGCCAGGCCACCGAGTGCGATGGCCAGCGCCAGTCCCGCCGGTGGCGACAGCGCCGGCACGAGCAGCGCTGTCAGTAATGCCAGCGCTACGAGACCTGAGACCTCGAGGAGCACGGCATTGCCCGGCCGGTAGGGAAATGCGCCGTCAAGCAAGCCGGCGACGACATTGGCGTGGGTCTCGACGCCAACGTACTCCTGCCCCACCGGGGTCGGCCGGATATCCAGCAAACCGGGTGCGCTGGTGCCGATGAGCACGATGGTGTCCTGGAGTATCGCGGCGGGCGCCGTCCCGTCGAGAACATCTGCGGCAGAGACGTAGGGAAAGCTGCCGAGCGGGCCGCGAAAGGGAATCAGGACGGCTCCGTTCCGGTCGACCGGCGCCCGGCTCGTGCCGAGTTCGACGTGGGTCAGCACGTCCGGCCGGGCCGCATCGAAAATGAAACGCACGTCTGCCCCGGGCTTTGCGAGGCGCGCCACGGCAAAGGCCAGCGACGGGTACATCCGGCCCTTGTAACTCTGAAACAGCGGTCCGCGGCGCACGACGCCGTCACTGTCCACGAGCGCCGTGTCGAAGAAGCCGCCGGCAATGGCGGCTTCCTGGAGGCGTGCGAGGTTGCCCGTGAAGCCGGCAGGACGGATCCAGTCGACCGCCGCAATCCGCGCGTCGGCGACAGCAAAACTTGGCGGCAGCGCGCCGAGTTCCGCGGGCTCTTCCGGGCTGACCCGCCGCTTGAAGACGAGGCCAAGGGCGACGTCCCTGGCAATCAGCGCTTCGGCAAACGCCTTGTCGCCGTCGAGCCGGTCGGCCGCCGCGGTCAGCTCCCGCGCCACGTCAGGATTGGCGGCCAGCGGCGACTGCCGAAGTTCCTCGAAAACCCCGGCTGTCTCGGCACCGCCCGGCTCCGGAAAGACCACATCGAAGCCCACGACGCGCACACTGAAATCGTCGAAGAGGTGATTGACGAGGGTCGCAACCTGATCCCGTGGCCATGGCCACTGGCCGATCCGGCCGAGGCTGGCCTCGTCGATGTCCACGATGACGATGCGGGAATCCACCTGCCGGGTGAGCGTGGCGCGTACCCGCCAGTCGTACAGGTAGTTCTCGATGCGCGTCAGAAAATCGAGGGGACGGGTGCCGAGCGCGTGGGGAATGAACACCGCCAGCGGCAAGGCGCTGAGGACGAGGCGGATCGCCACCCTCCTCAAGGTCCCGCTCACTGCCCTGCGTGTCTTTACCGGCATGGCAGGGATTGCCGCACAGGGTACGGGGTGCTACCGATTCGGGTGAACCACAACATTGCAATCGACGCCACCTCTGGGCGAACATGAGCCGCAAAATCAGCATGCCAGAAGTATGTGAGACTTCTCCGCTTGAACACACACAATGCAATCATTCCCCCACATCGTCTACGTGAATTGTACGGCCGTTGGGATGATCTGTTGTCTTCCAGCTACTGTGGAATTCCCGGCAACGACGCCACGTACTCAAGTACCTGGACGAGCATTCTGGCTGAGTCACTACTGCGTGATCGTGCAATCAGCGCATTGACCGTCAACGGCAGCGAGGGCACGCTCGCGCTCCTTCCGTACTATCGTCAACCTGACCAGGGAATCCCGGGCCTCAACCGACGATTAAGTGCTGCAACAGAAGTCTACTCGGGCCGGACCAGCTTTATTGCCGAGAACAATTCACCGGAACTGTGCGACTCATTACTCACGGCGCTCGGGAACACCATTCCCGGATGGGATTCTTTTCAGCTCACCGTAGTCAGCAATTCTGCCGCTCACAGGGCAATTCATGCTCAGGTAAAAACCCACGGCCTCCTTGCCACGTGCATTCTCGCAGAAGAGTCGCCCTACATTGAATTGCTTGGCAACTGGCCCGATACGTTTGAATCACTGCCGAAGAAACTACGCTGGACGATCCGCAAAAGCGAGAAAGACCTGGCCACGCTGGGCGCATTGACTTACGAGCATCATGTTTCGCCAGATACAGCAGATGAGCTATTGGCACATATCTATGCCATAGAACAACAATCGTGGAAGGAACATGCCGGCACATCGATCACGACGCATGGAGAGCAAAGAGACTTTTATGACGCATTCATCAAGCTTGGGTCCCGGGCTGGTCTTCTTTCTGCACATTTGCTGAAGCTCGACAACAAGCCTCTCGCGTACATACTGGGCGTACGCACAGACGATCACATGTTTCTTGACCTGAAAGAAAGTTTTGTTCAATCCCATGCGAAGTACTCGCCTGCGCATGTATTGAAGCGCTTCGCGCTCCAGACCCTGATCAGCTCCGGAGCCGTCGTCTATGATTTTATGGGTGCGTGCGAACCCTACAAAATGAAATGGACAGACAAGACCTATCGTCGCTATACGATCATCATCTACAACAGGACAATTCGCGGGCGGCTGGGATATCTGAAGTCGCTGATCGCCAGGAACCACCAACAGGTGCCTGCACCCGACTCGCCGGCTACAGACTCTCCATAAACCTGTTGACGATGCCTGCGTAGTGCCTGACTGCAGCCGGACCGAGGTGCTGGTGTATGGCAAAAACCAGCAGGTTGTCGCGCAGAAACTGCGCTGCCTCGACCATTGCCGGATACTGCTTTTGTTCACGCAGAAGGCTTGGATGCAATACTTCGCCAAACGTGAACAGCGGAACCCCTCGCGCACGTATCAGGTAGTCCCGCTCGCCGCGGTTGTGCATCACCACAGGGACGCCCCACGGGACATCAGCATCACCAAGGAGCGGCGCTGCAGGCTGTAAATCAGGTCTTGCGACCAGGTGCTCGCAAAACAGCCGATAGTTGTCCCGGCGAATCCTGGCAACCGCGCCCAGATCGACCCGCCGAAGTATCCACCCTGCGGCAAGCGGCATTTTTGCGTAAGACAACGCTGCAGCATACGGGTAGGCCAATTCACAGGATTTGCGGATTGCCGGCTCAGCCACCGGGTCTGCCAACTCGGTCCCGGCAGGCTGCCGCTCGCCTTTGAGCAATTCCCCCAACAGATCCCGCAGAAATTGCAGCTGGTGCCTGACGCCAGCCGAACTCTGTTGCGGCCAGAATGCGTTAACCGAAACGTCGGTACACCAGACGCCGCCACCGACGGTCGATGACGGGATCGTTTTCCAGAAGCTGTAAACAGTTGCGTCAGCTTCTCCGCCGGCCAGCGCAACTGGACTGGCCAACAAGAACGAATGACTGCAGTCACTCAGCACCCTGGCGCCGGCGGCACGCACCGCCGTGATCAGCGTCGGCGATATCGCACCGATGCCGAAGAAGCGAATAAACAGCACCGCCGCAGTGTGCTCGTCAATCTTGGTCAACAGATCGTGATCATTGACGCCGAGTTGCTCCGTTATCCCGTAGTAACGAACCTCGAAACCGGCATGCAGAACCGGATCGACAACACTCGGACAGTGGAAGGCAGGAACCAGCACATGGCATCTTCGGGACGACCCCGGCAACGAGCGCCTGAGCGCAGTCAGATACTGGAAGATTCCGGCGCGGCCAGTGTAGGTATAGTGAATGTCCCCGGTTGCCTCCAGCGAATGCCAGCGCACTGCAGTAGCCGGGGGGCGCAGATCATCGCCGGTCAGCTCCGGCCACGTTGGGGGCGGGCCACCCGCTTCAGGACGCATGCACCGGACTCACCTTCGTGCTAGCGAAGCAGCATATTCATCGAGCCATTCCGTGCAGATCGAACATGCGTTGTCCATATCGCTGCGACGCGCGAACGTATGATCGGCGTCGGCCACAGAACGCCTCGTGACCCGACTGGCACCAACCTCACGCCCCCAGCGTTCATCGCTCTTGCACAAATCCGCGAATGCTTTTGCGGTCAGATCGCGTTCACTTTCCAGTAGCAATATCGGGACGCGAGAGCTGCGCAATCCCTTGAGCATCTTCTCGACAAACGACAGGTCGCCAGCTGTCATCGCAGCCTTGCGGCTACGGAGCGTGCGCAGCACGGTCGTCCAGAGGCTGCGAATGGAGGCTCGTACGTTGAATTTCCCACTCAAAACCTTGACCCAGAAAGTCTTCTCGAACAACCGCTCGAAATAGTAGAACTTCAGGGTTGCAGCGGCTTCCGTCAGTTCCGTTCGGGATTCCGCGTTGAGCAGTATCAACCCGGCCACACGCTGATCATGCTGACTGCAATAGATTAGGCACGCAGAGGCTGCATCGCACAGCCCGCAAAGGATGACCCCCTGCAGACCGGGCTCGTGGTCAATAAACGCGCCGATTGCACACCTGATGTCGCTATCCACGCGTTCAAATCCAAGGTAAGGCCCTTCACTGTCGCCCATGCCCCTGTAGTCAAAGCGCAGCACTGGGTACCCAGCTGACGCAAAGGACCGGGCCATGATGGTGAATTGACGGTGACTACCCACTCTGTACTGCGGGCCGCCGACCACGAAAACGATGCCACATTGCTTTGCGGGCGCCGACGGACGATGTGCGATGCCGATCAACTGACTGTGCTCGCAATCGAATACCACCAGCTCTTCGAGCATGCTAGTGGTCATTGCAAATGACGCCGACCGTCTCAGCGAGCAATTCCGGAGCGGACGCGAGCTCGCTGGTGGCCCAGAAAAGCTCGCCCACAAAGGTCCTGGAAGTCGTCGTCAGTCCCGCCCGCTGCAGTGATTCAAGGGCTTGCCCGGACTGCAGTGCCGTCGGACCAGGCGCCGAACGAGCGACATCAAGCCAGATGACTTGACCGACATTGGCTGTGGTTTTCTGCAGTGGACCAAGCCCGTCAAGGTCTTTCGAAAGCTGCGGCGATACGCGGTAGCCCGCGACTTCCACGGTGGCCCCGGCCGCAAACTCGGCCCTGAGGCCAGCAATGGTTTCCCTCTTCGGACTCATCAGGGAGGCCGCTACCCGTAGTCGCAGGAACTGCTCGAACGACCGGGCACCGTCCAGTACCGGTGCCCAGAAAATCGTCCGCCGCGGCAGCGGCCAGTCGGACGACTGAGAGGCGAATTCGAGCGCTATTGCGCAACCGAGGCGCACCCCGAGAACAGTTTCTATACGCCAGCCCTTGTCGCGAACCCACCTGCAAGTCGCAGACAGGTCCTGGCACCACCCATCCAGACTGGCATCGGCAAAGTCGCCGTGACTATCTCCCGTGCCGAACAGATCGGGTACTACCACGCCGATTCCGCGCTTTACGAGCTCATCCGTTAGTTGCGCAACGATCTTCCGGGACTTGTTCATTTCCTCGGCGAACGGGGGCACGACCAGCACGCACCGCCCATCGAAGCCGGGAGGAAACCTGGCCAGTACAAAAATCTGGCCTTGCCCGCCTTCTATGAATCCCCCAGCAACCTGCCACATACCGTCAGGATGCGAGCTTCGAATCTACAAAGTCAGTTAATGATCCCAGCGTCTGGAAGAGCTCCATGGAGACTTCATCGTCGGATACGGTGAAGCCAAAATCTTCCTCAATCATCCCCAGCACGGTGACCACGGTCATCGAGTCAAACTCCGGAATGCCACCCAATAGTTGCGTCGACGGAACCAGGCGATCCGCACGCTCACCCAGCTGTAACGCATCTCGTAGGATCCCTTTTAAGCGCTCGATGGTAGCCATTGAAGATGTAAACCTCTGAATAAGCTGCTAATGTTTCGCACGGGAGTTGAGCACCGAATTATGTTCGATACGCCAATGGCTATTCTGTGCGTATTTTCACACCAACCACTGATTGAAGCCATGAGACTGGTCGCATGAGCACCGCGAATATGGTCCGCGTCGAAGCGAATCAGCTGTCCCCAGAGTCGTTTCTTGCGGAGTTTGTTGCCCGGAATCGACCGGTCATTGTCACGGGCGACATGGAATCCTGGGACATCGGGAACAACTGGACTCCTGAAGCGCTGGAACGTCAAGTCGGCGGCAAAACCGTGCAAGTTTACAACAATTACTTTGACCTTCAGAACCTGATACCGCTCCGCAAGTACTTGGCGTCTTATTTCGGTAAAGCGCGGCAACCGATTACCTACGAGACACCCGTGCCCTACGTGCGGTGGTACACACAACTGAGAGACGTCAAGTTTTTCTGGGCGGACGAGGCATTCGACGCCCTCAAAGCCAATTGGCGTAGTCCGTCTTTTTTGCCGGTTAACGACTATGTGCTTCCTTATTCCCCAGGCAGCGTGAAGGCGGACCCCGTAGTCGATCATTTCCCCGCTCGCGGTCTGTTCATTTCACCGGCAGGAGCCAAGACCAGCCTGCATGTGGATCCCTGGGGCAGTTGCGCGGTGCTGTGTCAACTTTACGGACATAAGCGCTGGTACTTCTATGCGCCGGACCAGGCGGAGCATGTGACCAATGGCACAGCTATGGTCGACATTGCCAAACCAGACAGGGCAATGTTTCCGACTTTCGACAAAGCCGTCATGAGCTACGAGTGTACGCTCGCTCCCGGGGAGATCATGTACGTGCCGCATGGCTGGTTTCATCAGGTTCACAGTGAATCCGATTCGATCTCGCTGACCTGGAACTTCGTACACCGCACCACCCAGGACGCGCTTCGCACCTGGCTCACCCAGGAACATCTGACGGATTTCGATCAAAGCGTTTTGCGCTTCTTTTATTCGCTGGACAAGACGCAGGACGTGGGCGATAGCGTTCGTGCAGCGCTGGAGGACGCCCCAGCGCTACAACCCTGAAGCGCTGCAACCCTGAAGCGTTCCGGCCTGCGGACACGCCTGCCCGGGGCTGCCAGCACACCTGCCACACGCCGTACAATGCGGGCCAATCGCTTTGGCAGGAGACGTCCAAGTGCTCGATTTCAGAAGCCTTATAAAACTTCTCGAGGAGCGCGGGGAGCTTTACCGCATCAGCCGTCCCGTTGACCCGAAGTTCGAGATGCCAGCAGTCATGGAGCAGATCGAGAAGCAGCGGAAGGCCTTCATCTTCGAAAATGTGAAGGGCGCAAAGTTTCCAGTGATCGGGGGCATCCTCAACCGGATCGAGTGCTACGGATGGGCCCTCGGCAGCCGGCCCGGCGACCCCTTCACGGCCAGGGATATCGATGCCCGCTTCGAAAAGGCCAAGGCCAGCCGAATTGCACCCAGGGAAGTGGCAACCGGCCCGGTCAAGGATGTCGTGCGCACCGGCAGTGACATCAACCTGGCCGACATCCCCGTGCCGACCGTCTTCGAACTGGACAGCGGCGCCTTCATCACAGCAGCCTGCGGCATCTCGCGCAACCCACACACCGGGCAGCTGAATGTCGGCGTCTACCGCACACTGATTCTCGGGAAGAATATCGTGGCGGTAAACGCCAGCTCGCTGTCCGACCTCCGCACCTTCTACCAGCATGCCGAGAAAAACGGCACGTCGATGCCCATTGCGCTCGCGATTGGCGTGGAGCCGGCGCTGCAGATGGCAGCAGCCTGCAAGCTGCCGGCCGACCAGTCGGAACTCGATGTCGCAGGCGCCCTGCAGGGCAAGCCCATTGATCTCGTGAAGTGCGAGACCAGCGACCTGCTCGTCCCTGCCAATGCCGAGATGATCATCGAGGGGCGGGTCAACTTCGGTCGAAAGATCGAGAACACGCTGGGTGAGTTCGCCGGCCAGTACGGCCCCGAAACGGCGCCCGTCACCGAAATCACCGCCATTACCCACCGCAAGGATGCAATGTTCTATTCGATCCTGGCGGGCAAGAATCCGGAGCACAACACGCTCGGCTCAATGGCTATCTTCTCGATCCAGCGCGGCCTGGCCGGTGCCCTGCGCCAGCGCCTGCCCCAGATCAAGGACATCAACGTGTATCTGGACCCGAAATTCGGGTCCATGGCCCACATCGTCATCTCCATCGCCAAGACCCACGACGCGGAGCCGATGTCGATGATCGAGGCAGCCTTCGGGCTGGCAGGCGGCTTCTTCCCGGTGAGTCACATCACCAAGCGCATCGTCGTGGTGGATGACGACGTGAACGTCCACGACCTGGAAGACGTCGAATGGGCCATCTGGACCCGCGTTGCCCTGGCCAGCAAGTTCCGCGTGATGCCGAACGTCGAGAGCTGGGAGCTGGAGCGCTGCGCAAAGGACGGCAGCGGCTCTCTCCGCCTGGGGGTGGACGCAACCATGGACATGGAGGACCGGGAGAAACTTCAGCGTCCGATCATTCCCGGCGCTGACCAGGTAAAACTGGCGGACTACCTCAACCAGAAGTCGGCAGCCTGATGCTCGACCCCTACATTGCCGTTGCCCTGCAGACCACCGTTCGCCACTGCGCGAAACGCAGCGAGGTGGAGCAGAACCTGACCCACATCGGGAACATGGTCGACCTGGTGTGCCACATTTGCTCACTGGAGCTGCCCGTACGGCTGATTGCCCTCGGCGAGGGCTGCATCCAGGGCTTTGCCGACGAAATCCTGCACCTTTCCTCCGCCGAGTACACGGCCACGATGGCGGCCGAACTGCCGGGCTGGGAAACCGAATTCCTGGGCAACAAGGCCAGGCAGCACGGCATTTACCTGATGGCCCAGCTGAAGGAAAAACTGCCGGAGTACCCCGATCGCTTTTTCAATACCGTGTTCATCCTCGACCCCGCCGGCGCCATTATCTACAAACACCGCAAGAACGTGGTCCTGTTCGTGGAGCACTCCACGACGCCGCACGATGTTTACGACCAGTGGGTAAAGACCCACGGGGACACTCTCGACGCGTTCTTCCCCGTCGCGAAAACGGAGATTGGCAATATCGGCGGCAGCGTCGGTGTGGAAGGCTCCTTCCCGGAGAGCTACCGCGGCTTTGCGATGAACGGCGCCGAGATTCTCTACCGGGCCTCGCTGCCGGAACCCTGGGTGTCGCGTCAAATCTGGGACGTGCAGAACCGGGCCCGCGCGGTGGACAACACCGCCTATCTGATCGCGCCCAACTGCGGTGCGCTGATCATGCCGGGCAACCCCCCCACGGTTATCGGCGGCGCGCTCGGTGGTAAGTCGATGATCGTAGGCTACAAGGGCGAGGTGCTCGCCCAGAGCAGCGTGGTGGACGACTCCTACGTCGCCAGCGAGATCAATATCGAGGCGCTGCGCAATTATCGCGAGAAGGCACGGTTCCAGAACTGGCTGCCGTACCTGCGCACCGAAATCTACCGGAAAATCTACGACCAGCCGATCTGGCCGAAGAACCTGCCGACCATGGACGATGCGGGAACTGAGCAAGTCTTCGACGAGTCGGTACAGGGACTGATCGCCCGCGGGTCATTCACGCCAAAATCCCGGTAGGAGCGCCTTCAGGCGCAATCCTCAGCATGCAACCCCGCTCCGAATTCACCCTCGGCTGGAAAGTCCTCGTCGCCGCCATGCTGGGCGTCGCCTGCGGCGCCTCGCCGATCCCCTACAACTCGATCGGCTTCCTCCTCGGCCCCCTCCATGACGAGTTCGGCTGGTCGTTTCGTGACATCAGCCTGGGGCTCACCGTGTGCGGTATCGCCGGGTCGCTCCTCGTACCGGTGTACGGCTCACTCAGTGACCGGCTTGGCGTCAGACCGGTCGCACTCTTCTCCCTCCTCGCTTTTGGCATCTCCTTCGCCACACTCGCACTGATTCCGGCCTCACTGACCGGCTACTGGCTCATGTGGCTGGTCGTCGGCATCGTCGGCTTCGGTTCAACACCGGTAACGTGGACCCGGGGCGTGAATCTGTGGTTCTTCAGGCGGCGCGGACTCGCGCTGGGCATCACGCTGATCGGCACCAGCCTGACGGCCATCCTCGTGCCGCCACTCGCGGCCTACAGCGTGCAGCATTTCGGCTGGCGACTGACGTTCCCGATTCTCGCGGCTTTGCCACTGTTCCTCGCCCTGCCCGTTGGCCTGCTGCTATTCCGGGAACCGCGCCCGGAGCAACGGCCGCCGGAACTGACCGTGGACGGCGCATTGCCGGGCGTGACGCTGCGACAGGCTGTCGGCGGGTTTCGATTCTGGCTGATCTGGGTCTCGATCCTGTGCGTGGCCTTCGCCTACGGCGGCGTCTTCGTCCACCTGGCCCAGATGCTGATCGGTCAGGGATTCACCGTCACAGCGGCCGCCGGCATCGTCAGTACGCAGGGGCTGGCGATCCTCGCGGGCCGCATCGGCACCGGCTATCTCCTGGATCGCTTCTGGGCACCACTGGTCACGCTGCCGCTTCTGAGCGCTCCGGCGATCGCCTGCTGGCTGCTGGCCGGTGACGGGCTCACGGCAGCCCTGGCCGTGATGTCGGCCGTAATTCTTGGCCTGGCGACCGGCGCAGAGACCGACCTGATTGCCTTTCTGGCGGGCCGCTATTTCGGCATGGCCCACTACGGAAAGATCTACGGCATGCTCTATTTGCCGTTCGGGCTTGCCTCGTCGGTGTCACCCGCCGTGTATGGCTGGGTGCGGGATACCACCGGGAGTTACGACGCAATGCTGTATGTCGCGATCGGATTGTTCATCACCGGGGCGGTGATGCTGCTGGGGCTGGGGCGGTATCCGGATTTTCGAGCGGCTGGAAGCCAGGCGGCCTAGCTGGAAGAAAAAAGGCGGGACGCCGAATCAGCTGCCTTGCAACTCCACCAATCAGCATTGTTGCTATCATCAGACGTACCGAACCAACTCTCAGTCGCTGATGATCACCATTGTGCATAAGTTCGTTGTGGCTTTCTTTCTTGGTTTACTCGGGCTTGGCTTGTCGCTGCCGGCAGCGGCTGCCTCCCGCAAGGTCGGCGTCATCTTCGTGGTCCACGGTGGCGCGGAGAGCCAGGACATCGCCAACACCTTCGACAGCACCCTGCAGTTCTTCCAGTACGACCCGAACAACGTCATCTACAAGGGCATCATCTGGAACCCCGCGATGTGGCCCAAGGTGGTCAACAGCGGGGACAGCCAGGCGTATGCCAATGCCGCCACCCAGTTGAAGAAATACGCCTTCCAGACCCGGCGCATTGGCGGCTCGGACCCGGCCACCCGCCTGGCCGACGCACAGCTCGCCGACATGGCGCGCGAACTGCGGCGCATTGGCCGGAAGCGCGCCATCGAGTTCCACGCGGACATCGCCCAGTGGATCGGTACGCAGGACCAGGCAGGCCGCCTGCCCTGGCCGCGGTACCTGTATCAGCCGCAGGTGCCGAAGGGAGTGAAGCTGACCTATTGTGGCAGCGCCGCCGATGGCGGGCCGTGGCCGGGCTGCGATCCCGAGCGCTACAACGTCGATGGGCCGGGTGAGCGCCTGCTCAGAAAGGGCGTCACCGAAATCGTCATGATCGACATGACCACCGGCGGCGTGCGCTTCTGGAAGACCTACGATGTCATGACCATGACGCGCCGCGTGGTCGCCGACTGGAACCAGCGCAATGGCACCGCGGTGACCGTGCGCTGGGCCAATGATCCCACCGACCTGATGACCGAGAGCTATCCAAAGGACCCGCCCAACTGGACGCGCGCGCTCGGCCCGCCGCGGGCCGATTTCCGTGTGCCACTGGCCGATCGGCCGAACCCGGTAATCCGCGACCCGCTGCTCATCGCGATGATGGCTGATGGCGTCGAGAAGTCCTTCAACCGCAAGGTGCCGATGCAGGACACCGCTGTGATGTTCATCAATCACGCCACTCGCGACGGCAACGAGACCTACGATCCAAAGGTCGACGATACACTGGTCCTCGATGAGCTCGTCAAGCAGGAGCTGCTGCGCCGCCACCGTGGGCTGCAGGCGCAGAACGTCGTCGGTTCGTGGATGGGTATCAGGGAAGCCAACCCGGCGATCACCATTGGCGGCGCAGTTCGCTCCAACAAGGAGCGCAGCCGGGCCATGCGCGGCGAAGACCTTGGCAGCGCCTGGCTGTATGAATCGGCCAAGCAGCTACCGGGCGGCGATCACCGCTACCGGTACTGGGAAGCACTGGACGAGCTGCGCCAGCGCGGGGTGCGGCATATCGTCGTCATCTTCAGCCAGATCGTGATCGACAGCGTGCTGAATCTCGTCGAAGTGCCGAACCAGATCGCCAAGGAGATTGGCACCCGGACCTGGCTCTACTCCAACTCGCTCGACCAGCGCACCTACCCCGATGTCGGCCATCCGTTTGCGCCCTACTGGGGCATCTGGATCGAGACGCAGTGCCGGACTGGCGAGGACGGCACGGCAGCTGCACCCTGCTGCCTGACGATGGGGGGCTGTAGCGATGGCCGCCGCTATCCGCCGCCGCGCCAGGCCGCGCGGAATACCATCATGGAAGACACCGATCCCTCGCTCGGTTTCGACGTGCCGGCCTGGGGCCACCTGGGTTACGACGCGGCCCTCGGACCCCCGAACGCCAGTGCGCCGGTGCAGGGGCAGTACCGCGGTACCTGGGCCATGTGGCGGCCACCGAACGAGGACCGCCGCATGGGCAAACTGCTCGCGCGCCAGGCGGCGGCGCTGGTCAGCACCCATTGAGGGTCGACGTCATTCTCGATCCTGAGACCTCGCCCGCGGAGGCGCAGGCACTCGGGCTACTCGCCGAGCACTACGGTATCAATGCCGTCTGGGCCTCGAACTATCCGTCCTCGCGTGATCCTTTCATCACGCTCGTACCACTGGCACTCGCCTCATCGCGCATCCGACTTGGCCCGCTGGTGCTCACCCCATGGGAACTGCATCCGCTCAAGATGTCGAAGGCCATCCTCGGGCTCAACGAACTGGCCGGTGGACGGGCCAATATCCTGGTCGGTGGACCGACCGGCGTCCCGGCCGCGATGGGGATCAACCCCCGGCGCATGGTCGGGAACGTACGCGAATGCGTGGAGATTCTGCGTGGCGCCCGCGCAGACCAGCCGCTCAATTACAAGGGCGGCATCTTCCAGGTGTGGAACTACAAGCCGGTATGGGCCACCGCACCGGCGCCCATGCTCTGGATCGCGGCGAACAAGCCGCAAATGGTGGCGATGGCGACGGCGCTGGCTGACGGCATCATGCTTGGGGACATGACGCCGCGACGCCTGGAGGAGTGTCTGCAGCGCATCGCTTCAGGCCTGGCGGCGGCCGGGCGCCAGCGCTCGGATGTCCGCGTCAGCAGCCTCGTCGCCTGGCACGTCAAGGCCGACGCGGCAGACTCCATGGCCGAGGCGCGTGAGCAACTCGCGCTGCGCGGCATGCTGGAGGGCTGGTACATCGACTCCTTCATGGAGCCCGATGAAGTCGCGCTGGTGCAACAGCACCTGCCGTCGTTCTTTCGCGCCTACAAGTCGAGGTCACCACGCATCGACGGTGTGCCCGATGTGATCCTCGACAAGCTGGTCGAGAACCTGACCTTCAGTGGCGGGCTGGCCAGCGTTGACCGCCACATCGAGCGGCTGCGCGACATGCAGGTTGCCGGACTGACCGACGTCGCACTCAAGCTGCATCGCGACCAGGCGGCGGCAATCCACCTTATCGGGGCCCAAGTCGTTCCAGCGCTGGCCGGGTAGTTGCAGGTCGCGTCTGAAGGCGCTCCTACACCGCTACTTGGTTTCGCGCTCCATCAGCTTCTCGACCAGGCCCGCCGACACTTCGGCGTAATGGCCGAACTCCATCGTGAAGGTACCCCGACCGCTGGTGGCGGACCGCAGGAAGTTGATGTAGCCGAACATTTCCGCCAGCGGAATGAAGCCCTGTACGAACGCCGAGGGACCCTTCTGGCCCTGCTCCGTCACCGAACCCCGGCGCCGGTTGAAATCACCGATGATCTCGCCCAGATAGTCGGCATCGAGCACGACCTCCACGCTCATGATCGGTTCCAGCAGCTTCGGCCGGCTGGCCTTGTGCGCCTCCCGGAACATCGCACGCCCCGCGATTTCGAAAGCCAGGGCGGAGCTGTCCACGTCGTGGTACTTGCCGTCGATCAGACGGGCATTGAAGTCCACCACCTCGTAGCCGGCAATCTGGCCGCGCTTGCACTCGGTGCGGATGGCGTACTCGACAGAGGGAATGAACTCCCGGGGAATGCGCCCGCCGACCACCTCGTCGGAGAACTGCACGCCGCTGCCCGGCAGGCCAGGCTCGAAGATCATCTTGATTTCTGCGTACTGGCCGGAACCGCCCGACTGCTTCTTGTGGGTGTAGACCCGCTCCAGAGTCGTGCCAAAGGCCTCCCGGAAACTCACCCGGGGCTTGCCCATGTTGGCTTCCACGCCCAGTTCCGTACGCATTCGGTCGATGGTGACTTCCAGGTGCAGTTCGCCCATGCCCTTGAGGATGGTCTGGCCGGTGTCGTGGTCCACTTCAAGACGCAGGGACGGATCCGCCTTCACCATCTTGTAGATCGCCGTCGACATCTTGTCGACGTCAGCCCGGGTCTTGGGCTCCACGGAGACGCTGATGACCGGATCGGGGAAGCGCATGCGCTCGAGCAGCGCCGGGTGCGCCGGATCGCTCAGGGAGTCGCCGGTTTCAGTGTCCTTCATCGAGACGAAGGCGCAGATGTCACCGGCGCGGGCTTCATCGATGTCCTTGGTGGCGTTGGCCTGGACCTCAACGATACGTCCCACTTTCTCCTTCTTGCCGCGGGTCACGTTCATCAGGGTGTCGCCCTTCTTGATCGTGCCCGAGTAGATGCGAGCGAAAGTCAGAGTACCGAACTGGTCGTTGATGACCTTGAAGGCCAGGGCGCGGGCCGGGGCCTCGTCGCTCACCTCCTGCACGCCGATCGACTTGCCGTCTTCGTCCACGAGGGCAATGCCACCGGTCTCGCCGGGGTACGGCAGGTAGTCGACGACCGCGTCCAGCAACTGCTGCACGCCCTTGTTTTTGAATGACGAACCACAAAATACCGGCACCAGCTTGCCCGCGACCGTGCCCTTACGAATACAGGCCTTGAGGACGGCGGGATCGAACTTGCCATTCTCGACAAATTCCATGAACGCCTCGTCGTCGAAGGCCAGTGCCGTTTCGAGCGCGTCCTGACGGAGCTTCGGAATGTCGTCGATCCAGACGTTGTCCCGGCTCGTCGAAAAGTTGAAGCGGCCCTTCAGCTGGTCGAGGGGGACCGTTTCCCACTCACTGTCCTTGTCATCGGAATGCCAGATGTAGGCGACGCCGGCGATCAGATCGGCCATGCCGACAAACTCGACGTCGCTGCCGAGCGGTACGTGACAGAGCACGATGTTGGCGCCGAGGCGCTCGCGGATACCCTTGACGCAGTGGCCGAAATTCGCACCCATGCGGTCCATCTTGTTGATGTAGCACATGCGCGGCACGTTGTACTGGTTGGCGAGCCGCCAGTTGGTCTCGGTCTGGGGCTCGACGCCGGCAACGCCGTCGAACACAACCACGGCGCCGTCCAGCACACGCAGGCTGCGGTTCACCTCGATGGTAAAATCCACGTGGCCCGGGGTGTCGATGACGTTGATCTGATGACCCTTCCACTCCGTAGAAACGGCCGCGCTCTGGATCGTGATCCCGCGCTTGCGCTCCTGCTCGAGGTAGTCGGTGGTCGTGCTGCCCTTGCCGTCCTTGGTGTCGTGCACCTCAACGATCTGGTGCTTGCGGCCGGTGTAATAAAGGACGCGCTCGGTGGTCGTGGTCTTGCCGGCGTCGATATGCGCCACGATCCCGATGTTGCGGTAAAGGTTAAGGTCTTTCTTCCTAGCCATGCTCTCGTCTTTTGTGGTGTGATTGGGTAATCCGCCATTCTAGCCTGTCAGGGGATATCGATGGAAACCCAAAGACCGCGCCTCCGCCGTTCCCGCAAGGACAGGATGATCGCGGGCGTCTGCGGTGGCATTGCCGAGTGGATGGGCTGGGACCCTACGGTGGTCCGGCTGTCCTACGTCCTGCTGTCGATCCTGAGTGCCGCGTTCCCGGGAATCCTTGTTTACCTGATTATCTGGCTGGTCGCGCCCCCAGCCGACGCCTGAGGCCTGAGGCCTGCCGACCGGGCCGGCAACCTTCATTGCCACATTGTGACCACCGCCCTCGACCCCGGGGGGGGCTTGGGGAACTATGGAAGTCGGTACAGCCCGTTTAGTGGGGGGGGCTTTAATGAGCGCTGTGTTGTGGGCAGTCCTGGGGGTGGCCATTGGCCTTGGAGCGCCATTGCTCTTCAGGTTGTGGCAACGGACCGCGGCCGACCGTGCCGATACCCCCCCGACGGCCGTCGCACCACCCTCTCCGCTGGTCCGCCGCGAGTTTCTGGCGACCACCCCGCGCCAGTCCCAGGCCCAGGCAGGGCTGAACCGGAAACTGAGCCGCAAGTTCCACGGGGTCTCCGTGAAGCCCGGCCAGCACGCCTGCGCGGCGGTCCAGGCGCTAGCCGATCAACGCTACCTGCCAGAAGAGGCCCCCGGGTTGCCCCTGGCCGCCTGCGACGTGCAGAAATGCCAGTGCGCCTTCAGCCATCACGGCGACCGGCGCGACCAGGAAGACCGCCGATCCGGGTGGGGAACGTATGGTGGCTTTGTCCCCTCCATCCCGGGGGGCAACCGGCGCGCCAAGGCCCGCGAGCGGCGTGCCAGGCCTCACAAGCGTCAGCCGGCCTCCAGCTGACCGTAGAGTGTCAGCCAGTCGGCCTCGAGCGCCTCGTGGGCTTCTCGCACAGCAGCGTGGCGGCTGGTCAGCGCCACCAGCGTGGCGGGCTCGTTCGCGTAAGTCCCCGGCGCCGCCAGCTGCAACTCCAGAGCGCCGAGCTCCGCCGCCTTAAGCTCCAGCTTCTTCTCCAGCTTTGCGAGCTCCTGCCGACGCCGGCTGGTCTGGGCATCCGGCTTCGCCGTGGACTTCACTGACGGCTTAGGGCTGGACTTGCTCTTCGCCGCAGCCGCCGGCGGCCGGGCAGGCTCTGGCGACGACTCGGCGGACTTGGTTGCCCGGCCGCTCAGCCAGACGGCATACTCGTCGAGATCACCGTCGAAGGACTCCACCCGGCCATCCGCCACCCGCCAGAACGTGTCACAGACCAGCCCGATCAGGTGCCGGTCGTGGGACACCAGCACGATGGCGCCGTCGAAGTCGGACAGCGCTTCGGCAAGCGCCTCACGCATGTCCAGGTCGAGGTGGTTGGTCGGTTCATCGAGCAGCAGCACGTTGGGCTTGCGCCAGGCAATCAGCGCCAGTGCCAGGCGGGCGCGCTCACCACCGGAAAACGCGTCGACCGTCTGGAAAACCCGCTGCCCGGAGAAATACCACCGGCCGAGAAAACCACGCATCTCCTGCGTGGAAGCCTCCGGCGCAATGTCCCGCAAATGGTCCATCGGAGTGGCGCCTGCGCGCAGGCTCTCAACGGTGTGCTGGGCAAAATAGCCGATGCGCAGGTCACCGTGGACCTGGCGCTCGCCCGCCAGCAGCGGCAGTTCGCCGACCAGCGTCTTGACGAGCGTGGACTTGCCGGCGCCGTTCGGACCCAGCAGCGCGACGCGGTCGCCCGCCTCCAGGCCGAAGCCGACGTTACGCAGGATGGTGACGTCCCCCTGTGCGGACGACAGCTCACCCGGCAGGTGCTCGTCCTCATTGCGGGGAGCCGCGGCCCGGTAGCCGGCATCGGCATGGTTCAGACGGGTCAGGGAAAATGGCAGTTTTGGGGGCGCGTCGAAACTGATGTGGAGCGAATGCTCAGCCCGCACGGCCTCAGTGCCCGCGAGCTTGGCCAGCCGCTTCATGCGCGACTGCGCCTGCTTGGCCTTGCTCGCCTTGGCCTTGAAGCGGGCGATGAACTTTTGCAGGTGCTCCCGTTCCACCTGCTCCTTCTCGAAGGCCATCTGCTGCAGGCGCAGGTGCTCAGAGCGCTGGCGCTCGAAGGCGGTGTAGTCCCCGGTGTAGAGCTTTGCCCCGCCGTCATGCAGGTGCAGCGTGTGGCTCGTAACGCCGTCGAGAAATTCCCGGTCGTGGGAAATGATCAGGAGCGTGCCGGGATACTTCAGTAACCAGTCTTCGAGCCACAGCACGGCATCGAGATCGAGATGGTTGGTGGGTTCGTCGAGCAGCAGCAGGTCAGACGGGGTCATCAGGGCACGGGCCAGGTTGAGGCGCACCCGCCAGCCGCCGGAAAACTCCCGCACGGGCTTGTCGTGGGTGGCCGCGGGAAACCCGAGCCCGTGCAGCAACCGGCCGGCGCGGGCCTCGGCGTCGTAGGCCTGCAAGTCGGCCAGCCGTTGGTGGGCAACCGCCACGGCCTCGTAATCCTCGGCAGCCATGGCGTCGCGCTCGGCCTTGGTCGCCTCCCACACCAGCGCGTCGCCCGACATGACGAAATCGACAGCGGGATCCGGGAGCGACGGCGTCTCCTGGGCAACACTGGCAATGCGCACGCGGCCGGAGAGATCCACGTCGCCACGATCGGGATCCAGATCGCCCTGGACGACAGCGAAAAGGCTGGTCTTGCCGCACCCGTTCCGCCCGACCACACCCACACGACAGCCCGCGTGCAGGCTTAAGTCCACGTCGGACAGCAGCAACTGCTCGCCGCGACGCAGGGCAAGGTTTCGGAAGGTCAGCATGAGGGCGCGGAGTTTAGCCGTTCGCGCCTGAAGGCGCTCCTACAGTTTTGCTGCTTTGTTAACCCGCTCTGTGACTTCGGGCTTCACGGCGTAGGGCTCCCAGTCCACGGGGGGGGTGAACACGCCCCAGTCCACCATCTTGTTGATCTGGTGCTTCACGAGTTCCAGCTGGTCGCCCTCGGTGAGGGGTGGTTCATGCATGCAGAGGTTTTTTGGGTAGATGCCGCCGCGGGCCATCGCGGCGGCGTAAATGGTCTGGTACTCCTCGACCCGCATGTCCTTGATCAGGTTCTGCCACTGGGCACGCACGCGGAAGTCCCGCAGGCCATCGATGTCGAACACGGAACTCACCAGCGTCTCGCCGCCGCCCAGGTACTGGGAAATGATGTTCCCCCGGTAGTCGATGATCTGGCTCTTGCCGCAGCTCATCTGGTGCACGCCACCCGGGAAGTAGATGGCGCCGATGTTCGGGGACAGCACATAGCAGTTGTTGAAGACCGCGTGCGCCCGGTTCTGGATTTCCGCAATGCCGTTCCCCATCCAGGGCTCGGGGTACTGGGTGCGCCAGATGATCTCGGCGCCGTTCAGGGCGAGGCCACGAGCCGCTTCCGGGTAGCTGCCCTCGGCGCAGATCAGCGTGCCGATATTGCCGATCTCCGTCCTGGCCACGGGAAACACGGCCTGGAAAAGTTTTACGGGATCGTTGCCATATTTCTTCAGGTAGACATTCCAGATGTCACTGGGCGCCACGTTGGGTTCCCGCTGGTAGAACGCCGTCTTGTAGTGCTTGTGGATCACCTTGCCATGGGGATCGATAATGAAGGCGATGTTGAATATCCTGTCCTCCATGAGCTCCGGGTCCTTCGCCACCATCTGCGCGATGATGTAGACGCCAAGCTCCTTCGCGAGCTCGCCCAGGTAGTCTGTCTCCCGGCCGGGAATTTCCGGCACCACCTCCCGGCAGATCCGCAGGTGTTCCTCGCCCCCGCCCAGGCACCAGCCGCCAATGCCACCCTCGGACACGGCGATCAGCTTCACGGGCAGATCGAGACTGCAGTTCCAGACCGCGTAGCGCATCGAGAGCGCGAGATTCTCGAGGTCCTTCATGTAGTCGTCCCGGGTGGTGGCCATCCGGGAAACGTTCTGGATGCCGACGGCGGTATATTGCAGGCGCATGCTCTGTTCCTTGTGAGCCCGGGGGAAAGTATGGCCCCTGCCCAGTGTTCATAAAAGCAAAAACGGTCAGTAACGCCACGCCTGTTCCCAGGGTGGAAAAGAACCGGTTACGCTCAGGGCCCGCAACCGAGGCAACGACGATGTGGATCCGCAAGAGTGACCAGGACCGGCAAACGGGCATGGGGACCCCCGTTCCCACCCAGATCGTGGGTAACGAGGAGTTCGACCCCATGCCCCAGACGGCGGACCAGAAGCGTGTGGAGCAGCGCATTTTTGCGCTGGCGGATCAGTACAGCCGGAAACTCGGCATATCCCGGCGAGCCTTCCTGCAGGGAAGCGGCGGCATGGCCGTCTCGTTCATGGCGATGAACGAGGTCTTTGGGCCAACCTTCCTCGTGAGCGAAGCCGAGGCAGCCGAACCGGCAGCCACACGGGAAATGTGGCCGAAGAAGGAGTTCATCCTGGATCTCCAGACCCATCACGTGAAGGACTCGATGGCGGGTCCCACCGTGTTCCGGACCATGACCGGCAAGTTCGGGCTGAACCCGGCCCTTAAGGACGGGAAGCCCGCTCCGGACAGCCTCCACCGCGGGAACTACGTGAAGGAGATCTTTTTCGACAGCGACACCGTCATGGCGTGCATTACGGGCGCCGCATTTGGTCCGCCAGGCTCGTACGTGCTGACCTCGGATGACATGGTGGCCACCCGGAACGCGGTGAACGAGGCCGCGGGGTCCCGGAGGATGCTCAGCCACGGTATCAGCACCCCGACCAACCCGAACTGGCTCGACGATGCCGAGCGGCAGGTGAAGGAACTGAAGATCGATGCCTGGAAGTTCTACACCGGCGATCCCCTGGGTCCCTGGCGGCATGACGACGAAAAGGTGGCCTACCCCTTCTACGAACGCACACTGAAACTCGGTGTGCGGAACATCTGCACGCACAAGGGCCTGCCGCTGCCCGGACCCGGCAAGGACTTCTTCCGGCCGGATGACATGGTCAAGGCAGCGAAGGACTGGCCGGAGATCAACTTCATCGTCTTCCACTCCGGTATGCAGCACATGATGACCACCGTTCCACCGGGAGAAAGCGGCATCGATGCCGATGGCAACATTCCCTGGACCACCGAGTTTTGCCGGCAGATCAAGGCATCCGGCGTCAGGAACATTTACCTCGAACTCGGCGCCGTGTTCGGCCATTCCGTGATCACCCACCCGGAAGTCTGTGGCCACCTGCTGGGCCAGGTCATCGCCGCGGTGGGCGCCGACCACGTGATCTGGGGCACAGACTCCATCTGGTGGGGTTCGCCCCAGTGGCAGATCGAGGCCTTCCGTCGCTTCCAGATACCGGAGACCCTGCAGGACAAGTTTGGCTACAAGCCGATCTCCCGGAAGGACCGGGCGCAGATTTTCGGCTTGAACTCCGCGCGACTCTTCGACATCAACGTGAAGGAGGCGCGCAAGGCGATCCCGGTTGACGCTCTGAGCCGGATGAAAGTCGCCTACGAGGCCGAGGGTGCTGAGCCCAGCATGACGCAGTACGGCTGGGTGGCGGCCGTATGAGGCGTCCCCTGTCGGCGCCAACGGACAACCTGGATTCCGCGGCGGGCATCTGGGCGGCGCTGCGCGGTGTCCCGGGCCACACCTACCGGGTGTTCCTGATCTGCCTCATCGGCGTCACGTTCGCCAATCTCGACCACTCCCTCTTCACGTTCGTACTCACCGAGATCTCGACCGAGTTTGGCTGGTCAGACCTGGACCGGGGGTTCTACATCGCAATCACCTTCGTGGTGTCCGGCATCCTGATTACACAGATTGGCGCCCTGGCAGACCGCGTTGGTCGCCGCGCTGTGCTGCTCGGGGCCACGCTCTTGACGCCGGTGTTCGTCACCGCCCTGGCCTGGGCGCCAACGACCACTGTACTTCTCATCGCCAGGACGCTGGGCTTCACGGCAGCGGCCGTACAGTCGCCGGTCACGGGCACGCTGGTCCTCGAAGAATCCCCGCCCCGGCTCCGCGGACTCTTTACGGGTGTCCTCCAGATCGGCTTTCCACTCGGCTTTTTCCTGGCGTCGCTGATGGTTCCATTCATATATGAAACATGGGGTTGGCGCTATATCTTCCTATTGAGTCTGCTTTTCCTGCCCTACGCGTGGGTAATCTGGCGCTACCTCCGCGACTCGGAGTCCTGGCAGCGCACCCGGGCAGCCCGGGAGAAAAACCAGACGCCCGCGCCGGCCGTTCGGGAACTCTTCAGACCGGAGTACCGGCGGAAGACGATCCTGCTCTTCCTGGGGACGTTCCTCTACGTGTTCGCCTACGGCGCGACGATCATGCTCACGCCCTACTTCCGGGAGGCCAGGGGCTGGGACGCCCGGGAAACCATCGAGCTGGTTGGCCTGTCGTTCTTCATTGGCGCCTTCGGCTACATCCTCGCCGCCTGGTTTGGCGAGTTCCTGATCAGCCGTCGCAACACCATCGTTGCCTGGTGCTGGCTTGGCGGCCTCGCATTTGCCGTGATGATCTGGTTCACGCAGGGCTGGTGGTCCACATTTCTGGCCTTCAGCACCATGACGTTCTTTTTCTACGGCGCCTACGCCGTCATGTTCACGTTCATCGCCGAGAACTTTCCGACGGAGCTGCGCGCGACGGCTGCGAGCTTTGCGAGTTCCTTCGCCGTGGAGCTGGGCCTCGGCCTGGGACCCTTTGCCCTGGCCTGGGCCATCGGCAAGGTCGGCTGGGAATCGGCCTTCACCTGGTGCGCCGTCGTGCCGGTTATCATTGCCGGCGCGACTTTTCTCGCACTGAAGCCAGTGCCGCGGGAAGCCGTCGTCTGACCAACTTCAACACGGGAGGCCGTGCTCAGTGGATGTGGGTTCACCCCTGATCGATATCGGGCAGGTCATCCAGCTCGCGGTGGCACCCGTGTTCCTGCTGTCGGGTATCGGCATCATTCTGACCGTGCTGACCAACCGCCTCGCCCGTGTGATCGACCGGGCACGTCGGCTCGAGGAGGCTGCCCGATCCAGCAGCGGTGAGCCGCTTGAGGAGCAGCGCGGCGAGATCATCGTGATGGCTTCGCGGGCGAGGCTCATGAATCGCGCCATCACCCTCAGCACCGGTTCCGCGCTGCTGGTCGCCGTGGTCGTGGTCCTGCTCTTCCTGAGCGCGCTGCTGGATTTCAACGCCACGCTGCCGGTTGCCGGCCTCTTCATCCTCGCGATGCTCTGCCTCATCGGGGCACTGCTGCTCTTTCTGCGCGAGGTATTCCTCGCGATCAGGGCATTGAAGATCGGCCTGTAGGAGCAAATGGGGACATGCCTCATTTCTCTAGAGTGGCGCCTGCTTTGGTGAAATGAGGCATGTCCCCATTTGCTCCTGAAGGCGCTCCCACAGCCTCTGAATATCGCTCGAAGTTGCAGGTGAAATCCTGGAATGTGGAGTTGGGCTCGAAGGCCAGGGCGCGGTAGGTAATGTGACCGTAGCCACTGACCAGGGCCGTGGGTTTGATCAGGGCTGAACTCGCCACCACGGCGCTGAAGTTGTCCCGGCCACCGCGGAATAACAGGGGATCCCAGCCGTGGTACATGAAGATCATGCCGGGCTGCATGCTGGGAGTTACATGGGCCATCGCCACGAAGGAACCCAGGGAGTTGAAGACCCGGATCAGGTCGCCGTCCCGGACGCCCCGTGCCGTGGCATCGCGCGGACTCACATAGATGTCCGGCTCTCCGCGCCGCAGGCTGAGTAGCAGCGAGTCGTCGGCCCACATCGTGTGAATCCCGTGGCGCAGGTGGCCCATCAGCATCTGCAGCGGATACCCGTCCAGCGTGAGGGGCGCCTTGTGGCCGGGCAACTGCTCGTCTTCCGACAGGAACCACTCGTGATCGACGTAGAACTGCTGCCGCCCGGTCAGCGTCGGGTATGGTTCTCGGAGCTCCACGCCCCGGAGCATGACTGAACCGTAGGGCGCATCGACGCCATAGACGACGCGGTCGGTGCCTGCATTGCGCATCAGGCCCTTGCTGCGCATTTCATCAAACGACACTTTGGGTACGCCAGGGTCCTTGTCGATCAGGAACTGGATGACGTCCTTCGTATCCTTGATCTGCCCGCCCATCGTGAACAGGTCGTGGTAGCGCGTGAAGTCGCGGGGCACCGGCTGACCGAAGAAGCTGTCCTGAATCGGCGCAATCCCGCGAATCTTTGCCCGCTCGGCAATCGCCGCGGCGAGACGGTTCAGCGCGTGCCAGTCGTCCATCGATTCACCCAGCGGCGGCACGGCCGCATCGAGTACCTGCACATAGGGCGTGCGCGCCTCCAGCATGTAGTCCTGGCGTTCGTAGTGGTGGGCAATCGGCAGCACGTAGTCGGAGTACATCGCCGTGATGCCCATGTCGGGCGCCATTGTGACGATCGTCCCGAGTTTCGCGAACGTCGTGTCACGCCAACGGCCGCCGCCAGAACGCCAGTTGGCCGTGTTGCTGCCGGCAAAGATGCCCATCTTCCACGGGGTTGCTGCGTAGTCGGGCCAGGCGCCGGACTTCGTCGACTCCTGGAAATAGTGATCTACCTTGTCGGCCACGGCCTTGCCGTAGATCTTCTCGTTCAGTGCCTTGCCATCCGCGTGCACATAGTCCCAGCGGGCCAGCGTGGCGACGCGCAGCGTCGGCGCAAGGCCTGCCAGCATGAAGGCGATCTGGCTGCCCGTGCTCCCAAGGTTCTCGAGCTGAAAACCGCCACCAGCCTTGCCCAGGTTGCCCGTCAGTGACAGGAGGAGCATGAAGGCCCGCTGCAGCAGATCGCCCTGCAACCACTTGCACATGCGATAACCGGTGAAAATCATCGCCGGCCTGGCCGCGCCAAACGTGCGCGCCACCTGCCGGATATTGTCAGGATGCACGCCACAAATGGCTGCAGCCTTCTCCGGTGTGTAGTCCGCGGCCCGCTGTTTAACCAGCTCAAACACGGTAGTGACCTTCACCCGGCCCGCCCTCGTCCTGACGGTCCACGTACCCTCGAGCGCAGGCTTAAGTGCCCCCAACGCGAGGGTACCGGCCGGAATCACGGGTACGGGTGACCCCGGGGGCGGCGGCGGCGCTCCGGTGCCCGGCGCTGCCACGGCCTTGCCGGACTTTTCATCCCAGATGTAAAAGACGTTATTGCGCCCGTCATCACCCGCAACAAAATCAGTTTCTCGCAGAAAGCGACCATTGTCGGCCCGCACCAGAAACGGCAGGTCCGACTGTTCGCGGATGTAGTCGCGGTCGATGAGCCCATCAGCCAGCAGTACCTGGACCATACCCATCGCCAGCGCGATGTCGGTGCCCGGCTTCGGGTTCACCCACTTGCTGGCATGCATGGCGCTCGGGGTGAACTCAGGCGAGATCGCGATGACTTCGGTGCCGTTGTACCTGGCTTCCCAGAAGAAATGGGCGTCCGGAATCCGGGTGACCGCCGGATTGCAGAACCACACCAGGCAGCATTTCGATTTGTACACCGCCGCCATGGTGTCGCCCAGCAGGGGCTCGCCCACAGTCATCTGCACGCCAGTCGGCAGATCGCCGACCCCGGCAAAAGCTTCGGGAAGTTCGATGCCGCTTAAGGTGGCGAAACGGCCGAGTGCTGCAAACGACGCGCGCTTGAGCACCATCTGCGTGCCCAGGTCGAAGCTGATCGAGCGCGGGCCGGATTCCACGGAGTAATCGATGAACCGATCGGCAATTTCGGCGAGTGCCTGGTCCCATGTCACGCGCTCCCACTTGCCCTCCCCGCGCTCACCGACCCGCTTCATCGGGTAAAGGATGCGCTGCTTGCCGTACATGTATCTGGCGTGGCGCAGGCCCTTCTGGCAGCCTCGCGGCCCGTAGTCTGGTGCATCCTCGGACCGGCCGTACTCGCCCTGCTGCTCCTCGCGCCAGACGATGCCGTTTTTCACATACACGTTGAATGCGCAGGTGCCGGTGCAGTTGGTACCGTGCGTGCCGTGCGCCACCCGGTCCCAGGTCCACTTCCGGCGCATCAGGTCTTCCCAGGCGCCGTACACAGACTGGATCCCGCCGGCACTGGCTGCCGAGGCGGGCGCATACCGCAGGCTGAGCGCCAGGGCGAAAGCTCCGGAACCGGCCAGGAATTCCCGACGCGACGTGACGCCCTCGACCGCTGCAGTTTCAGACATGGCTCAAGCTCCGTGTGCGCCGGGAAGTGTAAGCCGCATGCCAGCCTGCCGGGCCAGCGCGGCCTCGACGAGCGGCAGGCGATCATTGCCAAAGTACAGGTCCGAACCGACGAGCAGTGTCGGTGTGCCGAAGCCGCCGCGGGCGACCAGTTCCGCGCCGTTTCGGTTTACCTGCAGTGCCGTTTCGGGGTCGCCGATGCGGGCTGCAAAGCCGGCCGGATCGAGGCCAGCCTCGGCCGCCACCGCCTCCACGACAGCCCGCTCGCGAATATCACGATGCACCGCGAACAGGGCCGCAAAGACTGCTGCAAGGTAGGCGCCGGTTTGGCCGGTCTCTGCGGCGACCACCGCGCCGCGCTGCGCCCATTCGGCCCGGATCGGCCAGGGCTCTGGTCGTCGCAGGGTCAGGCCACAATACCGCGCCCAGTCGGCAAGATCCTTGGCCTGGTGCCGCGCGCGGGCCGGCACCGGGTCGCTGCGGTCCACGGGGAAACCGGGCGTTGCGAGTTGCAGCACGTCGTCCACCAGGACGGGCCGGTAGATGATCCGGGCACCGGTCCGGAGGGCCGCGTCCCGCGTCCGTTCCAGCGCCAGGTAGCTCCAGGGGCAGGAAGTATCGAAGAAGAATTCAACCGCTGCCTGCTCGGCACTATCCGGCAGCATGGCCGGTCAGGTCCTGGCCCGCAGCGCAGTCTTCAGGACCTTGCCGTTGGCATTGCGGGGAATCTGCCCGATGAACTCAACCTGCTTCGGCAGTTTCATGCGTGCGATACGCGGCTCCAGAAAGGCCAGTAGCGCTTCTGCGCTGAGGTCAGTCCCTGACCGCAGTACGACAAACGCCTTGAGCACTTCTCCCCACTTGTCGTCCGGCACGCCAATGACGGCAGCCTCCTGGATTGAAGGATGCTGGACAATGACCTCCTCCACCTCCCGGGGATAAATATTCACGCCGCCCGAAATGATCATGTCTTTCAGGCGGTCGACGATATACAGGTAGCCCTCGGCATCCCGCCGGGCCAGATCACCCACGGTCACCCACCCGTCCCTGAAGGCTTCATCGGTCTCGCGAGGCCGTCCCCAGTACCCGTTAAACAGATAGGGACTCCTGGAAAACAGCTCACCGACCGCCTCCGGGCCGCAGACCGTGCCATCCGGCAAGCGCAATTCGACCTCCGTGCACGGAAAGGGCTGGCCGACACACTGCTGCTTGCGCAGCTGGTCCGGTGGCCGCAGGTTCGAGACGATGCCCGCTTCCGTGGAACCGTAGGTTTCGTGCAGGAGACCGGGCCCGAAATGCGCGACGAGCCGCTCCTTCATCACCTGCGGCAGCGCCGCCGCGTTCGAGATCACCGTTTTGAGGGTCGGGCTGCGGCTCGCGACCAGGAGCGCGGGCCCGGCAGACATCAGGGCGTGGAAGTGCGTGGGCACGCCGAAGAAGCCCGTGATGTGCTGGTTGCCGAGCCTCGCGAGCACGTGCTCGGGATCGAACTTGTCGATGATCTCGGCATAGCCGCCGAAGAACACCGGGGCCAGCGAGAAGATCATGCCCGCGCCGTGACACATCGGCGCGATCGCGAGGAAGCGGTCATCCGGTGCGTAGCAGCCGTACTCCATGGCCATGCCAAACAGCGTCAGGATCCGCGAACGGTGCGGGACCTGCACGCCCTTTGGTTTGCCGGTCGTGCCGGAGGTGTAGGGAATGGTGAAGTCATCCCACTCCCGAATCAAAGGTACCGACGCAAGGGGGCTGGCTTTCGCCAGCCAGTCTTCGTACCCGGTCCCAATGGTAATGACGATGGGCCGGGCAGCCGGTGGTGCATCACGCAGCGCTGCGGCCAGTTCGGCATCCGCAAAGACCACGCGCGCTCCGGCGTCGTCGCAGATCGCCAGGATCTCCGGCAGCGACAGGCGGGGATTGACCGTGGCCAGCGCGACGCCCGCCTGGGACGCGCCCAGCACGATCTCCATGTATTCGATTGAATTCTTGCCAACGATGGCGCCGTGTGCCCCGGGTTTGAGACCCAGTCCCGCACTCAATGCCGAAGTGACCCTGTCCACGCGGTCGAGCAGTGCCCGGTACGTGCGGGTCTGCTCCCCGTGCCGGTAGGCAATCTTGTCGGGCGCGCGGAACATGGCCGCCCGAATTCCGTCCACGAGCGACAGGTGCCTGAACGTCGGCGGCGGCGCCAGCGGGGATGTCATCGGCTCAGGCAACATGCAGTGGCCCGCTCAGGCGGGCAGCTTGAAGACGCGCAAGGCGTTGTCGCGCATCAGGAGCCGCTTCGATTCCGGCCGCAGGTTGAGTGCGTCGATTTCGCGAACGGCCCGCTCGGGATCAATCACCGGCCAGTCCGTGCCGAAAAGAATCTTTTCCCTGCCGTAGGTATTCGCGTAGTGCACGAACGCCTCGGGCCAGTACTTTGGCGCGTAGGCGTCACCCGCTGCGAACACGTTCTCGTGTTTCCAGCACATCGAAATCATCTCGTCCGTCCAGGGGATTCCGATGTGAATACCGATCAGCCGCAGTTCGGGAAAATCAATGGCCACCTGATCCAGGCAGATGGGGCGTCCCACGGACGGCAGGCGCCGTTCCCGGGAATACACGAGGTTGTGACCGACCTGCATCATGATGGGCACGTCGAGTTCGCAGCACTTGGCGTAGTACGGGTAGTACTTGGCGTGATCGGGAGCGAGCCCGCACCAGTGGGGATAGAGGTGGGCGCCGACAAAGTGGTACTGCTTGACGGCCTGCTCGAGATCGCGCAGTCCCTGCATGCCGCGGAACGGGTCGATACCGGCGAGTCCTGAGAACCGCGCGGGATACTGCTGGCAGACGTCCCGGACCCGCTCGTAGGGCAGCTCAAAACCACCCTTCAGGTTGATGTCGCCGGCCCGCACTGCGATCAGCAGTGACCGCTCGATGCCAGCCCTATCCATGCGCTGCAGGTAGTCCTCGACCGTCACGCCGCCCCGGATCTCCGGCGGCATCCGTATCTGGGCCTTGAACGCGTCGTCGAGACCGGTGTGCCCGTTCGCAACCTCCAGCGGCGTAAACAGGTTACAGACGATGTCGATCGTGCCGGTCATGCGTTGCTCACCAGCCGTCCTTGTCCCAGGGGCCGGTGGTGCGGGAGCGAACCGGGATTCCCGCCATCACGGGGCCCTGGGTGCGGGGATCGTAGTTCAGCGGAGTACCCTCCACCGTCACCTTCTCATTGATGGTGATCCAGTTGATGATCGAACCGTCCATGCGGAAAATTCCGGTGAAGCCCTTCTCCTCGCCAGAAATAAAGTGGCCGTGCTTGACGCGCGCTGGCCTGAAGAAGTATGTGCCGGCGTCGAGGCGTCCGAAGTTGTAGTCGAGATGACCATCGATGGTGTAGGCCTCCTCGAATACCGGATGATGTACCAGGCGGTCGTCGGACCAGCCCGGTGGGGCCCAGCACATCATGGTCACGAAGCCCTTCTCCGGGTCGTTCTTCGGCGCAGGGTCGTGATAAAGGAGCTTTAGCTTCAGGAAGCGCTGTTGATCGCCCTCGTAGATGTTGGGCATCCACTCCATCCGGGTGGTATCGACAACGGTGAGCACCCCTCGTTCGCTCGAAGCAGTATTGAGCCCACGGGGGACAAACCCGGCGCGATCCCGGCTCGATGCGGTGAAACCCCAGTCCTGGAGTTCGCGAAACAGGAGCACTTCGGTGCCTTGCTCCACCGACAATGCGGGAACGCGCAGGCCCGCAGGCGCGCGGAAGTAAGCGCCCTTCCGGAGGAGTTGCGACCCAATGCGCATTTCCCCCGACAGCAGGAACCACTCAGTATCTGCATGGTGGTAGCCGGCCGGGCGGTGCCAGGCGGAATCGAACACCAGTTTGGTCGATGCGCCCCCGTTTTCCTCGTCATAGGACATGTTGCGCTGACGGACCTTGCCCTCGCCTCGCGGCAGTTCGGCGACGTGCCAGCACAGGTCGGACTGCTGGATGAGTTCTACATGCGGTCGCACTGCGTTCTCCTTGGCGGTTCTGCCAAAACGTTGAGAATACCAAGGATCGGGGGGAGCAACCTACTGGCCAGCACGCCGCCTTGCGGTCAGCGGTGGTGATTGAGGTAGAGTTGCCCGACCCGGCTTCCAGGAGGAGGCAGCGATGACCGAATACGTAGTCTGGAAATACGCCCACGTCCTGATGTTTGTCTTCTGGGTCGGGACGGACATGGGGGTCTTTCTCGCCGCGCGCCGGTCCACGGATCCCGCACTTAGCTTTGTCACCCGCGTGACCCTGCTGCACATGGCACTGCGCATTGAGCTACTGCCTCGCACGATGTGGAAGGCAGCCCTGCCCTTTGGCGTGATGCTGTCCAGGGACTTGGGCCTCCTCGCAATCTCGGACCTCGCGCTCGCCGCTGTCTGGCTCTTCAGCGTCATCTGGTGGGCCATCAGCATGTCCGGGGCCTACTGGTACGACAAACCCATCGGCCACCGTCTTGCGGGGATCACGAACTGGCTCACGGGACTCGTCGGTACCACACTGATCGCGCTGTCTGTCTCATCGTGGATCGGTGCCGGACCGTTCGTACCGGACGCGCAGTGGCTGCATCTCAAGGTGGCGCTCTATGGCGCCATAAACCTGATGGTGATCTGGATGATCGTGGTCTTCGACCCGCTCGGTGCCGCCTTCGGCCGCTTGGCCGTGGAAGGCTCCAAACCGGAGATCGAAGCGATCATCAGCAGCACGATGGACCGGTCGACACTGGTCATCTGGTCGACCTACGCGCTGATCGTCATCGCAGGCTTCATCGGCGCGACCAGACTGCCCGGCTAGTGGCCGGTCCGGTCTAGCCAGCCCAGACCCGATTCAGCTATAGTCCCCAGCGTTTTTGCACGATCCGTGCCATCAATTAAGGGGGCTGTTGTTATGAATTCCAGAGTTGTCCGGTCGCTGGGTTTAGTCGCTCTGCCACTGGTCACCGGAGGCTGGCTGGCTGCCGCCTCAGCCGCGGATTCATCCGACGGTCCGGGTTATTCCTACCTGGACGTGGGCTACCAGTGGACCGACGTCAACTACGCGGTCAAGCAGGAAGGTGGTCGGCACGAAGGCTTCAAAGTGAACGGTTCCCTGGGCCTCGTGGATCTGGGTCCGGTCGGGATACATCTGTTCGGCGAGTTTTTCGACGGTGACTTCAGCGGCACCAGCACACCGTGCGATGGTGGTGAAGGCGGACCTACCAGCGTTTCTGGTGATCGCAACAGCCAGTCCATCGCCGGCGGTCTCGGCCTGAGCTACGCCATCAGCGAATCGATCGACATCGTCGCGCGCGCCGCCTACGTAGACATTACTGATTTCGAAGTTCCGAACAGCACCTGCCAGCTCGATTCCGGTAGCGACAACGGTTACCTCACCGAAGCGATGGTGCGCAGCGAGCTGTCGGAGAATGTCGAGATCGAAGCCGGTGTCCGCTACTCCAATCTGCGTGACTCCGATATCTCCAATACTGACGTGCTCCTCGGCATCGGCTACCACCTGACCGATTGGATGTCCTTGCGCGCCCGGGCCGTGATTTTCGACAACGATACCGGCATCGAGCTCGGCGCCCGGATGTACTTTGGCGACTTCATGGGTCGCGACACAATTTTCTAAACCTTAGGCTTCCAGACCTAAGGTTTCGAGCCGGCGCTTCGGTCAGCCGACCCATGCGAATCCTCATGGTCTCGGCCGAATACGCCCCGTTCGCCAAAACGGGCGGTCTGGCCGACATGGTGACGGGCCTCTGCAAGGCACTGGTAAGCGCAAGACACGACGTTCGCGTGGTAGTGCCGTTTTACACGGCCCTGAGCCACGGCCAGGATGAGCCGCAGCCCACAGGCACGATCAGGTTGGGCGGCATTCAGGTATCGCCCGTTGCGCTGGCGGGTGTCCACCCCGGTTACACCCTCGCCCAGGTGCCAGCCGCGTCACGGCACGAGCCGCTGCTCTACCAGATCGATGCCCCACAGTTTTTCGGCTCAGGCGCCATTTACGGTGGTGGCGAACTCGAGGCTCGACGCTTCGCCCTGCTGGCGCACGGCGCTTTGCGCCTGTGCGAGCTGCTCGACTGGTCGCCCCAGATTATTCATTGCCATGACTGGCATGCCGCTCTGCTGCCGGTGCTGCTCAAATCCGGTTACCTGGCGACGCGCGTCCTCCGTGACGCCAACTCCGTCCTGACCATCCACAACATCGGTTACCAGGGCGTTTTTCGCGGCACGCTGGCCCCAGAACTCGGCCTGGTTGCGGCACCCGTGGCGACGGGACCCGCTCCCGATCTCAACTTCCTGCGCGACGGCATCAGCGCCGCGGACGCGCTCACGACGGTCAGCCCCACTCACGCGGAGGAGATCCTGACTCCGGAGTACGGCAAGGGCCTGGACACCCTGCTCCTCCAGCGCCGGAATCGACTGGTCGGCATCCTGAACGGTGTCGACTATTCGGCCTGGGATCCGGCCAGCGACCCGCGACTCCCGGCCCGCTACGACGGGCGCCAGCTCGCTGGCAAGGCAACCTGTCGTGAAGCACTGATCGCCCGCGCCGACCTCCGTCCCGGACTGCCAGTGCCGCTGCTGGGCATGGTGACGCGGCTCGCCGAGCAGAAGGGCATCGAACTGGTGGTCGAGGCACTGCCGCCCTTGCTGCGGCAGCGGCAGGTGCAGCTCGTTATCCTTGGCCAGGGTGAGGAACGATACGTCGGAGAGCTGCGGAAACTTAAGGCCAGCTTCCCGGATCTGTTCCACTACTTCGATGTGCAGGACGAGTCGCTGGCACGGCTGATTTTTGCCGGGGCCGACGCCTTTGTTGTGCCGTCGATCTACGAGCCCTGCGGCCTGACCCAGCTGTACGCGCTCCGTTACGGTGCAGTCCCGATCGTGCGCGAGACCGGTGGCCTCAAAGACACGGTTAGCCACTTCGACGCCGCCAGCCAGGCCGGAACGGGCAGCATCTTCAAAGATGCCAATGCTGCGGGGCTCACCTGGGGGATCGGCGAGGTCCTCACCTGGTTCAGTCAGCCCACCCTGTGGGCACGGCTCCAGCAAAATGGCATGCGGAAGGACTTCTCCTGGCGGCACGAGGCCCCCCACTACGAGGCTCTCTACAAGAGACTGACAGGCGGTCACGCTCCGGCGTCTTGAGAAGACGCGCTAACTCCGGCCGGCTGCACTACCCCGCAGGCGGCACTCCGCGGCCAGGTCTTCCGGCACCTGGCTCCACGCAAAACGCCAGGTCCAGTTACCGCTCGTCGTTGCCGGCGTGTTCATCCGGGCCTCGGGCCCCAATCCCAGAAGATCCTGGAACGGAAAGATGGCGGTCTGTGCGGGCGACTGCCACACGGAGCGCAGCAACGCATCGGGCAGTTCGTCCGGGCCGCAGGCCAGTACCCGTTGCGCGTAGGCGCGGGATCCGGGATCCAGACTCCGTGACCAGCCCACAACCGTGTCGTTATCGTGCGTTCCCGAATACACGACAGCGGCCTCGACCTGATTCGCGGGGAGATAGGGATTGTCTTGCGAACCGTCGAAGGCGAACTGCGCAATCAGCATGCCGGGCAGGCCAAACTGGGCCCGCAGCGCATGCACCTCGGCAGTGATCGTGCCCAGGTCCTCAGCCAGAAACGGCTGTCCGCCGCAGGCAGTGCCGAGTGCCGCAAGCAACGGTGCGCCGGGCGCAAGTTGCCAATGACCTTCCCGCGCGCTGGTGGCCTCCGCGGAAATCTCCCAGTACGCCTGCAGGCCGCGGAAATGATCAATCCGGAGACAGTCGAACCGCCGCAGCTGGGTGTGCACCCGGTTAATCCACCAGCGGAAGCCGTCAGCCCGCATGGCATCCCAGTCGTAGAGGGGATTGCCCCACAGCTGCCCGTCAGCGCTGAAGTAGTCTGGCGGCACGCCGGCAACCGCCGCAGGCCGACCGTCTGCATCGACGCGAAACAGCCGGCGGTGCCACCACACGTCAGCACTGTCCAGGTCCACGTAAATCGGCAGATCACCCAGCAGCTCGATCCCGTACTCCCGGGCCCGCGCCTTCAGCCGCGCCCATTGCCGGTCAAACACCCACTGCTCAAAGGCGATTTCCCGGATTTCCGCGCCCGCCTCCTCTAACAGGCGCGCAATGGCAGCGGGCTCGCGGCGGCGAATAGCCTGCGGCCACGTCCAAAAGCCACCGTCGCCGTAACGGCGGCGCGCGACGCTGAAGAGCGCGAACGGCAACAACCAGCCGCGCTGGCCCTGCCAGTAGGCGGTGAACTCCGCGCGCGCATCCGGTCCGGCAGCCGCGCAGAAACCCAGCCAGGCGGAGTGCAGCAGCGCTTTGCGCTCAGCCCAGGATCCGGGAGCCCCCTCGGGCCTGGCCGACAGCCCGCCCGCGCTCTGCAGGTCATCGGGATCGATCAGCCGGGGATTGCCAGCAAAGGCGGAGGTCAGTTGATAGGGTGAGATGGATTCACCGACGGGGCCGACCGGCAGCATCTGCCACCAGCGGAACCCTCCGTCGCGCAGCCACTCCAGAAATCGGTACGCATCGGCGCCCAGGACGCCGGCTTCCCAGGGGCCTGGCAACGACGTGGGATGCAGAAGCACTCCAGCGCGACGCTGGCCGTTCAGCAGGGATGCCGTCACCCCGGCTCCCGCGCGGCTCAGCGCGCTACTACCGGTATGCCGACCGGTGCCGGGACGGCGGTCGCCGGCCTCGACGCGGCTGCCCGCAGCATGTCCTCCGTCACGAGCACGACACCCTGCTCCGTCACATGGAACCGCTCACGATCACTGTCAGCATTTTCACCAATCACCATGCCGTCCGGAACATTGCAGCCCTCATCGATGATCGCCCCGGAAATCCGGCAGCCCCGGCCCACCACGACGTGGGGCAGGATGACGGAGCGGAAGATTTCCGTTCGTTCGTCCACAGTAACGTTGAAAAACAGCAACGACTCGCGAACCTGGGCTCCGGAGATGATGCAGCCGCCTGCGACCATGGAGTTGATGGCCGTGCCGCGCCGACCGTCCTCGTCGAGGACGAATTTGGCGCAGGGCATCTGCTCCTGATAGGTCCAGATCGGCCACTCGGAATCGTACAGATTGAGCTCCGGGCTGACGAAAATCAGCTCCATGTTGGCCGTGTAAAACGCATCCACCGTGCCGACATCGCGCCAGTACGCCTGCGCCTGGGTTTCGACACTCTGGAAGGGGTAAGCGTAGACACCACCGCCTGCAATCGCACCGGGGATGATGTTCTTGCCAAAATCGTGCACGGTGGAGGGATCAGTCACATTCCGGGCCAGCACCTCGCGCAGGTAGGCCAGACCGAAGACGTAGATGCCCATCGATGCCAGGGCGACATCGCTCCGGCCGGGCATCGGCTCCGGATTGCGGGGCTTCTCACTGAAGCGGGTGATGCGGTGCTCAGCATCCACGGTCGCAATACCGAATTCATGTGCCGTCTCGAGCGGCACCTGCACCATGCCTACCGTGATGTCCGCCGAGCGCTCCACGTGGAAGGCGATCATCGGGCCATAATCCATCTTATAGACATGGTCACCGGCCAAAACCAGCACTAGTTCGGGTGCGTGGGCCTCGATTATGTCCAGATTCTGGTAGACCGCGTCCGCGGTGCCGCGGTACCAGAGTTCACCGATCTTCTGCTGGGCAGGAACCATCTGCACAAACTCGCCGAGTTCGCCACGCAGGTAGCCCCAGCCCCTCTGCACATGCTGGATCAGCGAATGGGATTTGTACTGCGTCAGGACGAGGATCTGGCGAATCCCGGAATTGACACAATTGGAGAGACTGAAATCGATGATGCGGTACTTGCCGCCGAAAGGTGTGGCCGGTTTGGCGCGGTGCAGGGTAAGGTTCTTCAGACGCTCGCCGCGCCCCCCGGCCATGACGAGGGCCATGGTACTTTTCGTCAGCTGGCTGACAAATCGGCCCGAGCGGGCTGGTTTGGCGCTGCCGCCAGGATAGAAAATGCTCACCGCAGTGTCCGCGCCTGATCTGTCACACTGTGGGCAAATGTAACACCATCTGTCATAGGGGAGCCATGCCTAGTTTGCTGCCGTCTGACCTCGCTTCCCTGCTGGAAGCACGCCACCACGACCCATTCGGCTGGCTGGGGCGACACCCACTTCCGGACGGCTCCGTCATCGTCCGGGCGCTGCAGCCTGACACGATCAGCGTAGACATCGTGGAAGCCGCTGCGAGCATGCTCCGCGTCGGGCAGACCGATCTCTTTGAATGGCAGGGTCGCGCGCCAGCGGTTCCCCAGCACTACCGGCTGCGGGTTCAGAGCGGCAATGGCCAGGTCCACGAGGGCTTCGATCCGTACTGCTTCGGGCCCCAGCTTGACGAGAGCCAGATCGGCGCCTTCAGCGGAGGCCACCACAACGCCGCCCACCATCTCCTGGGGGCGCACGTCTGGCGAGTGGACGGCATCGCCGGGGTGCTCTTTGCCGTGTGGGCCCCCAACGCAGGACGGGTCAGCGTGGTTGGGGATTTCAATCGCTGGGACGGGCGCTGTCACCCCATGCGGGTCCGGGGTGGCTCCGGTGTCTGGGAACTGTTCATTCCGGGACTGACTGCAGTCCTCTACAAGTTTGAGATTCGCAACCGGCATTCCGGCGCACTGGGACTGAAAATCGACCCTTTCGCCCGGGAGTACGAATTCCGACCCGCCACCGCATCGCGGTTCCGCGCCACCGAACCGTTCCCGTGGCAGGACGATGCCTGGCTTGCAAAGCGGCGTGCCCGGGACTGGGTGCACGCACCGATGTCCATCTACGAGGTGCACTTTGGGTCCTGGCGCCGCAATCCGGACGGCAGCTCGCTGACCTACCGGCAGGCCGCCGACATCCTGATCCCCTACGTCGTTGAGCAGGGCTTCACCCACGTCGAATTTCTCCCCCTCACCGAGTACCCGCTCGATGAGTCGTGGGGCTACCAGCCGGTCGGGTATTTTGCACCAACCAGCCGCTACGGCAGCCCCGATGACCTGCGGTTCCTGATCGATGCATGCCACCGGGCTGGTCTCGGGGTCATCCTGGACTGGGTGCCCGCCCATTTCCCCCGCGACAGCCACGGCCTGGCCGACTTCGACGGCTCGCCCCTGTTCGAGTACGGCGATCCGCAGAAAGGCAGCCACCCGGACTGGGGCACCCTGATCTTCAATTTCGACCGGCAGGAAGTTCGCAGCTTCCTGCTCTCGAGCGCGCGTTTCTGGCTGGAAGAATTCCACATCGATGGCCTGCGGGTGGATGCCGTTGCGTCGATGCTCTACCTCGACTATTCACGCAAGCCGGGCGAATGGTCACCGAACATCCACGGCGGCAACCAGAACCTGGAAGCCGTGCAGTTCCTGCGCGAACTGAACACCATGACCCACCGGGATTTCCCGGGGACGGTCACGATTGCGGAAGAGTCAACGGCCTGGCCTGGCGTCAGCCGGCCCGTCGACACGGGCGGCCTGGGCTTCAGCATGAAGTGGAACATGGGCTGGATGCACGACACGCTGAAATACCTGGCGCTGGACCCTGTACACCGCAAGCACCACCACAGCCTGCTCACTTTCGGTCCGCTTTACGCCTTTAGCGAAAACTTCGTCCTGCCCTTGTCACATGACGAGGTTGTGCACCTGAAGGGCTCACTGCTGGCAAAAATGCCCGGGGACGACTGGCAGCGGTTTGCGAACCTGCGGCTGGCCTACGTGTTTCAGTGGACCTACCCGGGCCGCAAATTGCTGTTCATGGGCTGTGAGCTGGCGCAGCCCTGGGAATGGAATCATCGCGAGTCACTGCCCTGGCACCTGCTCGAGGATCCGCGTCACGGGGGTATGCACCGGCTGGTGGGCGATCTGAATGGCCTCTATGCCCGGACGGCGGCCCTGCACGAGCAGGACTTCGACGGGCGCGGCTTCCAGTGGCTCTGCTGGGACGATGCCGACAGCTCCACGTTGAGCTTTGTGCGGCGGTCCGACCACGGCGTTGCCGTCGTGGCACTCAACTTCACGCCGGTGCCGCGCGTCGGCTTCAGGCTGGGTGTGCCCACGCCGGGCGCGTGGCGGGAGCTGCTTAATTCGGACTCGCGTTTCTATGGCGGCACCGATCTCGGCAATCCCAATGTGCTCCAGGCCGAACCGGTGCCGTGCATGCAGCAGCCCTGGTCGATCGTCGTCACCCTGCCGCCGCTGGCGGGAGTCATACTGGCTCCGTCTGACTCAGGCCCTCAAATCCAGCGCATAAGCCCCAGTTCGTAGGGGTGCGACAGCTGGGTGTGCCACGGAACGGCACGAACCTTAAAGTGAAGAGCGCCACACCAGGGTGGCCGAAGCTCGACGCGGTAGCGGTGTACGCCGGACGCCTCCGCCGGCCCGACCGCCGCAAACAGCTGTACAAAAACGTGTTCCGTACCCACCTGCCGCAGTCCGGGCTCCGCGATGCCCCGGTCGGCGAACTGCCGCACCGGCACCGTGATATCGGAGCAGAGCTCACGGGAAACGATGCACTCCAGCCGGATATCGCTGGTCGACAGGCCATTCAGCGTGACGTCAACCTCCAGTGTGACACTGCCGTTGAAATCAATCCGGTTGCCGACTGAACTCGTCAGGCGCAGGGCAACGCCGGGCCAGGCAGTTCGTACAGTGTGCTTCCAGGCTGCCAGGCTCCGGGCTACCGCGTGGCCATCGGCCGCCAGTTGCCGGCCTCGCCGCGCCGCCGGGCCGTAATACAGCACCGAATAGTCGTGTACCGTCCGGTTCATATTGAAGTGCGGCAGGATGGAGGACATGGAGCGCTTGCACTTGCGAACCCAGCCCGGCGAATAACCGAGCCGCTCGTCCCGCGCGTAGTAGAGCGGGATGACTTCGTCCTGGAGTATTTCGTAGAGCGTCCGTGAGTCGTGCCGATCCCGCTCAGCCGGGTCGTTGATCTGGGTCGAAGGAGGAATTGCCCAGCCGTTCTCGCCATCGTAGGCCTCGGCCCACCAGCCATCGAGAACGCTGACATTCACCGTGCCATTAATGGCTGCCTTCATTCCGGAGGTGCCGCTGGCTTCCATCGGGTGCACGGGTGTGTTGAGCCAGACGTCCACGCCGGAGGTCAGCAGGCGGCCAAGGCCCATGTCATAGCCCTCGACGAGCAGGAGCTTCCCTGAAAATTCGGGCAGGCTGCTGACTCTGTGCAGCTCCTGCATCAGGAGTTGCGCGGGCCGGTCGGCGGGATGTGCTTTGCCGGCAAAAATAAACACCACCGGCCGGTCGTCTTTGTCGACGATGTCCTTAAGCCAGCCGAGATCCTGGAGCAGGAGTGTCGCCCGCTTGTAGGTCGCAAAGCGGCGACCAAAACCGACCGTCAGAACGTCCGGTCGCTCAGGGTCGAGGTACTTCAGCAGCCGGTGCGCATGCGCTTCCGACAGCTGGTTCCGTGCGTGCTGGCGGCGCAGCCGGTCGCGAAGGCCAATGAGCATGGCGGTCTTGACCTGCTGGCCCACGTACCAGAAGCGGCCATCGGGAATGTCCTGGATCTGGCGGACCAGGTCGCGGTCCATCAGGTGGTAACGCCAGGACGGGCCAATGCTCTGCTCAAGCAGGTCCGCCCACTCTGTCTGCATAAACGTCGGCACGTGTACGCCGTTGGTGACGAACCCGATGGGATTCTCGGCGGGGGCAATCTCGGGCCAGTTCGACGCGCAGATTGCGGCGGTGGCGTGGCGATGGATGCGGCTCACGCCATTTACGTTCCTTGCACCGGTCAGTGCGAGGCGTGTCATGTTGAATCCTGAGTGCGTGCCACTCTCCGTGCCAAGGTTCAGAAACCCCTGCTCCCCGATGCCCATCTCACCGATCAGGTTTCGGAAATAGCTGAGTACGACTTCCCTGTCGAAGACGTCATGACCAGCCGAAACCGGCGTGTGCGTGGTGAAGACGGTGCAGGAAGCGACGGCCTCGACCGCGGCATTTAGGTCCAGCCCACCTGCAACGAGTTCCCGGATCCGCTCAACAATCTGAAACGCCGCGTGGCCTTCGTTGATGTGCCAGACGCGCGGGCTGATGCCGGCAGCCCGGAGCGCCCGGACTCCCGCGACACCGAGAATGATTTCCTGCTGCAGACGCGTCTGGCTGTCACCGCCATACAGTTTCCGGGTGATCTGCCGGTCGGCAGGATCGTTCTGGGGCAGGTCAGTATCGAGCAAGAGCACGGGAATGCGCCCGACATCCGCCTGCCAGGCCTTGACAGCAACCTGGCGCCCGGCGAGATCACACACCACGATGACTTCCTTGCCCGCTGCATCCAGGGCAGGTCGCACCGGCGCGTCGTCAGCATCGATATCGCTGTACTCCGCAATCTGCTGCCCGTGCTCGTCGATACGCTGATTGAAGTAACCCTGCCGGTAGAGAAGCCCCACGGCAACGAACGGCAGACCGAGGTCACTGGCCGTCTTGCAGTGGTCGCCGGCGAGGATACCGAGGCCCCCCGAGTAGATGGGAAAACTCTCGTGGTAGCCAAATTCGGCGCAGAAATACGCAATGAGGTCGTCCGGTGCGAGCCCGGCCGGCTTGTAACCCGCGGTGCGCTGTTCGAGGTAGGCATCGTACTCGGCGAGGGCACGCCGGTAGGCGCCCAGGAAGGTGTCGTTGCTGGCCGCCATTTCCAGCACGGACTGGTCGACACAGCGCAGAAACACCCGTGGGTTGCGGCCCGTCCGCCACCACAACTCCCGGTCCAGAAGTTCAAACAGGTGCCGCGTCGGCCGATGCCAGCTGAACCAGAGATTACTCGCCAGATCGTTGAGCCGGGCAATGCGCTCCGGCAGGCGTGGCGCAACGTGCAGGGAAAATTGCTGACCGGTCATATGGTGGGCCGTGATGGACTTGAACCATCGACCAACGGATTAAAAGTCCGCTGCTCTACCAACTGAGCTAACGGCCCCGTGCAATGAGAGGTGGTGTAAATATCGAGTCCCTGCCTGCCGGCAATGTCTGGTGATTTGAAGGTGCGCCGCATCTTAACGATAGCGCGTGGGATCCGCCACGCCGGCCGCAACAAATCCGGCCCTTCGCAGCCGGCAGGCGTCACAATTGCCGCAGGCCTCCCCCGCCTCTGTTGCCTGGTAACACGACACCGTAGCACCGAAGTCCACGCCCAACGCGACGCCCGTCCGGACGATCTCGGCCTTGCTCATCCGCAGCAAGGGCGTACGCACCTCAATCGGGTGGCCCTCCACTCCCCGGCGCGTGGCGAGGTCGGCGAGCCGCTGGAAGGCCTCCAGATAGGCCGGCCGGCAGTCCGGGTAACCCGAGTAGTCCACGGCGTTCATACCCGCGTAGATGCGGTCCGCATCCAGCACCTCGGCAAGCCCCAGCGCAAAGGACAGGAACACCGTATTGCGGGCCGGCACGTAAGTGATCGGAATACCGGACCCGGCAGCCGTGGGTACCGCGAGGTCCTGATCGGTCAATGCTGAACCACCGAATCCGCCGAGACCAATGGTCAGGGTCCGGTGCTCAATGGCCCCCAGTGCCCGGGCAATCGTGGCAGCCGCAGCCAGCTCCGCGCGGTGCCGCTGGCCGTAGTCGAAACTCAGGGCGTGGCACTCGCACCCGTCCCGTCGCGCGAGCGCCAGGCAGGTGGCCGAGTCCATACCCCCGGACAGCAACACGACAGCTCGAATGCTGGCCTCGCCCATTTTCAATGTCCCTGGTTCAATGTCCCGGCACGTCGCCCCAGAGGTACTTGTGCAGCTGGACCTGCAGGCGCACCGGCAGCCGGTCCGCAAGGATCCACTCGGCCAGCGCCCGCGCCGGCTGCTGCTCCCAGGCCGGGGAGAACAGCACCTCGCACCGGGCGGCAAGGCCCTGCGCGCTCACCTGGTCGCGGGCCCACTCGTAGTCGGTGCGGTCGCAGATCACAAACTTGATCTGGTCCTGCGCCTTCAGGTGCGACAGGTTGGTCCAGAGGTTCCGCTCGCACTCGCCAGATGCCGGCGTCTTCAGATCGAGCACCACCATCACACGTCGATCGACAGCCGCGATATCGAGGGCGCCGCTGGTTTCCAGCGAGACCTGATAGCCCGCCTCGCACAATGCCGTCAGCAGGTCGAGGCAGGCCGGCTGCGCCAGCGGCTCGCCGCCCGTCACGCACACGTGGTGGACTGCAAACGCCGCCACTCGCGCCAGGATATCCGTCAGGCTCACGCGCTGCCCGCCGTGAAAGGCGTAGGCAGTGTCGCAATACACGCAACGCAGTGGGCACCCCGTCAGGCGGACAAACGCTGTCCGGCACCCGACCGGGCGCGACTCGCCCTGTAGCGAGTGGAAGATTTCCGTGATGCGCAGTGCTGAAGGCAAGGTCTTGGTCCCGGAGCGGGAGCAGCCGGCGGGCGCTAGAGGCCCTCGCTGGTCATCCGCTCCAGCCGCTGGCCGGCGAGCCGGGCAGCGGTCGTTTCAGGGTAATTCGCCACGACGGTCTGCAACGACTTGCGCGCGCCGGCAAAGCGTTTCAGTTCGTAGTTGCAGTAGCCGATCTTTAGCAGCGCATCCGGGACCTTGCGCGACTGGGGATACTTCTCGACGACCACCGTAAATTCCGGCAGGGCCTTGTCGTAGCTCTGGCTCACGTAGTGAGTCTCAGCCAGCCAGTACTGGGCATTGTCCAGCAGTGAACTCGTCGGAAATGCCACCATGAACTGGTTGAGGGCGGCACTAGCCTCCTTGTAGCGACCCTGCTTCAGCAGTTCGAAAGCGGCCTGATAGTTGGCGCGATCCGTCCCCCCTGGCACCGGCAGCTGCCCGGGACGCAACGCGCCGCCGTCCAGCACGCTGCGCGCATCACTGTTGGCAGCCCGACGATCGCCGAGAGCCTTCTCCAGCGCCTGCAGGCGCTGGTCAACATCGACGTACTGCTGCTTCTGGGCGCTTCCCGCCTGCTCCAGTTTGAACTGGAGCTGGTCCACCTGCTCGCGTAGCGACTGCGTGTCCTTCTGCAACTGCTCCAGCTGCTTGAGCAGATTGACGAGACCATCGCTGTCGATCACCCGCTCAACCCGCGCCACCCGCGCGTCGACATCCGTCAGCTTGATGTAGAGCGGGTCCTCTTCCGGAGGCGTCAGCAGGGCGCAACCGCTGACGCAGACCAACGAGGCCAGCGCCACGGCAAGCAACTGACCGTCGCGAGCGCCGGCAAGGCGGGTATCACGAAAGCGCATGATAATTACTGCCCGTAGACGATCTCGACACGCCGGTTCAGCGACCAGGCTTCGTCGTCACTGCCAATAACAGCGGGCCGCTCTTCACCGAAGCTCACCGTCACGATCTGACCGGAAGCTCCACCCTGCAACAGGAGGACATTGCGTACCGACTGGGCCCGCTTCTCGCCCAGACCGATGTTGTACTCGCGGCTGCCACGCTCGTCGGCATGCCCCTCAAGGCGCACGCGCGACGCTGGATTGGATGCGAGATACCTGGCATGCGCCTGCAGGATGGCGTTGTACTCGGGCTTGATATCGAACCGGTCGAACTCAAAATAAATGATGCGGTTCTCCTGGGAGGCCGCAGGCCCACCGAGGGCGTTCCCACCCAGCGTGTCCCCGCCCGTGGCGCCACCCTGACCGGTGCCGCTATCGTCCACCCCCGACGACGCTGCACCGCCATCCTGGCTGCCAACCTGGGCGCCGCCGCCTGCAGCACCGTCGTCAACTGTGGATTTGGAAGGCCCCGCGCAGGCCGTCACGAACGTCACGATCAGCAGGACGGCAAGTGACTTGAGGTTCCTCATGGGTCTGAACTCCTGGGCATGGTCTGCAAAAAAGTTGGTGTTAGCCAGCATCTAGTCCGGCGCAAAGGGCGACCAGGCAGGCTCCCGCACGTCGCCCTCCAGCGTGGAGATGCGCTGCTTGATCCGGCCATTGGTACTGACTGTCGCCAGCACCCCGCGCGTTCCCTCGCGGGTGGCGAAGATCAGCATCTCACCGTTGGGAGCAAAGCTCGGCGATTCATCGAGCCGTCCATCCGACAGCACCTGGGTGCTGGAGCGCGCCAGATCGACCACGGCAATTCTATAGTTGCCGCGGTCGTTATGCACTACAGCGAGCTGCTTGCCATCAGGCGCCATGCGTGGGCGGGCGTTGTACTGGCCCTCGAAGGTCACGCGCTGGGCACTGCCGCCGACTGCTGCTATCCGGTACACCTGCGGCCCCCCCGTCGCGTCCGAGGTGAAGTAGATCTGCTGCCCATCCAGCGACCAGGCGGGCTCCGTGTCAATTGCCGAGCCGGTGGTCAGCCGGGTCAAGACCTGATTGCGGGTGTCGAGGGTGTAGATATCGAGGTTCCCATTGTCCCGGGAAAGCGCTACGGCGAGCCGTTGGCCGTCAGGAGACCAGGCTGGCGCCCCGTTGACGCCGGGGCGCGCAGAGACCCGTTGCCGGGCGCCGGAGCGCAGATCCTGCACGTAGATTTCCGAACGCTGCGCCTCGAAAGAGACGTAGGCAATTTTCCGGCCGTCGGGTGACCAGGCAGGCGACATCAGGGGCTCCTGGGATTGCACCATGACGCGCGGATTCTCGCCGTCCGCATCGGCCACAATCAGGCGGTAACTGCTTTTGATTTTGCCCGGCACGTTGGCCTGGCCCGGACTGCGCACGACGGTGACGTAGGCGATGCGGGTGGAAAAAATCCCGCGCACGCCTGTCAGCTTCTCGTAGATGATGTCCGCCACCCGGTGACAACTGCGGCGGAAGTCCCCGGCGGTCGCGGGTTGCCGGTAGCCCAGCAACTGCTGGCCCCGGAGTACGTCGAATACCTGCACCTGAATCTCGAACTGACCCGGGCCCGGACTAACCACACGGCCGATGACGAGCACCTCACTGCCCTGCCGGCGCCAGTCGCCAAAATTCACGTCGGTGCCGGTCGTTGGCGTCTGCAGCATGTCCTTGCGATCCAGCGGTGCGTAGCGCCCGGAGCGCGCCAGGTCGGCCGCCACGACACCCGCAGCATCCAGCGGCGGCGCGCCGGGGCCCTGCCAGCCGAAGGGTACGACCGCAATCGGCAGCGCCGTATCGACCCCCTCCGTGATCTCTATCCGCAGTTCCGCCCGCAGGGGACTGGCGGTGAGGGCCAGCAGAATGGCCAGAAGCCTGACGCGATGGAGCATGGTCGCTGCTTTCCTAAGGGGCCCCGGGGGTGCCGATGCCGACGCTATTGTTCCGGTTTGAAGGTAAAGCGCAAGTTGCGCTCGAAGAGCTTGGACTCGGCGGGCAGGGGCAACGGCGATGCCCGCAACACGGCCGCCTCAATTGAGCGGCGCACCGGCTCGTCCGCGTTGCAGCGTTCGGTACGGACGCTGGTGACCTCCCCGCCCGGAATCTGGGTCACCGAGACCTCGCACTCAATCCCGGGCCGGGCACCGGGCGGCCGCACCCAGTTGCGCTCGACCTTCTGGCGGATCAGGGCGACGTAATCGGCCAGCGCGCCGGAGTTACTGGCCGCCAGCAGCTCTTCCTCCTCCGCCAGTTGCCGCTCCAGCTCCCGCGCAGCTGACAGCCGGGCGGCCTCCCGTCGCTCGGCGTCAGCCTTCTCGCGAACAGATTTCAGGCGCTCTGCCTCAGCCTCCGCCCTTTCGGCAGCTGCCTTAGCCTGCAAAGCCTGCTCAGCTTTGAGCTCCTTGGCTTTGAGCTCCTTTGCCTTCAGCTGCTCTGCCTTCAGTTCCTGGGCGCGCGGCTGCGCCTCGGGTTCGGGCTTGGGTTCGGGCTTCGTTGCTGGCTTGGTTTTCGGCTGCGGCTGCGGCTGCGGCTGCGGCCTGGACTGGCGCGGTAGCGCCGGTGGCTCCTGCGTCCGGCGCTTCGCCGTCGAATCGACCACCGTGGCCTTGATCGCCAGCTGGGTCGGCGTCGGCGCTCGCGGGATAGAGAACCCACCGATCACGACCAGCAGCAGGAGGATCCCGTGGCCCACGAGCGACCACCGGATGGACCGGTCGGGAACCGGGGCCCGGCCCAAGCTCAGCGCGACGGCTGCCACGTTACCGGCCCCGTTCGGGTTCTGGGTTGATCTGCATCAGTCATCCGTGACCGCTCCGTGACGATGCAGCTCGCTAGCTTCGTCGCCGGGGATTGACCGGCGCCTCGGTGAGAAAGCCGACGTTGGCCGCCCCCGCCTGCTGGAGCAGAACCATGGCCTCCACGACCGCACCATACGGCACCCGCTGATCGGCCTTCAGCAGCACCGGTGTCTGCGGATTCCGGCGCAACACGGCGCCGGCCAGTTCCAGCACCCGGCCGGCCGGCAGCGGCGCGTTCTTGTCCTTACCGACACTCAGGTAGAGATCCCCGTCTGCGTCAATGGACAGGACCAGCGGTTCCTCGTTCTGTGGCGTGACAATCGGATCCGCCGCGGCCTGCGGCAGTTGCACGTCAACGCCCTGGGTCAGCAACGGTGCCGTCACCATGAAGATCACCAGCAGCACGAGCATCACGTCGATGTACGGGACGACGTTGATCTCCGCCATCAGTCGCCGCTTGTGGGTCCTGCGCACGGGGGTCATCGGTTACTGGCCGGCTTGGTGGCTTGCTGGACCGACAGTTGTGCCCTCGCATGCGCATGGCGCTGCAGAACACTGAAGAACTCCTCGATAAAGCTGTCATACCGCACTTCGAGGCGGCTCACCTTGTCAGCGTAACGGTTGTAGGCGATCACTGCCGGGATGGCCGCAAACAGTCCGATGGCCGTGGCGACCAGCGCCTCGGCGATACCAGGTGCCACGGCGGCCAGCGTGGCGGACTGCACATTACCGAGCCCGCGAAACGAATTCATGATGCCCCAGACGGTGCCGAACAGTCCGACGTACGGGCTCGTCGAGCCGATCGTCGCGAGCGTGGACAGGCTCTCCTCCAGCCGGTCCATCTCCCGCATCTGCGCCACGTGCATGGTGCGACGCACACCCTCGAGAATCTGGTCTGCCGCCATGCCTGGCTGCTCCGTCAGGCGCCGGAACTCGCGAAAACCGGCTTCGAAAAGACCGGCCATCGCCGATGCCGGCTGGCCACCCCGGGTTGCTTCCTTAAAGATGGCGTTCAGGTCGCTACCCGACCAGAAACTCGCCTCGAATGCATCGGAACCCGCCACCGCCTGACTGAGTACGCGCTGCTTGCGAACGATGATCGCCCAGGAGGTAATCGAAGCGGCAAACAGCAGGGCCATCACCAGCTGAACGATGAGACTGGCAGCCAGGATCATGTCGAGAATGGACGTATCAGCCTGCATGGTCAGGAATCCTCCAGGTCGAACAGGCTGCGGGGCGGCTGCAAGCCGAAATGCTGGTACGCCAGTCGGGTGGCGACCCGACCGCGCGCCGTACGGCTCATGAATCCCTTCTGAATCAGAAAGGGCTCGATCACGTCTTCTATCGTGCCCCGCTCCTCGCCGAGTGCCGCGGCCAGGGACTCCACGCCCACCGGCCCGCCGTCGAAGCGCTCGATGATGAGCATAAGGAGGCGACGGTCCAGCAGGTCAAAGCCATTCGGGTCGACATCCAGCAGATCCATGGCAGAACAGGCCGTGGCTTCGTCGATGCTGCCGTTGCCCTCCACCTGGGCGAAGTCCCGGACCCGGCGCAGAAGGCGGTTTGCGATGCGTGGCGTACCCCGCGAACGGTCCGCGAGTTGCCAGGCACCGGCATCATCGAGCGGCACGCCAAGAATGCGGGCCGAGCGCAGCAGAATCTCGTGGAGCTCGGTGCGTCCGTAGAACTCCAGGCGCTGGACGATGCCGAAACGGTCACGCAGCGGCGAGGTGAGCAGGCCGGCCCTGGTCGTGGCGCCGACCAGCGTAAAGGGCGGCAGATCCAGCTTGATGGAGCGTGCGGACGGACCCTCACCGATCATGATATCGAGCTGAAAGTCCTCCATGGCGGGATAGAGAACCTCCTCAACAACGGGACTCAGGCGGTGAATTTCATCGACGAACAGCACGTCGCGCGGCTCGAGATTGGTCAGCATGGCGGCGAGATCACCCGGACGCTCCAGCACCGGACCTGACGTGTGGCGCAGATTTACACCCAGTTCATTGGCAAGGATATTGGCGAGCGTGGTCTTGCCCAGCCCCGGCGGCCCGAAGATGAGGGTGTGGTCCAGCGCCTCGCCGCGCTGCCGGGCAGCCGCGATGAACACCTGGAGCTGCCGTTTGACGGCGGTCTGCCCGATGTAGTCAGCGAGGCGCTGCGGCCGGATGGAGCGGTCGAATTCGTCATCGCCCAGGGCGCCCGTCGTGACCAGCCGTTCGCCCGTAACCATGTTCAGCTCTTCGCCGTCGCCGCAGACCGCAGCACGGCCCGCAACAGTTCTTCAGTTGAGGTGACGGACTCGGGCACGCGCTCCAGCATCCGTCTCGCCTCGGGACCCTTGTAGCCCAGAGCCTCGAGTGCATCCAGGGCTTCGGCACGCGGTTCTGCAGGAACGGGCGTACGGCCATCGCCGGCACCGGCCAGCCCGGGGTGGCGCACCCGGTCCCGCATCTCGATAATCAGGCGCTCCGCCGTTTTTCGCCCGATGCCAGGCAGACGAACCAGCGACGCCACGTCTTCAGTTTCTACCGCACGCACGAAGGCGTCGACGGTCATCCCCGACAGCACGCCCAGACCGGTTTTTGCGCCCACGCCACTGACCTTCAGCAGGTCGCGGAACAGGCGGCGCTCTGTTTCTGTTCCGAACCCGAACAGCGTGTGCTGATCCTCCCGGATGAGGAGATGCGTCCGCAGGTAAACCGTCTGACCGACATCGGGCAGGCGGAAGCAGGTGGACATCGGCGCCTCGACTTCATAGCCGACACCCGCCACTTCGACCACGAGGAATGGGGGCTCCTTGTGCACAAGCACCCCACGCAGCGAGCCGATCATCGGCGCAACCCCCGTCCCGCCTCGCGCGGCCGGGACCGCCCGCGGATCAATGACCCGGGAAGGCTGGCCAGGCGCGCCTGCAACGGGCGGGTGTGGGCATGGCACAACGCGACGGCCAGTGCATCGGCGGCATCGACCTGCAGCGTCTCACGGTGATTCAGCAACACCGCCACCATGTGACTGACCTGTGCCTTGTCCGCATGACCGATGCCCACGACGGCCTGCTTGATGGCGCGAGCGGCATACTCAAAGACTTCGGCACCGACGTCGAACGTGGCGCAGATCGCCGCCGACCGCGCCTGACCCAGCTTGAGCGCCGAATCGGCATTGCGGGCCATGAAGACCTGCTCGACGGCGACGGCCGTTGGCTGGTACCGGACCATGAGTTCCCTCACGCCTGTGAAAATGGTCTGCAGTCGGACGGTCAGGGCCGTATCGACGGCCCGAATGCAGCCACTGGCCACGTGGACGGAGCGCCGCCCGTCGGACTCGATGATGCCGAATCCCGTGATCCGGGAGCCGGGATCAATCCCGAGAATCCGGGCGGGTTGCATCAGAAGCGCAGGTTGAAGCCTGCGTGCAGGCCGGTATCAAAGTGGACCTCGGGACGGTTGTCATAGTCCGCACGGGTATAGCGCGCGCCCACGTAGACTTCAGCCTGGCGTGTGACACTGAAGCCCAGCCGCACCGTGCCGTCCAGGTATTCCGTGGCATCGCCACCGCTCAGCACGTCCGGCGCCCAATACCCCTCGCCAGACACCGCGAAACGGTCGTAGCGGGGAATCACCCAGCGCACCAGTCCGCCGACCCCGAGCGCGTAGCCCTCGCGCTGGCTGCCCTCGCCGTCCAGGTAGGCAAGCCGCACGCCGACGCCGGCCGTCAGCTTCTGACTGGCGGGACTGGCCGCACCGGTGACCAGCAACCCGGCGTGTGCCACGTCGCCCTTGTCGCCGTCGTGGAGCCAGCCGCCCTCCAGGCGCAACCCGTCGCCGACCTCGTTGGCGTAGGTGACCCGGACCGCGTCCAAATTCAGACTGAGATCGATTTCATGGGCAACTGCGGTCGCGACCGTGCAATACAGCAGAGCACTGGACAGCAGCGCCCGGGCCAGCACCGCGCTGACCGGGCCAGAATAGATTCGCATGACGCACTCTCCGCAACAACGGGGGCATCATAACCGAATTGGAATCAGTGATTCTTGAGGTGCCGGGCGCGTCGATCTCAGACGCCGATGAGCAGGCGGGACGGATCCTCGAGGACATCCTTCAGGGCGACCAGAAATTGCACGGCTTCCCGACCGTCGATGATGCGGTGGTCGTAGGTGAGCGCGACATACATCATCGGCCGGACCACGACCTGGCCATCGACGACGACGGGTCGCTCCTGGATCTTGTGCATGCCCAGAATACCGCTCTGGGGCGGGTTCAGTATCGGCGTGGACAACAACGACCCAAACACGCCGCCGTTCGTAATCGTGAACGTGCCGCCGGTGAGGTCCTCCATGCCGAGCGCCCCCTCGCGCGCCTTGCGACCGTACTCATTGATGGCCGCCTCGATGCCGGGAAAATTACAGCGGTCCGCATTGCGGAGCACGGGAACGATCAGGCCGCGGTCCGTGGAGACGGCGATACCGATGTCGTAGTAGTCGTGATAGACAACGTCGTTGCCCTCCACCGAGGCATTCACGGTTGGGTAGCGGTGCAGCGCCTCAATGGCCGCCTTCACGAAGAAGCTCATGAATCCAAGCCGCACGCCGTGCTGCTTCTCGAAGGCGTCCTTGTAGCGGTTACGCAGCGCGATGACAGCCGAGAGATCGACTTCATTAAACGTCGTCAGCATGGCCGCCTGCTGCTGGGCCTGCACCATCCGCTCGGCAATCCGGGCCCGCAGACGCGTCATCGCCACGCGGCGCTCGGTGCGCCCTGGGGCGGCTGCAGCCGGTGCAGCAACTGCTGCCGGTGGCGGTGCCTGCAGCACGTCAGATTTGAGTATCCGGCCATCACGCCCGGTGCCCCGGATCGTGGCCGGGTCAACGCCGGTCTCCTGGAGCACGCGGCGGGCCGCGGGGCCCGTCTTGCCCGCGCCCCTGCTGCCAATGGCAGCGACGGGGGTGGTGACGGGTGGGGGCACGGCCGCCATCGCCGCTTTGGGTGTCGTTACGCTGACATCGGCAGACGCTTCGAGCACAGCGAGCAACTGGCCGCTGACCACGGTCGCCCCGCCCTGCACACGCAATTCCCGCAGGACGCCCCGGACTGGAGACGGCACCTCAAGCACGACCTTGTCGGTCTCCAGGTCCGCAAGGTTTTCGTCGCGCTCGACCAGGTCACCCACTGCCTTGTGCCAGGTGACGAGCGTGGCGTCCGCAACGGACTCGGGCAGGCTGGGAACTTTGACTTCGATGCTCATGAATGGCTGCTTCCAGGCCTGAGGAGAACTACTGAACCTGCGCGGACAGGGCCGCCTCGACGAGTGCCTGTTGCTGCTGAACGTGCAGCTGAAAAATACCAGGCGCCGGAGCGGCGGCTCCGCGGCGACCCGCATAGAATACCTGCTGCCCGGCCTGCAGTGGCCGCTGCAGCTGATGACGGATCTGGTACCACGCACCCTGATTCTGGGGTTCCTCCTGGCACCAGACGATCTCCTGTGCGAAGGGGTACTTCGCGATGGCAGCGGCGTATTCAATGCCAGGAAACGGGTACAACTGCTCGATGCGCACCAGGGCCACGTCGGTTTGCGCCTTGGTGCGACGCGCCTCGAGCAGGTCGAAGTACACCTTGCCGCTGCAGAAGACGATGCGCCGCACGCCGGCCGCCTCCAGAGGATCAACCTCCGGAATGACCAGCTGAAAACGCCCCGCCTTGAGGTCCGCAAGCGGCGAACTGGACAGCCGGTGCCTCAAGAGGCTCTTCGGCGTCATCACAATCAGCGGTTTGCGCAGGGGCCGCAGCATTTGCCGGCGCAGCATGTGAAACATCTGGGCCGGGGTCGAGGGAATGCAGACCTGCATGTTCAGCTCAGCGCACAACTGCAGGAAGCGCTCAAGGCGGGCGGACGAATGCTCCGGACCCTGCCCCTCCTGGCCGTGCGGCAGAAACAGCGTCAGGCCACAGAGCCGGCCCCACTTGGCTTCGCCCGAACTGATGAACTGATCGATGACCACCTGGGCGCCATTGCAGAAGTCCCCGAACTGGGCCTCCCAGATCACCAGAGCATCCGGGTCCGTCGAGGAGAAGCCGTATTCGAAGCCGAGGACGGCTTCCTCTGACAACAAGGAATCCGTGACCGTAAACGCGCCGCGTCCGGTTGCAGCCAGATTCTCGAGAGGTGTAAAGGTCTGGTCCGTGAGTTGATCATGAAGGACACAGTGTCTGTGAAAAAAAGTGCCGCGTCCGCTGTCCTGTCCTGTCAGCCGGATGCGTGAACCCTGCCGGATGAGGCTTCCGTACGCCATCAGTTCCGCAAAACCCCAGTCCATCGGAATCTCACCAGCAGCCATGCGATCGCGGTCGGAGACGATCTTGGCCACGCGGGGGTGCAGGCTGAAATTCTGCGGTACGTGGTTGATCTCGCGTGACAGCGTGGCTATTTCCTCCGGAGTCAGCGCCGTACTGTGCAGTTCGTCCCAGTCACCCTTCTCGTAACGCGTCCAGTCGACAGTGTATTCATTGCCAATCATGCCGAGGGCCGTCTGCGGCAGGGGCTGACCTCCCTCGACCCGCCCACGGTATTCCTCGTTCAGGCGTTCGGCTTCCGCCGCGTCCAGCACGCCCTTTTCCATCAGTGCCCGGGCATAAATCTGCCGGGTCGTCGGGTGCTTGCGGATCACCTGGTACATCTGCGGCTGGGTGGCCGCCGGTTCGTCAGCTTCGTTATGGCCGTGCCGGCGATAGCACACCAGGTCGATGACGACGTCCTTGTGAAATGTCTGGCGATACTCGAGGGCCAGGCGCGTGACAAAGACCACCGCTTCCGGGTCGTCGCTGTTCACGTGGAAGACGGGCGCCTCGATCATCCGGGCGATGTCGCTGCAATAGGGCGTCGACCGCGCGTCTCTGGGGTCAGAGATCGTGAACCCCACCTGGTTGTTGATGACCACGTGCACCGTGCCGCCGGTCTTGAAACCGCGGGCCTGGGACAACTGAAAGGTCTCAGCGACGACGCCCTGAGCCGCAAACGCCGCATCGCCGTGAATGAGGATGGGCAGGATTTCCGCACCGTCATCGTCGCCGCGACGTTCCTGGCGAGCCCGCACAGAACCCTGCACCACGGGATCGACGATTTCCAGGTGCGACGGATTGAAGGCCAGCACGACGTGCACGTTGCCACCGGGCGTCCGCAGGTCTGACGAATAGCCCTTGTGGTACTTCACGTCACCGGAGCCCTTCACGCGGGCCGGGTCATAGGCCCCTTCGAACTCGGAGAACAGCTCTTGCGGTGCCTTGCCGAGCAGGTTCACGAGCACGTTGATCCGGCCCCGGTGGGCCATGCCCACCACGATCTCATGGATACCCGTTGCGCCACCCTGCTGAATCAGGTCGTCGAGGAGCGGGATGAGGCTTTCTCCGCCTTCAAGCGAGAAGCGCTTCTGCCCCACATAGCGCGTGTGCAGGTAGCGTTCTATGCCTTCGGCAGCTGTCAGCTGGATCAGGATATGCCGGCGTTCGTCGTCCGACAGGGGATTTTTCAGCATGCCGCGCTCGAGGCGCTCGCGGATCCAGACCCGTTCGCGCCCGCTTGAGAGGTGGGCAAAATCGGACCCCACCTTGCCCCCGTAGACGGTCGTCAGCGTGGCGAGGAGATCGCGCAGGCGCATGCGCACGTCGGCCTGCCCAGCAAAGGTGCCCACGTAGAATTCGGTATCCAGATCGGCCTCACCGAGGCCTGCATAGTCGAGCCGCATGACATTGGGCATCGGGCGGTCCTGCATCCCGAGTGGATCCAGGTCCGCAATCTGGTGGCCGCGCAGGCTGTACACCTGGATCAGCCGGGAGACGGCGGCCTGCTTCTCCGTGAGGGGAGCGCTCAGGTCGGCGCTTTCCGGCGCGACACCGAACTGAACGGGGCTGGCCGCCCTGCTGGCCTCATTGCTGGCCGGGCTGCTGGCAGGGCCACCGGCCTGATCACGCCTGAATGCCTCGGCAGGCACCTGCTCGGCAAAGAACTGGCGCCAGCGGGCGGCCACGGAGGCGGGATCCCGCAGCCAGCTCGCATACAGGTCTTCTACATAGGCCGCATTGCCGCCGAACAGCGGCGACGACGCGACCATCTGGCCGAGGCTTTCGCGCAGGGTCTGGCTCATGGAGGTTCCGTACAGTCCGGAACGGCCACTATAGTTATGTAGCGTCCGGGATCAAGGACCAAATGCAGGAAACGGGAGCTCCTCGACCAGGGCAACGAACAGCCACAGCTCCCAGGCAATCAGTACCGCGTAGCCGGCGCAGAACAACTGCAATACGCGATAGACCGGAATAAGGCCCAGGAATTGCCGGCGTGCTGCGACTCCTAACAGCACGACACTTAAACAGGTGACACCGATCTTCAGCACCAGAAAATGCTGGACGTCGTGAGTGATCAGCGCACCCATCAGCACGTTCATTTCCTCCGCCCCGGCGGCCAGGAGGTTTAGCGTGAACAGCGCGTCGGCACAGCACATCAGGACAATTGCGAGCACCAGGTACAGGACCCGCGGCTCGTGCCAGTCGAGGAAGACCCGCTCGTGGTCCCGGTCGCGGCGCCCGGCGCGGCGGCGGGGCCGGAAACTGCCGTACGCAAACGACCAGGCTGACGGACTGCGCCGTTCAGCATCGCGTCTCTCGGGAACCGGCGGCTCCGTCAGTTGACTGCCCCCAGAAACGCGAGCCAGCCATGCCCTCCAGGGGCTGCGGTCAGACTTGCCGGACTCGTCATTCTCCACGGGCACGCTTTCTGCGGACGGTGGGGAATGGTAGGAGTCCGGGCCGGTAGCGCGCCGGACCCAGTTCGCACTTAGGCCGGGCGCAGCACGCGACGACCACCGAGAACCAGCAGTGACAACACGAAGACACCCCCCAGGAGGGTTAGCGGAATGCCCGCGACTTCCGGCAGGTACTGCCAGCCGCGCCCCGCATAGAGCAGCCCAAGTCCGGCGACGTAACCGCTGCCGATCAGCCACCGGGCACGACGGCTGAGGCCCAGGCCGTGCATCTGGGTGATGATGAACATGGCGAGGCCGCCCATGAGAAACATCCGCCAGCCCTGCCCCGCGAGGTAGGCCACCATGGCACCGTGAAACGCAAAAGTTACTTCAAGCACAACCGTCCACTTCCGGTTCACGTGGGCACGGGTGAAGAACAGGCTCCCCTGCAACATCAGCAGGAACATGTACAGGAAACCAAAGAGGTGCCCCCAGGTGTCTTCCATGGGGTGATACCAGAACGTGTAAATGATGGCCCACGAAAAATAGTAACCGTGGTAACGGCGCAGAAAAGGTCCGGCACGCTCAACCCACGGGGAGGACGCGCCGAACACGAGGCCGCGCCTGCGGTTCTCCATGGCCAGCACGGCGATCAGCAGCACGATCACGGACCACTGGGCTGTCGTCTCGTGCACGTCCTGCGCGAGACCGTCGTACCAGACCTGGGTCTGAACGAAATGCAGGCTAATGAATACCGCGTTTACCACGAGAGCCAGCACATTGAAGCGGTGCAGTCCCGGGGTGTAGCCCGGGCGCTCCTGCTGGGCGGTCCAGATCAGCCACCAGATGGCGACCTGGTGCCCAAGGTAACCGGCCCAGGCGGTGGCCCGCGTCCACATCGTGGGCTCCTGCAGCTGCCATTCGTACCAGAATCCGGGACGGTCTGGCGTCAGGGCTCCGGGCTGCAGCCAATGGCCGCCCGCGTACCAGATCAGCGCCGTGAACACGAAGCTGAAAAGGATGCCGCCCCAGAGGGCCCGATTGCTGTCGCTGGTGGCTGCCATGGGGGGCATCATTCAGGGAATTCGTGACCGGATGCAACCCGGATGTGCCGCGGGACCCGCAGCTCGCTTTGCTGCGGGCAGTCGCGCCCCGTATAACCCACACCGTCACTCACGCGGAATCCAGACGATGCTGTTCGCCATTGCCCTGCTCTCCACGCCCGATGGAAAACTGCGGGCGGTCGCGCCAGATCTGGCCCACTGCGATCTGACAGGGAGCACAGAGCAGGAACTGTTGCCGAAACTGCGGCTGGCGGTCGAAGGCGAACTCACCCGCCTGCTGCTCGCCAGTGAGCCACTGCCGGACGGCCGGGACGGGGAACCGGCTCCCGGATTCAGTCCCGCCGGCGACGCCGGGGGGCCGGTGCGGTGGCTGAACATCCACATCAATATGGCGCATCTGCGAGCCCTGGCGCACCATCAGAAGGGCCGCTCATCAAGCTGAGCACGGTCTTCACACAAACTGGCCGCCAACGATGAGCGCGATACTCACCAGATACACGAGATAGCAGAGTCCGTTAATCGAGAGATGGCGCACCTGCAGGCCGCCGTGGTGAATGTGCCAGCGTAGCCAGAGTGTAGCCACCAACGAGAGCGTCATGGCCATGACGACCGGTGGCTCCGGCTGCCAGGGCGTGCTGAGCAGGCCCAGCGCCGGCAGCAGCGTGCCCTGAAACACCATGGCGCCTGTCAGGTTGCCAACCGCCAGCGTGTCCTTCCGGCGGCGGATCCACAGAATGCTGTTGACCTTCTCCGGCAGCTCGGTGGCGACGGGAATGATGAGCAGCGACAGGATCAGCGCCGATATCGCCAGCAGCAGCGACAGCTGCTCCACCGAATAGATGAATGCCTTCGCGCCACCCACCAGCAGCCCGAAGCCAAGCAGGAGCTGGGCAACCACGGTGGGCATGCGGTCCGGCAGGCCCAGCCGGCACAGGAACATCGGGTCGTCAGCTAACGTGCCATGCCCCTCCTCAACGAGCTGCGCCGAGCTGCGCAGGGTCAGCACCACGTAGAAGAGGTACAGCAGCACCAGGACGACGGCGAGGCTGCCACGAATGAGCCCGCCATAGGCCCAGTCGGCCGGCGGCAGGAGTCCCAGGCCGGCGAGCAGGAAGGCCACGAGAAAAAAGTCCAGGTCGCGTTTGGTGCCTGAGGGCTCCGGCGCAATGGGTCCGCGCAAGCCGCGCGCGCGAAGGGCCGCAGCGCCCATCAGGAAAAACGCCAGCGTGGAGAGCATCAGCGGCGCGCCGACGATAGCGCCCACGCCAATGGCGTGATTCACCGCCATGTCCTCAGTGCCGGCGACGATTGCCAGCACCGGCACCATGGTCTCGGGCATGGCCGTGCCGACCGCTGCGAACAGCGAGCCGGTGACGCCTTCGGATATTTTCAGGCGCTGGCCCAGGTGCTCGAGGGCATTGGTGAAGACTTCAGCGGCGATCAGGATCGCTACGAGGGAGCCGAGAAGAAAGAGCCAGATCATGGGTCCAGATTCGCCGTCGGTAAGTGGCGCCCCGACCAGGATTCGAACCTGGGACCTCTCGCTTAGGAGGCGAGCGCTCTATCCCCTGAGCTACCGGGGCACGGCGCCGGCATTCTAGCCTAAGGTGATTCGGGAATTTCGCTCTCGGCTCGCATAGGATGACACCGCCGTGACCCCGGAACGCTTCCAAAACCTCAAAGCCGCACTGCTGCGCCGTCAGCCGGATCTGACCGTGCTCACCGACGACGTGCACAAGCCGCACAACATCGCCGCCGTCCTGCGCACCTGCGATGCGGTCGGCGTCTTTGCCATGCACGCGGTAGCTACGGGCAACAGTTTCGCGCGCGCCCGCGGTATTTCCGGCGGCACGGCGCCCCGCGTCGGCGTCCACCTCCACGCGGCACTACCCGCAGCGATAGGCGTGTTGAAAGCCCAAGGATTTCAGATTGTTGCAGCGCATTTAACGACTGCAGCGGAAGATTACCGGAGCATTGACTACACGCTACCAACCGCGCTGCTGCTGGGCTCGGAACTGCGGGGGGTATGCGCCGTGGGAGCAGCTCTTGCCGACCGCCACGCCAGCCTGCCAATGCGCGGCCTGGCGGCCTCGCTCAACGTCTCGGTGGCTGCAGGCCTGTTTCTTTATGAGGCGGCCCGGCAGCGCGAGGCGGCCGGCTTGTACGCGCAATGCCGCCTCAGTGCGGAGCAGTTCGAACAGACACTGTTCGAATGGTGCCACCCGGATATCGCCGCCCGCTGCCAGAGGAAGGGACTGCCCTACCCGCCGCTGACGGCCGACGGCGACCTGGCCGCAAACCCGTTCGCGAATTCTGCCTAGCTGTCGGGTGGCAGTGCCGGCACCGCGGGCACCGGCCTGACGCCGTAGCGCAACCGCAGTGTCTTGACCTTGCCGTACCAGGGGATGCTGACGACGTAAAGATTGTCGTACTCGGCATCGGCCATCGCTGGCAGTTTCTTGCTGCCCTGAAATCTGGGAATCAGCACGGGTATGGCCTCGGCCTCCGCAACCACGAGGACGATCTGGCCCTTGAACTCCTTGAGAATCCGCTTCGCGAGCGCTTTCGGACTAGCGGTGTCGACTTCCTGCACGGGCAAGTTCTGGCGACGCGCCAGCGGCTCAGCCGTTTCCCGGGACGCACGCCCCGCACCCACGAGAATGGCGTCAATCCCCTGCACAACGTCCACATCGGCGAGAACCCGGGACAGCTCTTCCGCGCGAATCGCGCCCTGGGCGCTCAGGCCCAGGTCAGCGCCCAGCCCGGACTCGATGTCGGCATGCCGGACCAGGATCACCGTGGTCGTGGATTGCGACTCAAAAAAGAAGGCCAGCCCGAGCGCCAGCACCATGAAGGCGGCCACCGCCCCGGCCCGTCGCTGGCGCCGCCTTCGACGCCTGGGATCCATTGCCATGGGGCTAGGCTACTCCGCCGATGGCTACGGCAGTCACGGAGTCCGCCCCGCTTGAAATTCCGCCCGGCTGATCTCGCGCACCGTGGCGGACGGGATGCTAACCCTGGCCTCGTTGGATGAATCCTCAAACTCGACCACGCCACGATCTTCGCGGCTCACGTTGTCGGTGTAGTAGACACGGCCGGATGCGACGTCGGTGATGGCGTAGTAGCTGCCCAGGCCTGCAAAATGGGGCAGAGCACAGCCGGCCAGCAACAGCGGGGCTGCACACACGAGGCTGGCCAGCCAGCGGCCCGGACGTCGGTAGGTGGCGTTCATCATGGGCACGGGCTCCTGGAAGGGCGGAACGCTGGCGGAGAGGGAGGGATTCGAACCCCCGGAACCTTGCGGTTCAACGGTTTTCAAGACCGCCGCATTCGACCGCTCTGCCACCTCTCCGATGCAAGCCGGGGAATTGTCACCACCGGCGGGCCCACATTCAAGCGCCGCGGAGCGTCACGCGCCTGACCCGGCTGAAACTTTGGCCCGGCAGTGCTGTCTGTTAGGGTGTCCACTCTTCAATCCCTGACCGGAGTATGTGCATGGCAGCTGACCGTGATATCCGCCTCTTACCGGGCGCCCAAGACACAGCCACCCGCCCTTCCGAACTCGCCACGAACCGGGTGCTGCGCAACACCTACCTCTTGCTGTCAGCCACCCTGCTGTTCAGCGCGGCGATGGCCGGGCTCGCCATGGCCATGGGTATGCCGTACCTCGGGCCGGTCGTCACGCTCGTCGGCTACTTCGGTTTGCTGTTTGTCACCTATCGCCTGAAGAACTCGGCGGCTGGCATCGCGGCCGTCTTCGCGCTCACCGGGTTCATGGGGCTCACCCTCGGGCCCATGCTAAGCGCTTACCTCACGACGGTTCCCAACGGTGGGGAACTGGTCATGACCAGCTTGGGCATCACCGGCCTGCTGTTTGCCGGCTTGAGCGCCTACGTGGTCCAGTCACGCCGCGACATGAGTTTCATGGGCAGCTTTCTGACCGTGGGACTGATCGGGCTGCTCGGCGTGATTGTCGTTGGGCTGTTCGTGGACCTGTCGGCCTTCCAGATGGTGATCTCGTCGGCGGTGGTGCTGCTGATGGCGGGCTGCATTCTCTTCGAGACCAGCGCCATCATCCACGGTGGCCAGACCAACTACATCCTCGCCACGGTGAGTCTCTACGTCAGTCTCTACAATATCTTTATCCACCTGCTCGCCATGCTGGGCATCGGCCGCGACGAATGAGTCGTCAGATACCGGCGGGATTCGCCGGTATCTGGCTGATACCGCCCATGTAGGGCGCGAGCACCGACGGCACCGTGATGGTGCCGTCGGCATTCTGGTAGTTCTCCATCACCGCGATCAGCGCGCGACCCGCCGCCACTCCCGAACCGTTCAGCGTGTGCACGAGTTCCGGCTTGCCCGTGACCGGATTGCGCCAGCGGGCCGCCATGCGTCGCGCCTGGAAATCCGTGCAGTTGCTGCAGGAGGAAATCTCCCGGAAGCGGTCCTGACCCGGGAGCCAGACCTCCAGGTCGTAGGTGCGTGCGGCAGAGAAACCGATGTCGCCGGCACACAGGGCCATCACCCGGTAGGGCAATCCCAGCTTCTGCAGGACGAATTCCGCATGTCCGGTCAGTGCCTCGAGTGCCGCCGCAGAGTCCTCGGGACGGACGACCTGGACCAGCTCCACCTTTTCGAACTGGTGCTGGCGCAGCATGCCCCGCGTGTCCCTGCCGTAGGAGCCCGCTTCTGAGCGAAAGCACGGCGTGTGGGCCACGTAACGGGCTGGCAGGTTCGTCGGCTCGAGAATGCGGTCCCGAACGAGGTTAGTCACGGGGACTTCCGCCGTGGGGATGAGCAGCAGGTCGGACTCGCCACCCACCGCAAACAGGTCGGCCTCGAACTTCGGCAGCTGGCCCGTACCCCGCAGGCTGTCCCGGTTCACCAGGTAGGGAACGTAGACTTCCGTGTAGCCATGCTCGCCGACGTGCAGGTCGAGCATGAACTGGATCAGCGCCCGGTGCAGCCGGGCGAGCGGCCCACGGAGGACGGTGAAACGGGCACCGGCAATTTTTCCGGCAGCGTCCATGTCGAGCAGGCCGCTGTCAGCGCCGAGGTCCACGTGGTCGCGGGGGGTAAAATCGAACTGGCGCGGAACACCCCAGCGACGCCGCTCTACGTTTGCAGCCTCCTCCCGCCCCTCCGTGACGTCGTCGAACAGCAGGTTCGGGAAACCCAGCTGCAACGACTCCAGCACGCCCTGGAGGGTCTCCAGCTGGGTCTCGAGATCCGCCTGCTCGTCGCCGAGCTGCGTGACCGCCGCCATGAGCGGACCCGTGTCCTCACCCGCCGCTTTCAGCTTGCCGATGTCACGCGAGCGGGTGTTGCGCTCGCTGCGCAACTCCTGAACACGGACCTGAACCGTCTTGCGCCGGTCTTCAAGCGACTGAAACACGCCCGTGTCGAGCGCGAAGCCACGGCGGGCGAGATTGGCCCGCACGCCATCGAGATCGGTGCGCAGGAGTCGGGGATCGAGCATGGTCTGGTTCCGGAAGAATGGCTGGGCCGAATCCGCGGCAGTTTACACCGGCGGCTTGGCCTGACGGGCCGTGCGGTTGCGCGCGCGGAAGTCTGCCAGCTTCTCCGCGATACGCTGTTCGAGACCACGGGCTACCGGCTCGTAGTAGATCGGCTGGCCCAGTTCGTCGGGAAAGTAGCTCGCCCCGGCTGCGAAGGCATCGGGCTCGTCGTGCGCGTAACGATAGCCACTGCCATGCCCGAGACTGCGGGCCAGTCCCGTCGAGGCAGGCCGCAGTGCCGGAGGCACCGCCAGGCTACCGTGCGCACTGACGTCGGCCTGCGCGGCTTGCCAGGCTAAATACGTGGCGTTGCTCTTGGCCGCGCAGGCGAGAAAGACGACTGCCTGCGCGAGCCCGAGTTCGCCTTCCGGCGAGCCCAGCCGCTCCCACGCCTGCCAGGCTTCGAGGGCTACGGTCAGGGCGCGGGGGTCTGCATTGCCGATGTCTTCCGATGCCATCCGCACGATGCGGCGCGCCACGTAGGCGGGATCGCAGCCGCTATCGAGCATGCGCGCCAGCCAATAGAGTGCCGCGTCGGGATCCGAACCCCGCACCGATTTGTGCAGTGCCGAGATCTGTTCGTAGAAGACGTCCCCCTGACGATCAAACCGGCGGTAGCTGCCGGTCAGAACCGTAGCGACGATCGCCGGCGTCAGTACGTGGTCGCCCGCCACGAGTCCGGCGGCAATTTCCAGCAGGTTCAGCGCGCGTCGCGCATCGCCATCGGCACCGCGAGCCAGGCCCAGGAGTTCGGTCTCCGTCGCGATGACACCCTGCGCACCCAGCCCCCGTTCCGGATCTTTAAGCGCTGCCGACAGGATGGCGACGAGATCCTGATCCGCCAGTGGCTTCAGGACGTAGACCCGGGCGCGCGACAGCAGCGCGTTGTTCAGGGCGAAGGCGGGATTCTCGGTCGTGGCACCGATGAAGACGAGGGTGCCATCCTCGACGAAGGGCAGAAAGGCGTCCTGCTGGGACTTATTGAAACGATGGACCTCGTCTAAGAACAGTACGGTGCGCTGGCCGGCATTCGCCTGGGCAAATGCCACGGTTTCCCGTACTTCCTTTACGCCGGCCAACACGGCGGACAGCGCGACGAAGTGCGCCCCGGCAGTGGCCGCCAGGAGCCGCGCGAGGGTCGTCTTGCCGGACCCCGGAGGTCCCCAGAGTACGGCCGAATGCAGTTCGCCGTTGACGAGTCGCGCCAGGGGCTGGTTCGCCCCCAGCAGATGCTCCTGGCCGACCACGTCGGCGAGGGTTGCGGGCCGCATCCGGTCGGCCAGCGGGCGCCATTCCGGCGGTCGCGGCGCCCCGCCTGCAGCGGGGTTGCTCAGCGGACTGGACGTGCGAACCATGACTCCAGTTTTGCACACCAGAGGGAAGCACCCGCCGCCGTCACCGCCCAACCCAGCAGTATCCCCATGACGTCTGCGATCAGGTCGAGGAACTCGGCCTGGCGCGTCGGGGTGAAACTCTGCAGGAGTTCGATGAGCAGGCCATACGCCGCCAGTGCCACGACCACGTACGGCAGCGCTCTGGCCTTGAAGATGCCTCCGAACCAGACCATGAAAAACAGAAATCCGCCCGCGTGCAGCAGTTTGTCATTCAGCGTCAGCGGCATGCGGGACGAGATCGGCGAGAGCGCCGAGGCCAGGCCCAGCGCGAGGAGCACAAGCCCAGCCGCCAGCCAGTACCGGGAATAACGTAAGGGAAGCATGTGAAACCTCAGAGCTCGCTGTCGTCGATGACATCGGCACCCGGTGGGGTCTTGAAGCGAAACAGCTCTGGCGACAAACGAGGGTTGATCCGCAACTCGGACAGGTCTATCCGCGTCTGCTGACCGAGACGGTCGTCGAGCAGCAGCCGTCTCAGTTCGGCGCCCTTGAAGCCAAGCGTCACTCCCGCGAATTCCGCCTCCGTCGACTTGGGGGTCAGTCGCACGAACGCGAGTCCATCCTCAACCCAGGATTTCTCGACGTCAAAGTGCTTCAGCACCGCTTCCTTGCCCGTGAGCAGCGCAGCTGGCGTGGCGCCGATACCGGTACTCAGCCGCCGGATGGTGACCTGGTACAGATCAGCCTCGTAGAGCCAGACCTTCTCGCCGTCCGCCACGATGACGCGCTCGAACGGCGCCTCATAGTTCCAGCGAAAATGCCCGGGCCTCTGCATCACGACGGTACCCGAAGTGTCTTCCAGTACCTTCCGGTTCGCATCCATGACCTGCTGACGAAACCGGGCTTCCATGCCCTGGACGTTGGCCTGGAAGGCCTCTAACCGGGCGATGCCTGAGTCCGTGGATTTAGCTGTGGCCGCGAACGCCGGCGGAATGATCAGCCCCAGCACTGTCAGCAGGATGTGCAGCCAGCGGAGCATCGCGGGACGAACGGGCTCAGTCGTTCTCGGGGGGCGGTGGCGCAAGTACTTCCCTAAAACCATTCGACTGGAGTTGCCCGACGAGCCCAGCGGCTTCCATGCTCTCGACCAGGCGGGCAGCCCGGTTGTAGCCGATCTTGAGGCGCCGCTGGATACCGGACACGGAAGCGCGGCGAGTCTCACAAACAATGCGTACCGCCTGGTCGTAGAGGGCGTCGGCTTCGCCCTCCGCCTCACCGGACTGTGAGTTTTCACCCGGCATGCCGGGGAAGCCCGCCGCTGGTCCCTCTGTAATCTCGTCGAGGTACGCGGGCGCGCCGGCACCCTTGAGATGGGTCACCACGCGGTGCACTTCATGGTCGGACACAAATGCACCATGGACTCGCAGGGGCATGCCGGTGCCAGGGGGCAGGAACAGCATATCGCCATGACCGAGCAGACACTCAGCGCCACTCTGGTCGAGAATCGTGCGGGAGTCGACCTTCGCCGACACCTGGAAGGCGATACGGGTGGGAATGTTGGCCTTGATGAGGCCCGTGATCACGTCCACGGATGGCCGCTGGGTCGCAATGATCATGTGGATGCCGGACGCTCGCGCCTTCTGCGCCAGACGCGTGATCAGCTCCTCAACTTTCTTGCCGACGACCATCATCATGTCGGCCAGCTCATCGATGATCACGACGATGTGGGGGAGCGGGATCAGGGTCGGCGCAATACCATCGACGGTTGGTTTTGGGGCGTATTCCGTGCCCACCAGCGGATCGGGTATCGGCTCACCCTTGTCCAGCGCCAGCTTGACCTTCCGGTTGAAGCCGGAGAGGTTGCGCACCCCAAGGGCGGCCATGAGGCGGTAACGCCGCTCCATCTCGGCAACGCACCAGCGCAGGGCGTTGGCCGATTCCTTCATGTCAGTCACGACCGGTGCCAGAAGGTGCGGAATACCTTCGTAAACGGACAGCTCCAGCATCTTTGGATCAATCATGATCATGCGCACGTCTTCGGCCGTCGCCTTGAAGAGCAGGCTGAGCACCATCGCATTGATACCGACCGACTTACCCGACCCGGTAGTACCTGCAATCATCAGGTGCGGCATGCGCTGCAGGTCCGCCACCACCGACTTGCCACCGATATCCTTGCCAAGCGCCAGCGTCAGGGGTGAAGGCATTTCCTCGTAGGCTCTCGAGCGCAGGATCTCCCCGAGCGTCACCATTTCGCGAGTTTCGTTAGGAATCTCGAGACCCACGGTCGGCTTGCCCGGAATCACCTCCACGACCCGGACGCTGATCGCAGACAGGGAACGAGCCAGGTCCTTGGACAGGTTACTGATCTGGCTGACTTTGACCCCTGGCGCCGGTGCCAGTTCGAAGCGGGTGACGATCGGGCCCGGCTGGACGGCCACGACCTCAACCTCGACGCCGAAATCGCGGAGCTTCAGCTCGACGAGCCGCGACATGGCTTCGAGGGACTCCTTGGAGTAGGCCAGCACCTGGTCCGGTGGGTCGTCCAGGAGCGAGAGGGGCGGCAATTCTCCCGGCATCGCCACACCTTGAAATAGCGGAACCTGACGCTCCTTCTCGGCCCGCGTGCTCGGTGGCGGGGCTGCGAGCGCCGGCTCGATCCGCGGTGGCACCTTCTTCTCGACCTTCTTGCGTTCCTTCCGCACGACCTCCTGGCGCTCTTCCTGGACACGCCGTCCTGCCGTCCGCGCCCGGAAAGCGAGGAACAGTGCCCGGGACTGGTCCGCGCGACCAAGAACGAAACGACCCACCCTGTCCATCAGGGTCAGCCACGACAAGCCTGTGAACAGTGAGACGCCAGCCAGCCAGAGCGCCAGCAGAAGTAAGGTGGCCCCCAGCGGGCCCAGTCCAGACGCAAAACCATTACCCAGCAGCTCACCGAACGCACCACCCGCCGTCTGGGGCAACCCGTGGGCACCGAAATGGAGGGTGGAAAGTGCGCAGCTCGTTGCGAGCGTCAGCGCAAAGCCGGCCAGGCGCGTGATGAGCATCTGCCGATCAATGGGCGCCGGACTCGTGCGGGCCGCAAAGACGATCCACCCGGCCAGCAATGTCATCGCCGGGAAGAGCAGCGCTGGCCCTCCGAACAGGCTGTAGGCCACGTCGGCGAACCAGGCGCCGACGGCGCCAATCAGGTTACGCACCGGCGTGCCATCGCCGGTGTGACTAAAACCAGGATCCTGCGAGTTGTAGCTCAGCAGCGCCACCAGCATGATCAGCGCAATGGCACCCAACACCCACAGGGCAGCTTCCCGAACGGCATGGGTTGGCGGTGCCGCAAGGCTGCGACTGTCTAGTCCGATGGCTCTGGCCATTCCAATCCCTGGAGGAGCGGGTCACTGAGAACGCGCAACAACAAACTTGGTTAACTGTCTGCCCGACAAGCACTTAGTGGCATTGATGATAGCAGCAAGACGTTTGGACGCAAGCGTGGGCCTTCGCCTAGACTGGCCGCATGACTGAGACAACGCATGCCCGCCTGATCATCCTGGGCTCCGGGCCCGCCGGTTACAGCGCCGCGGTCTACGCCGCCCGGGCCAATCTCAAACCTCTGCTGATCACAGGCCTCGCACAGGGCGGTCAGCTGATGACCACCACCGACGTCGACAACTGGCCCGGGGGCAGGCACGGCCTGCAAGGCCCGGAACTGATGGACCAGTTGCGCGAGCATGGGGAGCGGCTGGGAGTCACCGGAGTACTCGACCAGATCGAAGAGGCAGACCTCCGCACTCGGCCGTTTCGTCTTCGCGGCGGTTCGCGGCAATACACCTGCGACGCGCTCGTCATTGCCACGGGAGCGTCCGCGCGCTATCTCGGCCTCCCCTCTGAGCAGAGCTTTCGTGGCAAGGGCGTGTCAGCCTGTGCAACCTGCGATGGCTTCTTCTACCGCGGCCAGCAGGTTGCCGTGGTTGGTGGCGGCAACACAGCGGTTGAGGAAGCGCTGTACCTGTCGAACCTGGCAGCTCACGTCACGGTGATTCACCGGCGGGAAAGTTTCCGGGCGGAAAGCATGCTCCAGGAAAAACTCCTGGCACGGACCCGCGATGGCGGCAATGTCTCCGTCCTCTGGAAGCATGCAGTCGAATCGGTGGTCGGCACAGACGCGGGAGTGACTGGCGTGCGCGTACGGCCAACCGACGGCGGTTCGTCGGTCAAGACCATCGATGTCGCGGGCCTGTTCATCGCGATCGGCCACGACCCGAATACCTCGCTGTTCAAGGAGCAGCTCGCGCTGGACAAGGGCTATATCGTGGTCCGGACGGGTCTCGCCGGGGCGGCTACGGCGACCAGTATCCCGGGAGTGTTTGCCGCTGGCGATGTCGCCGACAGCGTCTATCGCCAGGCAATTACCTCGGCGGGTTCCGGGTGTATGGCAGCCCTCGACGCCGAAAAGTACCTGGACAGCATTACCCAGTGAGAGTCCGGACGTCCTTCCACCGTGCGAATTGAAATTGCGCCGGGCCTGGCCGGCGTGCCAGTCGCTGACTGGAACAACCTGCGCGGCACTGAGTACCCCTTTCTGCGCCACGAATTCCTGCTGGCCCTTGAGGACACCGGATGCGTCGGGGGGGATTCTGGTTGGGACCCGTGCCATCTCCTGCTTCGGGACGATGCGGGGCGACTCGCTGGCGCCATGCCCCTGTACCGGAAGACCAGCTCCTACGGAGAGTTTGTCTTTGACTGGGCATGGGCTGATGCCTATCGGCGCGCCGGGCTGCGCTATTTCCCCAAACTGGTTTCAGCCATCCCGTTCACACCCGCCACCAGTCCACGCCTGTTATTCGCGGCCCATGAACGGCCCGGCACCGTGGCCACCGCCCTGCTCTCCGGGGCGACCGAACTCGCACGGCAGATCGGGGCGTCATCGGTCCATGTGCTTTTTCCCACCGTTGGCGAAACTGAACTCCTTGGCCGCGCCGGATTCCTTGCGCGCAAAGACTGTCAGTTTCACTGGCGTAATCGGGGTTACGCAGATTTCGATGCGTTCCTTGGCGAGTTCACGGCGGAAAAACGGAAGAAGGCCAAACGCGAGCGTCGCCGGGTGGCGGAAGCCGGCATCACTTTTGTCCGCCTTGGCGGCGGAGAGATCGATGCTTCGCTCTGGCAGCAACTGATGCCCTTGTACGGGAGTTCGTTCTGGAGACGAGGCCGTGAACCCTACCTCAATCCCGCCTTCTTCACGAGGATCAGCACGGTCCTGCCAGATAACGTCCTGGCCATCGTGGCGCTGCGTCAGGGAGAACCGGTAGCGACAGCCCTCTGTTTCCGGAGCGCAGACACGCTCTACGGCCGCTACTGGGGCAGTCAGGGTGACTATCACAGCCTGCATTTCGAGACCTGCTACTACCAGGGCATCGAGTACTGCATAGAACAGGGCTTGCAGTCGTTCGAGCCTGGCACCCAGGGCGAGCACAAGATCAGCCGCGGCTTCGTTCCCACCGAGACCTGGTCGGCGCACTGGCTGTCACACCCGCAGTTCGGAGCTGCCATCGACCAATACCTGGATCGGGAACGCAGCCAGATCGACGAGTACATCGAGGCGGCAAGCGACCATGTGCCCTACCGCAAGGGCACGGCGTGACCAGTCCACCGCCGGCGTTGACGGTCAGGTTCCTTGAACCCGGCGATCCACCGGACTCCTTTCCGGATCCTGCGGGCGCAACCACTGAGCCGGACGGCCTGCTCGCTGTTGGCGGAGACCTGACTCCGGCCCGTCTGCTTGCGGCCTATGGCCGTGGCATCTTTCCCTGGTACGAGGCCGGGCAGCCCATTCTCTGGTGGTCACCGAATCCACGTGCCGTGCTCCTGCCGCGGGAGCTGCACATTTCGAGAAGTCTGAAGCGGACCCTGCGGAGCGATTGCTATGGAGTATCAATCGATCTGGACTTCGAAGGCGTGATCGACGGCTGCGCGGACGCACGCGCGGTGACCGGTACCTGGATCACACGGGAGATGCGGTCGGCCTATGTACGACTGCACGAGCTAGGGCTTGCGCATTCGGTGGAGGCCTGGCGGGGGCCAGAACTCGTGGGGGGACTCTACGGAATCGCCCTCGGCGATGTGTTTTTCGGCGAATCGATGTTCAGTCGCGCCCCCGACGCTTCCAAGGTTGCGCTGGTCAGACTGGTAAGGCAGGTAGAGAAACGCGGCATGCAGCTGATTGACTGCCAGGTGGCAACGGGCCATCTGACCTCGCTCGGCAGCCGCCTGATGCCCCGCCCGGAGTTTCTGCGGCACCTGCAGGTGATGGTCCCTGCGGGCGGCCAAACCGGCGAGTGGCTGGAAAAAACCGGCCCAACGTCCACCCTCGCCGCGAGCTTAAACGGCGCAGCTCCCTTGCGCGGCTGAACCAGTTCGACGACAATCGCGCCCCGTTCCGCCGGAGTCCCCATGTCGAAAGAAGAAGCCATCACGATGGACGGAGTCGTCAGCGAGACCCTCCCGAATACGACGTTTCGAGTCACGCTCGACAACGGCCATATCGTGAACGCGCACATCTCGGGAAAGATGCGGAAAAACTACATCCGGATCCTCACCGGCGACCGGGTGACGGTTGAATTGACCCCCTACGACCTGTCCAAGGGACGCATCACCTTTCGCGCTCGCTAACGTCCGCCTGGCGTCATATCTGGCCAACTCATCTGGCCAACTCAGGCCGGATCGGGAATGTGCTCGAGACTCCGGATGGCAGGGGTACTCAGCATCTGAATTTCACCGTGGACGTCCAGCATGATCCGGACGTGACCACCCTTGGCCAGGTCACCGAACAACAGCTGCTCGGCGAGTGGCCGCTTGATCTGCTCCTGAATAACCCGCGCCATGGGCCGGGCACCCATTTTCGGATCATAGCCCTTGTCGGCGATCCACTGGCGCGCTGCCGGTTCGAGCTCGATGGTCACCGCGTTCTTGTCGAGCTGTGCCTCGAGCTCCATCACGAGCTTGTCGACGACACGCAGGACTGCTTCCGGACCCAGCGGGGCAAACTGGATGATCGTGTCCAGCCGGTTGCGGAACTCCGGCGTGAACATGCGATTGATGATCGCCATGCCATCCGTGCTGTTGTCCTGTTCAGTGAAGCCCATCGAGGCCCTGCCCATCTCCTGAGCGCCCGCATTAGTGGTCATCACGAGAATGACGTTACGGAAATCGGCCTTGCGGCCGTTGTTGTCGGTCAGCGTGCCGTGATCCATGACCTGCAACAGCAGGTTAAACACTTCGGGGTGGGCTTTTTCAATCTCATCAAGCAGCAGGACGGCATGCGGATGCTTGCTGATCGCTTCGGTCAACAACCCACCCTGATCAAAACCGACATAGCCCGGCGGTGCACCGATCAGGCGCGAGACCGTGTGCCGCTCCATGTACTCCGACATGTCGAAGCGAATAAGCTCGATGCCCAGGCAATGCGCGAGCTGACGGGTAACTTCTGTCTTGCCGACGCCGGTGGGTCCGGCAAACAGAAAGGCTCCGACCGGCTTCTCAGGCTCCCGTAACCCGGAGCGTGCCATCTTGATGGCAGCTGACAGGGCTGATACTGCCTTGTCCTGACCGAAGATCACGAGCTTGAGGTCGCGCTCCAGGTTCCGGAGTTGATCCCGATCAGATGCCGAGACGCTCTTTGGCGGAATCCGGGCAATCTTTGCAATTACATTTTCAATCTGGATGACGCCCACTTCGCTGGTCCGGGTAGCCGCGGGCTCGAGCCGCACACTGGCACCAGCCTCATCGATCACATCGATGGCCTTGTCAGGCAGCTGACGCTCATTGATGTGCCGTGCGGATAGCTCAACGGCGGCAACGATGGCAGCATCCGAGTAGCTGATGCTGTGGTACTCCTCGAAGCGGGTCTTCAGACCGCGCAGGATCTCGATGGTCTGCGGAATGGTCGGCTCAGTGATATCGATCTTCTGGAACCGGCGGGCCAGCGCCTGGTCCTTTTCGAATACGCCCCGGTATTCCCGATAGGTCGTCGAGCCAATGCAGCGCAGTTCGCCGCTCGACAGGACTGGCTTGATAAGGTTCGAGGCGTCGAGGACCCCTCCGGAGGCAGCACCCGCGCCGATCACCGTGTGAATCTCGTCGATAAAAAGGATCGCACCCGGGTCCTTGCCAAGTTCCTTGATTACGGCCTTGAAGCGCTTCTCGAAGTCACCGCGGTATTTGGTGCCGGCCAGCAGGGAGCCCATGTCCAGCGCATAGATCGTGCAATTGGCAAGGACTTCCGGAACCCTGCCCTCGACGATCATCTTGGCGAGTCCCTCGGCAATCGCGGTCTTGCCGACGCCGGCTTCCCCTACGTACAGGGGGTTGTTCTTGCGCCGACGGCACAGGATCTGAATGGTCCGTTCCACTTCGAGTTCGCGGCCGATCAGGGGATCGATCTTGCCCTCCCGGGCCCGCTTGTTAAGGTTGGTGGCGTAGTTGTCCAGCGCACTGCCTGTGCCGTCTCCGTCGCCTTCCTCACCATCCCCTGACTGGCTCTTCGGTGCTGCCGGGTCGTCTCTGAGTTTCGACAAGCCGTGGGAAATAAAATTGACGACATCGAGACGAGTGACGTCCTGAAGGCCAAGCAGGTAGACCGCGTGGGCCTGTTTCTCGCCAAAGATCGCCACGAGCACGTTTTCGCCCCGGACTTCCTTCTTGCCACTCGACTGCACGTGAAACACTGCACGCTGAAGGACCCGCTGGAAGCCGAGCGTCGGCTGGACGTCATGGTCACTACCCTCGGCAAGCCGGGGGGTAGACTCATCGATGAACTGCTCGAGATCGCGGCGCAAACGCACCAGATCGGCACCGCAGCCTTTGAGTATCTCGGTTACCGTTGGCACGTCGACGATGGCGAGCAGCAGATGCTCCACCGTCATGTACTCGTGACGCTTGGTCCGGGCCTGCTGGAAAGCCTCGTTCAGGCAGTACTCGAGTTCACTGCTCAACATGACTGTTACGTTTCCTCAAGGGTGCAAAGAAGCGGATGCTGATGCTGCTGGGCGTAGGCACCGACCTGCGCCACCTTCGTTTCCGCGATTTCGTAGGTAAACACGCCGCACACTCCCTTGCCTCGGGTATGAACCTCCAGCATGACCCGCGTGGCCTTTTGCCGGTCCATCGCGAAAATGAGCTCCAGTACTTCGACGACGAACTCCATGGGCGTGTAGTCGTCATTCAGCAACACCACCCGGTAGAGCGGCGGACGTTTGACCTGAGGTCGCGCCTCCTCAAGCGCAAGGCCCCGGCCGTCGTCCATGCGGCGGGTCAGTTCCTTGTCACTATCGTTGCTCATTCAACGCCGCCCGAGAGAATGAAGTCGTCGTGTTGCCGCGAATCTTTAGCACCAACGATAGTAGCGTATTCGTTTCCGAGCAGTGGCGCGGATTCCGTACCGCGCAACGCCACCGATCAGCCGCGGTTAATGGGGCCTGAACCAGGCTGTGCTGCGGTGTGTGCAGCCCGTCACGGTCCGATGGGAGCGCGACGGGCTCTAATCGGCAACTGGCGGGCAGGAACTGATATGCGGGCACCGGCAGATGATTCAATGGTTGCTCCCTACCCAGTACCTGATTATGCTAAATCCCCTTAAGTTTCTTGGGTTTCTGTGAACATTCCGGATCTAGTCTCCCGTTTCGGCGGACCAACGCCGACGCTTGCGATTGCGCGTGCCAATGAGCACCTGCCACTCGCCGTGTCGGTTGTGACTGTCGTCCTGATTGGTTACTACCTCGCCCGCCTCTTCTGGCTCGCTTATCCAGCCGGACCGCGCCCGCCCTGGCAGCCGCCTGCGCTGCTGCCCCAGGCGGGTCAGCCGGCTTCCGGGCTCACCGACTACGCCACCATTACCGCAGCCCATTTGTTCGGAGAAGTCTCGAACGAGCCACCGCCGCTCACCGGGGATGCAGCACTCTCAGCCCCCGACACGAGCCTCGCCCTCCAGCTCCGCGGTGCCATTGCGGCAGACGACCCCCGTTTCGCACACGCCATCATCGCGGACGGCAGCGGCAGCGAACACGTCTATTTTGTGAACTCCACGTTGCCGGGCGGGGCCACGGTGCAGCAGATCCAGGCGGACCGGGTCATCCTTGCGCGCGGGGGCCAACTGGAGGTCCTGCGGTTGCCCAGGGAGGGCCAGGGCGGCGCGGGGGCGCCTGCACCAGGATTCTCGCCAGCACCCTTCGGCAGCAATGCGGTCCAGCCAAACGTCCAGGAGCTCGTCGCGCAGAATGCAGCAGGGTTTCTTGAAGTTGTACGGCCACAACCGTTCATGCCCAATGGTCAGCTGAAGGGTTACCGGATCTATCCGGGACCAAACCGCCAGCAGTTTGCGTCACTGGGACTGCGCGCTGGCGATCTCGTCACGGAAATCAACGGTATCGCGCTGAACAATCCCGCACAGGGGATGGAAGTCTTTCGCAGCCTGGGCGACGCCCCCCAGGTCACGGTCACCGTCGAGCGTGATGGCCAGCCTCAGGTGCTGTCGCTCAACATGACGCAGATCAACGCCGCCGGAGCGACGCAGTGAACCAGTCAGGCCAACGTCCAAAGACCAGCCACAGCCATTGGGCCAGCATGGCGCTGACCCTGCTGGCGATGGTTGCCGCCCCGACGCTGCGGGCACAGCAGGCTACCATCACGCCCAACTACAAGGACGCAGACATCCGGCAGATCATCGAGGCTGTCGGCGAAGTGACGGGCAAGAATTTCATCCTGGACCCGCGGGTCAAGGCCGAAGTCACCATGTTGTCCTCGGTGCCAATGAGCCCGGACGCCTTTTACGAGGCCTTCCTGTCCATCCTGTCCGTCTACGGCTTCGTGGCGGTGCCGGCCGGCAACGTCATCAAGATTCTCCCGGACGCCAACGCCCGCCAGGTTCCCGGTGCGGAAGGTGAGCCCGGCGGCGGACGACCGGATGACATCGTGACCCGCGTGATTACGGTACAGAATGTCTCGGCCGCACAACTCGTCCCGATCCTGCGGCCGCTGATCCCCCAGTACGGCCACCTGGCCGCGCACCCACCTTCCAATCTGCTGATCATCAGCGACCGGGTCTCCAACGTGGACCGCATGGTGCGCATCGTGGCCCGCATCGATCAGGCCGCTGACCAGGACTATGAGGTGATCCGGCTGGAACACGCCTCAGCTTCCGAAATTGTCAAAATCGTTGCCGCCCTTAAACAGGGTAACCAGCAGGCAGAAGCCGGTGGCCCCGCGATCACGGTCGTTGCCGACGAGCGCACCAACAGCGTCCTCGTGACCGGTGACAAGGCCACGCGGCTCCGCTACCGGGCCCTGATCACGCACCTGGACACTCCGCTTGAGGAAGGCGGCGACACCCAGGTGCGCTACCTCCGTTATACGGATGCCGTGGACCTGGCCACCAAGCTGCAGAGCCAGTACTCCGGCAGCGGCGCCCAGGCGGCAGTGGGCAAGGATGCGGCCCCACCTGCACAGCGCGGCGAAGTGAGCATCTGGGCCGACGAGGCGACCAATGCCCTGATCATCACGGCACCACCGAAGACCATGAAGTCGATGATTGCGGTCATCGACAAGCTTGATATCCGCCGGGCCCAGGTCATGGTCGAGGCCATCATCGTCGAGGTCACCACGGACAAGGCTGCCGAGCTGGGCGTCACCTGGGCGATCGGCGACAAGGACCTTAACAATGCAGTTGGCCTGACCAAGTTCGACAAGACCACCGGTATTGTTGGCATCGGCGGATCCATCCTCGCCGGCGATGGCACGGGCGTAGCTGCCGCAGGCTCTCTCATTGGCAATGGTCTGACCCTCGGCCTCGGCAGGCTCGAGGATTCCGGCCTGAGCTTTGCCGCGATCATCGAGGCACTGGAATCGGACGGCACGACGAACATCATCGGCACGCCGATCATCGTGACGCTCGACAACGAGGAGGCCGAGATCAAGGTCGGCCAGGAGGTGCCCTTCGTCACCGGCAGTTTCACCAACACCGGCGCAACCGGCGGCGGCGCCAACGCGTCGGTCAATCCCTTCCAGACCGTCCAGCGGGAGCAGGTCGGTCTGTCGCTGAAACTGACCCCCCAGATCAACGAAGGCGACGCCGTCCGCCTGAAAATCGAACAGGAGATATCCTCGCTCTCGCAGAGCACTCAGGCAGTCGACCTCATTACCTCCAACCGGACCATCAACACCACGGTGATCGTCGAGGATGGCGGCACGCTAGTCCTGGGCGGCCTGATCCAGGAACAGGTGGATGAAACCCAGCAGCGCGTGCCGATCCTTGGGCGCATACCGCTGATCGGCGCACTGTTCCGCTCAGACAGCACCAGCAAGAAGAAGACCAATCTGATGGTCTTTATCCGACCGACTATTCTTCGGGACGACGACACGGCCGCGTTTGAGACCAACGCGAAATACAACTACATCCGGGATGAGCAACTGGGCATTCGTCCCAAGAAACCACGCCTGATGCCACTGACCAAACGCCCCACGCTGCCGCCCATGGTGCAACCGGCGGAACGCCAGACGACCCCGTTACCTGCTGGATCCACGAGCGACCCGGGAGCGTCGGCCACACCCACGGCCCCGGAACCCCCTGTGATTGACCTGCGCGTTGTACCGGAGGGTCCTGCCAATGAACCCAGCGGCTCCTGATCTCCTTGACGATCTGGATGACGTACGCCCGATTGCGCGTGTTCCGGCAGCCGTCGCCCAGCTGCCACCTGAGGTGCGGCGCTACGTGCTGCCTTTCGCCTTTGCCAAACGCCATGGCGTGCTGATCAACGGCCTGCTGGATGGCCGCCCGCTGACCATCGTCCGCTCGGATGCGAAGCTGGCCGCTATCTCGGAGGTCCGGCGCTTCGTAGACGGTGCCATGCGTATGCAGGTGGTGGCACCGGCCGAGTTTGACCGGCAGCTGCAGCAAACCTATGAGCGTGAATCAAACAACACCATGCAGATGGTGGATGGCCTGGGTGAGGACACCGACCTGTTCCTCGTCGCCCAGGACCTGCCCGAACCGTCCGACCTGCTCGAGAGCGATGACGATGCGCCCATCATCCGGCTCATCAACGCCCTGCTGACGTCTGCCGTGAAGGACAATGCCTCGGACATTCACATTGAGCCCTTCGAGAACCGCCTCGTCGTCCGCTTCCGCGTGGACGGCGTGCTCAGGGAGGTGCTGCAGTCACGGCGTGCCGTAGCTCCGCTCGTGGTGTCCCGCATCAAGGTGATGTCGAAGCTCGACATTGCCGAGAAACGGCTGCCTCAGGACGGCCGCTTCTCGCTGCGCATCGCGGGCCGGGCTGTCGACGTGCGCGTATCGACGATGCCCTCCGGCCACGGCGAGCGCGTTGTGCTCCGGCTGCTGGACAAGCACCTCGGTCGCCTCGAACTGGAAAGCCTGGGGATGGACCCGGCCACCAAGGACGTCATTGACAACCTCATTCGCAAGCCCCACGGCATCATCCTGGTCACAGGGCCCACCGGTTCTGGCAAGACCACAACGCTCTACGCCGCCCTCGAGCGCATCAACGACAACACGCGCAACATCATGACGGTCGAGGATCCGATCGAGTACTACATCGACGGCATTGGCCAGTCCCAGGTCAACACCAAGGCCGACATGACCTTTGCAAGGGGCCTGCGGGCCATTCTCCGCCAGGATCCGGATGTGGTCATGGTGGGCGAAATTCGCGACCTCGAAACGGCCGAAATCGCCATCCAGGCGAGCCTTACCGGCCACCTCGTGCTGTCCACTCTGCACACGAATACAGCGGTGGGCGCCGTAACCCGCCTGCGGGACATGGGCGTTGAGCCCTTCCTGCTGTCTTCCAGTCTCGTTGGCGTGCTGGCACAGCGACTGGTGCGTGTCATCGATCCCGCCACCAAGGTGGCGTATCCAGCCCGCGAGTATGAATGCAGGACTCTCGGCATCGATCCGTCGAACCCGCCACCCCTCTATCACCCCGACGAGGCTGCCATGCAGGCCGGCGGCGCGGGCTATCGCGGCCGGACCGGCATTTACGAACTCGTCACGATTGACGACGAATTCCGCACGATGATTCACGATGGCGCGGGCGAACACGAGCTGGAGCGCTATGCGCGCACCCGCAGTCCCAGCATCCGGGATGATGGCCTGCGAAAAGCACTGACCGGCGTCACGACCCTCGAAGAGGTCCTGCGCGTAACCCGCTCCGACTGATGGGAGCATTCGAATACACTGCGGTTGACGCCGGCGGCAAGGAACGCCGGGGCATTCTTGAGGGCGACACTGCCCGACAGGTTCGCCAGCTGCTGCGCGAACGCCAGCTTCTGCCTCTCACGGTCACTGAGGCGGCTGTGCGCGAGGCCACCCGCCAGCAGTCCTTTACCCTGCGACCCACCATGTCGTCGAACGACCTGGCCCTCGTCACGAGGCAGCTGGCCACGCTGGTGCAGTCCTCGATGCCCCTCGAAGAGGCGTTGCTGGCCGTCTCCGAGCAGACCGAGTCCACACGCGTGAAGAGCGTATTGATCGGCGTGCGCTCGAAGGTCATGGAGGGCCACACGCTGGCTGACGGCTTCTCGGACTTCCCGAAAGCCTTCCCGGAGATCTACCGCGCCACGGTTTCCGCCGGCGAGCAATCGGGTCACCTCGACGCGGTTCTGGAACGGCTGGCGGATTACACAGAGGGCCGCCAGGTGCTGCGCCAGAAAATCCAGCACGCGATGATCTATCCCGTCGTCCTGACGGTACTCGCGCTGCTGATCGTCAGCGGCATGCTGGTCTACGTCGTTCCGAAGGTCGTCGGCGTCTTTTCGAATACGGGCCGCGAACTCCCCGGGCTGACGGTATTTCTCATCGCGCTCAGCGAGTTTCTGCGCAGCTATGGCCTGGCCCTGTTGCTGGTGCTCATCGGGGCAGCTTTTGCGGCACGGCGGGCGCTGCGCCAGCCGGGACCCAGGCGTTGGCGCGACGCGCTCCTGCTGCGCATTCCCCTGGTCGCAAAACTGGTCCGTGGTTCAAACACCGCGCAGTTCACCCGCACATTCAGCATCCTTACAGGTAGCGGCGTCCCCGTCCTCGAGGCATTACGAATCTCAGCTGAAGTTGTTACCAACATCCCGATGCGTGAGGCTGTCGAAGACGCGGCGGCACGCGTCCGGGAAGGCGCACCCATCGGCAAATCACTGGCGATCGGCGGGTACTTTCCGCCCCTGTGTGTCCATCTGATCTCGAGCGGTGAAGCCAGCGGCAAGCTGGAAGCCATGCTTGGCAGGGCTGCTGCCAATCAGGAGCGTGAGATGGATGGCCTTATCGCCGCCCTCCTGGGGATCCTTGAGCCGGCGCTGATTGTGACGATGGGCATCATCGTGCTGATCATCGTGCTCGCCATCCTGCTGCCGATTTTCGAACTGAATCAGCTCGTTGGCTGAGCCTTGGGCCAACTTGCCGGCGCCTGTGCGGTAGCCCCGGAATTGGCTCACGAAATACAGAAATGAGGATTGTCATCCCGGTGGAAGGTCACTATAAAAAGCCCGTTGCCGTTCCTCTTTGAACATAAGGATTGGATCAATGGGTCGCAAGGCTGCAGTACTGGCCAGAGCGGGGAAGATTCCACCTCCGGAAACTCCCGAAGCCATCAGCGAGGATGACACCACCGAGTCGCTGCCACCGGACGCTGCCGACGACAGCCTGGAAGTTGACGCGGCACTTACTGATAACGTCGGTGAACAGTCCATCGAGATCAACGTCGAGAACCTGATCGCGGAACTCGAGGCCGATTCCCAGCACGGCAAGACGGCGGACGTGCAGTGTGCCCGCCATAAGCTGGAAGACTATCTGGAGCGCAAGAGGATCGCGGAAGCCCTGGAGGATTTTGAGGATTTCGTGGTTGAGGATTGAGCCGCGCAGCTTGCCTTGAGCAGCCAGGCTGTTCAGGAAAAGTCCCGGCTGCGGGACGGTAATTGTCCGAGCAAGGCGCTGTGATCCTCAAGACGCATCGCCACCACGTGCAGGACATCTCCCTGCCGCTGCACCTGCCCCCACACACCCAGCAGGCGTGACTCCAGCAGGACCTGGCGCTGACGCTCCGCCAGCTGCCTCCAGACAATCAGATTGACGTAGCCAGTCTCATCTTCCAGTGTCACGAAGGTGACTCCTCCCGCGCTGCCAGGTCGCTGGCGCGTCGTGACGATCCCTGCTGCATGCACCCGGGTTTTGTCACGTACCTCCTGCAGCTCCATGGCTGTGCTGATGCCCCGGCGGCGCAGGCGTGCGCGCAGCAGGGCCAGGGGGTGCCGCCCCAGTGTCAGGCCCAGATTCTGGTAGTCGGCAGCGATGTCCTGGCCTTCGGTCGGGACCCGGAGCAGTGGCAACCCTTCCGCAATCTTGAGGACCGGCAGGATGGGCAAGGGAGGCTGGGTGCCAGCTACTGCCCACCGCGCCCGGAACCTGTGTCCGGCAATGTCCGCCAGGGCTCCCGCTGACGCGAGAGCGCCGAGCTGCTGCTGCGGCAGGCTCGCGCGCTCGTGGAGATCCTGAACATCGTGATAAGGCCCTCCAGCACGCTGGCTGGCCACTCGCTGCCCCTCCCCTTCCCCAAGCCCGCCAACCAGGCGCAGCCCCAGCCGGAGTGCGTGCTGGCCATCAGCCGTAGCTTCGAGGGTGCAGTCCCAGGCACTGCAGTTCACGTTCACCGGACGGATCTCCACGCCAGCCCGGCGCGCGCTCTGGATCAGCTGTGAAGGTCCGTAGAACCCCATCGGCTGGCTGTTCAGGAGTGCGCAGGTGAAAGCGGCGGGCTCGTGCTGCTTCAGCCAGGCAGAGACGTACACGAGCAGGGCAAAACTGGCGGCATGAGATTCCGGAAAACCGTATTCCCCGAAACCGCAGATCTGACTGAAGATCTGGCGGGCGAACTCGACGGAATAGTGGCGCGCCTGCATGCCGGAAATCAGCCGTTCTTCAAAGTGGCCGAGGCCACCGCGCCGGCGCCATGCCGCCATGGCCCGGCGCAGCTGGTCGGCTTCCCCCGGCGTGAAGCCTGCCGCCACGACCGCCAGCTGCATGACCTGCTCCTGAAAGATGGGTACCCCGAGTGTGCGCTCCAGAACCTGGCGCACTTCCAGGCTGGGATACGTCACGGGCTCCTCGCCGTTCCGGCGGCGCAGGTAGGGATGAACCATGCCCCCCTGAATCGGTCCGGGGCGGATGATCGCGACTTCAATCACCAGGTCGTAATAGCAACGGGGCTTGAGTCTCGGCAACATGGCCATCTGGGCCCGGGACTCAATCTGGAAGACGCCTATCGTGTCGGCCCGGCCAAGCATGGCGTACACCGCAGGGTCTTCGGCAGGCACGTTGTGCAGAGTCAGTTCGCGCCCCTTGTGCTGCCGGAGCAGGGCGAAGCTGCGGCGAATGGCAGACAGCATGCCGAGCGCGAGGATATCCACCTTCAGCAGGCCCATCTCATCGAGGTCATCCTTATCCCACTGGATGACCGTCCGGTCTGCCATGGCTGCATTCTCGATCGGCACGAGCCGGCTCAGGGGCTCATCTGCAATCACAAACCCGCCGACATGCTGGGAGAGATGTCGGGGAAAACCGATCAGTTGACCGGCCAGGGTCACCAGCCGGTGCATCAGCGGACTGGCAGGATCAAAGCCAGCCTCCCGGAGGCGCGATGGCGCGACGGTCCGGCCATCCCACCATTGCAGATTGCTCGCCACCCGGGTGAGCTGGGCCTCAGACAGCCCCAGGGCCCGGCCCACATCGCGAATGGCACTGCGGGGACTGTAGGTGATCACGGTGGCCGTCAGTGCCGCGCGCTCCCTGCCATAGCGGGCGTAGATGTACTGGATCACCTCCTCGCGCCGCTCGTGTTCAAAATCCACGTCGATGTCGGGAGGCTCATTGCGTTCCCGGGAGATGAAGCGCTCAAACAGCACCGACATGTGCGCCGGATCCACTGCAGTGATGCCGAGGCAGAAACACACCGCAGAATTGGCCGCTGAGCCGCGACCCTGGCAAAGGATGCCGCGGCTGCGGGCGAAACGGACGATGTCATCCACCGTCAGGAAGTAGGGTTCGTAATGCAGCTCGCTGATCAGTTCCAGCTCGTGCTCCACAAGCTTCAGGATATGGTTCGAAGCGCCGGCCGGCCAGCGCTCCTTAAGCCCCTCGAAAGTCCGGTGGCGCAGCCAGCTGGCAGGTGTGTAGCCTGACGGCACCAGTTCGCGGGGATACTGGTAGCGCAGCTCGTCCAGGGAAAAAGTCAGGCGCCGGGCAATCTCCAGCGTGGCTCCCAGCAGCTGGACGGGATAGGCACGCTGCAGCTCTGCGAGCGTGCGCAGGTGCCGCTCGCCGTTGGCATACAGGCCAGCAGCGCCGCACCCAAGCGGCAGTTTGCGGCGGATGGCTGTCAGGGTGTCCTGTACGGCCCGACGGCCGCGTGCATGCATGTGCACATCACCGGCCGCGACGGGGGGAATGCCCACGGTGTCTGCAAACGCCAGTAACCGTTTGCAGCGACTCTCCTCGTCGCCATCCGCGTGCAATTCCAGCGCAAGCCAGACCCGGCCGCTGAAAACAGACTGCAGCCAGATGGCGTCGGCAGCATCCGGCTCGCCCTCCGCAGATGCCGGAGGCAGCCACAGCAACAGGCACCCGGCGGGTAGCTGCTCAAAATCACTGCGCACCACCCGGTAGGAGCCTTTGTCGGCCGCCCGGCGTCCACGCGTGATCAGCCCACAGAGCGCTGCGTAGCCTTCCCGGTCGGCAGCGAGCACGACGAGGCGCAAGCCGTCGGCCATCCGGAACTCGCTGCCGATGAGCAACTTCAGTGCGTGGCCTCGCGCGGCCACGTGGGCCCGGACGATGCCTGCGACGGAGCACTCGTCGGTCAACGCGAGGGCGGTGTACCCGAGCGCTGCTGCGCGCTCCACCAGTTCAGCAGGGTGCGAGGCGCCCCGTAGAAAAGTGTAGTTGCTGATGCAATGCAACTCGGCGTAGGTCGTCATCCGAAAATGCCCTGCAAATACCAGACCTGACTGCGCAGGTCCCGGTACACCCAGAGCATCGCACCCTGCGGGTTGCTGGCCCGGTAGTAATCCCGACGGATATCCCCGCCATCCCACCAGCCGCTTTCAATGCGTTCAGGACCGCGTTCGAGGGTCAGCGCGCCGTGCCAGGCGGGTTGATCGGCAACCACGCCCAGTGGCGCTGGTGCCGGCAACAGCCAGACAGGCCGGGAGCGGCTGGGAATCAGTGTCTCGCTGGCTCTCGGTTCTTCCAGTGGATCTGCCACTGCTCGCCAGGCGGTCTCCGGTCGGTGCTCTGCGCGTAACGCGAAACCCTGCACGGCCTGCCCACCCAGCCGCGCACGCAAACGTTCCAGCAGGGTATGCAGCCCACCATCTGTCTGCATGTGCTGACCGAGCAGGTCCGTACCGACTGGCACCTGCCCGGGCAGAAGATCAGCCTGCACTGACAGACTGATGACCATGGCAGGCAGGAGCAGCGCCTCGAGGCGCAATCGGAGCAGGCCGTGCAGCAGGCTTGCTGAATGACCCGCCGCACGGTGCAGACCCAGACGCAGGCGCGTTGCCTGACCACCTGGGTGTGTCAGCTGGCACCACAAGATGCGGACGCTGGCCTGGTGGGATTCGAGTGCCTGGTTCAGCGACTGAAAAAGTTGCTGGAAGCCATCGAGCAGCAGGGAGGCATCGATGGTTTCCCCAGCCAGCTCCAGCTCAGCTGCAAAACGGACAGGCGGCACGTGTAGTCGTTGCGGATCCGGGCAGCGGCCATAGGCCTGGTCCAGCTCGCGCAGGTGCACAGGGCCGAGTCGCCGGGCAAAGCCCTCGCGGGGCAGCCTTGCACAGTCGCCAACCGTCGTGAGTCCCATCTGCAGGAGCATCTGGACCGTGCGTGCCGGCCAGCCCAGATGACCGACCTGAATGCCGGCAAGCGCCTGGCGCAACTCCAGGGAGGTCTGGACCGGCTGTCTGCTGCCCGCCCTGGCCAGCCACAAGGAGGCTCGAGGGGTTGGCGTACAGGCCATGTGCACCTGGTGTCCGAGCACGCGCAAGCCCTGGGTCACCGTAGCCTGCAATGCATCGAGCCCATTAAACAAACGCAGGCTGCGCTGAATTTCGAGCAGCAGGGAATTGCCGGAAGTGATGCTCACTGCCGGTGTGAATCGCCCGGCCCAGGTCGCCAGCCGGGCGAGCGTGGCGCTTTCGAGAGGCACGTTGCGGGCCTTGACAACCAGCTCCGGCACCAGTGCCAGTGCTGAATTGACAGGCATGCGTACCCGCACTCCCCTCGCAGCAGCCACCGGGTTCACAGTGACGATGAGCGTCCGGCGCCCCTGCTCTTCGCAGATCGCCAGGGGCTCCTCGTGCACTTGACCTGACTGACTGACTTGCGCCTCCACTTGTGCCTCCAGTGGCAGCTGGGGCAGATACAGGCACAGCCAGAGCTGGGCAGGTATTGTCGGCAGTGCTGGTTGGACGATACGGTCTGGCTCGCCTGCTGTTACCGGCAGGAAGGCACCGGCCCGGACTTTGGAGAAACGCGCCATGCACTAGAACCGGCGTTCGACGCTGACCGTCCCTGCACCTCGCCAGCCGTTCTTGAAAATATCGAGCTGCAGCGTGGCCGGTGATGAGCACAGCACCTGCACACGGAGAGGGGCCGGAGACCGCTCCCTGCGAAACCGCGCTGACCGAATCAGGACCACCCAGGCCTGCTGCCTGGCTGCCAGCAGATGCAGACGCTGCAACAGCGTGTGGCCAGCCCGCTGAGTAGCGGTCGCCGGAACCCATGCAATCACGGCAGCACAGGCCCCCGACCGGAGGATTTCTTCCGCGGCCCACAGCGTCTCCGGCGGCTGCCGGACCCGCACCATCAGCACCCGTTTGAGAGTGAGTCCCTGCCAGCACAGCCCGGGTGCATAGGGAATCCAGGGTGGCGCAACGAGAATCACCCAGCCCGCGGTCGTCAGCGGCGCCAGTGCGGGGCTCAGGAGACCCAGTTCACCACTCGCATGCCCAGTCACCAGCAACTCTGTGAGCACACCGACAGGCCAACCACCACCGAGCAAATTGTCGAGCAGCGGGTAACCTGTCGGCAGGCGCGTGATAACCGGAGAACGCAGCAGCGCTGCAGGTATCACACCGGTCATCCGGCCAGTCATCGGGCCGGTCATCGGGCCGGTCATCGGAGGAGCCCCAGGATCTCAAGCGGCGGTGGACATCCCGTTACGGATGACACCCACCACCACGCCCTCGATAACCAGGTGCTCGGCCCTGAGATCGACCTTGATGGGTTTGAAGTCCGGGTTCTGCGGGAGCAGCGTGACCGTGGTACCCGTCTGTCGATAGCGCTTCACGGTGACTTCCTCCTCCAGACGAATCACCACGATCTGGCCATTGCGGACCTCGGGCTCACGACGGACCGCCACCAGGTCGCCATCGAGAATGCCAGCGTCGCGCATGCTCATGCCCTGGACCCGCAGCAGGTAGTGCGGACGGGGATTAAACAGCGCGAGGTCGAGGCGGTAGCGGGCTTCAATGTGCTCGGTGGCGAGGATGGGCTGGCCCGCAGCCACCCGGCCCACCAGGGGCAGGCCCTCTTCTTCAAGCGCTGCCAGGCGATCCATCTCCAGTAACCGGATGCCCCTGGACGTCCCGGGCAGGAGTTCGATAACTCCCTTGCGCTTCAGCGCCCGCAGGTGCTCCTCGGCGGCGTTAGCCGACCGGAAGCCCAGTTCCCGGGCCATTTCTGCCCGCGTGGGAGGCATCCCGGTAGTCTCCATAAAGCGCTGAATAAACTGGAGAATTTCGGTCTGTCTGGTAGTGAGATTGGCAGTGCCGGGCGTGGTCATAATGGGGGATCCTGTGTATTTGTACAGCGCTGTGAGTATATACAGACACCCACAGCCCACAAGCCCTGCCAGACCCGCCGCCTGCCCGCTGGTCGCCCACCTCGAAAACTTCTACCGAGGCTTTAAGGTGGCAATAGATGGCAGCCGCACGCCAATGCAACGCTCCTGAACAAGTCTTAACAAGAGCTGAAACCCAAGCGCCACGCCACTTCCAGATTGCGGTTTAACCTTAATTCGTTCATCATTTTCCTAAGAGTCCGCCCTGCGGCGGTTTCTTGCTTCTCGGCGACTACTTCTCCGGGTGTGTTGTTTACCTTAAATCTGCTGTTGAGGACCTTTACTATGAAAATCAGAACCGCTCTTCAGGGGAGCGCATTGGCGCTCACGATGCTGGTCGCGGCCGGCTGCACGTCAACGACCAAGCTCGACGAACTCTCCGCCCGTCTGGATCGCGTCGCTGCCGATGCTGCTGCTGCCAAGTCGGCTGGCGATGCCGCCAGCGCTGCCGCTTCAGAGGCCAAGCAGACGGCTTCCGGTGCCCAGAGCACGGCCAATCAGGCGCTGAACGCTGCGAACCAGTCGCAGTCCTGCTGCGATGCGAACAGCGAAAAGATGGACCGGATGTTCAAGCGCAGCCAGGCCAAGTAATACGGCTCAGCTACCGCTTCGAGCGACCACTTCGGGTCTCTTCGTCAGTTAAGCGAGACCCGGTGAGAAAAGCCGCAGCACCCGCTGCGGCTTTTTTTTACCCGTCAGAAAGCAGCGACGGACGCCTCGCCGTCGAGGCCGAAACCCACGCGTACGGGAATGCCATCGCGACGGCGGTACGCCTCCTCAACCGCCAGCCAGTCGATGCGTGCCGGCCGCTCCCGGGTGAGCAACACATATTGTTCCGTGAGCGCCGTCATCTCCCGATCCCGGGTCGCGTGGTCATCCTCGAGTGGCGGATGCACTTCCAGAAAGAGTTCGTTGCCTGACCAGCCAAACTTGTAGGGCTGGTTCATGATCGTCACCGGCGTGTTGACAGGGATCTGCGGAAACAGCCTCTCGATATCCTCGGGGTACATCCGGATGCAGCCGTGGGTCACCTGCATGCCGACACCCACCGGTTTGTTGGTCCCGTGAATCAGGTAACCGCTGGCGCTGAGACGCAGCGCGTACTGGCCAAGGGGATTGTCCGGACCCGCCGGCACCACCTTGTCCAGAAACCCGCGACCGTCTTCCAGGTGCTCCTGGCGAATCGACTCGGGCGGGTACCAGGCAGGGTCCTTCTGCTTGGCTGTCACCGCCCAGCGGCCAATCGGCGTGGCCCAATCCATCCGACCGATACTGATCGGGAAGGTCGAGACCATCAGTTGGCCTTCGCGTTTGTAGTAGTGGTAGAGACGGTACTCGGCGATATTCACGACGATGCCTTCCCGTGCCGCTCCCGGCAGTACGAACTTCGTCGGCAAGGTCACCGGGGTTCCTTCGCCGGGAAGCCAGATGTCGACCGTCGGGTTGGCCCACACGATTTCTTCGTAGCCGAGCCCGTGCAGGCGGGCAATGTCGGTCAGCGTTTCCTCGTGGGTGGCGGCCACCGTGGCGATCTCGCCGACCAGCTGCGCATCCGGCGTCAGGGCAAATGTCTCGCCAGTAGCCCCCACCGTGCCCGGCAGCAGTGTGGCGCATGCCAGTAGCAGCTCGCCCAGAGACTGATTCCACACGCCGGCTCGTCGTCGCCGCATCACTTCGCTCCAATGAACGGGACAATGATCCCGCAAGTCACTGCCGTAATAAACACAATGCCGAGCAAGTTCAGCAGGAAACCCGCTCTGGCCATCTGACCTGCTGTAACGCGCCCGGTTCCATAGGCGATGGCGTTCGGGGGTGTGGCCACCGGGAGCATGAAGCCGCAGCTCGCTGCAAAGCAGGCAGCGAGCACGAGCGGCACGGGCGGCAGCCCCGCGCCGATGGCCAGCGACGCAACGACCGGCACCACGGTTGCGGCCGTCGCCATGTTGCTGGCCATTTCAGAGAGGAAGACCACGATAGTGGCAATGCCGGCCACCAGGACCCAGGTGGGCAGTCGCGGAAGGCCCTGCCCCTGAGAAGCCACATAGTCAGCCAGCCCGGTTTGCTCGAAGCTGGCTGCCAGACTCAGGCCACCACCAAACAGCAGCAACAGTCCCCAGGGAACGCGGGACGCGGTCGCCCAGTCCATGAGGAACCGGTGATCGCGGGTACCAGCAGGCAGTACGAACAGGAGTACCGCAGCGCTGATCGCAATGCCCGCGTCCGTAAGTCCGGCAAAGGGCCGCGAGCCAGCGATGGTGACTTCAGCCAGCAGGCCACGCAATACCCACCCGACGGCGGACGTCAGAAAGACGAGGGCGGTCAGTCGTTCAGCGCGCGTCACTGGCCCGAGTTCGCGTGTCAGCTGCTGCAGCACTTTACGGGTTTCCGGCAGCGACTTCCGGCCAACATGAAAAACGCCGCGCGTCAGCAGGCACCACGCAGCGACGAGGAGCAGGACGACAAGCGGCATGGCCACGAGCATCCAGTCGAGAAAGCTGATCTCGTAATTCAGCTGGCTGTTGATAAACGAGGCCACGAAGACGTTCGGGGCCGTACCGATCATGGTGCCCATGCCACCAATGGACGCGGCATACGCCACGCCCAGCATCAGCGCTGGACCAAGCGCGGTTGCGCGGGAATCAGCGGCCTCCCCGGCCGTGTTCGGAGGCGCCAGAGCGTCCACCACACACAGCGCCACCGGCAACATCATCAGTGTGGTGGCCGTGTTGGTGACCCAGAGGCTAATGAACGCCGTGATGCCCATGAATGCACCAACGATGTAGTCAGGACGCGAACCCACCGACTGGAGCACCGTCAGGGCGACGCGCCGATGCAGACCCCAGCGTTCCAGCGCAAGCGCCAGAATGAACCCACCGAAGAACAGGAAGATGAGTGGATCGCCATAGGCGCCGGCGGCCTCCTCCACGGTTGCTGTGCCAAGCAGCGGAAACAGCGGCAGTGGCAGCATGGCAGTGACATAGACAGGAATGACGTCAGTGAGCCACCAGACCGCCATCCAGGCAGCGACGGCGGCGGCCCCGTGTGCGCCGGGTCCCAGCGCCTGCACGGTTCCGTCAGCCAGCAAGTACTCGGCCGGCAACGTGAAATAGACGCTGACAGCAAGGATCGGCCCCAACCAGAGGGCCAGCCAGCGTCGATTCGCTTCAACCATTGAGCGGCACTACGAAACGGGTCAGTAGCGGACCAGCGCGGAACCCCACGTCAGTCCGCCGCCGAAGGCCTCGAGCAGCAGGAGATCACCACGCTTTACGCGGCCGTCGCGGACGGCGACGTCAAGCGCAATAGGCACGGACGCCGCCGAGGTATTACCGTGGTCCTGCAGCGTCAGCACGACCTTCTCCATGGGCATAGCGAGTCGCCTGGCGGTAGCCTGGATGATGCGAATGTTGGCCTGGTGGGGAATCAGCCAGTCGATCGCGGAGCGGTCCAGCTGGTTGGCAGTCAGTGCCTGCTCGACGATCCCCTCGAGGGTCTTTACCGCGACCTTAAAGACTTCATTGCCCTTCATCTGCATGAAGGGCCGTTCTGTGTCATCAGGGCGTTGTGGCCGCGACGTGCCGTAGGGGTGGTAGAGCAGATCACTGTAGTGGCCGTCGGCACCGAGGTGGCAGGACAGGATGCCGGGTTCGTTCGCCGGCTTGAGAACCACGGCGCCGGCACCGTCACCGAACAATACGCAAGTGGCCCGGTCGTTCCAGTCGACAATCCGCGACAGTGTCTCGGCCCCGATGACGAGCGCACACTTTGCCAGGCCGCTAGCGACAAACCGGTCGGCCATCGTGAGGGCGTAGATGAACCCACTGCAAGCAGCTTCCAGGCTGAAGGCAGGACACCCGTGAATGCCGAGCTTGCGTTGCACGAGGCAGCCGACGTTGGGAAACACCAGGTCGGGAGTGGTCGTACCCACGACCAGAAAATCGATGTCCGACGCGGCGACGCCCGCGGCCGCCATGGCCTGTAGCGCCGCCTGCTCGGCGAGATCGCTGGTCGCCTGGTTATCGGCAGCGATGTGCCGGCGTTCGATACCCGTGCGGGTCCGGATCCACTCCTCCGTGGTATCCACCATCGACTCGAGCTCCCGATTCGGGAGAACACGCTCGGGCAGATAGCGTCCAGTGCCGGCAATACGCGAATACATCATTCCACCTGCTCGCTCAGGAGTTCACGAATCTGTCCAGGTACCCGCTTCTCGGCTTCCACTCGCGCCACAGAAATCGCCTGCTGGAAAGCCAGCCGATCGGCAGCACCGTGACTTTTTATGACGACTCCGTTGAGTCCGACCAGACTGGCTCCATTGTAACGGCGTGGATCGAGCCGGCGACCCAGCGAGCGCAATACCGGCCAGGCAACCAGGCCCGCCAGCCGGCCGTAGAGGCTGCCGCGGAACTCCAGTTCGAGAAAATGCCGGATGAGCTTGGCCGTACCTTCCATGGACTTCAGGGCCACATTGCCGCTGAATCCGTCGCAGACCACGACATCCGCACGGTCGTCCTGGATCGCATCCGCCTCGACAAAACCAACGTAGTTCAGCCGGCTCGCGTTCAGGCGTATTGCCGCCTGCTTGACCATGTCATTGCCCTTGATGTCCTCCTCGCCGATATTGAGGAGGCCGATACGGGGACGGTCTATACCTTCCGTCACCTTGGCGACGACCGAGCCCATGACGGCAAACTGATAGAGCTGCTCAACTGAGCAGTCGGCGTTGGCTCCAAGATCAAGCATGTAAATCGCCCCGTGCCGGGTTGGCAGTCGGGCCATGATCGCCGGGCGTTCGATGCCGGGCAGGGTCTTCAGGACGAAACGACCGGTCGCCATCAGGGCGCCGGTATTGCCGGCACTGACGCAAGCGTCGGCGCTACCGTCCTTGACCAGATCCACCGCCACGCGCATGGAGGAGTCCTTCTTCTTGCGCAGGGCGTCTGCTGGCGGCTCGTCCATCCAAACGATCTGGCGGGCGTCGTGAATCTCGACGTTCGGCGGGAGACCACCCGCCGCCGCCGCCAGCGCCTCCAGGATTTCGCGCTGGCCCACCAGAAGAATGCGCACGCCGGTCTGGCGACGCACAAACTCTATGGACGCCGGCACACAGACATCCGCCCCGGCATCACCACTCATGGCGTCGACGGCGATCGTAACGGGCTCGGCCATCAGTGGCCCCCTGTGCCTGAGAACTCCGACCTGCCGGTCGGAGGCAGCGGGAAAACGGCTATTCGGTATCGCCGTCGTCGCGAGTCTCGATCACCTTCTTGCCACGATAGTAGCCGTCGGCGCTGATGTGATGCCGCCGGTGCGTCTCGCCACTCGTCGGCTCGATCGAAATGGGCGGGCTTTTCAGCCGGTCGTGGGACTGACGCATGCCCTTGCGGGACGGCGTCACTCGACTCTTTTGTACTGCCATCGCAGATCTCCTGGTAAGTCACTTATTACCCTGCCGGTCACTACGACCCAGCAGGTCAGCGAGCCCGGCCAGTGGCCGGTACATCTCGCCGGATTTCGCTTGCTCTACACGGCCGCAAGCGGCCGTCTCCGAATGCATGGGCGCCAGCGGCAAGGCCGCGAGCACCTCGTCCTCAATAATCTGCGCCGGCAGCAGTTCACCATCGACTAGCAGCGTCGTTTCAAACGGTGCCGAGAGACTTGCCGCCTCGTCGTCACTGCGGATCATCGTCAGCAACACGTCCAGCGACACTGGAAACTCCAGCAAATCCAGGCAGCGCTGGCAGGTCAGGGGAACGACCCCGGTCACAACCAAGTGGAGCTGCGGGTACCCCTCGGACCCCAGCTGAAACGTGCAGCTGGCGCTAAGGTCTTCAGTCGTCGTCTGGCCCGTCCCAGTATCTGTAGCTGACGGCGCCAGTGCGGCCAGACGCTCCAGGGATGACACGGGTAACTTGAGACCAAGGGTAGCCCCGCGGGCCACCAGATCCGCAAGCTCCGCCGATCCGATACACCCCGCGACCATCGCGGTACGCATCATAGGTAGCAGGCCGGAGTGTGTCAAAATTCAAGCGCTTGAGTCCCCGGAGACGAAGCCCATTGTCTACCTCCCCCCGCATTGTCCTGGCGTCCCAATCGCCTTACCGGCGCGAGCTTTTGGCCCGGCTCCTGGCCAACTTCGAGTGCCTGGCGCCGCACGTCGACGAGTCACGCCAGCCCGGGGAGGCACCTCGGGAACTGGCCCTGCGCCTCGCTCGGCGGAAGGCCGCGGCCGGCGTCCAGCTGTGCCCGGGAGCCCTGGTTCTGGGCAGTGACCAGGTCGCCGCGCTGGGGGATCTCACTCTCGGCAAGCCGGGCACTGCCGCGCGGGCCGTGGATCAGTTGCTCCAGTGCGCCGGACAGGTCGTGGAGTTCCACACGGCAGTCTGCGTGCTCGGCCCCGGGGAGGCACAGGAACTCAGCCACAGCGACACCACCCGGGTGCACTTTCGGCAGCTCACCCGGCTTGAAGCAGAGCACTATGTGGCAGCTGACCAACCACTGGACTGCGCCGGGAGCTTCAAGGTGGAGCGCCGTGGCGTGCTGCTTCTCGAAAGCATTGACAGCCAGGATCCGACTGCACTTCAGGGGCTGCCACTGATCTGGCTCGGCCGCGCGCTGCTCAGCCGCGGGGTCCCCCTGCTGTAGGCGTCGCCCGTAACCGGTTAAGCGGCGCCGTCAGGTCATCGCCCAGGGGCGCTTCGATGCGAATCGGGTTGTCGCTGCCGGGGCTAGTGAATCCCAACGACCGGGCATGCAGAAACAGGCGCCCGAGAGCCTGCCCCGCTACGATCGGATCGTCGGCGGGTCCGTAGCGCTCGTCGCCAGCCACCGGGTGCCCGATCGACGCCGCGTGCACCCGGATCTGGTGCGTGCGGCCGGTGCCCAGGTGCACTTCGGCCAGGACCGCGTTCGAAAAGCGTTCGAGGGGCAAGAAGTGTGTGATCGCTTCCTTGCCAGCAGCATCGACCCGGACGTGGCGCTCCCCGCCCCGCCGTTCGTCAGTCACGAGCGGGGCGTCGACGGTGCGCCTCTGGCCGCTCAAGGGGCCGGTCCACCGACCAAGCAGCAGCGCCAGATAGCGCTTGTCGACGCTGCCCTGGCGAAACTGCGCATGCAGGGCGCGCAGTGCGGCGGCGCGTTTGGCGATCAGCAGGCAGCCGCTCGTGTCCCGATCCAGACGGTGCACCAATTCGAGATCACTGTGCGGGCCGCGGGTAGCCCGCAGTAGTTCGATGGCGCCAAGGCTGATACCGCTACCCCCATGAACGGCCAGTCCAGAAGGCTTGTTGAGGACCAGCAAATCGTCGTCCTCGTAGAGAATGAGTGCCTCGATCCAGTCGGTCCGCAGGCGCGAGGGGGGCGGCGCGTTCGTGGCATCCGGTTGCCGAACCGGCGGCACGCGCACCTCGTCACCGAGATTCAGGCGATAGCTCGCCTGCACGCGACGACTGTTGACCCGCACCTGACCACTGCGGATAAGGCGATACACGTGGGCCCGCGGCACGCCCTTCAGACGCGCCATCAGGAAGTTATCGAGCCGGCGGCCGGTTTCGTCGTCGCCGGCAGTCACGCGGACTGCCCGCGGCGCAGCGTCGTTCACCGGATTTCCTGTCGCTGCAAGGGCTTAAGCCTCTGATTGCGTTGCTGGCATGAATGGCCGCTGTTATAGTAGCGGAGTGCTAGGTCATGGTGCGTCGGCTGTCAAGGCCCCCTCGCCTGTTTAAGCCCCGACTGACCAATGCACGCTCCATCGACCGGCCGCTTGGCAGGTCGCAAGACCTAAGGTCCGCCGCTGGCGGGCAAGAGCGGGCCTCCTGCTGATGTAGCTGACTTGGTGTTTCCCGAGCGGTCTAAACCAGCATCTGGTCAGGCAAGAATTCCGAGGATCTGACGCGTGGCAAGCGGCACAGCACCGATAACACACCGCAGACTCCGGCGCCCTGACCGGCTACAGCCGGGAAGCCCAGGTATTTATCCAGGTTCAGGCATGGCAACAGGCTTAAGGCCTGCAGCCGTTTCTGTCACCTGTCATTGTTCGTATGCAGGTTCCTATGAAGAGAATGCTCGTCAATGCAACTCAGGAAGAAGAGTTGCGCGTTGCGATGGTCGATGGCCAGCGACTGTTCGATCTTGATATCGAGAGTCAGTCAAGGGAACAGAAGAAAGCCAACATCTACAAGGGCCGCATCACCCGGATCGAGCCCAGCCTCGACGCTGCCTTTATCGAATACGGCGGCGACCGCCACGGCTTCCTGCCACTGAAGGAAGTATCCCCCGAATATTTCGTGACCGACCCCGGCCCCGACGGCCGGATCAATATTCGTGAGGTCATCCGCGAAGGTCAGGACATCGTCGTCCAGGTCGAGAAGGAGGAACGTGGCACGAAGGGTGCTGCGCTCACGACCTTCATCAGTCTCGCGGGACGATTCATTGTCCTGATGCCGAACAACCCCAGAGCCGGGGGCGTTTCGCGGCGTATCAGCGACGCCGACCGTGACGAAATGCGGGAGGCCCTGAACGATGTCGCGGTGCCGGAAGGCATGGGCGTCATTGTGCGGACGGCCGGCGTTGGCCGCTCCCCCGAAGAACTCAAGTGGGACATGGACTACCTGCTGGGCATCTGGGAGGCCATTAAGACAGCGGCTGTCAGCCGCCCGGCCCCCTTCCTGATTTTCCAGGACAGCAACGCGATTATTCGCGCCCTCCGCGATCACCTCGCCAATGACGTAGGCGAAATTCTGATCGACGACGAAGCGGCCTACGAGGAGGCGCGCCAGTTCGTCGAGCGGGCCATGCCGCAGAACCTGCGCAAGCTACGCCGCTACGACGACCCGGTGCCCCTCTTCACGCGCTACCAGATCGAGAGCCAGATCGAGTCTGCCTTCTCCCACACGGTCGAACTGCCGTCGGGTGGCAGCATCGTCATCGACCACACCGAGGCCCTGGTGTCGATCGACATCAACTCCGCCCGCGCCACCAAGGGTGGCGACATCGAGGCAACCGCCTACGCGACCAATCTCGAAGCGGCCGAGGAGATTGCCCGACAGCTGCGCCTGCGCGACCTCGGTGGCCTGATCGTGATCGATTTCATCGACATGGGGCCACAGCGCAATCAACGGGACGTCGAGAACCGGCTCCGCGACGCCGTCCACATGGACAGGGCCCGGGTTCAGATCGGGAAGATTTCCCGGTTTGGGCTTCTTGAAATGTCCCGCCAGCGGCTGCGTCCGTCGCTGGGCGAGTCCGCCCACCAGACGTGCCCACGGTGCAGTGGCATGGGTTCCATCCGCAGTGTTGAATCCCTGGCTCTCGCCGTCCTGCGCCTCATTGGCGAGGAAACGCGCAAAGACCGGACTTCCAAGGTTATCGCCCAGCTGCCGGTCGATGTGGCCAACTACCTGCTGAACGAGAAACGCGACTGGATCCGCACCATCGAGGCGCGGGACAACCTGCAGATCGTGCTGGTCGCCAATCCCGACCTGCAGACCCCGAACTACACCCTGCGTCGGGTCCGCGATGATCAGACCGCGCTCCCGGAGAATTCGGGTGCCAGTTACCTGCTCGCAGAGCCGACGGAGGACAAACTCCAGGACAGCGGCGACGTCGGTCCGCAGCGGCCAAAGATCCAGGCACCAGCCGTTGCCAGCGTGCTGCCCTCGACGCCCGCGCCGACTCCGACACCGACACCGCCCGCTCCACTGGCTGTCGCAATAGTGGCGCCAGTACCGGGTTTGTTCACGCGCCTGAAGACCTGGCTCGTGGGCACGGCGCCGACGCCGGCGCCAGCCACTGAGGTCGAACCGGAACGCCGCCCCGAGCAGCCTCAGCGCAGTCGCGGTGACGGTCGACCCCAGAACCGGCATCGCGGTCCGGGCGGTGATCGTTCGGCACCGCGGCGCGGTGCACGTCCACCCCGTCGGGACTTCGACCCCAACCAGCCCCGCCCGCCACAGCAGCAGGGCGGTCGCCCAAATGAGCCGCGCAACAGCGAACCACGCAACGCCGAACCACGCAATGGTGATGCCCGTGCCGGCGGTGATGGCAATTCTCCGGAACCGCGGCGTGACGGCAACCGGAATGCTGACAACCGCGGTGCCCGGCAAGGTGGCGGCCAGGGCCAGAATCAGAATCAGGGCCAGAATCAGGGCCAGAATTCCACCCCCGGCACTGCGAACGGTGACCGGCCCCGGCGCGGACGCCGGCGTCGCGGCGGACCAGATCGTGAACAGCAGCGCGACGGTCAGCGCGAGCCAATCGGTAATTCTGGCAATGGCGCCCAGCCCAACGATTCAATGCCGGCGACTGCGGACTTAAGTCGCCAGGAGTCGCAACGGGATACGCATGAAGATACGATGCCCATGCTGACGACCATTCGTCCGTCAGTGGCGCCACCGGTTGCGCAGGCACCGTACATTCCGCCCGTCGACGTTTCGCCGCCGAAAGAATCACGCCCCGAGGCCCCGGTAGCCGTCAGCAGCCGGCCGGAGCCCGAAGTGCGGGAGACGGCTGCCTCCGAGCCCTACATCGAAAGGGGTACGCAACGCCGCTTGCCCTGGGAGACAGGCAATGTCGCGCCCGGCACCCCAGTGACGGTGCAAACGCCAACTCAGGCATCGCCGCCCCCGCGACCGGGCACGACCCACACGGTCTGGTCCACCACGGGGAACAGTAGCGGCGAGAATCGCGAGCCCGGGAACGACTAGCCGTTCCCGGCTCCCGCCACGAGAGGAGTCGCCGTCGGAGTTCTAGTCGGCGGCCGGGTCAGCAGTTTCGCCTGCTGCGACTGCGCTGCGAGCCACCGCAATTCGCTCCACTTCGTCGAGGAGGCCAGCCATGGCCTCCTCGACCAGATCGAGCACTCTCTCAAAACCCACCGTCCCGCCGTAGTACGGATCGGGCACGATTCGCCGTCCGCCATCCGGCGCGAACTCCAGTAACAGGCGAATCTTTGGGTGGTGCTCTTCTGCGGATTGCGCCAGGAGGGCTGCGTGATTATCATGGTCCATCGCCAGTATCAGGTCGAAGCGCTCGAAATCGCCGGGCACTACCCCTCGGGCGCGAATCTTCGAAATGTCCACACCCCGGCGCAGCGCCGCGGCCTGCGCCCGTGGATCCGGCGGCGCCCGGTCGTGGTAACCGTGCGTACCGGCCGAGTCGAACTCGACCGGCAGGGTGGGCCCCCGCTCCAGCCAGCGTTGCCGGAGCACGCCTTCGGCGAGCGGCGAGCGGCAGATGTTGCCCATGCAGACCAGCAAAACCCGTACCGGCACGACCGCGGAAGCAGCCGGCGCCTTTCTTCGAAAGAGCCTCATGAGGAAACTCCTCCGCGCCGCAGAAATTCAGCAGCCCGCTCCAGATCCTGCGGCGTGTCCACGTCCGGTCCCAGCAGTGCCACGGCCAGCGCGACCCGAATTTCCAGACCAAGCCAGAGTGCGCGCAGCTGTTCCAGACTCTCCGTCGTCTCCAGCGCACAGGGCGGCGCGCTTGCCAGTCGCCGGAGAGCGCCAGCGCGATAGGCGTACAGGCCGACGTGACGCAGTGCCTGTGGCACAGCCGAAGCGCCCTCGCCTGCCGTTGTCGCTGAGTGGCTGGCAGACGGTATCGGCGCACGACTGAAGTACAGCGCGCGGCCGTCCGCAGCGCACACCACTTTCACCACGTTGGGATTGTGGTAGTCCTCGGCAGTCACGATGGGTGTACAGAGCGTGGCCAGTGCCGCACCAGGCTGGGCCACGAGCAACGCCGCGACCTGATCAATGCAGGCTGGAGAAACCAGCGGTGCGTCCCCCTGGCAGTTCACGATCAGGGCATCGTCGGGCCAGCCCCGCTGCACAGCGACCTCGGCGGCCCGTTCGGTGCCGGAACGATGGCTGGCGCTCGTCACCATCACGTCGGCTCCGAAACTGCGCGCGGCGGTTGCGATACGCTCGTCATCAGTGGCAATGAGCACGTCGGCAGCAGCACTTCGCCGTGCCTGTCGCCAGACGTGCTCGAGCACGGGGCGTCCGGCCAGTAGCGCGAGCGCCTTGCCGGGAAACCGTGACGACGCGAAGCGCGCCGGGATGACCACGTGAAAACTGTCGTTACTCATCAAAGTGCCACTAGCGACTGAACGAACGTAATTTCTCAAGGACACGTGCACCGACCTCAGCCGGCACGCTGAGCTCCAGGCCGGCAACCCACACGGGACAGCCGCTGACAGGCCGGTACTTTACGGCGTCTTTCTGCGTCATGATGATCGGCACGTCACTGTCACGGCAGAGCGTGGCGAGGTCGACGCGCCCGTGGTCCGGCACCGGGATGGGCTGGATCTTAAGTCCCGCCGCCGCCAACTGGGCGTGAAAGCGTGCCGGATTGCCGATACCCGCCACTGTACGCACCGCCTGTCCCCGCAACGCCTCAAGCGCACACCCGGCGACGCCGCCCAGCGCACGCAGCCCACTGATCCGCGACTCAAGGGAATACTCACCCGCGCGGGCGACGCCGCCATTGACGAGGACGAGATCGACGCTCTCCAGCCGGGCCGCGGGTTCGCGCAACGGCCCGGCGGGGAGCAGAAAACCATTACCAAAGCGCCGATCCCCATCGAGCACCGCAATCTCCAGGTCCCGATGCAGACGGTAGTGCTGGAGGCCGTCATCGGCGATGACGACGTTCACGCCCAACGCCAGCAGCTGCCGACCCGCCGCGACGCGATCCGCATGCACACAGACGGGTGCCCCGGTTTGCCGACTGAGCAGCAGCGGTTCGTCACCAACTTCAGCCGCATCGTCGGTGGGAGTGACCAGCCGTGGCGCCGGGCACGGCCGCCCGCCATACCCCCGACTCACGATGCCCGGGCGAAAGCCCGCGGTCCGACAGAGTTCGACCAGCCAGGCAGTGACCGGCGTCTTGCCCGTCCCGCCGACGGTGAGATTGCCCACCACGATCACCGGCACCGCCAGCCGCTGCGCGCGCAGCCAGCCGGCCCGATACGCGAAGCGGCGGGTGCCGACCAGCAGGCGAAAGAGTCCCGCGAAAGGCAACAGCAACCACGCCAGCGGTGAACCGCCGTACCACAGGGCCTCCAGGCCCTGGATGGCGGCGGACTCCTTCAGGCTGCTTCATCCCGAAACTGCAGTCGATGGAGATAGGCGTAGTGCCCGCCAGAGGCCAACAGCTCGGCATGACTGCCGGATTCGAGAATACGGCCGTCCGCCATCACCAGGATTCGATCGGCCTGCTCAATCGTGGACAGCCGGTGCGCAATGATGAAGGTCGTACGGTCCCGCATCAGCCGGCCCAGGGCTTCCTGGATACGCCGCTCTGATTCCGTATCGAGGGCCGACGTGGCCTCGTCGAGGATCAGGATTGGCGCATTCTTGAGCAGAGCACGGGCGATGGCGATCCGCTGCCGCTGGCCACCGGAGAGCAGTACACCGCGGTCGCCCACCCACGTATCCAGACCCTCCGGCAACTGCGCGGTGAATTCGTCCACATAGGCTGCGCGGGCAGCAGACTCGATATCCGCACGCGAGACTTTTTTGAGGCTACCGTAGGCAATATTGCCGGCAATGGTGTCATTGAACAGCACTACGTCCTGGCTGACGAGACTGATCTGATTACGCAGGGAGCTCAGGGTGTAGTTCTGCACGGGCTCATCATCGATGAGTACCGAGCCCACTTCGGCATCGTAAAAACGCGGCAGAAGGCCAACCAGCGTGGTCTTGCCACTGCCCGACTTGCCCACGATTGCCAAAGTCTGTCCTGGCGGAACGAGCAGACTGACGTTCCGGAGCACGAGCCCCTTCTCGGTCACGTACCCGAAGCTGACATCGCGGAACTCAACCTTGCCCAGTAGCCGTTCGGGGACGAGGGTACCGGTGTCCCGCTCCGCCTCCTCGTCCAGTAGCTGGAAGACGCTCTCCCCGGCAGCAATCCCGCGCTGCAGAGCCACGTTGACGCCCGTAAGCGACCGCAGGGGCCGCATCAGCAGCAACAGGGCAGCAATGAAGCCACCGAAATCTCCGACATCCAGCGCTTCCCGGACGAAATTCTGGTTGGCGACGAACACGATGCCCGACATGCCGACGGCTGCCAGGAGTGCTGTCACGCCATCGCCGGCCGCGCGGGCCGCGAAGAGCCGCATATTCATGCGCCGGTTGCGTTCGTTGGCAGCCTCGAACCGCTGACTCTCGTAGTCCTGACCATTGAAGATCTTGATGATGCGCTGACTCTGCAGCGCCTCACCCGTGATCCGGGTGAGTTCCCCCATGGATTCCTGAATCCGGCTGCTGTAGCGGCGAAACATGCGACTCAAGACACGAATCAATACAGCGAGCAGCGGTGCCGCCACGAACACAAACGCGGACAGCGGCAGGCTCAGGTAAACCATGTAGGCGACCAGGCCGATAGCGGTCAGGCTGTCACGAATCAGAACCGTCACGACGTTTGACGCGGCTTCCGCCATCTGCTCCACATTGAAGGTCAGTTTCGAGAGCAGGGTACCCGTGGACTCACCATCGTAGTACCGCGCCGGAAGATGGAGGAATTTGTCAAAGAGCAGGGCACGCAGGCTCTTGATCACCTGACGGCCGATCCAGCCCAGACTGTAGGTCGAAGCAAATTCAGCCGAGCCTCGCACGACGAAGAGCACCATTATTCCAAGCGGGAGCCACTGCCGGATGAGCTCAGTCCTCGGGTCCGCCGCCGACTCCGCACCGTTGATGCCGGCCAGCAGTTGCTTGACGAGCCACGCGAACCCGGTATCGGTCGTCGCATAGAACGCCATGCCGATGGCGGCAACAATGAAAACACCCCAGTGGGGCCGCGCGAAGGACAGCAGGCGTCGGTAAATGACCACGGGTACCGGGCTCGGCGAAGTAGTGCTGCTCACGGTCCGGTCACCCCGGCGGCCGCGCCCTTACCGTCGTAATACGAACCTCGACAAAACCAAGGCGGCCCGCCACGTCCATGGCGGTAACCACATCCTGATGACTGGCACGGCCATCAGCGCTGAGGGTCACGTGGCGCTTACGCACATCGGGCATGACCTTCCGAATGGCCGCCTCCAGAGTCTCGGGACGCGAGTCGACCAGCGCACGGCCATTCACCCGGAACTCGCCCTGGCCGGTCACCGCGATCTCGAGCTCCTCGCGACTCATCGGAATATCGGAGCTGACTCCGGCTTCGGGCAGGCGGATTGCAATCTGCGATGGGCGCAGGAAAGTCGTCGTCAGCATGAAGAAGATCAGCAGCAGGAGAAAGACATCGACAAGGGGTATGACGTTGAGCTCTGGTTCATCACGAATTCTCGCTCCGCGCAGTTTCATATCAGCGCCCACGTGCCGAGGCTACATTTCCGGCCTCGTTGTGGGCAACGATTTGCGCTGCGGTCGGGTTGCCGGACCGCCCGAGGGTATCAATGAACTGCTTGCGCTGGAGGGCTTCAACCAGCGCGATGACTTCCTTTTCCATCTTAACGACCAGTGCTTCAACGCGCCCGCGCAAGTGGCGGTAGCCGACGAGCGCGGGAATGGCAACCATCAAGCCCGCCGCCGTGCTGATCAACGCCTCGGAGATGCCGCCAGCGAGCGCGGCCGGATCGCCGGCCGCCCCCGACGTGAGGGCCCCGAAGGTGCGAATCATCCCCGTGACGGAACCGAGCAGGCCCAGCAGCGGCGACACCGTGGCAATCGTGCCGAGGGTATTCAGGTAGCGTTCGAGTTCGTGGACCACGTGGCGCCCTGCGTCTTCGATGGCCTCCTTCATTGCAACGTGATCCTGGTGGCGACTTGCCAGCCCGGCAGCGAGGATCTGGCCGAGCGGCGAATTGGTCCGGAGCTCCTGGATGTGCTGGTGTTTCAACTGGTTACCACTCACCCAGTCCCACACCTGCCGGGAGAGTTCCGGTGGGATCACCAGGCGGGACTGCAGCGTCCACAGACGCTCAAGAATAATGGCGGCCGCCATCACGGAACACAGGATGATGGGCACCATCACCCAGCCACCGGCAATCACGATTTCGAGCATGCGCAACCGTTCCGCACCAGACGATCCCCACTATACATCGGCGTCCGTGGGAGATCACAGGCGGAAAGTCTCAAGGCAACGTCAGGGAATCTTCACTGACAAGGCGAACCGACGGCAGGCCGCGCCAGCCAGATGCCCCGCGCGAACTGGCGCTGCCGGGACACGAGCCGCAGCGTGGAGCCCGGGCGGACTTCAAACTGCAGCGCACCCTGCTCGCCCGTATCGAGGGCACAGGCGCCGGTCCCGCGCCAGCGCTCCAGGACCTCGGTGGCGGGAAAGTGCCAGCGATTCCGGAAACCCGTCGAGAAAACGACGAAGCGCGGTCGTGTGGCCTCCACGAAACGGCGCGACGATGAAGTCCGGCTGCCATGGTGAGCCGCCACCACCAGATCCAAAGGACCGAAATCCGGACGCGACACCAGCGCCTGTTCAACCGACGCCGGAATATCTCCCGGCAGCAGCAGCCGGGCGCCCGCACCGGATATCCGCAGCACGCAGGACCCGGCATTGTCATCGGGTGGCACCGAACCGGTAGCAGGATGCAGGATCTCGAAATCGAAGCCGTCCCACCGCCAGCCACTGCCAGCCCGGCAGGAAGTTGCCCGTCGGGAATCAAGTCCCGCGCCCAGCAACAGTCCCGCCGGGTATCGCTCCAGAACGCTCCGGGCGCCACCGCGATGATCGGCGTCGGGATGGGAAATGAGGAGAGTGTCCAGACGCCGCAGGTGCATGGACTGCAGTGCGGGGACAACGACCCGCTCTCCGGCATCACTGTTCCGGAAAGCGGGACCGGTGTCGTAAAGCAGAGCATGGCCCGCGGTCTGCACGAGAACAGCGAGACCCTGGCCAACGTCCAGCACGGTGACCCGCAGCCCACCTGCCGGTACCAGCCCGCCGCCCGCCGCCAGGAGTCCTGTGAGCATGCCCACGCCGAGCCAGCGCCCGGGCCACGGCGGTGGCCAGAGGGCCGAGACCACCCCGACGCCCGCGAGGACCATGGCGAACGGCCCGGGCGCCGGCAAGTACCAGACAGCCAGCGGCAAGTCGGCACACCAGGCCAGAAACCAGCGCCACAGGTCAAAACAATCCGCTGCGGCACCGAGAACCACCGTACCCGCTCCAGGCATCAACACGAGCATCGCAGTACCGACGAGCGTGAGTGGCAGCAACACAAAACTGAACGCCGGGACTGCCACCAGATTGGCCAGCGTGCCGCTGAGTGGGAGCTGACCGAAGAACACGATCAAGAGCGGCGCAAGACCGACGGTCATGCCGACCTGGGTGAACAGCAGAAGTCGGATGGCGCCTGGCGACGCGGTGCCGGTCCGGAGCGCCATCGCCACCGTTCCCAGCACAATAACGCCAGCGAACGACAACCAGAATCCGGGGACCAGGGGCGCGAGCGGCTCGACCATCAGCACACCCAGCACTACAGTCCCCAGCATCTCGGGTCCAGTTATGGTTCGGCGCAAGGTTGCCAGTGCCGCAACAAGCAGCACCGCGACCAGCGAACGGACCGTGGGCACGCTGAAGCCCGCGAGTAATCCGTACAGGCTGGCAGCGAGCAGTCCCGTCCACGCCGCCATGACCCGGGGCCGGCAGCGGAGACCTGCCGCCAGCAATGCCCGCGCGAGGCACAGTCCCAGGAGGGCCGCGGGCCCGGCCACCAGCGCGATGTGAAACCCGGAAATCGAGATGAGGTGAATCGTGCCCGTCCGGCGAAGTTTGTCCCACTCCGCCTCGGGCAGGGCCTGGTAAGCGCCGATCGCCAGGCCGAGTACGTAGGGGGCCGCCTGACGACCGTCGAGGGCGACTCCGACCCGCCGCGCAATCGCTGCGCGCCAACCGGCACTGGGGCAGCTCACGGCAGTCCCCTCAAGACGCTGGTTGACAGCTCCGTCCCGGACCCAGCCGGTCGCCCCGATATGCTGACTAAACAGCCAGCGTTCGTAGTCAAACGTTCCGGGATTGCTGAGACCGCGGGGCGGTCGCAGGCGGAGCGTCAGACGCCAGTATTGCCCGGGCTCCAGCATCGGCGTCGCCTCGGTACCACGGTCGTACCAGCTGATCAGGACCCGCGCGGGAAGGCCCCTGCCACGGGACTCGGCATCGGTGGTCAGCACAAAGCGCCAGGAGCCTGGCCGCTTGCTCGGGAACTCGCAGATACTCCCCGCGACGACTGCATCAGCCCGGTCCGGCGCGTCCGGCCAGCGGTCGTGGAGCAGAGCAGTCGCCGCGGCACCGGCAGCGACCACCGGGAGGCCCGCCAGGAGCGTCAGAGTCAAACCGCGCAGCCCTCTCAGCCAGAGGGCCAGCAGCGCTGCCAGCAGCAGGAGCACGAGCGCCTGGGCCGCAGAGAGGACCGTCACCGGGCTCCACAACAGCAGCGTGGTCAGCAGAAGAGCGGCACAGGCGGCAGTGGCCATGACTAGTTCCGCGGCAGACTGTGGATAATGCGGAGCGCGATTGTGTTTCCCGAGCCAAGGTACCGGATGCCCCGCAAATTCTTCAGGCGACTATCTGCCCCGTATCGCGGGAATCAGCGCGATGCAGCGTGGTATCTCCGGCCGTTTCGGGCCTTGCTGTCCCACCCTGTCTACTTCTCAATTAATCGGCGCAGCATTACCGGCGGTCTGGCACTGGGCCTGTTCATCGGCGTTCTGCCGTTTCTGGGCCATACGCCCGTCGTGGTGGTGGCAGCGCTGCTGCTGCGGGTGAATCTGCCCGTTGCCGTGGTCAGTACCTGGATCGCGAACCCGCTCACCTACGGACTGATTTTTTACGGCGAGTACCTGCTGGGCAGTTTCCTGATGAACCTGCCGCCTGCTGCGCTGACGATGGACCTGCCCTGGAAGGATCTGATTGCCGCACTCGCCAAAACATGGAGGCCGTTGTGGCTGGGTGCCGCCGTCGTGGGACTGCTACTGGCGGGAACAGCCTATCTGCTGAGCAACGCTGCGTGGCGCCTCAAGACGCAGCAGCGACTGAGACGGCGGGAAGAGCGGCGCCTCGGTACTCGGCGGTAGCGTCTTCGAGGTCCCCGTCACCCAGGCGCAGCACACGATTCATCCGACCTGCTATGCGGAGATCGTGGGTCACGATGACGAGACTCGCCCCGACTTCTCGATTGAGGGCCAGCATCAGGTCAAGGACCGTATCGCCCGTCTTGCGGTCCAGGTTGCCCGTCGGTTCATCTGCCAGCACAACCGCCGGCTCAGTGACCAGGGCGCGCGCCACTGCCACCCGCTGCCGCTCGCCACCCGACAGCTCGCCGGGTTTGTGCTCGAGCCGGTCGGCGAGGCCGACCTGCACAAGGATCGCCCGGGCGCGCGCCCGCACAGCGTCGAGTGGCTCCCGGCGGACGAGCAGCGGCATCGCCACATTCTCAAGTGCTGTGAACTCGGGGAGCAGGTGGTGGAACTGGTAGACGAAGCCCAGATACCGGTTCCGGATCCGGCCCCGCTCGGTGTTGCCCGTGGCAGCAAGATCCTGACCGCGGATCCGGACTTCCCCGGAGGTCGCCGTATCAAGGCCACCCAGGAGCTGAAGCAATGTGGTCTTGCCGACACCGGAGGGCCCCACGATAGCTACACATTCGCCAGCCGTGACCACCAGGTTGATGCCTTTGAGGACTTCAAGAACGGCCGGCCCCTCAGCGAACTGCTTGCGCAGCGCCCGGCACTCGAGAGCGGGAACCTCATTCATGCCGCAACACCTCGGCAGGCGCCGTTACGGCACCCCGCCAGGCTGGGTAGATCGTCGATACCAGGCCGAGGACGAGGGCAATGCTGGCAATCTGCCAGACATCCGCCCACAGGAGACGACTCGGCAGTTCGCTGATGAAGTACACATCGGGGGCGAGAAACTGAAAGCCGGTAATGCGCTCGATGACCGCGGCAATCGCACTCACGTTCCACGCTCCAAGCACCCCGGCCACTGTCCCCACCAGAGTCCCCACCAGGCCAACCAGCGCGCCCTGGAGCACGAAGATCGTGAGGATACCAGCGGGCGACGCGCCGAGGGTCCGAAGAATGGCAATTTCACCGCGTTTGTCGCGCACGACCATCACGAGCGTGGATACGATATTGAACGCTGCAACGCCGACCACGAGGAGCAGAATCACGAAAATGATGGATCGCGTCAGCTGGATGGACCGAAAGAAATTGCCGTGCTCACGAGTCCAGTCGGTGACGTACACGCCACCGCCCCAGGCGTTCGCCACCGCCCGCACGACCGTTGGTGCCTGCAGAGGATCGCGGATTGCCAGGCGCACGCCGGAAACGTCCTCACCAAACCGCAACAGTCGCTGGGCATCAGCGATGTGGACAAAAACCAGCGCCCGGTCGAACTCGTACATACCGGCATAAAAGACGCCCGTCACCCGGAAACGGCGCATGCGCGGTACCACGCCAGCCGGCGTGATAATGCCCTGGGCGACCAGCATAATGACCGAGTCACCGACCTTGACGTGCAATTGCTCAGCCAGCGTCTTGCCGATGACGATTCCAAACGAGCCTGGCTCGAGTGCCTCCAGCGAACCTTCAACCATCAGACTCCCCAGTGCGGACGTCTTCAGCTCGCTGACTGGGTCCACACCTCGCAACTGCACACCGCGAATCTCAGCAGGCCCAACCAGCATGGCCTGGCCATCCACGAAGCGGGCTCCCGCAATGACCTGCGGATTCTGCCCGGCAACGGCGGCCAGCGAGCGCCAGTCACTGATCCTGCCGTCGAGTCCTGAGATCGAAGCGTGAGCGACGATCTGGAGAATTCGGTTGCGGACCTCCGATTCGAAACCGTTCATCACCGATAGCACCATGATCAGCACGGCGACGGCGAGGGCAATGCCTGCCATCGAGATGACAGAGATGAAGGAAATAAAGCGGTTCTTGTTCCTGGAACGGACATACCGAAGCGCAATGGCAAGTTCATAAGGACGCAGCATTTCGCTCAGGTACCCTACTCGTAGCGCAGGACTTCAGCCGGCGCCACTGCCGCGGCGCGCAGGGCCGGATAGATCGTGGCGCAGGCCGTCAGGCCCAGTGCAATCAGGCTCACCCACAAGACATCGCTGGCCTGCAGGTCCGCGGGCAACGACGTGAGGTAGTAGACATCCGCCGGCATGAACTCGAAACCGAAGAGGCGCTCCAGCGCCGGCGCGACGGTGCCGATGCGGGACGTGAGCAGTGCACCACCGGCGACACCTATGAGCACTCCGGCCCAGCCGATCAGAATGCCCTGCAGGGCAAACATCCCCACGACGGCGCGACGCGAAAAGCCCAGCGTGCGCAGGATGGCAATTCCCGGCCGCTTGTCAGTCACGACCATCACGAGGGTTGCCACGATATTAAAGGCTGCTACCGCCACGATCAGGGAGAGCAGCAAGGTCATCATGGTCTTTTCAATACGCACGGCGCGGAAGTAAGTGGCGTTGTCGCGGGTCCAGTCGGTAGTCACGGGAGAACTCCGGCCACCCGCCGTCCAGTGCGCCAGCCATTGCGCCAGCGTGCGCGGCGCGGACAGTATGTCGGTGGTCTGCAGCCGGATCCCGGAAACCCGGTCGTTAAGGCCGGCGAGCACGGCGGCGTCTGCCAGGCTGACGAGTACCCGCACGGCATCGTGATCCCTGACCCCCACCTCAAAGACTCCTGCAATGGTCAGGTCGCGCAACCGGGACGTCACGCGTCCGCGGGCATCCCTGGCGGGGACCATGACGCGCACGGTATCGCCAGGACCCACGTCGAGGCGGACCGCGAGAGAGCGGCCCAGCAGCGCCCGCCAGGAACCCGGCGTGAGGTCGGCAAGGGACCCCTCGCGAACGGCACCGTCGAGCCCCGCTATCTGCGACTGGCGCGCCGCATCGACGCCTTCGATCACCGCCCCGGCCAACTCGCCGCCGACGGCTAACATGGCTTCCAGTTCGATGTACGGAGCTGCCGACTGCACACCGGGATAGGCCTGGACGTCCGCGAGGATTGCACGCCAGTCGGGCTCTTCGCGACCGGTAAGCACGGCGCCGTGCCCGGTTATTGCGACGAGGCGCGAGCGCAATTCGTGCTCGAAGCCATTCATGACCGACAGCACAACGATGAGTGCCGCCACACCCAGGGCGACGCCCATGACGGACGCCAGCGCGACCAGGGAGGAAAACTGGTTAGTGCGTTGCGCGCGCAGATAGCGCAGAGCTATCCAGACGGTGGCGGGTCTAATCACTGCCAGCGCACCCGCCAGCTCGGCTAGCGCATTTCTCCAGCCAAGTCAATTGGATACGTCGTTTTCCTGTGGAAAGACTGAGTGCTATATTAAAACGCACAAGACTTTGGAGAGGTTAGCATGGCTGCCACCACCCAAACCCCCGTCGTCACCCGGATCCTCGCCGTCGTCCTGATCGGTGCCAGTCTCGGCAGTGGCGCGACCGCGCTGGCCGATACCTTGCTGCTCACGAGCGTGGACGCTGCGCAGCCAACCGCCGCCGAGCGGCCAGCACGCGGCAAGAGCATGGCGAGCGTCGAGGCGCGCTTCGGCGCCCCCGCCACCCGGTCGAATGCCATCGGCCAGCCGCCGATCACCCGCTGGGACTACGCCGATTTCACGGTGTTTTTCGAATTCGACCACGTCGTGCATTCCGTTCGCCGCTAGTCCCCGCTACCCCATTAACGGTGGGATAATGCCGGGCCCGCCGGAGAGCGGGTCCCTATGACCGGCATCACGCCTCGCTCCCAATCACTGCTCCCCCTGCCACTGCCCCTGCCCTCTGCCCCTGGCAGCCGCCGCGACTGGGCCGGGCTGGCAGACTGTGGCCACGCGCTGGGGCTTGCCGCCCTGCGCGCGGCCAGCACCGACTTCTGGCTCGTGATCGTGCCGACGGTCGCCCGGGCCGAAGCGCTCGCATCCGAACTGCGTTATTTCACGGGTGCGGCCCCGCGTATCGCCCTCTTTCCAGACACCGAGGTTCTGCCCTACGACACCTTCAGTCCCTACCAGGACCTGATCTCCCACCGGCTGACGGTACTGCGGGATGTAGGGACCGGCCGGATCGATACCCTGATAGTGGCAGCGTCCACACTGCTGCCCCGCCTGCCTCCGGTCCGCTACATTGGGGGTTACAGCGTGTCCCTGGCCATCGGCCAGAAGCTGCGGCCCGAGCAACTGCGCCTCCAGCTCGAGACCGCGGGCTACCAGCGGGTCTCCCAGGTGCAGGAGCACGGCGATTTCGCTGTTCGCGGGTCCCTGCTGGACTTTTATCCGATGGGCTCGGCGAAGCCTGTGCGCGTCGATTTTCTCGACGACGAGATCGACACCCTGCGGCAGTTTGATCCGGACTCCCAGCTGTCAGGGCAAGCGCTCGAGTTCCTGGAAACCCTGCCCGCACGCGAAATGCCGGTGGACGCGGAAGCCATTAAGTTGTTCCGCCAGGCCTACCGCCGCCGCTTTGAAGGCAATCCCTCGCGCTCCATCGTCTACCGCGAAGTGTCAGAGGGGCGGATGCCGGGTGGCGTCGAGAACTACCTGCCGCTGTTCTTTGACGGCACTGCACTGCTCTGGGACTACCTGCCCAGGGGGTACCTCACGATTACACTCGGCGACCCGAAAACCCTGCTGACGCCCGCCTGGCAGCAGATCAACGAGCGGTTCGAGGATTCGCGGGAAGACTCTGAACGGCCGGCTCTCGAACCCCACGAGCTCAACGGGACGCCGACCGAACACCTGGCGCGCATCAACAGTGGCCCACTACTGGTCCTCGATCCCGGCACACCAGATCCGCTGGCCAGTGAGGAGCGCGCCACAACCACTGGCCTGGCCAGGCTGCCGCCGCTCCTGGTCGATCCGCGGGCCGATGAACCGACGCACAGGCTCCGGGATTTCATTCGCAACTTCGCCGGCCGCACGCTGTTCGTCGCTGAGTCGCCCGGGCGCCGTGAGATGCTCGCCGACCTGCTGCGCCAGGAAGCGGTGCCATCTGCCGAGGCCAGCGGCTGGGAAGAGTTTCTGGCTTCAGCCCGTCCTGCGATGGTCTGCATCGCCCCCCTGAGCGAGGGCCTGCTGCTCCGCAATGCCGGCATCGCCATCATCACGGAGCGGGAACTCTACGGCGAGCGGTCCCGGGGGCGGCGGCGTCAACGCCGGGTCCGGGATCCGGAGCAGATCCTTCGCGACCTCACTGACCTGCACCCGGGCGCCCCCATCGTGCACATCAACCATGGCGTTGGCCGCTACCGCGGCCTGACTACCATCACGATCGATACGCTGCCTACGGAATTCCTGACACTGGAATACGCCGGAGGCGACCTGCTGCACGTCCCCGTTGCTTCCCTGCACATGGTGTCACGCTACACAGGCACTTCGGCGGAAGAGGCCCCGTTGCATCGCCTGGGCGGCGATCAGTGGGAAAAGGCCCGCCGCAAGGCCGCTGCGCGCATCAGGGACGTCGCGGCCGAATTGCTCGAACTCTATGCCAGACGTGCGGCCCGGCAGACGGTTCGGCCAGCCACTACCCAACACGACTACGCCGCGTTTGCCGCGGGCTTTCCCTTTGAGCCTACCGAGGATCAGGCCCGCGCCATCGAGGCCGTGGTCAGCGATCTCGCCAGCGGCAAGCCGATGGACCGACTCGTGTGCGGCGACGTGGGCTTTGGCAAGACCGAAGTGGCGCTCCGTGCCGCCTTCATGGCCGTGTCTGCCGGACGGCAGGTGGCCGTGCTGGTGCCGACCACGCTGCTGGCCCAGCAGCACTACCAGAATTTTTCCGATCGCTTCGCCGACTGGCCCGTGACAGTCGAGGTGCTGTCCCGGTTCCGCACTGCACAGGAAAGCCGGAAGGTGATGGCCGGAGCTGAAGCCGGGAGTGTGGACATTGTGATCGGCACGCACCGGCTCCTCCAGGGTGACATGCGCTTCAAGAACCTGGGCCTGATCATTGTCGACGAGGAACACCGCTTTGGTGTCCGCGACAAGGAGCGCCTGAAGGCGCTCCGGATCGAAGCAGACGTCCTCACTCTCACTGCCACCCCCATTCCACGCACATTGAACATGGCACTCGGTCGCCTGCGGGATCTGTCACTGATTGCCACGCCCCCGGAGACACGACTCAGCATCAAGACCTTTGTCACCCGTTTCGAAGACCGGGTGGTACGCGAGGCCTGCCTGCGCGAACTGAAGCGTGGCGGCCAGGTATATTTCGTGCACAACCACATCGAGGACATCGAGAAGGTCGCCGCGGAACTCGCGGTACTGGTGCCCGAGGCGCGGATGGAAGTGGCGCATGGTCAGATGCGCGAACGGGATCTCGAGCAGATCATGCTTGACTTCCACCACCGGCGCTTCCACATCCTGATCTGCACCGCGATCATCGAAAGTGGCCTCGACATTCCGTCAGCGAATACGATCATCATCAATCGCGCCGATCGCTTCGGCCTGGCGCAGCTCCACCAGCTGCGGGGTCGGGTTGGACGCTCACACCATCAGGCCTTCGCCTACCTCCTCGCTCCGCCGCGCGAAGCTCTGACGGCAGATGCCGTCAAGCGGCTTGACGCCATCGCCGCCATGGAGGACCTGGGTTCCGGCTTCATGCTGGCCACCCACGACATGGAGATTCGCGGTGCCGGCGAGCTACTCGGCGAAGACCAGAGTGGTCAGATCCAGGAGATTGGCTTCGAGCTCTACAACGACATGCTCACGCGCACGGTGAAGGCACTGCAGGAGGGCCTCGAGCCCAACCTGGACACCGCCATGGCGCCGGTGACCGAGATCAACCTGCACCTTCCGGCCCTGTTGCCGGATGACTACCTCCCCGACGTGCATCTGCGGCTCGTGCACTACAAGCGGATTGCGAGCGCGCCCACCGATGTGGCGCTGCGAGAGTTGCAAGTCGAGCTCGTGGACCGGTTCGGTCCGCTGCCGGAAGCAACACGCCACCTGTTCCGGATGACGGCGCTCCGCTTGCGTGCGGAACCCCTCTCGATCCGGCGACTGGATGCCAGTGCGGTTGGCGGCTTTGTCGAGTTCGGTCCGCGCACAACGCTCAACCCCGCCTGGATCGTGACCCAGTTGCGGACGGCGCCGATGACTTACCGCCTGGACCGGCAGCAGAAGTTCCGGTTTTCAGCTGACCTGGAGGAGCCCGAGGCGCGGTTTAGCTTCGTTGAGAACCTGATCCGGGACATGCTGGCGCACCAGGAGAAGCCGGTGTTACCCGCCCGGCCGGCTGCGGTCGGCCAGCGGCAGTTTTGACAACAGGAGACTGGAAGCATGTGTCGACGCCTCGCCCTCGTTGCCCTCGCCGTGCTCACCCTCAGTGGGTGCGCCAGCCTCCTCACCAGCGACCCTCTCCAGGTGACGGTGGCGAGCGTCGAGTCGCTACCGGGCGAAGGGCTCGAGCTGCGCATGCTGGTCAAATTGCGCGTGCAGAATCCGAACGAGGCTCCGATTGACTACAGCGGCGTCTACGTGAAGCTCGATGTACAGGGCAGGACCTTTGCCACCGGCGTGAGCGACCAGCGCGGCACCATCGCGGGCTTCAGCGAGGCCATCGTCAGCGTGCCGGTCTCCGTTTCGGTGCTGCGCATGGCACGCCAGGTCATGGGCATGCTCGATGGCCAGCCCGTCGACACCATCCGCTATGACATGCGTGGCAAACTCAACAGCAGCGCTCTCCGGTCACTGCGGTTCCAGTCGCAGGGGGAGTTTGCGCTGCCCACGTCGGCACCCTAGCGCAGGGAATAGACGTAACTGGTCTTCGGCACGCGCAGCCACCGCCCGGTGATCACGCCCCGCAGGTCACTAAAGTTGCCGGTGTCGTCCACGTAGCGAGCCTTGAGAAGTTCTGCGTCGGCTTTGTCGCCGGTGCCTTTGATGCGCAGTACGCGCCGCTCGAGCGTCTCAATGACAGGCTGCAATTTCCCGGCAACCACCTGGAAACAACCCCGATCCTTGCCATTGGCTGCTTCGGTACCCGCATGGAACAGCACCGCGCCATTTTCAATGAGGGTGCCGAGCTGGATCGCCGCGAGCTGGCTGTAGGCCTTGCTCTTGCCGTCAGCGTCGTACATCCCCTGCGCGATGTGGCCCATGGTCCAGGCGATATCCCCCACATGAATCTCCAGAGCGGTCCGTGCGTCAATGATCTGCTTCTCCACGAGCCAGTCGGTCAGGTAGAGGGCACTGGTTTGCGCCTTGAGTTCTTCCAGCATGGAGGCGAGCGGCCCGCCAAAAATGTCGCCGTCGACTTTACCGTTCACGGTGTACTCATGAGCCGGACCGAGATTGTGGGCAGCTTCGTGGAGAATGGTCGACAGTGTTTCCCGCAACGGGTCGCTGCTCACATAGGACATGGAGGCGCTACAGAAGAGCGAACCGGCCTTCTGCAGGTAGCTCGCCTTCGAATCCTCATCACTACTGAGGTTGGTCATCACGACGGTTCGGCCACGGCCCTCGTTGGCCACCGGGCCCCAGTTGGGCAGAGACTGGCCACCAGTAGCACCGGTGGCGCTGCGTGAGCCGCCTGCGTTCAGGATGATGTCGATGAAATCCGGCAGGTGAAAGCTGACGCGGCGCGCCCGATAGGGGGGACCGGTCATCTCCGCCAGCATGTTCTCCATCTCCCCTTTCAGCGGATCGAGCTTCTGCTGCCAGGCGAGCGAGTCCGGGTTGATGCGCGCGAAGCTCACGTGAAAGCCGGCTTTTTCGGCGCAGGGTTCGAAGTAGGTCTCGTCCGGTGCAATCCGCAGGTACCACTTCGAATTAGCGGCGTTCATCCGCGCCCAGGCCTCGTCGGCAGGCTGCCAGCGGTTGTCACGAAACGCCTGGGCCGCCGCCAGCAGGTAGGTCTTCAGAGCCGCCTCCCCTTCTCCCCTGATGGCGTTCGCCGCGGCTGTCAGCTCCCGGGCGACGCTCGTCATGTCAGCGCGGTAGGCAACGTTGTACGGCACAGCACGCAACGTGCCACGGCTGCCCTCACGCACGACGACGAAGGGGTCAAGCAGAGCAGCGCCATCCCTGGCTTGCGCAAGTTCGGCGCAGAAGCCGGAGTCCTGCTGAATCGACGCGGGATACAGCCCGCTCACTTTTTTTACCGCGCCCGGGATGGCATTACAGGCGCGATCCTGCTCCGTCCCGGGCTGCTCGCAGAATGGTCCCTGGTTCCGGAAGAACAGCATGCGCGAGGCCGGGTCGTCGGTGGGGATCTGCGCGTCCTGCCCGGTCACGCCGTTCTGGCTGGCGAAGAGGCGCTCGATGATGACGGCGGCCCGCTGCACGTGGGCCACGATCGCGCGGTCTTCGGCGCTGGCGCTACGGAAGTCACTCTCGAGCAGTGTGGCGCGGCCCTGGGCGAGCTCCTGACGCACGAGTTCGCGACGGCGCTGTTCGGCAGGATCACGCAGCCTGGTATGACCGCCTTCCTTAACCTCGACCATCCGGCGGTAGGCTGCTGCAAAGGCCTTCGAGAAGGTCCGGCCATCGCTCCACTCCTCCGCGGAAGAGGACGGGCGCACACCCCACAAGTAGGCCACCTCGTCCGGATCGACGCTGCCGTTCCCGTTGGCGTCACTGCGCCAGAAGAGCGGGAAGGCAAGCTCGGCGGCGAGGGTATTGAAAGCGCCTCGATCGAGCTGGTTTCGCTGCGGTTGCGCCTGCGACTGTGCGCCGGCTGGACCGTCAGTGCCACTGGCAAGGGCCAGAGTAAGGATCAGCACTCGCACGGGCACGCCCTCATGTAAGACCGATGGTGCGGGCCGAATTATAGACTCAGCGCTTATCGGCCGATTCAAACCGATTGGCGGCAACGTTCTTACGCACCTTCACCGGATCCCAGATGCGCCCGTTCATGGCGATATAGGTGCCAGGCTGCAGGATCTGGACGGCCGCCACGGCACAGCCGATGTTGAATACGGCATCGGAACCCATGAAGCGCGCCGGGTTGAGCGCGCCGGTCAACGCGATAACCTTGTCAGGTATCGACGTCAGCACTCTGGCAGTTTCCACTATGGAGTCGGTGCCGTGGGTGACGAGTACGTGCCGCGCCGGCTGCGCGGCAACGCTGCGCCGAATCAGTTCGCGATCGTCGCTGGTGATATACAGGCTGTCTTTACGCAGGACCGGCACAACGTCAAACCTGAAGTCGACGCCGAGTGCCTGCAGGATCTCGCCGATCTGCGGCGCGCCAACCTGATAGTCGGATTTATCATCGAAGTAGATCTTGTCGATGGTGCCACCGGTCGTGATGACGCAGAGGTAGTCCATGCTTAATGCTCGCTGGGCGCGGGGATCAGCGCAGAGCATACGGCCTTTTGAATTCCTGGAGTCCCGTCAGCCTACATCAGCGTTGAGACCTTCGTCGCCAACCCGTGCGTCCCGGGCCTCACGGCCCGCGATGCGCGCTTCCGCATCCTCGAGCAGGCACGGCTCCTCGGCCTGCGCTGACGGAACTTCCGAGGCCATGCTCCACGACACCGTCACGTACCGGGCGAGCTGCGACCTCGGGTGGTGGATCGCCAGATCGCGGACACGCTGGGCGATGCGCTCGGCAAACGCGGCCACCTGCTCCTCCTCCGCGCCGCCAATCAAGACGGCGAAACGGTCGTGCCCGACCCGGGCGCAGTAGTCGGCGGCGCGTTGCAGGGAATTGGCCAGGGCGTGGGCCACCTTGCGCAGGCAGGCCTCCGTCGCGTGCCGGCCAAAGAGGCGGTGATAACTCTCGAGGGCATCGATGCGGAAAACGATGACACTCAGGCGCGTTTGCTCGCGGCGCGCGACGGACCAGTCCCGCAACAGGACCTCCAGCAGAGCGTTCCGGCCCGGAATGCCCGTGGCGGCATCCGTCCGGTCGTCGCGCAGGCTGCGGGCCCAGACGTCGGTGGCTGTGAACACGCCCGTCCCGGCCATGTAGGGCCCGGTCGCTCCGGGGCTCGGTTCGATGCGGCGTGGCACCGAGAGCTCCGACCCGGTGGCGGTCAACAACCAGTAGCTGGCCTTGCCCGGCTGGTCATAGAGGGGCTCCGGCCGAAGCTCCACGCAGCCGCCCTGGGACGCGCGGGGTCGCCAGGGCTCCGGGGACGCCGGATCGAACGCGCTGTCGGCGAGGCTGTCGGCGGAACGCCCGATGAGTTCGTTAGGGTGCAGACCGAGAGCCCGACCGGCGGCGGAATTCGCGTAAACGACCTGCCGCTCCCGATGCTGTGCATCGATGATCAAAGCCGGCGCCAGGACCGCGTCGAGGGCCTGCCGGAGCAGATGTCTGTTCAGCTTTTTCAGAGAGTTAGGATTCATATCTCAACATAATGAGACAACTCACCGCGGACCCCTCCGCGGCTGCGCAACACCCAGATGCGCATCCTAGCTTCTGGCAAAGACGGGTTCTGTGAAGGTGGTCACTGACCGGGGCTTCAACCGGGCAGCGTTGTTCAATCCGCCGCGAGCAGGTCCATAACGAGGCGCCGGACGCCGGCCATGGCTGCTGCCATGGAGGCGGCAATTTCCCCATGAATAGCGACCCCGGGCAGTGCCCGCCCCGCCGCCTGGTTCACCACCATGCAACAGATCGCATACGACAGGTCCAGCTCCCGGGCCAACGCCGCCTCCGGCATTGCCGTCATACCGACCACGTGACAGCCGTCCCGCTCGAGACGGTTGATCTCAGCCGCTGTTTCCAGCCGGGGGCCCTGGGTTGCCCCGTAGGTGCCGGTCGCGAGGGCGTCAAGACCGCAGCGGCCGGCAGCCGCCAGCAGCAGGCTCCGCAGCGGTGCACTGAACGGCGTCGTGAACTCCACATGCTGAAGCGGAAATCGACTGTCGCCGGTGAAGGTGTGTTCCCGGCCCCAGGTGTAGTCGATCAGTTGATCCGGAACGACCAGCCGGCCTGGCCTTGCCTCCGGCGTGATGCCACCCACCGCATTGATACCCAGCACGTGCTCTACACCCAGCTCGCGAAGGGCCCAGAGGTTGGCCCGGTAATTGACCTTGTGCGGCGGAATGGCCGGCGCTCCGGGCGCGCCGTGCCTCGCGAGAATGAGTACCTCGTGCCCGTTGACGTGATTCTGCTGGACCGGCGCCGACGTCGCGCCCCAGGGCCCAGGCGGCGACGCGACAGCGGTACCTGGCGGCAACAGCCCGGCCGAGCCCGTGCCGCCAATGATGCCAAGCCGCATGCTCAGTAGTTCACGGCCCAGATATCGGGCAGATGACGCCAGTGGCCCCGATAGTCCATCCCGCAACCGAAGACATAGTCGTCCCCCACTTCCAGACCGACGAGATCCGGTTCAATACCGGCAAGCGCCCGGGCATGGCGCTTGCGGACCAGTACTACCGAAGTGACCTGCGAGGCACCCGCCTGCTGGCAGTACCGGGCCAGAAACTCGAGCGTGACCCCTTCGTCGTAGATGTCGTCCACAACGAGGACGTGTCGCCCTCGAAGTTGCGCACGCGGCGGCGCAAGCCACTGGGGAACGCCGCCGCGGGTGGCATCGCCATAGCGGCCAACCCTACAGGTATCCAGCACGAAGTCCCCCTTAAGCTCGCCGGACAAACGGGCAAGCGGCAGCAACCCACCGAGCAGTACGCCGAGCAACACGCAGGGTTCGTGCTCCACGAGCGGCTGGACGGCCGCCGCGAGTGCGGTAAATGCCGCATCGACGGCATCCCTTGGCACCAGCAGCCGGGAGCCCGGTACGTTCGGGACCATCAGCGGAGCGTCAGGTCTGGTGGAGCCTGGGCCTCGTCCAGTGCCTGGACGGCCTGCTGCCAGGGCAGCGAGCCGCGAAATGCTGTGTCTCTGGCCAGCCGCCTCCGCAGTGCGACCAGGCGGGCCTGACTCGCAATCTGGCTCGCAATCTGGCTCGCAATCTGGCCCACGGGATCGCCGTAGTCCTTCAGCGCGGCGAGCGTCGCATCGGCAGCGTCGGGATCGTTGCAGATGAGGGCCATGTCAGCGCCAGCGGCCAGCGACCGCCGGGCTCGTGTAGCCATGTCGCCTTCGCTCTTAAGGGCCTGCATGCTCAGGTCATCGGAAAAAATCACGCCGCCAAACCCAAGCTCACCACGCAACGCCGTGCGCAGCCAGTAGCTCGACAGGCTGGCCACCTCGCCATCCACCTGGGGATACCGGACATGGGCGATCATGACGCCGTTCACGCCCTGGCGGATCAGCCGCCCGAAGGGCAGCAGATCGTCATAGAGCTCGGCCTGCGTACGTGGGTCCACCGGCAGATCGCGGTGCGAATCAGCGGCCACGTAGCCGTGCCCGGGAAAATGTTTTGCAACGGCGACCATGCCCGCCTTGTGCATGCCGAGGACATAGGCAGAAGCGAGCTCTGCGACGATTTCTGGCTCGCGATGGAATGATCGATTGCCAATGATCTCACTGGCGCCATAGTCGAGATCCACGACTGGCGCAAAACTGAAATCCACACCGGTATCGAGCACCTCGGCCGCCATGAGCCAGCCGCAGGTCTGTGCAAGCCGCCGTCCCTGGTCATTGTCCTCGTCGTACTTACGCCCAATCCAGTGCAGAGGTGGCAGCGGGTAGAATCCCTCCCGGAAACGCTGGACGCGACCGCCCTCCTGGTCCACAGCGACCAGCAATGGCGGCGACCGGACACTCCGGATCTCGGCCACCAGTTCCCGAACCTGGGCCAGGTCCTGGAAATTCCGGCTGAAGAGAATGACCGCGCCGACCAGCGGGTTCTGCAGCCGGACCCGCTCGTCGGCCGTAAGCGCCAGGCCCGCAACATCCACCATCAGTGGCCCAAGGGTCATTGGCCGTCCGTCACGTCAGGGAACCAGATTAACGAGTGTGCCGGCCGTGACGAGTTCAAACAGCTGGCAGACTTCGGTATTGCGCATTCTGATGCATCCGTGGGAGAACGGCACGCCCATCGGCTCGTGATCCGGCGTGCCGTGAATGTAGATGTACCGGCGCATCGAGTCCACGTCGCCGAGCCGGTTGCGCCCGGGTTCGAGACCGGAAAGCCAGAGAATGCGACTCAGGATCCAGTCGCGGCCTGGCTCTGCCTGGTGCAGCGCCGGCGAAAACACTTCCCCGGTGGGTCGCCGGGCACGGAGCACGGCACCTGCCGGCAAGTCGCTTCCGATTTTGGCCCGAATGACGTGCCGGCCGCGGGGTGTGCACAGGCTGCCCTGCTGTTCGCCCGGGCCATAGCGTGACGTGGAGACGAGAAACTCCTGCTCAAGGCGTCCTACCCGGCTGACCTGCAGGGTCTGCCGGGTCAGGCTGATGACGATATCCAGGGGAGGGGTGGCCACAGCCGTCAGGAGCGCTCGAACAGCGCCATGGATTCCACGTGACTGGTGTGCGGGAACATGTCCATCACACCGGCGCTCTTGAGCCTGAAGCCGTGTTCACGGACGAGCAGCCCGGCATCCCGCGCGAGGGTACCCGGGTGACAGGAGACGTAAACAATGCGCCGCGCCGCAAGCCTGCCCAGCGCTGGTAGCAACTCCGCTGCACCGGTGCGCGGCGGATCGAGCAGGACGAGGTCAAAGCGCTCGCGGGTCCAGGCGCCCTCCACGCCCGCACCGGACAGGTCCGCCTCGACGAAGCGCGCATTGGACAGCCCGGCGAGTGCGGCATTGTGCTGGCCGCGCCGGATCATGGCGCCCGATCCTTCGAGACCAAGGATCTCGCCCGCGGATCGCGCCAGAGGCAACGTGAAATTGCCGATACCGCAAAAAAGATCCAGCACGCGGTCTGCCACTGTGGGCGCGAGCAGCCGTAGTGCCTGGTCTACCATCTGCCGGTTGACCTCGCCGTGCACCTGGATGAAATCAGTCGGCCCGAACGTCAACGCCAGATCAAACGCCGGCAGCCGGTAGTAGAGCTCGTCCAGGGGTTGTTCCGGGTGCAGCGGGACGATCGACTCCGGATTCCTGGGCTGCAGGAAGATCCGCACATTCTGGCCCGCGGCGAACTGCGCTAGCTTGTCCAGATCTGCAGGGGTCGGCGCTTCAAGAACCCGAAAGACGAGCGCGGTGGCATTGTCTGCCACGGTAGCCTCAACTTGCGGGAGCTGGGCCCGGATGGAAAGCGCACCAATCAGCACTGACAAGGGCTCGATGAGCCGGCTGATGGCTGGCTCGGCGGTTCTGCAGGCCAGCATGTCCACGACCCATGGCTTCTCGCGCTCCCGAAAGCCAACCAGTACGCGGCCTTTGCGTTCAACATGGCGAACGGCGAGACGGGCCCGGCGCCTGTAGCCCCAGACTGCGCCGCGGACCGGCGGCAGAATCTCTCCGGGCTGCAGATCAGCGATGCGCGCAAGGCTCTCCAGCAAGGTCTGCTGCTTCATCGCGAGTTGCCCGTCCGGCGAAAGATGCTGCAGCGAGCACCCTCCGCACCGACCGAAGTACTCGCAGTCGGGAACAACCCGGTCCGGAGACGACCGACGGACCTCAACGAGGACGCCTTCGTCATAGTTGCGGCGCCGCCGGCGCCGCTGAAAAGTGACCTCCTCGCCCGCCAGTGCCCCGGGGACGAGGACCCGTTTGCGGTCCGGAGCCAGCACCCCACTGCCCTCCAGAGTCAGTGCCGTAACGTCTCCGAGCTCGATGGCGGGAGGGGCACTCACCGGGAGAGTTTCAGGTGCCCGTCGCTGGCGGTGACGCAATGCTTGGCCCCTTCACCCAGGCTGCTGCAAACGCCCGCCAGTGACTGGCGTCGCTCGCGTCGAGAAAGCGCTGAACCCGGGCCAACTCGTCGGTCAGGCCCTGCTGGTCAAGTTGCCCGCGCATGAACTGAAACCGCAGCCAGATCAGGTAAGTATTCATGACGTCCGTCTCGCAGTAGTCGCGAATCGCCTGTACCTCACCACGGAGCCACGTATCCCAGACCTGATCGCCACCAAAGCCAAGCTTCCCCGGAAACCCTAGCAGCGTGGCAATGTCGTTCAGGCTGGCGCGGGACCGGCCCTGCCAGGCTGAGAGGACGTCCATCAGATCCAGGTGTCGCCAGTGAAACCGACTCAGGTAGTTGTTGAAGCGAAAGCCACTGTCGTTCTCACCCAACTCCCAGTACCTCGGCGCCTGGATACCGTGCAGAAGCGCCCGGTAGTGCAACACAGGCAAATCGAAGCCACTCCCGTTCCAGGAGATGAGTTCCGGCGTGTGCCGGTCAATTGCTTCATAAAACCGGGCCACGAGTTCCCGCTCGGGGCTGTCCGGTTCTCCGAGACTCATCACCTTGAGGCCATCACGGTGCCGCCACACCACGGAGATCGCGACGATGCGGTGCTGATGCAACGGCAGGAAGTCCGAACCGGTTTCCTGCAGGCGGTGGAAGGTCATCGCCTTCACCACGTCCTCGTCAGGTAGCCCGTGCAGATTAAACAGCCGCTTACCCAGTTCGACGTCAGGAATCGTCTCGATATCGAATACCAGTGCGCGCATGGTTCAGGCTCTTCCCGGCAGGATCAGGTGGTGACTTTAAGGAGTATGGCAACGGCTACGACGAGGCCCGCTTCGTCCGATAGGCTCAGGTGCCCGGCGTCAGCGGCAACGCCGAGGCGGCTGCAGACCTGCCGGCCCCGCGCAGAAAAGATGATCCCCGGCTTTCCCAGCGGATCGTGCACGACGCCGGCATCGCGGAGCCACATGCCGTTGGCGAACCCGGTACCCAGGGCCTTGACGATCGCTTCCTTCGCGGCGAATCGCATACTCAGAAAGCGGACCGGATTCCGGGTCCGCTGAAAATCGACAACTTCTTCCGGCATCAGCACGTGCCGGACGAAGCGCTCGCCATAACGTTCGTGGACTGCCCCCACCCGCTCGATTTTCAGGATGTCAGTGCCGATGCCGAAAATCATGCACTGCGTGCTTCACGCATCAGCTGCTTCATGTCGGCCACGGCAGCGGCGAGGCCTGTAAACAGGGCGCGCGCGACAATGGCGTGGCCGATATTCAGCTCGACGATATCGGCAATAGCCGCAATCGGGCCGACGTTGTGGTAGTTGAGTCCGTGACCTGCATGCACCTCAAGTCCGGCAGCCGCCGCCAGCCGGGCTGCGCCTGCAATCCGGTACAGCTCCGCCGCCCGCTGCTCGCTCGAAACCGCCTCCGCATACCCGCCGGTATGGAGTTCAACGACGGGCGCACCGGTCCTCACCGCGGCTTCGATCTGGCGTTCATCGGCATTGATGAACAGGCCGGCACGGATACCGTGCGCCCTGAACTCGCGGCAGGCGTCGGCCACGGCGTCGAAGTGTCGGCTCACATCGAGTCCGCCTTCCGTGGTGAGTTCCGCGCGGCGCTCTGGGACCAGGCAGCAGTCGGCAGGCCGGATCCGGCAGGCGATGGCAATGATCTCCGGAACCACTGCCAGCTCCAGGTTCATCCGCGTCTGTAACAGCGACTGCAGTAGCGGAAGATCCGCGTCCTGGATATGCCGCCGGTCCTCGCGCAGGTGCACCGTAATGCTGTCGGCACCGGCCTGCTCGGCCAGCAATGCGGCCTGGGTCGGATCCGGATAGCGGGTTCCCCGGGCCTTGCGCAGGGTAGCGACATGGTCAACATTGACGCCCAGAAGGAGGCTTGAAAGTCGCGTACTCATGTCTAACGGCGCATTGACGCCATGACCTCGCGGGTTTTCAGGGTCCGGCCATCGAGATAGTGGGCCAGCACGGCGCGAAAAAGCCTCTTGGCTAACTTGAGAATTGCCGGTGAGGAGAATTCAGCACGTCCGATCGCAAGCAGTTCGGAGCCGTAAAAGGTCAGTCCGGCGCCCCCCAGCGCGGCCGGCACCGGGCCCTGCTCCAGGCGATACTCATAAACCGCAGCCGGGTCCAGCGGCACGTCGTTCAGGACATCGTGGTCCAGGTTGAGTCCGTAACCCACCTCTGCCAGCAGCTGCAGCTCGAAACGCCGCAGGGCCGGCTCCGGATCGCCGCCCGTGCGCAATTCCGCCAGTGCCTGCGAGTAGGCAATGAACAGGCCCGGGTGTGGATCGCCTCGCCGCACGAAATTGAGGATGAGTTCGTTGAGGTAAAACGCGCCCATCAGGGCCAGCCCGTCGAGAGCGGGCGCGAAACTGGCAGGTTCGGCACTGCGAAGCGTGTACAGACCACCCCGCCCGACCCACGACAGCCGCAGGGGCAGGAACGGCTGGAGCACACTGCGCCATCGGGATTTCGGTCGGCGGGCGCCCCGGGCCACCAGCCCGACGCGTCCGTGCTGGGCACCCAGCGCTTCGATGATCTGACTCGTTTCCTGATAGGGCCATGCGTGCATGATGAAGGAGTCTTCCAGATCCGTGCTGGACGTCGTGCCACTCATGAGTTTGCGTCGAAACCGAACTGTTGCAATGCCCGGGCGCTGTCTGCCCAGTTGCTCTTCACCTTAACGTGGGTCTCCAGGTAGAAGCTGAGCCCGAAGATTTTCTCGAGGTCCAGTCGCGCAGCCGTGCCAACTTCCTTGATGGTCGCGCCGCCCTTGCCGACGACAATGCCCTTGTGGGACTCGCGGTCGGCCCAGATCACCGCGTCAGCGAGCACCACACCCGGCTTCTCCTCGAGGGCCAGGATCTCCACAGCGAGACCGTAGGGAACCTCCTGCCGCAGCGCTATAAGCAGCTTTTCGCGGATGATCTCAGCCACGCGAAATGCCAGGCCCCGGTCGGTGGTGGTATCCGCCGGGTACAGCGGCGGTCCGACCGGCAGGAGATCAGTGAGGATCTCCAGCAACCGATCCAGGTTATCAGCGCCAGCCGCTGAGATGGGCACGATGGCGTGAAACGCGGCCCGCTTCTCGCTGGCGAGGAGATACGGCAGGAGAGCCGACTTCGGCCGTACCAGGTCCACCTTGTTGACCACGAGTACGACGGGAATCCCGACAGCCAGCGCGTGCTCGACGACGAAAGAGTCCGACGCTTTCCACACGCCAGCCTCCACGACCAGCAGGGCCACGTCGGCACCCACGAGTGCGCCGTCGACCGCACGGTTCATCGCGCGATTCAGGAGATTGCGCTGGCGCGTGTGCAGGCCGGGCGTATCCACAAACAGCAACTGTGCGTCCGGCCTCGTCAGGACGCCGACGATGGCATGGCGGGTCGTCTGGGGGCGCGGCGTAACGATGCTGATCTTGCGCCCGACCAGCGCATTCACCAGCGTGGACTTGCCGACATTCGGCCGGCCCACGATGGCGACGAAGCCAGTGCGGAACTCCTTACCCATGGATGCCCAGGGCTCGCAGCGCCTGCTCGGCGGCCTGCTGTTCAGCGGCCCGGCGGCTCGCGCCTGCACCGCGGACCTCGAGGCTCGGATTTACCAGACGGCAGATCACGTCGAAATGCTGGGCATGCGCCGAACCACTTACGTGATGGACGTCATAGGTGGGCAAGGCGTGACCGCGTCCCTGCAAAAATTCCTGCAACCGTGTCTTGGGGTCACGGAGTTCTTCGTCGGCACCAAGCACTGCCAGACGCGGACCGAGCAGCTTTAGAATTACTGCGTGACTGGCAGACCAGCCTCCGTCCACGTAAACCGCTCCAAACACTGCTTCAAGGGCGTTCGCCAGTATGGACGCCCGGCGATGACCACCGGCCCGCAACTCGCCACTACCGAGGCGCAGCTGGTCTCCAAGTGCCAGTTCCCGCGCCACTTCCTCCAGCGTCTCGCGCCGCACGAGCCGGGCGCGGAGCCGGCTCAGGGCGCCCTCATCGGCGTCGCGGTGCGCCGCGTACAGGGCCTCCGCTGTTACCAGACCGAGCACGGCGTCACCTAGAAACTCCAGCCGCTCATTATCCGGCCCACCGACGCTCCGGTGTGTCAGTGCCTGAGTCAGCAAGCCCTCGTCCTGAAAGTGGTAGCCGAGTGCGCCCCTGGCCCAGTCGGCCGGCAGGGTCACTTCGTGATCTCGACCGAATTGTCAAAGCTGGCCATCAGCGAGAGGTTAGCGATGTAAGGCACGCTGTCCTCGTAGCTGACTGCAATGAGGAACCCGTTATCAGTTGTCGAGATGACGAAGTCCTGACGTTTTGGATAGTCAATGAAATCGATGTCCAGGCGTCTGGCGATCGCCGATTGCAGCCTGCTCTGGTTGGCACCGTTGCCGTCGTATTCGACTTTCAGGTCCGTCAACAGCTTACGAATCTTCATCTGGGTCATATAGACCGGAAACAGCCTGAGGACCCCGTAGCCAACCAACCCGACCAGTGCTGCAATCAGCACAAAACCAATCGCCGTTATTCCCTGTTGCCGTTGCCGCATCGTGTACCCCTCTAATTGAATCAAGCCCTCAGACAAGTCCCCGTCAGTCGATAGCATGCCCAATGCGCTGCCAGCGAGGCATGCCCGGGAAATCCCAGTTCATCCAGATGCGCACGGCTCTGCCGACGACATTGCCATCCGGAATCATCCCAACGCCGTCGTAGCGGCTGTCCCGGCTGTTATCCCGGTTATCGCCCATCATCAGGTAGTGGCCGGACGGCACGATGAACGTACCCTCCCGGCTGCCGCGCCCAGGCATGAAGAGCACATCGTGTTCGTGAGTCCCCAGCTGCTCCCGGGCGAGGATGGATCCTGGCTGATCGCCTCCCTGATAGGGTCCGGTGAGTGCCACGGGAACCGGCTGCTCGTTGACGAAGATCTGACTGTTCAGATATGTAATCGAGTCTCCAGGCAAGCCCACCAGCCGCTTGATGTAATTTATCGACGGATCCGATGGCAGGCGGAAGACCACGACGTCACCACGCTCCGGCGAGCCCAGATCGAGAATTTCGGTATTGAGTACCGGCAGCCGCAATCCGTAGGCGTACTTGTTGACGAAGATGAAGTCGCCAATCAGCAGTGTCGGCATCATCGAGGCCGAAGGAATCCGGAACGGCTCAAAGAGGAAGGACCGGATCAGCAGCACCACCAGCAGGATTGGAAAGAACGACCGCGCGTACTCAACGATGACAGGCTCAGAATGGTCGCTGCCCGGGGGGCGCGATCGCAACCAGGCGACGTACGCAGCCCAGATCAAACCCGTCACGCCGGTCGCTACCACAAGAATCAGAGCAAAATCCACGGCTAATCCCAGTTGTACAAAATCGGCCGTAGGGTATCACGAGGCCCCCGGGAGGCCTCACCGGGACTGCTGAAAAACCGCCATGAGTGTGCCTCGGTCCAGGTGCGAAACACTGATTTCCCGGCCTCCGCTGCAGAGGACAGGCACACGGCTCCCATAGGCTTGCCGCCAGTCCTCGCAGCTGTCGACATCCAGGATCAGGATCGTGGCCCGATCCCGGCACAGCGGAATCAACTCCTCAAGCATGCGTTCGCAAAGGTGGCAACCACGACGACTGTAGACGACGAGTTCCTGCACCCCGCTACGGACCCGGACTGGCGGCCAGAGGGACGACCGGACGCACTGACCGGGCAATCGTCTCGACGGTACGAACAGGGACTTCGCCAACGGCCGTGATCAGGAAACCGCCAGTCGTGGTCGTGTAGGCATTTGCAGCACCCATGTGCGAGGGTCCTTCGCCCTGTTCGGCAGCCGCAACGCCCGCTTCTACGAATACAGAAACGCTGGCTACCCCGTCCGAATAGACGAGGTGCTCCATTGGCAGGGTGGTCCCTTCTGCCCGCTGGGAGCGCACAGCACGGAGGCGGAAACCGGGCGGCATGGCGTCCACGCGCCAGGCACCCGTTTCGACAGCCACTGCGGACCCCGCACCGGACAGTGGTACTGCGCGTGCGGGGGAACGTTGCCACGTGTAGCTGTCGATGGTCCGGGAGGGCTGCACGGCGGAAGCCGGAATTCGCTCAGGAAGGCTGATATCGGCAAACAGCAACTGTTCGACCACCACGCCATCGTCACCGGCGATCTGCACCTTCAGCGGCATGGCTGTTGCGTGGTCCAGCCAGACGCGATAGCCATAGCGATAGCTGTCGGTCGGCCGCACCGTAACTACGCGCGTGTCGCGGCCCACAAACTTCCCGCCAGTGGCAAGGGCCAGCCGATAGTAGCGGCTATCGAAACGCACATCGCCCGCAAACTGCTCGCGCAGCGGGCTTGTACCCTGCCGCTCATCGCTGCGGATTCCGACCAGGACGGCCTGCTGATCCGGCAGGATGCAGGTGACTTCCTCGCCACGGCGGATGATCTCGCGACCAACCTCGTCCATGGCCGTAATTCGCTCGGTGCGTACGCCGTTCTCGACTCGATGCACGATGCGCATGACGGCGGCATCGGCACCCTGCATGTGAATCAGGGTGCCTTCATAATTCAGGTACTCCAGTGAGTAGCTCATCCTTTCGAGCCAGCCCCCTGGGTCGTCACTGCCCGCCGCAGGCAGAGCCGCGATCACACCAGCGAGGATGCAGGCGACCCGGGATCTCACGAAACTGATCACTGGCTCGGTGACAGGTCCGCGGCCTGCAGAGCTCCCGCATAGCGGGATTGATTAACGATATGTGATTCAGTGACCCGCGCCGACAACACACCGGAGTACTCGCCGTGATAGACCAGATAGCTGGTCAGCCGCTGCGGAGACAGCGACGCCCGGCTGCCGGTCGTCACCCGCAGAGTTGCCTGACGTTCGACTGGAGAAACCACCTGGACTGAGGCCTGCGTCTGGTTGCCCGCGGAGAACCCCGGACCAACACCAGCCTGGTGCAGGAGGGTCGTCAGGCCGACAGCAACCAGGACAACCCCTGCGGCCAGCGCGTAGGGCAGGAATCGACTGGGCCAGGGTTTGGGCCAGGGTTTGGGCCACGGAGACGCAACCCTCAAAGACGCCTCGGCGGTGCTGCCGACCGGCCCGCGCAGGGCCGCACTCACGCGGGCACTGAGGCTCAGGGCCAACAACCCGGATTGCAACCGGCCAGGCTGGCGATCCCGGAGTTGGTATCCAATCAGGCTGTAGCGGGCCAGGCGCGCCCGGTGCTCCGGAGATTCATCCAGCCGGGCACGCAACAATTCCAGTTCCTCGTGGGGCAACTCGTCATCCAGCCAGGCTGACAATTGCTCGTCGATGAGTGGGTTGTGATCCGTGCCGGTCATCATGGTCGTCGCTCTCTCCGGGTCTGTCTTGATCAATCGAGGGCCTGGTCGGTCAGGGGCCGGATCGCCACGTCAATGGCATCGCGAGCCCGAAAGATTCGCGAACGGACGGTGCCGACCGGGCAGTCCATGGCCGTGGCAATATCTTCGTAGCTGAGCCCCTCGATTTCGCGCAGCATGATCGCGGTTCGCAACTCTTCTGGTAATGCAGCGATAGCCTGCTCGACCGCGTCCCGCAGCTCTTCCTGCATGGCGAGTGCCTCCGGGGTCTCGTCATCCCGGAGGTACCCGCTACGCTCTGCATGTTCCGGGTCCTGACCATCCAGAGTGTAGTCGACTGGTTTTCGCTGCAGGCTCACCAGGTAGTTCTTGGCCGTGTTAATCGCGATGCGGTAGAGCCATGTGTAGAAAGCACTCTCGCCCCGAAATCCAGGCAAGGCACGATAGGCCTTCACGAAAGCTTCCTGGGACACGTCGAGAGCTTCTGTCGGATCCCGCACGTAACGCATGATGAGGCTGACGATTTTCTGCTGGTACTTCCGCACCAGCAGATCAAAAGCATGCCGGTCACCTCGTTGAGCGCGCTCTACGAGAAGCTGATCCCCGCTTGTCCCTGCCATGCCCGAAGTCCTGTTTCGGATCGCGGGCGCTGGCAACTCACTGGCGGGTAGACAAGATCACCCGCAGAAAGTTCGCCCTGCGTGACGCGCAGCTCCGAATGTTGAGCACCGGCTTCACGGAACGGACACCCGCCCGGTGATGCAGCGCAGCGCCTGGCGCGATTCTACGTGAATCCTGCTCGCCTAGGCGCCAGGGTAACGCAGCCGAAGGCGCAGCCGGCGCCAGACATCCGGCGGCAACTGATCGCGAAACAGCAGCGCCTGGCACCGGCGTCGGTCCGGGCAGACAAAGGCCAAACCAAGGGCGAAGCCCGGTATCGTCCATGAGTGGGCCAGAGTTACGGATTCAAGGGTTACGGATTCAAGGGACACGGACCCAAGCGCCTGCGGCTGCCGGCCAAAGCCCACGACAAACCGGCCATCCGGCCAGATCCGGATCGATGTCACACACCGCGGCGAGCCGGGCCACGCGCGTCGCAACTCGTGCAGGCCGCTGACCAGGACCAGGCACAACGCCGGTGCCAGCAACCGCCAGTGCAGGCCACTCAAGCCAAGCCCGGCTATTGCAAGCACGACGCTGCCGAGAATTAGCAGAGGGACGCGTCGGCAGGACGAACGGTCAATGTCGAGAATGCGCAAGTAGCCGTTGGATGACTGCATTGAGAGCCGCATCGTCCGGCACGAGGCGGCCCGCCAGCAAGTCGAGAATCTCGGGATCTTCTGCGGAAAGCAACGACTCGAATGCGGCCTGGGCGGGCGGCAGTGCTGTTGGAAACTCCCGTTCGAGATAGCGCAGTAGCAACACATCGAGTTCCCGCATACCCCGTCGGCAGCGCCAGCGGAGACGGGCAAGGTGCTCGCTATCCAAGAACCGCCAGCCTGCTACAGGCGCCGCTCTGCCAGCAGGCGTTTGGTAGCGGCGATCGCCTTGGCCGGATTCAGGTCCTTGGGGCACGCATTCGTACAGTTCATGATCGTGTGACAGCGATACAGGCGAAACGGATCCTCGAGGTCGTCGAGGCGCGACCCCGTGGCCTCGTCCCGCGTATCCACGAGCCAGCGATAGGCCGCGAGGAGCGCCGCTGGCCCAAGGTAGCGATCGCTGTTCCACCAGTAACTCGGGCAGCTCGTCGAACAGCACGCGCACAGGATGCAGGCGGAGGGGCTATTGATCAGCTCCTGGTCCTCTTTCGACTGGAGTCGCTCCCGATCCGGGGGCGGCGGCGTCTGCGTCTGGAGCCAGGGCTTGATGGAGGCGTACTGGGCATAGAAGTTGGTCAGGTCCGGCACCAGATCCTTGACCACGGGCAGGTGCGGCAGCGGATAAATCTTCACGGGCCCACGTATGTCGGCGATCGCCTGCGTACAGGCCAGCGTATTCACCCCGTCGATATTCATCGCGCAGGATCCGCAGATACCTTCCCGACACGAGCGACGAAAAGTCAGCGTCGAATCAATCTCGTTCTTGATCTTGATCAGGGCATCTAGAACCATGGGACCGCAACGCCCGGTGTCGACTGCGTACGTATCGACACTCGGATTACCGGAAGTATCAGGATCGTAGCGATAGATCTGGAACTGCCGGACGCTGCCGGACGCTGACGCGGCCGAAGGCACCGTATGGGTCTTGCCCTTCGCAACCCGGGAATTGGCAGGCAGGCGGAATTCACCCATGACTAACTCGTTCGCTCCTTTGGCGTTAGTAAGTACGCGCCTTTGGCGCGATGGTCTCCACGTCGTCAGTCAGTGTCTGAAGCCTGACGGGCCGGGAATCGAGGCTGACGTTTCCGCTCGCATCGATCCAGGCCAGTGTGTGTTTGAGCCACTGCAGATCGTCGCGCGCAGGAAAGTCCTCCCGGGCGTGCGCGCCCCGGCTTTCGTGGCGTGCGGCAGCGCCGGTAATCGTAACCATGGCCTGATACAGCAGATTGTCGAGTTCGAGCGTTTCAAGCAGGTCGGTATTCCAGATCATGCTGCGATCCGCAATCCGGACATCGGCGAACGAGGCGTAACATCGGCGCAGGGCGTCGATACCGAGCTGCAGCGATTCGCCAGTTCGAAACACGGCGGCGTGGGCTTGCATGATCCGCTGCATTTCCAGCCTGATTTCCGCGGTGCCGCGACTGCCGTTGGCATTCCGCAGCCGGTCGAGGCGCGTAACGGCAAGGTCGCTCGCATTGGTGGGTAAAGCCTTCTGGCGGGCACCTGCTGCCACTTTCTGGGCACAGCGCTCCGCCGCAGACCGGCCGAAAACGACAAGATCCAGGAGTGAATTTGACCCGAGCCGGTTCGCGCCATGAACAGAGACGCAAGCTGCCTCACCGATGGCCATCAGGCCCGGCACGGGCGATTCCGGATTGCCATTCCTGAGTGTCAGGACCTCGCCGTGCACGTTGGTGGGCACACCACCCATGTTGTAGTGGACCGTCGGCAGAACGGGGATGGGCTCCCGCGTCACATCAACGCCCGCAAAGATGCGCGCCGTCTCAGCGATGCCCGGCAGGCGCTCCTGAATGACGCCTGGTCCCAGGTGTTCCAGGTGCAGAAAAATGTGGTCCTTGTCGGGGCCGACGCCCCGGCCCTCCCGGATTTCAATGGTCATCGCGCGACTGACTACATCGCGGGAGGCAAGGTCCTTGGCATTGGGCGCGTAGCGCTCCATAAAACGGTCGCCCGCTGAATTGGTGAGATACCCGCCCTCGCCGCGCGCCCCTTCAGTGATCAGGCACCCCGAACCATAGATACCCGTGGGGTGGAACTGCACGAATTCCATGTCCTGCAGTGGCAGCCCGGCCCGCAAGGCCATCGCACTGCCGTCGCCGGTGCAGGTGTGTGCGGACGTACAGGAGAAGTAGGCCCGACCATAGCCACCTGTCGCGAGGATGGTCTGCTGAGCCCGAAACCGGTGCAGTTTGCCTGTGGCCATCTCGAGGGCCACCACGCCCCGGCACTCGCCGTCTTCCATCATGAGATCGATCGCGAAGAACTCGATAAAGAAAGTGGCCTGGTGCTTGAGGGACTGCTGGTAAAGGGTATGCAGCATTGCATGTCCCGTGCGATCTGCCGCGGCGCACGTGCGCTGCGCGGTGCCCTTCCCGAAATTCGTGGTCATGCCGCCAAAGGGTCGTTGATAGATCCGCCCGTCATCCGTTCGCGAGAACGGCACGCCGTAGTGCTCGAGCTCTACGACCGCGGCGGGGGCCTCCTTACACATGTACGCAATGGCATCCTGGTCGCCCAGCCAGTCAGAACCCTTCACGGTGTCGTACATGTGCCAGCGCCAGTCGTCCTCACCCATGTTGCCAAGCGCCGCACTGATCCCGCCCTGGGCGGCGACCGTGTGACTGCGCGTGGGGAAAACCTTGGTGAGGCATGCGGTCGACAGGCCGGCTTCGGACAAGCCCACGGTTGCGCGTAGCCCCGCTCCACCGGCCCCGATGACAAGCACATCGTAAGTGTGATCGACAAACGAATAGGACCCGATCATAGCGGCGCCCGGGTGGCGACAAGCAACACCGCCAGGATCCCGGCAACGCCGAGGACGATGTGCAACAGTCGGAGGAGTACCAGAACGACAGCGCGCAGCCCCGGGGCGTGAATGTAGTCTTCGGCAACAACCTGAGTACCAAGGCTTGAGTGATAGACCAGGGTCGCAACGAGCAGCACCAGCAGGACCGCGTGCAGCGGGGCGGCGATCCAGGCACTGACAGCATAGAAGTCCAGTGCCGGCAGGGCGAGCAGGGCCAGCGCAAACCACAGCGTCAGCGGCACCAATGCGACGGCGCTGAGCCGCTGGCCGAGCCAGTGCTCGGTCCCGGCGCGGGCCGAACCGAGACCGAGAACACGACCGAGAGGTGACTTAAGGCTCATGCGGCCACCCGCGAAAGTGCGACGAACCAGAAGGCAGCGGTGAGCAGACTCGCGGCCGCAACCACGACAATGCCCGAATTACGCGCCGCCTTCTTGTCGAAACCGTAGCCCGCGTCCCAGGCCAGATGCCGTAGGCCATTGCACAGGTGATAGCAGAAGCAGAGCGTCCAGCCGATGAGAAATACCTGGCCGGGCAAGCCCGCAAACACCCAGCTGAATTGAGCGTACGCCGCCTGACCCGCTGCCAGGGCTAGCAGCCAGCCGACCAGTGCGACAGCGCCCAAGGACAACCCGACCCCGGTGAGTCGGTGCAAGATCGACAGCGTGCTGCTGATCTGCCAGCGGTACACCTGCAGGTGCGGCGACAGCGGCCGCGAGACTGGACTCATGGGACGCTCCACTCAGAAATCGATGCAGCGCCCGCCGCGTTCCCAGTCCCCGAAACGCGTGGGATCGGGGCCGGTCGGACCGCCAATCTCGCGGGGTTTCGTGGTCGGTGCAGGAACAACAGCAGCTGGAAGCAGCGCACTGCCATTTGTGGCGTCGATCACTGGGGGCTCAGCAGGTCCGGATTCAGGCACCGAATTATTGTGCCAGAATGCGTCTCTTATCTCCAGACCAAGTCCCGCCAACTGCCCATAATCCAAGGCTTTCAGTGCTCCGCAGCGTTGCTCTCGATGATCTCCGCGTACTCGCCGTCAGCGGAGCTGATCGCCTCAGTTTCCTCCAGGGCCAACTCACCCAGGACGTTGCCAGTGCCCGATCTGACCACACCGTAATGGCAGGCTGGGCCGACGCCAAGGGTCGCCTGCTGTTCGCCGGCCATCTGTTCAGCACTGAGATCGCCACTGAAGACGCGCTCGCACTGCTCGTGCCGGCGGAGCTCGCCGAGGCCCTCCTGCAACGACTCCGAATGTACGTCCTGCGGGCAAAAGTACAGACAATGCTGTTGGACCTGACCGTCATTGGACTGATCGGAACGCCGGCCCCGGTAGTTGCCGGTCAGCTGGTACAAATCCTGGGCGAGAAACAACGCCACCTCCTCTTGGGGCCCGCCACTGAAACGCAGCAATACCGTACTGACGCCAGTCCACGCAGCGACTGGCAACTCGCGGACATCGGCGCGGGCATTCCCACCATACTCTCCGAGACCACGGGCGAGTTTGTCCCGCACATGGTAAACCTGGACCTCCAGGACGGGATCAGCTTCACGAAGGGTTGCTACACCGGGCAGGAGATCGTGGCCCGCATGCAGTATCTCGGTCGCGTGAAGCGCCGGATGCTGCGCTTCAGCGGCGCGACCTCCGCGCCGGCGCCCGGCGCGGTATTGTATGCAGAGCGCGGCGCCGTCGGGAAGGTGGTCAGTTCAGCACCGACCGAAGCCGGTTGCGAGTTTCTGGCCGTTGTCGTTCTGGATGATCTGCCCGGGCCCCTGTTCCTCGACGAAGGACGAACCCGGGCTGTTCGGCGCCTGGATCTTCCCTACGAAGTCCCAATGTAGGAGCGTTTTCAGGCGCGACCACACTTACGGTGGCCGAGACTTGCGCAACGTCGGATTGAGCCGGTCAATATCCACCTTGACCTCCGCAGGCGTCCGCTCGTAAACGATCTCGCGACCCTTGACGGACCCGGAATAGGCCTTGCCATTTCGCGTGGGCAGCAACTCGCAGCGTACGTTATGGATACCCGTGCCGAGGACGACTTCTATGCGCTCAGGCCGCTTGCTGAGCACTACGACCTCGATAACCTGATCGCTTTCGGTGATGCGAACCTTGATCTTTTCGTCCTGCATGGGGCCTCCAGATGGATGGATCGCGCCTGAAGGTGCTCCTACAAGGCGCTGCTATGGGGTTGCGTCCCGCATGTGCGGAAAGAGCAATACGTCGCGGATCGACGCCTGGTTTGCAATCACCATCACCAGCCTGTCAACGCCGATCCCGAGGCCTGCCGTTGGCGGCATCCCGTACTCGAGCGCGGTGATGTAGTCCGAGTCGTAGAACATGGCCTCCAGGTCGCCGGAATCCTTCTGCGCCACCTGGGCGCGGAAACGCTCCGCCTGGTCTTCCGGATCATTCAGCTCCGAGAAGCCGTTGGCCAGCTCCCGTCCATTGATAAAGAACTCAAAGCGGTCGGTGAGGAACGGATCCGTATCAGACCGTCGGGCGAGAGGCGAAACTTCGGCCGGATAGCCCGTGATGAAGGTTGGGTCGGCAAGCCGGTGTTCCGCCGTCTTCTCAAAGATTTCGATGAGCAGCTTGCCGGCACCGAAAGCGGCTTTCACCGGAATGCCGAGAGTCTCGCATACACCCCGCAGGTACACGACGTCCCGCAACCGGCTCACGACGAGCTCGGGGTTGTACTGAAGCACGGCCTCCTCCACAGACAACCTGCGGAATGGCGTCGCCAGATCGTGCAGGGTGCCCTGGTACGGAACCTGCGTCGTACCCAGTACGTGTACTGCAAGGCTGCGCAGCAGGTTTTCCAGCATCTCAATCAGGGTCTTAAAGTCCGCGTACGCCATATACAGCTCGAGCATGGTGAATTCAGGATTGTGCTGCGTGGAGACGCCCTCATTACGGAAATTCCTGTTCAATTCATAGACCCGCTCGAAGCCGCCGACGACCAGGCGTTTCAGATAGAGTTCTGGAGCGACGCGCAGGTAGAGCTGCCGGTCGAGTGCGTTGTGATGGGTGATGAAGGGCCGGGCTACGGCACCGCCGGGTATGGCCTGCATCATCGGTGTCTCGACCTCCAGAAAATCCATCGCGCTGAGGTATGAGCGGAGGAACTGCACGACCCGAGTACGGATTTCGAAGACGCGGCGGGTTTCCTCGTTGACGATCAGGTCCACATATCGCTGGCGGTAGCGAAACTCCTGATCGGTCAGTCCATGAAACTTCTCGGGAAGGGGCTGCAGGGACTTGGTCAGCAGCACCAGTTCCGCTGCCTTCACGCTGAGTTCGCCTGTCTTTGTGCGGAACATCGTGCCGCGCACGCCGACGATATCACCGAGATCGAGACTCTTGAATCCCGTGTAGGCCGCGTCACCCAGAATTTCCCTCTGAAGAAAAACCTGGATCTGGCCAGAACGATCTTGAAGAGTCGCAAAGCTGGCCTTACCCATGATCCGCTTGGTCAGCATGCGCCCTCCGACCTGCACCTCAATGGGCACTGCCTCCAGCGTCTCGTTGCTATACCCGTCATAGATGGCGTGCAGCTGGCCTGCCAGTGCGCTGCGGCGGAAGTCGTTTGGAAACCGGAATCCGGCGGCACGCAGCTCGTCGAGTTTGCGCCGGCGCTCCGCTACCAGCTTGTTATCTTCCTGAATCATGGTCAGAGGCCCTGCTTGAGACTGGCGGCGATGAACTTGGTCAGATCACCATCGAGAACTTTGTCTGGAGTACTGGATTCAACACCGGTACGCAGATCCTTCACTCGCGACTGGTCGAGGACATAGGAGCGGATCTGCTGGCCCCAGCCCACGTCGGACTTGGTATCCTCCAGCGCCTGCGCTTCTGCCCGCCGCTTCTGCTCTTCCAGCTCATACAGCTTGGCGCGCATCTGCTTGAGCGCAGTAGCCCGGTTCTTGTGCTGGGAGCGTTCACTCTGACACTGCACAACGGTATTTGTGGGTATATGGGTGATACGGACAGCAGATTCCGTCTTGTTGACGTGCTGGCCGCCCGCCCCGCTGGCCCGATAGACGTCGATCCGCAGGTCAGCCGGGTTGATCTCGATCTCTATATCGTCGTCAATTTCAGGTGACACGAAGACGGCGGCGAATGAGGTGTGCCGACGATTGCCGGAATCGAAGGGTGACTTGCGCACGAGACGATGGACACCCGTTTCCGTCCTCAGCCAGCCATATGCATAGGGGCCTACGACATGGATCGTGGCACTTTTGATCCCAGCTACTTCACCCGAGGAAGCCTCAATCATCTCTCCGGAGAAGCCGTTCGACTCAGCGTATTTCAGATACATTCGGAGCAGCATGGCCGCCCAGTCCTGGGCCTCCGTGCCGCCAGCCCCAGCCTGAATATCCAGAAAGGCGTTGGACGCATCGAGTTTGCCGGCGAACATCCGGGAAAATTCGAGCTGCTCGACGGTACTGGTCACACCCTTCAGGTCGCGAAGCACCTCGTCAACGGTGGCTTCGTCATTCTCGTCCTCCGCAAGCTCCAGCAACCCTTGCGAGTCCTCGAGGGCGCGATCAATCTGCCCGATTCGCTCCACGACGGCCTCCAGCTCTGACTGCTCCTTTCCGAGGGCCTGGGCTCTGGCCGGGTCACTCCAGACCGTCGGATCCTGCAGGGCCTCCCGAACTTCACTCAGGCGCCGAAGTTTGGCGTCGAAGTCAAAGATACCCCCTGAGAGCGCCACTGCGCTCGCGGAGGTCGCGGATGGAGAGCTTAATCTGGGCGGTTTCCATTGACTGGCATCGTGCGTGAAAGCGGGAATGCTAGACGCATTCCAGATGCTCAACAACCAGCTGGGCGGTGCGCGTGTCACGGAAGTGATTGACGTCGAGCCTGAAAACCAGCCGGGCGGCCACGTTTCGGCCGGTCTCGAGCGGGGCATGACGAAACACGATCGCATCCTGAACCGGGCCTCCGTCCTGATGTACAACGCGAAGCTTCAAGTGCTGTTCGCCGACCACCCGCTGCTCGCGAATCGTGAACAGGTTGTCAAACAGCGGCTCCGGAAAGGCTTGCCCCCAGGGGCCGGCGGCCGCCAGAATTTCAGCGAAATCCAGCTGGATCTGATCGGGCATCAGACCGCCATCAGTCCAGACAATCCCAGCCCCACCCAGTGGAGCGCGCACACGCGCCAACTCCGCTGCCACTGCACGCTGAAAGGCGCCGAGATCCACCTCCGGGAGGGTTAGCCCTGCCGCCATCGCGTGCCCGCCATAGCGAATGTTCAGATTTGGCATGCTGGCGACGGCGTTGGCAATGACGTCACGGACGTGGATACCCTCCACTGACCGGGCTGACCCACGGAGCATGCCTGGCTCGGTGGCCCGGGCAAACGCGATGGCCGGCTCGCCCGTGATCTCGCGAATGCGGCTTGCCACCAGTCCGACAATGCCCGGATGCCAGCGGTCATCGAACAAACAGCAGGCGCCGCCAGAAGCCACCGAGGCGGAGGACAAGCCTGCAACCTGAACCTGCGCTTCTGCCTGCATTCGGTCCTGCAACACGCGCCGCTCCTTGTTGAGCGCGTCGAGCTGCGCAGCATGTCCCCGGGCTGTGCCGTCATCCGCCGCCATCAGGCACTCGATGCCGAGGGTCATGTCGGTGAGACGGCCGGCGGCGTTTAGCCGTGGCGCAATTGCAAAGCCCAGGTCGCTGCTGCGGGCAACGGCGGGCTTACGCCCCGCGACACCAAACAGCGCCTCGATTCCCGGGCGCGTGCGGCCTGCGCGGATGCGCCGGAGCCCCTCCCCAACCAGAATCCGGTTATTAAAATCGAGCGGCACGAGATCAGCGATAGTGCCTAGCGCTACCAGGTCAAGACAGGCCGTTACGGCCTCGCGTGCGACCTCTGCAGGAACCAGACCGCGCTCGGCAAGGCGCCGTCCGGTGGCAGCCATCAGATAGAAGGCCACGCCCACGCCGCACAACGCCGGGCTGCCAAAGCTGGACCCGGGAAGGTTCGGATTTACGATGAGTGCAGTAGCGGGCAGCTCCGGACCCGCGAGGTGATGATCGGTGATCAGCACCTCCATGCCGAGTTCCCGGGCACGGCGTACGCCTTCGAAGCTGGTGATGCCGTTGTCCACCGTCAGCAGCAGTGCGGGTCGGCGGGCGGCTGCCAACTCCGCGATGCCCGGTGACAGGCCATAACCCAGCGTAAAACGATCGGGAACCAGGAAGCCGGGATCGGCAAACCCAAAGGTGCGCAGGCAATTCATCGCGAGTGCCGTGGCCGTTGCCCCGTCGGCATCGAAGTCTCCGATGATAAGCACGCGCTCGCCACTGACCCTTGCAGCCACGAGTCGCTCTGCAGCCGCGATGACCCCCGGCAGCCCGGCGACCGGGAGCAGCTGGCCGAGTCCGGGCTGCAGCTGGCCGGACGTCACCTGCCGGGCGGCCAGCACGCGCCGCAGAACGGGGTGCAGTTCGCCGGGCAGAGCATTGACAGACCCCTCGGGGGCAACCCGACAACGGATGTCAGGACGGGCCACTGGCGCCGCGTCGCGCAGGCTCATGCTATCGTCCGGTGACAGTGGGGTAGGGTCATGAAACTGCACGCCGAGAAAGGCACCGGGAATTATATACAGTCCGTCACACCGACCGCCGTTCTGATCGGCGGCACGAGTTACACCGGTGCGATAGTTGTCAGCGCTGACCGCATCGTCACGGACTGGAGACCGCGGCCGATCGCGGAATTGCAACTCGACGACTTTAACGCCGCCCTTGAGCTTGAGCCCGAAGTGATCCTTTTCGGCACTGGCTCGACCCATCGTTTCGCTGCTAATCGCCTCCTGACCACCATCATGTCGCGGGGCGTGGGGTTCGAGGTCATGGCCACCGCCGCCGCCTGCCGTACCTATAACGTGCTCATCGCCGAGGATCGGCGGGTGGTCGCTGCCCTGCTGCTCGGCCTGTAGGAGCGCCTTCAGGCGCGAATGGGGACATGCCTCATTTCCCTTGAAATGAGG